>JAUNIS010000078.1 GCA_030523325.1 Phascolarctobacterium sp.
CCGAATTCCGAATTCCGAATTCCGCATTAAATTTGTTATGACTATTGATAAGAAAACAAAAAATTTTCTCAAGTTTCCCAATAAAACGACGAACAAAGGAGGATTAACGTGCCTTACGTAGAATGTAAAACCACCATCAAGGGTGATCCAAAGAAAATTTATGAAATAGTTAGTGATATGGCTGCTTATCCTACTTTTATGAAGGATTTAGTAAGCGTTGATATTTTAGAACGTGGTGAAGATTATACCATTTCTCATTGGGTAAGTAATGCTGACGGACGCAAGATTGTCTGGACCGAAAGAGACAGCTTCTTCCCAAAAGATTTAAAAATTGCCTATGCACAAACAGATGGCGATTTGAAAAAAATGGAAGGTGAGTGGAACATCATTCAAAATGCTGATGAGTGCGAAGTAAGTCTTTCCGTTGACTTTGAGTTTGGTATCCCGATGATTGCTGGGCTCTTGAATCCTATTCTCAAGAAAAAAGTTCGTGAAAATAGTGAAAATATGCTAGCATCTATCAAAGAGCAAATTGAAAAATGATTAGTAAATTGCTATAATAAATAAGATAGGAGGTAATACTAATATGAGAACAGCTTTACTCATGGCTATACTCACAGCTCTTTTAATGCTTTTGGGCGATTTTTTTGGTGGTCTCGAAGGTATGACAGTGATGCTTATTTTTGGTATAGGTATGAATTTATATTATTATTGGAATAGTGCTAGTCTGGTTCTGGCTCAATATCAAGCAAGAGAAATTACCGAGGCTAATGCTCCTGAGCTTTTTGGTATCGTTAGAAAGCTTGCAACTAGAGCCGAGATTCCCATGCCTAAGATTTACGTAATCCCTGAAAACGTACCTAATGCTTTTGCAACTGGTCGTGATCCTGAGCACGCGGTTGTAGCGGTTAATTCTGGTCTTGTTGATATACTTGACCGTGATGAGGTTGAAGGCGTACTCGCTCATGAAATTTCTCACATCAAGCACCGCGATATTTTAATTTCGACGATTGCTGCCTGCATGGCTTCGGCAATTAATACCATTGCTCATTGGGGCCTGTATTTTGGTGGTGGCCGTGACGATAATAACCGCAACCCAATCGTGGCTATTTTAGTTATGATTGTGGCTCCTATTATTGCAGCTATGTTGCAAATGTCTATTAGTCGTAGCCGTGAATATGAAGCGGATGCTTATGGTGGAGAAATTTCTGGTAAACCGGATGCTCTTGCAGATGCTCTGTTAAAAATCGAAAGCTACGCAAAACGTGTGACCATGCGTCGTGCAACCGAGACTACTGCACATATGTTCATCATCAATCCTTTCAGTGGTAAGGATTTGAAATCCTTGTTCAGCACTCATCCATCCACCGAAGAACGCGTAAAGCTTTTACGTGAACAAGCGAAAAAACTGAAGTCTGTCAAAAAATAATTTGTTAGTTACAGGAAAGCCTGTACAATATAAAATGATTTTTAATCAAAATTAATTTTAAGGAGAGATTTAACAATGGTAGAACAAACCCTCGTACTCGTAAAACCTGACGGAGTTGCAAAAAACCTTATTGGCGATATCATCGCTCGTTTCGAACACAAAGGTTTAAAGGTTGCTGCTCTTAAACTTGTAAAAGTTTCTGAAGCACAAGCTAAATTCCATTATGCAGAACATGAAGGCAAGCCTTTCTTTGGTGAACTCGTTGATTTCATCACTGGTGCTCCTCTTGTTTGCGCAGTTATTCGTGGCGAAAACGCAATCAAAGCTGTTCGTCAACTGAACGGTGCAACCAATCCTCTGGAAGCTGTTCCTGGCTCCATCCGTGGTGATTATGCTCTGTCCATCGGCGAAAACATCGTTCACGGCTCCGATTCTCCGGAAGCAGCTGAACGCGAAATCAACAACTTCTTCGCTCCTGAAGAAATCTACTAATTAAAAATTTACTTCCAGAAAGGTTGTGGCAAAATGAAAAAAGCAGCAGTTTATACTAGAACAGGCGATAAAGGTACTACTGGTCTTTACACTGGTGAACGTGTTCCCAAACAAAGCTTGAGAGTAGAAGCTTATGGTACTATTGATGAAGTTACTTCCGCATTGGGTCTTGCTCGTGCACTTGCTACTCGTCAAGATGTTAAAGGCACCATCTTGAAAGTTCAAAACCTTTTGATGTCCTTGATGGCAGATGTTGCTAGCTTGAATTTACCCCAACCCTATATTACTGAACAACACGTAAAAATGTTTGAAGAGACCATCGATCGTTTCGACGCTATGCTCGAGCCCTTGAATCATTTTATTCTGCCTGGTGACACTGTTGCAGCTGGCGCTCTCGATATTGCTCGTACTACGACTCGTCGTGCTGAACGTTGTCTCCTGCGTCTTGCGGAAACAGAAGAGGTTAATCCTAACGTGCTCGTTTGCCTGAATCGTTTGAGCGATTTGTGCTTCATATTAGCGCGTGTCGAATCCGAAGTTAAGTAAAAACGCGAGATATTTGGTTTATACTTCGTTGTCAATAAAAAACACCACAGGTCCGTACGCGCTAGTACTGTCCCTGTGGTGTTTTTTCTTTCCGCCTCGTCTAAACACAAATCTTTCGCGTTTTTTATTTGCAAACTTGTGATAATCGCTTTATACTTCGTTCTCGTCGAATTCGTTTGCGGTCCGTACGCGCTAGTACTGTCCCACAAACGAATTCTCCTGCGGCCTCGTCTAAAGGCGATTCTTACAAGTTTTTTGGTTGAAAACTGACGATATTTGGTTTATACTTCGTTGTCAATAAAAAACACCACAGGTCCGTACGCATTAGTACTGTCCCACAAACGAATTCTCCTGCGGCCTCGTCTAAAGGCGATTCTTACAAGTTTTTTGGTTGAAAACTGACGATATTTGGTTTATACTTCGTTGTCAATAAAAAACACCACAGGTCCGTACGTGTTAGTACTGTCCCTGTGGTGTTTTTTCTTTCCGCCTCGTCTAAACACAAATCTTGTCAGTTTTTTGGTTGCTTGTTTTAGTGCGAAAAAAATTTTTTCTTAAATTGTAAAATGAAATTGAACAACTAAACAAAAAATTGACCCATA
>JAUNIS010000008.1 GCA_030523325.1 Phascolarctobacterium sp.
ATGCGATGCGAGGTACGGGTTATGAATAACGTAGTTATCAGCGGACGCATCGAAGCTGTTATAGAACCCTTTTACACCGATAAGAAGCTTTGTATTGCCCCATTCACGCTCATCGTCCAACGTCCTCCAAACAACAGGAAGTTCACACCCGAGTCCAGTCCCGAGGACCGCTACGATTTTATACGTTGTGTTGCCTACGGAAAGCAAGCTACAGTCCTCGCCACGTTCAAAAATGCAGGCAAGAAAATCACCGTTCAAGGGCGCATACGCGCAGGCTATTATTTTAATAAAGAAGGAAAGAAAATTAATACGACAAATGTTATCGTAAATAATTTTGAATATGATGGAGGCGAAGACTTCCATGACTTCGGATCTTATGAAGAAGTAATTTAAAAGAACACTCCTAGGCACTAGTTGTTTAGGAGACGAAAAAAGGCAGGCCTAGCGGCCTGCCTTTAGTATTTGAGTGTTAAATTAATTTTATTTTTAGTTCAAAGATTCAAAAATGCGAATATATTCTTGTGCAGATTTATCCCAAGTGAAGTCCCCTGCCATGTCACGTTTGATGATAGCTGTGAATTCCTCGTTGTAATCCTTCCAAAGACCAACAGCTTCTTTAACAACATTATACATATCGTGAGAATTGTATGCCCCAAAGCTAAAGCCATTGCCGATATCCGTGCCATGTTGATAAGCAGTTACTGTATCAGCCAGCCCGCCTACCTCGTGCACGATGGGTACGCAGCCATAACGCATGGCAATCATTTGGGACAAGCCACAGGGCTCACTCTTCGAAGGCATGAGGAACAAATCGGCACCACCATAAATTGACATAGCCAGTGCATCGCTATAACCAATGGTTAAGCCAACCTGGTAAGGACGAGCAGCTGCCCAACCCTTGTAGAACTCTTCGTAACGAGCATCGCCTTGACCTAAAATTGCAACTTGTACGCCCATATCCATGAGTCCTTCAAAGGCTTCTTCAACCAAATCTAAACCTTTATGACTAACCATACGGCTTACCATACCGATAACAGGAATATCCGGGTTAACCTCAAGACCTAGAGCAACTTGAAGAGCGGCTTTATTTTCTTGGCGATTCTTCAAGGTATCAGCTGTAAAATTAGCAGATAAAAGTGCATCCGTCTCAGGGTTATAACGAACAGTATCTATACCATTAAGCACGCCATACATTTTATATTCAAAATGCTCGAGGATTCCTTCCAAGCCTTGACCAAAGGCAGGAGTCAAAAGCTCTTGTGCGTAAGTCGGAGATACAGTTGTAATGGCGTCAGCCAAAACAATGGCACCCTTCAAAAGATTTACGCAACCATCTTGTTCGTATTGACCGTAATCAACACAGGTTCCGGAAATACCCAAAACATCTGCCTTATCACTGAGCCCGGTCTTGCCTTGATATTCGATATTATGAATAGTAAGTACGGTCTTAATGTCACGCAGGGATTCGTCATTGAATGCATCCATCTTTAAGTAACCAGGAATCATGGAGCCTTGCCAATCGTTAAAATTAATTACGTCAGGCATATCATCGAGATTACGCAACATGGAAATAACTGCACGACAGAAGAAAGCAAATCTTTCCGGGTCATCGTCATAACCATAAAGATTGTCACGACCAAAATAATATTCGTTGTCAATCAAATAGTATTTAACGCCATTCATTTCGTATTTGAAGAGACCGCAATATGCATGACGCCAGGATAATTGAATGTAATCGTAGCCTTTGAACTGGAATTGTCCGCCAAATTTTTCATGCACTTTTTTGTAGTAAGGCAAAATTACGGCTACGTTTTCACCTGCTTGAGCTAATGCGTTGGGCAGGGAACCTGCAACATCTGCAAGACCACCAGTCTTACAGAACGGAACTACTTCAGAAGCAACATATAAAATGTTCATAATTACTTTCCTCCTACACTTTCGCTCCTTTACCAACAACGATTGGATAAGACGCAGAGCCTAAAATAGTTTGTCCTGCCCCAACCTGAACATCCTTGTCGGCGATGATATATCTCATTTCTGCGCCTTCACCGATTTGAGTATTCTTGAAGACAACGCAATTAGAAACCTTTGCCCCCTTGCCAACAGTTACGCCTGCAAAGACGATGGAATTTTCTATGGAGCCTTCGATAACACAACCATCTGCAATGAGGCTGTTTCTTACACTACCGCCAGGCATGATAAAGGTCGAGCTCTTACCAGCAGGTTTTGCAGAAATTTGTCTTTCCTCGCAGAAAAGATCTTCACGAATCTCTGGGTCTAAAAGCTGCATGCTGCGATCATAAAATTCTTTGACGCTGCGAATTTGTGCTGCATAACCGTCCCAAATAAAGGTGCGGATATTCAGCTTATCCTTATTTGCTTGCAGAACGTCATGCTCTAAGCTATAACGATCATGGGCAATGCAATCTTCTACAAATTTAATTAATAATTGGGTGCTCATCACATAAACCTCGAGACCTCTGCGCCCTCTCGGAGTATGAATGTTAACCATGACATCTTTAACCTTGCCATCGGCTTCGGCTTCAAAATAAACGCCATTATCTACATAAAAGCTATCGTTACCACATACGCAAGTAATGTCGGCACCGGATTCAATATGTTGTTCAAGAATTTTTCTCAAAGGAAGATTAGAAACAAGATCTCCTTCCATAAGCACAACATAATCTTGGCGAATGGAACGCAAGTAAGATTCAATGCCTGCAAGAGCTTCCATTTTGCCACGGAAGGTTCCGTTGTGGGTATCGTCAAGGGTAAAAGGCGGAAGAATCTTTAAACCACCATGAATACGAGCCATATCCCAAGCCTTACCATTGCCCAAATGATCGATAAGGCTTTGATATTTACCATGTACCAAAATACCTACGTCAGTACAACCAGCATTTTGTAAATTAGACAGAGCGAAATCGATAGCTCTATAGCGACCGCCAAATGGTATGGAAGCACTAGAGCGAACGGTAACCAGTTCCTTTAAATTAGGTCTGGTTTGATATGCAAATACTAAACCGTGCAGACCAATCATCTTACTACCTCCTTGCCATCACAATCGAGCATTCTATTAGCCTTGATAATGCGACCAGCTTCAACCTTGCAATCGGGACCGAGAACGGTGAGTCCCCAACCTTCGGAAGTTTCTTCAGGCTTGGAGCCGATAACTGCATTCTTGCCGATTACACAATCTTCGCCAATAATTGCATAGCTAACTTTTGCGCCACGACAAACGGTAACACCGGGTAAAAGAACAGAATGGTCTACCTCAGCACCTGGTTCGATAGTAACGTTTTGACTAAGTACAGAAGTATTAACCTTGCCATCGATTACGGAACCACGATTAAACGCGGAATTAGATACGTCAGAATTTGGTCCGATAAAAGCTGTGGGAGCTGCAACAGTTTGCGCGTAGATGGGCCAGCTATCATCGATAAGATTAAGACCAGAATTCTTATCGAACATATCCATATTCGCATCCCAAAGAGATTCGAGAGTACCTACATCCTTCCAATATCCATTGAAACGATATGCTTGCATCTTCTCGCCTGCATTTAACATAGCAGGAATAACGTTTTTACCAAAATCGTTTTCGGAATTCGGATCAGCCTCATCAGCTTCAAGATAGGCCTTTAATTTGCTCCAGGTAAATACGTAAATACCCATGGAAGCAAGATTGCTCTTGGGTTCTTTCGGTTTTTCGGCAAATTCTGTGATTTTCATTTCGGAATCAACAGCCATGATACCAAAACGAGATGCTTCAGCCCAAGGAACCTCACGTACAGCAATGGTGCAATCCGCATTATGTTTCTTATGATAGCTAATCATAGCTGCGTAGTCCATCTTATAAATATGGTCGCCAGAGAGAATTACTACGTATTCAGGATCATAAAGATCGATGAATTTATTATTTTGGTAAATTGCATTGGCAGTGCCCTTATACCAAGAGCCTCCGTCCGCACCCATGTAAGGTGGTAAAATATGTACGCCACCATTAGCCGAGTCAAGGTCCCAGGCTTGACCGCTTCCAACATAGAAATTCAATTCCATAGGACGATATTGAGTCAGTACACCGACGGTATCAATACCTGAATTGGTGCAGTTAGACAGAGGAAAGTCGATAATACGATATTTACCTCCAAAAGGAACAGCTGGTTTAGCAACTTTGCCTGTTAAAACGTAAAGACGACTACCTTGACCACCAGCCAAAAGCATAGCCACACTTTCTTTTTTCATCTTGTCACCCCTATTTTTAACGTCGGAGCCTTCTCGAAGGACCGACAAATTTTAAACTGTTGTAGTATAAACGAAAGCACGAATTTAATTCCGAACTGGTTCGCCGCTTCCCTTAATCTTTATCGCCTTAAGCACCGATTTACTCCGAACTTTCTTCGTGGGTTTCGGTTTGGGCTTCGTCATCAGCTTGCCCTCGGGCTTAAAGATAAGTCCTGCGCGAGCTGGAATTTTAATAGCGATGCTGCTTTCATTTTTTCCGTGACGAACCCATTCGGTTGCAATAGGTTCCTTATCGCCGTAATCGTAGCCACCGTAAATGAGCGAATCACTATTCATAATAGGAAGATATTTTTCATAAGGCAGTACGGGGATACGATAATGTTCATAAGAAACCGGTGAGAAATTGATAACGCAAATAAGCTCCTCGCCTGCTTTATTCTTACGAGCATAAGCGATGACATTGTTGCGATTATCATCAACAATTAACCATCTAAAGCCCTCCCAGGACAAATCCTTTTCCCAAAGCTCAGAATTTTCTAGATAGAAATGATTCATAGCTTTGAAGAAATCCTTGTTCCTACGATTTCGTTCTTGAGTGAGCAATTCCCAGTCAAGCTGACCTTCATACTTCCACTCGTTCCATTGCCCAAGCTCAGGACCCATGAAGAGCAGCTTTTTACCTGGATGAGTCATCATATACAGATAAAAGCCCCTGAGCCAAGCTAATTGGTCCTCGTAAGCACCAGGCATTTTATTTACAAGGCTTCCCTTCATATGTACAACCTCATCGTGGGAGATGGGCAGCACATAATTTTCTGAGAAGGCGAACATCATATTAAAGGTTAAATCCTTGTGATTATCCTTACGGAAGAAGGGATCCATCTTCAAATAATGGCAGACATTGTTCATCCAACCCATGTTCCATTTGAAGTTGAAGCCTAAGCCTCCCATTTCCGCTGGCTTGGTAACCATGGGCCAAGCAGTTGACTCTTCAGCCGCCATAATAACCCCAGGATTAATTTTAAACGCCATTTTATTTAAAGTACGCAAGAATTCCACAGCCTCAAGATTTTCATGAGAGCCATGTTTATTGGCAGTCCATGCTCCGTCCTTACGATCGTAGTTTAAGTAGAGCATGCTTGCAACTGCATCCACACGTAAGCCATCCGCATGGAACTCGTCCAGCCAATAGCGAGCCGACGAACAAAGGAAGGAAATAACCTCGGGACGACCAAAGTCGAAAACTCTTGTTCCCCATCCGTAATGCTCACGCTTTTTCGGGTCCTCGTATTCGTAGGTGCTGCCTCCATCAAAATCGATGAGGCCGAACTCATCCTTACAAAAATGACTGGGCACCCAATCGAGAATTACTACAAGATTATGAGCATGCAAAATATCAATCATTTCCTTCAAGCCATCGGGGGTTCCGTAACGACTTGTAGGAGCAAAATAACCCGTACATTGATAGCCCCAAGATGCATCAAGAGGATACTCGGTCAGTGGCAAGAACTCGACGGCATTGTAACCCATGTCAACAACGTAATCGGCAAGCTCTTTGCCAATGCTTGCATAATCGAAATGATTGCCATCTTGATATATACGCCAGCTTCCTAAATGGACCTCGTAAATGTTCAGCGGTCCATCGTATAATTTTCTTTCGCCACGAGCCTTGATGAATTCCCAATCCTTCCATGCATAAGCAGGCTTGGAGTCAAATTCCGCATTAGCATAGCCACCTAAATCGTAAAGCTTACTTGCCGTTCCAGGTCTTGCTTCTGCATGAAATGCGTAAGGATCGGCCTTTAAAACAATTTTACCCTTAGAACCGAGGATGGAATACTTGTAGCTAGAGAATTCCTTAAGTCCGGGAATAAATACTTCCCAAATGCCATCCGCATATGGTTCTTTTAAACAATGCATGGGATTTTGTTTTGCTTCCCAATTGTTGAAGTCACCCACAACACTAACTGCGCTAGCTCTCGGAGCCCAGACTCTAAATCGCCAACCTGCTTTACCATTCTCACAAGCTGGATGAGCACCAAAATATCGCCAACCGTCAGTCAGTAAACCTTTTTTAAATTGTTCACGCCAAGATTTATCATACATAGTTCGATACCACTTCGTTTAGTGCTGAGTTCATAGTGCTCAGCACTGTTTTTATCTTCTGTCAATTAGTTATTATCAAGTTACTATCTTCCATCAAATATTATATCATTTTTACCTAAAAAAATACACTAAATAACAAGTAAAATACTGTGTCTATCTTTACAAAGTAAGTCATATTAAAAATTTACGATAAATTTACTTAATTTTTTTGTGTTAAAAGCCGTTCAGAAAGAAGAAAAATCCATAAATAATTATTGTATTTCAAAAAGTATACTCTATTTACTTTACATTATTCACTAAAAACTTTACATTTTGACACAAGATAAAGTATACAAAAGAAAAATATTGTCAAATATCTAGTTTTTTAGTATAATCTCTGTTATAAGCAGATTTCTATTAGTGTATGCTTTATTTAATATTTGGAGGAGATTTTATGAGTCGCTTAATTATCGAAACGCCTGATCAAGCGCAACTAACAGTCGAACGTTTATACAAAGACTTAGAGCGCCACATCATCGCCAGCCCTCCAGGACTGTGCCCTGTTGATCTGCAGCTTTCCTTCTTGAAGGTTTGTCATGCTCAAACCTGCGGTAAATGCGTTCCCTGTCGCATTGGTCTGAGTCAACTGCAAAATCTTTTAGAAGATGTTCTTGAAGGTCGTGCAAATCTTGGAACCATCGATTTAATCCAAAAGCTTGCCACTGACATTTCCAACTCCGCAGATTGTGCGATTGGTTTTGAAGCAGCTAACATGGTTTTAAAAGGTTTGGAAGGCTTCCGCGAAGATTACGTGTATCATATTGAACATGGTAAATGCTCCATGCATCAACATCATTCCATTCCTTGTGTTGCTCTCTGCCCAGCTCAAGTTGATATTCCCGGCTATATCGCCCTGGTTGGTGCAGGACGTTATGCAGACGCAGTTAAATTAATTCGCAAGGACAATCCTTTCCCAACTGCTTGTGCCCTCGTATGTGAGCATCCCTGCGAAGCTCGTTGTCGTCGTAGCATGATTGATGCTCCCATTAATATTCGCGGCTTAAAACGTATGGCTGTTGACCAGGCTCCGTCTAACACCGTACCAAGTCCGGAAAAACAACCCTCTACAGGTAAACGTGTAGCAATTATTGGTGGCGGTCCTTCAGGTATGACTTGTGCATATTATCTGGAACTCATGGGTCACCACGCAGTAATTTTTGAAGAAAAGGCAAAGCTTGGCGGTATGCTTCGCTATGGTATCCCCTCTTATCGTTTCCCACGGGAAAGATTGCAAGAAGACATCGATACAATTCTAGCTACAGGTGTTGAGGTTAATTTAAACTCTCGCATCGGTAATGGTGAGGGTGAAATTTCCTTTGCTAAGCTTCGCCGTGATTTCGATGCAGTTTATATTGCAATCGGTGCTCATACTGATAAAAAGATTGGTATCGAAGGCGAAAATTCAAAAAATGTTATGTCCGCAGTCGAGATGCTTCGTGCTATTGGCGAAGAAAATATTCCTGACTTCACTGGTAAACGTGTTGTTGTCGTAGGCGGTGGCAATGTAGCTATGGACTGTGCAAGATCTGCAATCCGCATGGGTGCAGAATATGTTGGCATTGCCTATCGTCGTCGTCAAGAAGATATGACTGCTCTCCCTGAAGAAATTGAAGGAGCTATGCAAGAAGGCTGCGAACTTATCGCACTCAATGCTCCTCACAGAATCGAAGCCGACGAAAACGGCAACGCTTGTGCTCTTTGGGTTGAACCGCAAATCATTGGACCTATCGACAATATGGGTCGCGCTAAACCCATTCGCAAAAAAATTGATTTACAAAGAGTTCCCTGCGACATCATTGTCGTTGCTATCGGTCAAGGTATCGAGCTGCGTCCTTTCGAAGAAGCAGGTATCGGCGTAAAACGTGGTACAATTTCTGCTCTGTCCTCTTCCGAGCTTGTTAATAATGAAGGCGTCTTTGCAGGTGGTGACTGTGTAACTGGTCCGGCAACCGTTATTCGCGCAATTGCTGCAGGTAAAGTTGCATCGGCAAATATTGATGAATATTTGGGCTACCATCACATTATGACCTGTGATGTAGAAATTCCCAACCCATCCATCGACGATAAGAAACCATGTGGACGTGTTCAGCTTGCCTTTGAAGAAGCTCACAAACGTAAAGATTCTTTCCTGCCCATCGAATGTGGTATGACAGAACAAGAGGCTTGTCAAGAAGCTGGTCGTTGTCTAAGATGCGACAAGTTTGGTTTTAGTGCGGTAAGAGGAGGTAGAACCCTGAAATGGTAAATTTAACAATTGATGGAATTAAAGTTACTGTAGCTAAGGGAACTACGATTATGCAAGCGGCAGCAAATGTCGGCATCATTATCCCTAAGCTGTGCTTCTTAAAAAATATTAACGAAATTAATGCCTGCAAGGTTTGCGTTGTAGAAATTCAAGGACAAAATCGTGTTGTTACTGCCTGCACCACTCCAGTTGAAGAAGGCATGGTTGTCTTCACCAACTCGCCCAAAGCACGTGAGACTCGCAGAACTAACGTAGAATTAATTCTTTCTCAACATGACTGTGTATGTGCAACCTGTATTCGTTGCGGCACCTGTGCTTTGCAAAAGGTAGCTACTGACCTTGGCATTTACGAAATCCCTTACAAACAAGAAATTGTTGACGAACCTTGGGACAGAAGCTTCCCGCTGATTCGCGATTCTAAGAAATGCATTAAATGTATGCGTTGCGTACAAGTTTGCGACAAGATTCAAGGACTGAAGATTTGGGATATCATTAACACTGGTTCTCGCACGACAATCGGTGTATCTGACAACAAAGATATTCGCACTTCCGATTGTTCTTTGTGCGGTCAATGTATTATTCATTGCCCAACTGGTGCACTCTATGCTCGTACTGATAACCCGGCCCTCTTCAAAGCTTTGGCCGATCCTTCTAAGGTAACTGTTTGTCAAATTGCTCCAGCAGTTCGTGCGGCTTGGGCCGAGGCATTTAATCTTCCTGAAGAGCTAGCTACGGAAGGTCGTTTAGTTGCTTGTCTCAAACGCATTGGCTTCGACTATGTCTTTGACACTAACTTTGCGGCTGACGTAACTATTTGGGAAGAAGCCTCCGAGCTTATTGAAAGACTCGGCAAGCCTTCTGCTCACAAGTGGCCCATGTTTACTTCCTGCTGTCCTGGTTGGGTAAGCTTTGTCTCCTTCCGTTATCCAGAATTCAAAGACAACCTTTCTACAACAAAATCTCCGCAACAAATCTTCGGTGCCATCGCTAAGAGTTATTTTGCAAAACAAATCGGTGTTGAAGCTAAGGATATGTTCTCGGTATCCGTAATGCCTTGCGTTTCTAAAAAACGTGAATGTGCTCAACCCGGTATGAGATCCTCCGGCACCCAAGATGTTGATATGGTTCTGACAACTCGTGCCCTTATTCGTCTTATGAGATCCGAACATATCAACCCGATGCTGCTTGCTGAACAGCCTTTCGATTCACCCCTTGGTTCTTCTACTGGCGCAGCCGTAATCTTCGGTGTTACTGGTGGTGTTATGGAAGCAGCACTGAGAACCGCTTATAAAACTGTTCTTGGCGAAGAAGCTCCTGACGATGCCTTTACCTCCGTACGTGGTCTCGAAGGACGTAAGGAAGCAACCTTCCAGCTTGGTGATGTAACTCTTAAAACCTGCACCGTTTCTACTCTCCGTAAGGCTGCTGAGCTCTTAGAAGAAATTAAAGCTGGCAAGGCTCATTTCGATTTCGTCGAGGTTATGACCTGTCCCGGTGGCTGCATTAATGGTGGCGGTCAACCCTTCCATGAATCCGAAGCCTATGCACAAGTTCGTTCCAACAAGCTCTATCGTCTTGATGCAAACCGTAAGATTCGTCAGTCCCATAACAATCCAGAGGTTCAAGAGCTCTATAGAGACTTCCTCGAAAGACCTCTCTCCCACCTCGCAGAAGAACTTCTTCATAGTGACCACACCAACGATGGAAACTACGCAAAATAAAAAAATGCTCTGTCACGAAAGTGACAGAGCATTTTTAATTAGCAATTAGCAAAGAGCAATGAGCAATTAAGGAATGAAGCTTCGCTTCATAATTAAAACTGTCTCGTTCATGACCGAAGTTCAGTGCTGATTATATGGATTGAAAATTGTTAGTAAAAATCATATAGATTTATCAAAAGATTTTGCGAAGCAAAATCAACCACAATTGCTCATTGCTCTTTGCTAATTGCTCATTGTAAAAGGTTTAACACTATGAACTATATTCTTAATACGAATGATTGTATACGTCCCAATTCTTTTGCTTTTTTAATTGTACGATGGAATAATCCAATGCTTTGATGATGTTTTGATTATCCTTAGGCAAGGTGCCAGCGAGAGGAACGTAATTAGAAATATGATTGGAACGGAAAATACAATGGGCTCCGTCCTTCCATTCGATATTGTTAATAATCATCTTTAACTCTTCCATAAGACCATAGGGTGGCATGGGGTTAAATTCGCCTCGTTCGAATTGATCCTTAAGCTCGCTACCACGATAAAGCATTAGACAAAGAGCCGAAAGATAAGTGGGATTAATCTCGCTAATTGCCTTCGCAGTTTCTAAAGCGTGACGCTCCGTTCCTTCTGCACCAGCAAGACCAAGGATAATCATCATGGAAAGCTTGATACCAGATGCAATAACTCGCTTACCTGCCTCGATGCTTTCCGGCCCGTCCACGCCTTTATTAACAGCCTTTAAGGTTATAGAATCACCACTTTCCATACCGTAATAGAAAAGCTTGAGCCCAGCTTCACGCAGAGCAATGAGTTCTTCTACGCTTTTACGCAGAATATCCTTAGGAGCAGCATAGGTTGAAACTCTTTGCAGGTTCGGGAATGTTTTACGCAAAACTTCTAGAATACCGAGTAGTCGCTCGGTTTTGAGGACAAGAGCATCGCCATCGGCAAGGAATACTCTTCTTACCCCTTCTCTATTATATTGAGCAGCCATTGCTATTTGACGAGCAATTTCTTCGTCAGTTAATACGCAGAACTGCACTCCCCTATACATATTGCAGTAGGTACATTTATTATGGGCACAGCCACGTGTTACGCGCAGGATAAAACTGCGAGCCTCGGAGGGAGGTCGAAAAACCGGTGTATCATAAGAATCAAAAAACATAAATTTCTCCTTTATAAATAATTAAACTTGATTTCCATAACATAATCGTCTTTATTTTTTATTAGCTTCTAAAATGCGTTTAGCCTCGGCATTTTCTTCCATTAGCTGCACGTATTCCTCGGGAGACATAATGACGCATTCAGCCTGATTATTTTTCATGACAACCTTTGCCCCTGTGCGTCTAACCTCTTCGAAAATTTTACCTGCTTGCCCACGATTAAACAGACAAATAGAAATTGTATCCTTAATTGCACTCATAACAGAACTCATTTGCATTACCTCCTAAATTTTGAAAAATAATAACATATTTACAAGCTACTTGTCAACAAAATTATCGATAAATTTATTGATATTTTCATCTATAAATTTACAGATAAAATTTATTTATCCATACTTTTTCACAGACGATATTTTTTCACTAAATAAAAAAGCTCTCCGCAGAGAGCTTAGTTTCAAATAATTTTTTTCACAATGTCATATCCAAAATATACGATCAGGCAATAAATCAAAAAGAATAAGAGCATATATTTGTATGACGCTTGCATAATTGAAGACGGCGTAATACTATTATACAATTCCTCAACCTCTTCACTCGTAAGACCATGTGCTTTAGCATAATCATCTATAGCCGGAGTTACAGACCCAATGGCAATAGCAATACTTTGCAGAGATACCATTTTACCTATTCCACCTGCACCTGCATTGGAAGCTGCAAGCCAAGCCCCAAGACCAACGTCAGCGGAAATTTTACTTGCGGCAGCCGTCTGCAAGGTACCAAAGAGTACGTTAGCGTTTGTTCCTGAGCCTGTAATGAAGGCGCCAAAACCACCTACGATGGGAGCAAAGAAGGGATAATATGAACCTGTCGCACTGACTATTCCTTCTGCAATGACACTAATCATGCCCGCATAAGTCATAATCTTCGCGGTCATAACAACAAAAATTATAGTCAAGATGGTCAGTTTCAATGAATTAATTGTGTTAAGCAAAATCTTACACATATCGCCAATGCTTGCTTTTTGGACAAAGCCACCCAGACTAGCTGCTATGAAAATTAATGGTCCAGGTGTTGCGAGCCAAACGAATGTATATGGTTTAGCACCTTCACCCATATAGATGGGAACAGATGTTTTGAGAGAAGCAAGCGGTTCGTAAATAGCAGGAAAAACTTTAGAGGTAAAGATTAAGATAATGAGGATGAAAACAAAAGGAATGGCAGCGAGAAATCCTTCTCTCGGAGAAACCTCTTGTTCTTCGATATCAGTTAATGCATATTCAGGGTCATTGGGAGCAAAAATTTTCGCAGCATATGTGAGAGACAAAAGAACTAACAAAGAAGGAATAATTACGCTCAATTCAGGTCCGAAAAAATTGCAAATAATAATTTCGGGAATTGCAAGGCTTAAGCCAGCTATTAAAGTAATTATTCCCACGCCTTTCAAAGCTTTAAAACCACCACCGAGAATGGAAACGATAAAGAAAGGTACGATGATGTTTAAAGCAAACATTTGCAAAGACACATAAACACCGAGCAGTCCTATATCCAGCTGAGTCATATTTGACAGAATAGTGATTACCAGACCTACACCACCTAGACAAGTAGACACACAATTTGAAGATAAACAAGCTAGAACAGAACGCAAGGGATTAAAACCAATAGCCACCATCATGGCCGCCGGAATGGCTACAGAAACACCAAACCCAGCCATGCCTTCCATAAAATGACTAAAGCCCCAGGCAAGAATTAAACCTAGCACACGTTTGTCACTACTGACAGAGGATAAAATAATTTTAATTTTATCCATAGCCTTGGTAGATACAACTAAATTATAAGCGTAAATTGCACCAATAACTACCGCACAAACGGGCCAGATAGCAAGAGCCATTCCTTCAAGAGCTGCTGTCAGCATGATGGGTATACTCTGTTCAAACGTTATTGCAGCCAGTCCAAGTGTAAGTAACGTTCCTGCTAAAGTAGCTTGCCACGCAGGTAGTTTTATTTTTACGAGAGCGATGATTAACCATAATATAGGTAAAATCGCAAGAAAAAATAACATGAATATCCCCTCAATCTAAAAAAATATATAAAACCTCAGAATTATATCACACAAGCTTATTTTTGTAAATTTTACACAATGTATAGAAAATTTTTCTAAAAGATTTTTGGGAACACATAAAAAAAGCACTTCCTAAGAAATGCTCTAAAAAGCATTCGATAATTATAAATTAATGAAAAACTTAGGAACCCATCCATCATGTACCCTTACTTGTGTTCCTTCTTGCTCGAAGCTAATATAATACCAATCGCCCCAAGAACCAAGCCCAGCATAAGTTTTTTCTTAATGATACTCCTTGCAGAACATTTATTCATAACAAAAAGAAACTTGCAATTTTATTGCGGAAGAGAATGACAATAGAAATTGGACAATGATACTAATTGAAAAAATTAATATTTAATAAAAGAAGCAAAGGGTACAGCGCCAATCTTTTTGCGACCGTTCAAGAAAGTTAATTCACAAGGAGTAATTATCCCAACAACCTTACCACAAGCTGCCTCGACTAAATCCATAGCAGCTTTCGCTGTACCACCAGTTGCCATAACATCATCGACAATGATAACTTTTTTACCTTTGATTAATGTGCCGTGCATCTGCATGGTTGCTTTACCATATTCTAAGTCATAGGTTGCTTCTACAAGGTCGCCCTGTGGCAATTTACCTTTTTTACGAATCATGATGAAGGGACAGTGAGTTCTACTAGCGAGAGCCGCACCAAAAACAAATCCTCTTGCATCAAGTCCTACAACAGTATCGAAGTCGCCCATATCATAAGCTGCTTCGGCCATTTGATTCAAAAGAGAATTGAAAGCCCTAGGATCTGCTAAAAGAGGAGAAACGTCGCGGAAAATAATTCCCTTTTCAGGAAAATCTGGATAATCTGCTACATACTTCTTGTAATCCATTTTCTTACTCCTTCTTATACTTCTTATAAACCTTCGCGTTCGACTATCTCGTCAATAATTGATGCAGCCGTAATGAGGATGAAATCCAAATTGCAAGCACGTTTAGAACTAACGGGAGGATGTTTAACTTTTAATTCTTTGCAATCCACAGCACCAAGAGCTGCGTTAAATTTCTCGATAAATTCCTTTTCTAACTCTTTAATGCGAGTACTTTCATGGTTATTACGTTTTACGTAAATTGCGGAGAGAGCCATAATACCACCTGTGATACCTCCACAGACAAAGCCCATACCCATGCCTCCGCCAAAGCCAGAGCTCATCTTAAGAGCCTCAGGAGGTAATTGCAAATTATAAGCCCAATTAGCTGCATAAAGCATTTTTTCACTGCAACACAGATTCATATTATTGCCAAAGCCAGATTCAATAAGTTCTTTTAACATTTAGAAACCCCCAAAATTTTAATTCGGAATGCGGAACTCGGAGTGCGGAATTGATGTATAGAGACATTCGTCTCGATAATCAAAACTAAATTGTTGCCGCAGTCATCTATTTTTTCCTCACACAAATATTATATAATATGAAAGAAATTACTACAACTTTTATAATTTTTTTGGAAACAAAATTTGTGTACAAAGTTTTACACTATTTGCTAAAGATTTTTAGTACTAAACTTTCTTCGTGAAAAATATTTTAATTCGTGATAAAATAGTTTTGTTATTTGAAAATTTGTGAGTATCCTCACAGAAGATAGGAGAAAAACCATGAGCATGCAAATGGAATTCATTAAAGTTCTTCCCTCTCCCCAAGCGTTGATGGAAGATTACCCCTTAAGCAGAGCTTCTAAGCTATTGAAGGCCGAACGCGACGAAACCATCAAAAATATTTTTACCGGCAAGGATAATCGCTTCCTCTTAGTAATTGGCCCCTGCTCTTCCGACAATGAAGACGCTGTGCTTGACTACGTAAATCGTCTTGCCAAGGTTCAAGAAAAAATCAAAGATAAAATTTTCATCGTTCCCCGTCTTTATACTAATAAGCCGCGTACAGTTGGTACTGGTTATAAGGGTATGCTGCATCAACCTTCTCCGGACGGCAAGGAAGATATGTTAGGCGGTATTATTGCTATTCGCAAGATGAACGTACGCGTTATCGAAGAAACAGGTCTTTCCGGTGCTGAAGAAATCCTCTACCCCGAGGTTTTCCGTTATCTTTCCGATACTCTTTCCTATGCGGCTGTTGGTGCTCGCTCTTCTGAAGACCAACTGCATAGAATGATTGCTTCTGGCGTAGGCATTCCTGTTGGCATGAAGAATCCTACCTCCGGCGACCTTTCCGTTATGATGAATTCTATTGCCGCAGCTCAACATTCACAAGATTTCTTGTTCCGCGGTTGGGAGGTTCGTACTAAGGGCAACGAATTAGCTCACGCAATTTTACGTGGCTACCAAGATCCAACTGGCAATAACTGGCCTAACTATCACTACGAGGTTCTCAAGAATGTTATCGGAATGTATGCAGATCGCAAGCTTGCTAACCCGGCAATTATCGTCGATACCAACCATGCAAATTCCGGTAAAAAATATCTTGAGCAAGTACGTATCGCTAAAGATATTCTCCACTCTCGTAAATACAACGAGGATATCAAGCAATTTGTTAAAGGTCTTATGATTGAGTCCTACATTGAAGATGGTTGCCAACCTATCTCTGAAGGTACCTACGGCAAATCCATCACCGACCCGTGCTTGGGCTGGGAAAAGACCGAACGCCTACTCTTAGATATGGCTGAATATCTTTAAGAAAATTGAATCTTTTGGAGGAAAAATAAATGTTAAATCAAGTATCCATTTTCACTGAAAATCAAGAAGGTGGCTTATATAAAATCACCTCTGTCCTCGCTAAAGCAAATATTAACATCTACACTATGCTCGCTAACGACTCTGCCGAATTTGGTATCGTGCGTTTAATCGTTAATGATGGTGACAAAGCTCTGGACGCTTTAAAAGAAGCTGGTTATCAATGCCGTTGGGACAAGGTTATCGCTGTAATGATGGAAGACGTCCCTGGTTATCTGGATGGCATTCTGCAAGCAATTCACGACGCAAATATCAACATTAATTATCTCTACATCTCCTTCGACCGTGAAGCTAACAAGCCTGTAGTTGTGTTTAAGACTGAAGAACCTGAAACTGCAACCTTCCTTCTGGGTCGCGGCTACAACTTAGTTGAAAACTTCGAAGTATAATTGTTACTCAGTTAATAAAAAATCCCGAAAGCTCTAACTTGAGCCTTCGGGATTTTTATATGCATATTTGTCGCTAAACTAAAGATTTGCGAGGCCTTTTACCGAGCAATTACTTTTCTTCTAGCAAACCTTTTTCTACCAAGTATTCAGCCAAGAGCTTACCAATTTTATTAGTAAGCTTTAAGCAGTTAATGAAATGATCACGAGTATTGAATTCGAATTTCATTAAATCGCCACAAGCACAAGAGCCAAATTGCGCTTTAAATCTTTCATGAAATTCTAAAGACAAGGGATAGATTTCTCCCAAGGGTTTATCAGCAGGACGATTACGACCTGCTAAAACAGAAATTACCATAGTGCAACCAGCCATTGCTCCACAAAGATCGCGAGCATGACCAATACCTCCGCCAAAACCTGAGCACATACGAAAAGCATTTTCGTCGATGGGCACCCCTGCTTCAACGCGGAAGGTTTCAACAATTGCCTCACAGCAATTAAAACCAGCTTTAAAATTATTACCTACACTCATACCCATTCTTTCGCTAAATTCAGACACTTTAAACTCCTCCTTTAATTTTATTTTTAAAACGTTAGGAAAAACCTTTTCGAATTAGCAATTAGCAATTACGGATGTTTTTGCTACGCAAAAGCTTTGATTAAGTTGAATCATAAATCTACAGATTGAATTTGCAATCTGTCAATTTACACAAACTATTTTCCAATTCATCGAGCCGCAGGCTCGATACCACCATTGCTCATTGCTCATTTCTAATTGCTAATTTTATAAACCACGAACTACAAATCAATTATCTCAAATTTCTCCCAAACGCGAAAGATTTGCGTCTAGACGAGGCCGAAAATATCTCGCATTTGCTACAAAACTTTCGACAACGAAGTATAAAGCACGTATCTCAATTTTTTTACAAACGCGAAAGATTTGCGTCTAGACGAGGCCGCAGGAGAATTTGCTTGTGGGACAGTACTTATAACGTACGGACCGCAAGCAAATTCGACGAGAACGAAGTATAGACCAAATATCTCGCGTTTGCCCCAAAACTTTCGACAACGAAGTATAAAGCACGTATCTCAATTTTCTCCCAAACGCGAAAGATTTGCGTCTAGACAAGGCCGAAAATATCTCGCATTTGCTACAAAACTTGCAAGAATCGTCTTTAGACGAGGCGGAAGAAAATTTTGTAATCCGGGATAGTACTAACACGTACAGACCGGTTACAAAATTTTCGACAACGAAGTATAAAGCGATTATCGCAAGTTTTGCCCCAGAGGTTAGTCATGTTCAGTAGCATAGGGCCACCCACTCATCCCCCCTTCGAGAGAATGAGCATTGGTAAAGCCTGCTTGACGCAGGATAGTCTCGGCCTCGTAACCGCGCAAATCAATTTGACAGGAAGTAATAATAAATTGGTCTTTGTCCCCTAGCTCGTCTAATCGCTGACGCAATTCACCAAGAGGAATATTGACAAAATTAGGAATACCTGCAATACGATTACGAGAAACCTCTGGAGCCGTACGTACATCTAAGAATAAGTAACCGCCTTGCGCACGCATCGCCTCAAAATCTTTAGGATTGATGCCGTTAAAACGACCTGCTAATTTGTTGCCCAAGCAATTTGCTGCTGTACCAAGATTATCAATGGGTCCGTTAAAGGGAGGCGCGTAAGCGATATCAAGATTAGCTACCTGCTGTAATGTCGCGCCGAAGCTCATAGCAGTTACCATAGTATCGATACGTTTGGAAACATTTTTACCAATAGCTTGTACACCGATAATACGCTGGCTGCCAACCTCCACCAACATTTTAACAACAATGCGGCCTACTCCAGGCATATAATTAAGGCGATCATTACCAGGTGTAACTATAGCTTTGTATTCGATACCAGCAAGCTTTGCCGTTCTTTCGTTTAAACCTGTGGAGCCAGCCTCCATATCAAAGATTTGGCAAATACCAGTACCAAGAACGCCTGGGTATTTAATGGCTTGTCCGCAAATATTTCCTGCAATAACGCGGCCGTGCTTATTGGCAGTTGAACCCATAGGTGTAAACACCTTTGCTTTACTAATGATGTGAGTATTTTCTGCGCAGTCACCGCCCGCGTAAATATCCGGGTCTGACGTCTCCATGTATTCGTTAACAGCAATGCAACCAGTAGGACCAATAGCAAGGCCGCAAGCCTTTGCTAGCTCCACGTTAGGACGCACGCCAACAGCAACAATTACAAGCTGAGCAGGAATGACTTGCTTATCTGTTTTAACTCCAGATACAATGCCGTTGGTAACTTCAAAAGCCACAGTTTTTTCGTTCAAGCAAAGCTTAATATTATTCTTCTTGATAGTTGGAAGTAAAAGATCGGCAATCTCTTTATCTAAAAGCTGAGGCAAAACTCGATCTTGCATCTCCACAACAGAAGTTTTAAGTCCTCGCTTCGCAAAATTTTCAGCAAGCTCCATACCGATAAAACCAGCGCCAATAATTACTACATCAGTAACCTTACGAGCATTTATTTCATCTTCAACAGCATGCACGTCCCAAGGGAACCAAAAGGAATGAATTCCTTGAGCATCTGCGCCAGGTAAAGGAAGCTTCACGGGAGTTGCCCCCGTACCAAGTACTAATTTATCGTAAGCAAGTACTTGCTCTCCCTCTTGAGTCTCGTAGGTAACTGTTTTGCTCGCACGATCAATCTTTGTAACATTACAACCAGTGCGTGCATCCACACCCTTAACAGTTCGGAAATATTCGCTATCTCTTAAAATACCTTGTGGAGTATGGTCAAAGCTGTTAAAGCTTTTTACCTCGCCACTAATATAATAAGGAAAGCCACATGCACCATAGCTCAAGGATTGTCCTCGTTCTAACACTATAATCTTGGCGTCCTTATCTAAGCGACGCAATCTTGCAGCAGTTTTCATTCCCGTAGCAACGCCACCAATTATTACAACCTTTTTACTCATTTGATCACACTCCTAAAATTATTTCTCACATAAATATATTCGACGCAAAACTAAATTATTCCTTTATGATTTTTTATGATGCTGTAAGCTAACGAATTAAATAATCAGCGTCAATAATTTTTTAATCAATTATTTTTAGCAAGAAAATTTTTAAGGCAAATCTTACATACTTAATTCAATTTTCCCAAAGAAATTTCATTCTCATAATCTAGAAACAAAGTACATAAACGATTTATTATCGTCTCTTCTACAAGTACACTTATCCATATTTGATTTCTAACTTTACAAAAAATGTTAGCAAATTTACATTAATCAGAGAATTTTCAAAAAAATTATTGTATACAAAGAAAACACTTGCAATTTTCTTAAAAACAATTTAAAATAACGACATATATTTTTTTATATCATTATTTTTTTTAAGGGGGAAGGTTTTCTCATGAGTGCTTTGAAAAAATATTTACTTCCTGGCTTCATCTTCCAATCTATCATGGTTGGTGGTGGCTATGGTACAGGTGCAGAAATCAAAGAATTCTTTGCAGTTTCTGGCTTAACAGGTGGTTTAATGGGTATGGCTGTTACCACTTTTGTATGGTGCATTCTTTGTGCACTGGCTCTTGAATTCGCTCGTATGTATCGTGCTTACGACTATGGTACCTTGATGAAAGGTTTGTTAGGTAAAGCTGGTATCCTCTACGACATTTGTTATTGGATTATGATGCTCATCGTACTCGGCGTTGTTAATGCAACTGCTGGTGCAATGTTCAACGAATTAACAGGTATGAGCCAATGGCTTGGCGTTGCTCTTCTGAACATTTGGGCTATCGTACTCTTGCTTCGTGGTACTGAAGCAATTGAAAATGAATATTCCTTCTGGTCTTACTTGCTATACGCAGTATATATCATTTTCCTTGTTTCCGTATTCGGTAAGTTCGGCGACCAAATCTCTGCTGAACTCGCAAAACATGTTGTTGGCGAAAATTGGTTGAACAGCGGCTTGCAATATTCCTTCTACAACTTGGTTGTAGTTCCTCTGTTCCTCTATACTGCTCGTCATATGAAAACTCGTAACGAAGCTTTAATTTGCGGCGTTATCTCTGGCTTCGTTGCAATTATTCCTGGCGTTCTTTTGCTCCTTGCTATGGGAGCTAACATGCCTGAAGTTTTAAAAGCAAAGGTTCCTGTAATGGTAATCTTCAGATCCTTGGATATGCAATGGCTCTTCTATGCATTTGAACTCGTTCTTTTTGCAACTCTTGTAGAAACTCAAACTGGTTTCATCAAAGCCGTTGTTGACCGTGTTCAACCGGTTATGAAAGAAAAATATACTCAAAACATTCATGTTGGTTTGATTATCGTTCTTTCCATCATCGGCGTATGCATTTCTGCATTCGGTTTGATCGGTCTTATCGTAAAAGGTTACGGCACTGCTTGCTATGGCTTCTTAGTGCTGTTCGCAATTCCGATGGCTACCATTGGTGCATACAAAATCTTTAGCAAACCTGCAGATTTCCAAATCGAAGAAAAAAAATAAAAAAATATATACAGTGAAATCCTCGGCAGCTTTGCCGGGGATTTTTTGTTTGCCCGTCGACAAAAACATAGCAAAAGTATATAATTACTCTGAACATATTTTATACGTCGAAATAAAAATTTTGAGAAAGGTCAGTTAATGTAATGCTCACCTACTCTTTTGCTAAAAATAATTCTGACTCACTATACGAACAACTTTATAAAAACATTAAGGCTGATATCATTAGTGGTAAGCTTCTCCCTAACGATAAGCTTCCTTCTAAGCGCAGCTTTGCGAAAAATCTTGGCATCTCTGTCATCACCATTGAAAATGCTTACGACCAATTAATGGCTGAAGGTTATATTTTCTCTCTGCCAAAAAAAGGTTTTTATGTTGCAAGCTTGCCTGATAACGAAAAAAATGTTCAAGCAAAGCCCAGCACAAATAACATGCCTTTATTAAATAAGGAAGCCTCTTACAAAATTGATTTCTCTACCAACAAGGTCATCAAGGACCAATTTCCTTTTACGGTTTGGGCTAAACTCTTAAGAGAATGTCTAAGAGACTACCAAGAAGATATTCTCAACGTCTCTCCTTCTGCAGGTTCCATAGAACTCAGAACAGCTATTGCTAGACATTTACTCCAATTCAGAGGTATGTACGTAAACCCTGAGCAAATTATTATCGGTGCGGGCACAGAATATCTTTACGGACAATTAATCCAGCTCTTAGGTCACGCAAAAATTTATGGCGTGGAAGACCCTGGCTACAGGAAGATGGCTCAGGTTTATTTGGCGAATGGTGCAAATGTCGAATACATTCCTTTTGATCAAGACGGTATTAACATCAGGGAGCTTGAAGAAAAACAAGTCGATGTCGCTCATACATCTCCTTCTCATCAATTCCCCACGGGCTTCATCACCCCCATTAGCAAACGTTACGAATTGCTCTCCTGGGCTGCAGAAAAACCTGGCAGATATATTATCGAAGACGACTATGATAGTGAATTCAGGATGATTGGCAAACCCATTCCTTCGCTGCAATCCATAGATAGAATTGAAAAGGTTATTTACATGAACACCTTCACTAAATCTATCACGCCTAATTTAAGAATTAGCTACATGGTGTTACCAGAGCATTTAACATCGCTTTATCACAAGCGTCTCTCATTTTATTCTTGTCCTGTAACTACCATCATCCAGCTCGCTCTCGCTCGCTTTATAGACGAAGGATATTTTGAAAAGCATATCAATCGTATGCGCAACTACTATAGAAAGCAAAGAGACTCGTTACTTGCACTAATAAAAAGCTCCGATGTTGCAAGTTTCGTCAACATTTCTGAAGAAGATGCGGGCCTGCACTTTCTCATTCATTTAGACATTCCTTGCACGGACGCAGAATTCAAAGCTCGTCTTGATGCCAAAAGAATTCGCATTGCAGCTCTCTCCGAATATTATCACAATCATAATTTCAAAACAGAGCACGACTTTATTCTTAACTACTCTTCCCTCTCCGAAGCTAATATTGAAGAGGCCGTTCAACTCTTGTGCGAAGAAATCAAAGTCGTCCGCTCATAAAAAATGCTCACCTTTTTGTGAGCATTTTTGTATGTAATTTTGTAAAATTCAATTCATACTAGCTTTTGTTAATCTTTCACACCAACGCTCTTTGCCGCAGCCATGACTGCGAGACGTCCATGTTCAAAGGTAAGTCCGCCTTGGAAGAAAACATTGAAGGGCTCACGACACGGAGCATCGCAGGAAAGCTCGATGGACGCACCTTGTACGAAGGTTCCTGCAGCCATAATAATTTCGTCTTGATAACCCGGTAGCGGAGAAGGAACTGGTGTAACGTGGGCATCAATAGGCGAATTATTTTGAATAGCAGCACAAAAATCACAAAGTCTTTCACGAGTACCAAGCTTTATCGCCTGGATGATATCGTTACGTTTGTCTTCTGGCTGAGGCTTAACTTCGTAGCCCATTTCTTTAAATACTGCTGCACAGAAAACAGATGTCTTAACGGCTTGCATTACTACATGGGGAGCAAGGAACAGACCTTGATAATACTCGCGTTGCGTATCTCCAAGCGTCGCACCCATCTCGCCACCAAGCCCAGGAGCAGTTGCTCGATAGCTTGCCTTTTCAACCAAGTCCTTGCGACCAACAATATAACCTCCCATAGGAGCAATGCCACCGCCTAAATTTTTAATCAGAGAACCAGCAGTGATATCTGCACCAACTTCAATCGGTTCACGTTTATCGATGAATTCGCCGTAACAATTATCCACAAAACAAATCACGTTCGGATTAGCCTCTTTAGCTGCCTGAAGAATTTTCTCTACCTCGTCAATGGGAATTGTATGACGCTCAGCACTATAACCGCAGGATCTTTGGACATGAACCATAGTAGTTTTTTCGGTAACAATTTTCTTTACAGCTTCTAAGTCGACATGAGCACCCGTCATAGGAAGTTCTTTATAAGTTACGCCAATATCAACCAAGGAACCAGGAATTGCCACAGGATAGCCCATAATACTTTGCATTGTGTCGTATGGTCTGCCGGTAAGAGTAACAATTTCGTCACCTGCTTTTAAATTACCAAGCAGTGCTACGGCAAGAGCATGCGTGCCAGATACAAATTGGCTACGGACGAGAGCTGCTTCAGCTTTGAAAATATCTGCATAAATCAGGTCCAAGCTATCGCGACCTACATCGCTATAACCGTAACCTGTTGTGGGCTTCAGATAATAATCACTAACTTTATATTTGCGGAATGCGGAAATTACTTTTTCTGTGTTGCATAATGCAACCTCTTCCAGCCAAGGAGTATGCTTAGCAACAACCTCCAAGGCTTTCTTTTCTATTTCGTTAAAATCTACCAAAATTTTCTACCTCTTATTTCATAATATAATTAGCAAATTCATCTACAGAGCTTGCATCAATTCTTACTTTAAGTTTAGTTCCCTCAGCTAAATACTCGCTTTCCAAAACTGTGCCAACCTCGTGGAAACGATTGACAAGAGCGGATTTATCGTAAGGAATGAGGAAATATTCTTCCACGGATTTCATTTTCAAATTGGCTGCGATTAACTCTAAAAGCTTATCGAGATTGAGATTAGCTTTAGCACTAATGCAGATAGCATTGTCTTCTTGAGATAAACGCATCGGAAGTGCCGAGTCTTGAGGCAGCTTATCAATCTTGTTGTAAACGGTGATGATTGTTTTATCCTTGGCACCAATTTCATCAAGCACTTGATAAACAGCATTGCTTTGCTCCTTGTAAAGCTCGTGACTCACGTCAATGACATGGAGCAGGACATCGGCCTCAACAACCTCTTCCAATGTTGATTGGAAGGCTGCAACCAATTGATGAGGTAAACGTTGAATGAATCCAACCGTATCGGTTAAAATTGCCTCTTGTTTATCGGGCAATTCTAACTGACGAGTTGTAGGATCAAGTGTCGCAAAAAGTTGATCCTTGGCGTAAATGTCGGAATTAGTCAATGTATTCAAAAGTGTTGACTTGCCAGCATTCGTATAACCTACAAGACTTACGGTAGGAACCTGCGCTTTATTGCGACCTGCCCGATGTAAATCTCGTACATTCTTTACCTTACCAATGCATTCTTTTATATAAGCAATGCGGTCGCGAATACGACGACGGTCCACTTCTAATTTAGTTTCGCCAGGTCCACGAGTACCAATACCACCACCAAGACGAGAAAGGCTTAGTCCCTTACCCATAATGCGTGGCAGGGTATATTGCAGCTGGGCTAATTCGACCTGCAGCTTGCCTTCGTTTGTTCTCGCTCTCTGGGCAAAAATGTCGAGAATCAAGGCCGTACGGTCGAGAACGCGTACTCCCATAGCTTGCTCAATATTTCTTTGTTGGGCAGGCGAAAGCTCGTCATCAAAAATACAAAGGTCAATGTTTTCTTGTTGAGCGAATAAAGCAAGCTCTTGCACCTTACCTTTGCCGATGAAAAAAGCCGGGTCAGGTTTAGGACGCTTTTGCAAAAATTTTTTCACAACAATTGCCCCAGCTGTATCGGCTAATTGTTTTAATTCTTCGATAGAATCCTCCACAGACCAGCCCAAGGTATTGAGCATACCACCATATTCCATACCCACAAGGATAGCCCGCTCTTCTGCTTGAGCCAAGGAAGACGCACCCGTCTGTTTATCGAGAATACGCTCAACCATAGCAACAAGATTCGGGAAAAAGATTCCCTCGCCCTGCTGTAAAGTACAAGGTCCGTAAAGCTCAACGACTAATTGTTCATTATTATCGAGTCCCGTAATCATGCCAAAGGTCAGCTGACACTTTTCTAATTCCGGTTCCACGCCAATAGCAACCATTGCGTCAAAACGATTATTTTTTAAAGCTGATACGTCAACGCCAGAAAGATAGGGATTTCCCCCTGGATGAGTATGAATGCAACGCACACCACTTAAACGAGAGGCTCCACGCCTACCTTCGACAGGAGGCAGGTCAACCTTTTCGTTATCACCAACGGCAACAGCGAGAATCGCACCTGCCCTATTGACATACACACTAACCTCACGATTAATGAAGTCGGTAATATCAGCCATTTTTAAACAAAGCTCTTGGGAAACAAGCTGCCCGCCTTCAAGCTTTAAATCATAGATAGTTTTTAATTCGTCAATGACAGAATTTCTAATTCCTTTGACATTGCCGTAAATTTCATTTGCCATAATTAGCTCCAACAGAAAGATTTATCTTTTCAGTTTCGCGGGTTCGACGTTAATCTTGTAACCCTTGATATAGTTGCGATGCAGCGCGGTGATTACTTGTTCAGCATATTCTTCTGGAACTTCTACGAAGGTAAATTTATCGTAAATACTAATTTGCCCAATTGTGCGAGCAGGAATATCTGCTTCAATCGCAATGGTAGAGATGATATCCTTTACCATGATTCTTTGGGCACGACCAACATTAACAAAAAGTCTTACCATACCTGGCTTAGCTCCAGTATTGGAAAGATCCATACGTTCAGCATCTTCTTCCACCTTTGGAGCTTCCAGAGCCTTCTGACCTTCCTGCATAAGTTTAATTGCGGCAGCAGCCACGTCTTCTGCAGAATAATCGTCTAAAAGAGATTCGGCGATTGGCAGATAATCTTGGTAAGCATTTAACTCAAGAACTGTTTGCAATTTGCTGATAATTGTATCACGTTGACGTTCAATAACATTTGCTGCAGTCGGAAGTTGACGTCTTTGAATTTTTGTTTTAACAACACGTTCAATTAATTTTAATTGACGGAACTCACGGGGAGTAATGAAGGTCATAGCAATACCAGTGTTACCTGCACGCCCTGTACGACCGATTCTATGTACGTAGCTTTCAGGATCTTGCGGAATATCAAAGTTTACTACGTGAGTAATATTTTCGATATCAAGACCACGAGCTGCTACGTCGGTGGCGATGAGTACATCAACAGCACCCTCGCGGAATTTTTTCATAACTCGATCACGTTGATTCTGAGAAAGATCCCCATGCAAACCCTCAGCCATGTAACCACGAGATGAAAGTGCGATACTTAAATCGTCAACGCCTTTTTTAGTACGGCAGAAAATAATCAGCTTACCATCGATTTCCGTATCCATCAAACGACAAAGTCCTTCGATTTTATCCTTTGTTTCATAATAAACTTGTTCAATCAAAGGAACTGTTAACTCTTCTTTAGTTACGCTAACATTTTTCGGAGCCTTCAAATATTTTTTCGTCAGGCTCAAAATCGGGCGAGGCATGGTTGCAGAGAAAAGAAGTGTTTGTCTCTCGTCAGGTATTGCCTTCATAATCTCTTCAATATCGTCAACAAAACCCATGTCCAGCATTTCGTCGGCTTCATCAAGAATTAAATGTTTAATATGATCAAGCTTAATGGTGCCACGATTAATATGATCGATTAAACGACCCGGGGTACCAATAACTATTTGTATGCCAGACTTCAAAGCGCGGATTTGACGGTCAATGGGTTGACCACCATAAACCGGGAGAGAACGAATTCTCTTCACACGACCAATATTACCGATTTCTTCGGCAACCTGGATAGCCAGCTCACGAGTCGGAGTAAGAATCAAAGCTTGAACGTGCTTAGATACTTCGATATTTTGAATAACTGGAATACCGAAGGCAGCAGTTTTACCAGTACCAGTTTGTGCTTGCCCAATGACATCTTCTCCAGCTAAAACCAAAGGAATGGTTTCCGCTTGAATGGGAGACGGTTCTTCGAAACCCATTTCGCGAATTGCCATGACGATGCGTTTATCCAGTTCAAGATTACCAAAAAATTCTGTTTGCATTAATTTTATTTCCTCCAATTTATATGTATAACAGCACAACCTTTCACATATAAAGGATGCAAATATTAGCATCCCTCAGCACATATCAAGTTGTGAATTTCAAAACATATGTACTTAAATTTTCAAATCGCGAAAATTTTGTTAGTATTCCTTGCAAAATATATTATTAAGTCACAAGGTGCAATGCTCTTTAATTTTTCAATGCGTTTAAAAATTGCAGAACATATTTTCTTAATCAAAAAAATTACACAGCAAATTTTATCCTTCATTGCTCATTGCACATTGCTAATTGAAATTGTTTTCAAACGATTTCCGCCACCATTTCGTAAGTGAAGCCTTGGACAATGCGTACGCGAACCATTTGCCCAACCTCGAGACCTTGAGCATTTTCGATAAAGATGCTGCCATCAATATCGGGAGCCTCGTGCTGACTGCGGGCAATAGCTTTATCCGGTTCATCTTCCATAAAGCCTTCAACGATTACGTCAAGCTCTTTATCTTCTCTATCGCGATGAATTTCTTCAGAAATTTCTGCTTGCAGAGCCATAAGTTCATGAAAACGATCTTCTTTGATTTCAGGATCAATTTGGTTTGTCATTTTGCCGGCAACGGTATTCTCTTCTTGAGAATATTGGAAGACACCAGCATTCTCGAAACGTTGCTCAGCTACAAAGTTTTTTAAGATTGCAAAATCTTCTTCAGTTTCTCCGGGGAAGCCAACGATAAAGGTAGTACGAATGGTAATATCAGGAATTTCCCTGCGTAGTTTTGCAAGAAGCTCTTCCACCTGAGCCTTAGTGTCATGACGGTTCATTCGCTTCAGCAAGCTATCCGAGGCATGCTGCAAGGGAATATCAATATATTTACAAACCTTTTCGCAATCGCGAATGGCTGCAATCAACTCATCCGTAAAATTGTTAGGATATAAATACATAACGCGAATCCATTCAATGCCTTCTAAAGCATTTAAATCTCTCAAAAGCTGAGGCAATTTTAATTCGCCATATAAATCCTTGCCATAAAGAGTCGTATCCTGAGCCACGACGATCAATTCTTTAATGCCTGTATCCGCCAGAGCTTTTGCTTCAGCCATGACCTTTTCGTAGGGTTCTGATTTATAACGACCACGCAAGAAAGGAATTACACAATAAGAACAGAAATTATCGCAGCCTTCTGCAATTTTCAAATAAGCCATATAGCTGGGAGTTGTAAGCAGGCGTGGAGGCATTTTTACATTTAAACTTTGTGTACGTTTTAAATGTTTAACTCGCTCCCCTGCCATAACTCTATCAAGCACAAAAGCAATTTCCGGATAAGCTTCTGTACCCACAACAGCATCAACCTCGGGCATGCCCTCGAGAATTTCCTCAGAATAACGTTGGGACAAGCAACCAGTTACGATTAAATACTTGCAATTACCTGTTGTTTTATATTCGCCCATACTCAGAATCGTATTAATGGATTCTTCTTTGGCAGATTCAATAAAACCACATGTATTAACAATGATAATATCTGCTTCTTCGGGATTATTAGTGATTTCTAAATTTTTCTCCCGAATAATCCCTAACATAACCTCAGAGTCAACTAAATTTTTGGGACAACCTAGGCTGACCATACCTAATTTCATTATAATTTTTCCTCCATTATTTAGAGAATCTTACCATGTCGAGCCAACGATTTGTAAGATACTCTTGTTCCTTCCAAACCATATAAGAATTATTTAGCCACAATTTATTAGTGTCAGTTAATTTTCCTCCGTCATCGAAAAGAAATTCATAACCAGTAAGCATTTGTTGACTAAAGGTTTTCATATCAGGAGACGTCATCATCCATTCCATAAAGATGTGAGCCTTCTCTTCATTTGCACAATCCTTGAAAAGACCCATGCAAAACAGATTAACAGGTGTCCCTTCCTCGGGACGCACGATATAAGCTGGAAATTTACTTTCCAAATATTTAAAAACAATACTTTGCCTAGTGATGGAAATATCAGTATCCCCAACAGCCGTTTTACGAACAGTGGAAAAAGGAAAGTTCGTGTAATCACTGACAAATCTGTTTAAATTCCAGAGATAAGTAAGGGTTGTTTGTTCTCCCATATTGTCAGCCAAAGCCCCTAAAAAGTTTTGGCTACTAATATTGTTGGACAAATTTTCTATGCAAATGCGAGGATTAGGAATATTTTGCAAATCACTCCACTTCCTAATACTTTTTTGACCAATGGTACGCGCATAATTCTGGTTCACAAGAAAAACTGCAGGATCATAAAAAATACCATACCAATATCCTTCGCCATCACGAAAGCCTACAGGCAAGTCATTGCCCACGTCAAGCTTGGTAGTTTTAAGTTTGCTATCCATAACAAGACCGTTCAATGTCCTACGTTCTGCTAAAACAATGTCCGGTCTCGGGCCATCATCTTTGAGCTCATAAATAACCTTGATGAGGAATTTATCATCTCTAGATGACTTCATGAAAGTACGAACCATTTCAAAGGTAAATTTGGGGTCCAATTCGCTATATAAAATTAAAGAGTTTTGACTTTTCTCACTGCCACAACCAAATACAGCTGCAGTTAAAATGAGCAGGAGCGAAATTAGTAGTTTTTTCATAAAATTTACTGATTAATGCTAAACGTTAATTTTTACTTGCGTCGTTTCCTAGTATCAGCCGGTTTCTTGAAATCTTTCTGAGCTTGTTTACTGCTTCCGGGTTTCTGAATGAGGCATTTCTTTCCGTCACCAATGAGGTCAGTACGTCCTGCTTTGGTTAAGGCTTCAAGAACAAGCTTATAGTTACGCGGAGATTTGTATTGCATGAGTGCTCTTTGCATGGCTTTATCATGAGGATTACGAGCCACGAAAACAGCATTGCCCGTGTTAGGGTCATATTCTGAATAATACATAGCCGTTGCAAGACTTCCAGGTGTCGGAATAAAATCCTGAACCTGTTCTGGTTGATGATGAATGTCACGTAAGAATTCGGCTAATTCGATTGCGTTGTTCAACGTGCAACCAGGATGAGAAGAAATAAAATAAGGAACCAAATATTGAGAAACACCAAGCTCCTTATTTTTTTCTGCAAAAAGCTTCATAAATTTTAAATACACATCCTTGCCCGGCTTCCCCATCTTACTAAGGACTTGAGGTGCAATGTGTTCGGGAGCAATCTTCAAAAGACCGCTAATATGATAACGGCAGAGCTCATCTAAAAATTGATCGTTTTTATCCGCCATTAAATAATCGTAACGAATGCCAGAGCGAATGAAAACTTTTTTAACACCAGGCAGTGCTCTGAGCTTTTGCAAAAGTTTTACATAAGCGCTGTGGTCCGCATCAATATTGGGACAGGGACTTGGAAAAAGACATTGTCTGTCCTTACAAGCTCCGTACTTTAATTGTTTTTGACAAGCTGCATGACGGAAATTAGCAGTAGGACCACCCACATCATGAATATAACCTTTAAAGCCAGGCAATTTTATTAATTGTTTGGCTTCTTTAATAATACTTTCATCACTGCGAGCTTGAATGATACGTCCTTGGTGAGCATGAATTGCGCAGAAAGCACAGGAACCAAAACATCCTCGGCTTGAGACAAGACTGAACTGAACCTCTTCGAGAGCAGCCACACCACCTAATGCGTCGTAACTGGGATGCCAAGCACGCATGTAATCTAAATTGTAAATCTCATCCATCTCTTCTTGGCTAAGTGGATAGGTAGATGGATTTTGAATGATGTATTTACCTGTTCCCTTTTGTACGACAACCTTGCCATAAAAAGGGTCCCCTTCCTTGCTTTGCAGCTTATACGCAAGAGCAAAATTTTTTTTGTTTTCCTTGATAGCTGCATAACTTGGAATCTCAACGTATTCTTCGCTGGGTAATTCTTTTGATAAATAAGCAGTACCTCGAATATAATGCATATCCTCTAGGGATGCGCCACCAGCTAAGTAATCTGCAACTTCCCTGATTTGTGTTTCACCCATGCCATAAATTAAAAGATCTGCATGAGAGTCTTCTAAAATTGAAGGACGAATTTTATTTTCCCAGTAGTCAAAATGCACGAAGCGTCTTAAAGACGCTTCGATGCCCCCAATCACAACTGGGAGCTCGGGCCAAAGTTTTTTCGCAAGGCTTGCATATACTGCAGTAGCATGGTCCGGTCGTTTACCGACCGTCCCACCCGCAGTGTATTTGTCAACCTTGCGCTCAATCTTGCCCACTGTATAATGGCAAAGCATGCTGTCTAAGTTGCCCCCGCTTACAAGCACTGCCAAACGCGGCTTACCAAGTACAGCTAAATCATCCGGTTTATTCCAAGCCGGTTGGCAGAGCATCCCTACCTTGTATCCTTGTGCTTCAAGCACTCGACAAATAACAGCAGGACCAAAGCTTGGATGATCCACATAGGCATCACCACTTATGAATAAAAAATCTAATTCGTCCCAGCCTCGTGCAAGTATTTCTTCACGGGTAATGGGCAAAAATTGTTTCATAGGAAATCTCCAAAAATTTATTTATCTTTAGCATACTCTAAGATATGAACGCCTGTGATACCTTCAAGAGCAACTGCTTCACCATTAACAGAAACCTTGCAGGCACCCATGTTGCCAAATTTTAAACGAATTTTATCCTTGGCTTCGTATTTTTTCTTATCGCCTGCGTATAACATGATGGAAGCAAGCTCTCTACCATCACCGTAGGCCTCGAACCAACATTTATCGATAGCTTCGATTTCGACTACATAGCCATCAACCTGTACCTGAGGTTTTTCTGTAGCAGTTTTTTCAGGTTCCTTTTGCGTAACGGTTTCAGTTACTGCTTCCTTAGGCGTATTCATCCAAGTAATTACTTTAGGTACAGCAACATAGCCAATACCAAGAAGTGCTACAAGACCAACACTAGCTAAAACTACGGGCCAATTAACGTGAGGCATCTCCATGCGACCAGTACCACTGCCGATATCCCTCTGTGTTTTAAGTTGAATGTTCATGCGCACGTTTTCTGCTTCACGAATACCTTGGGTGGCCATCTCTCCGCGAGCTAGGCCTGTTTGAGATGCTCTGTATTGTTGAACGAGTTCGGGACCATTCAAGCCGAGGTAGTTACCATAGGTACGCATCATTCCTTTTAAAAATGTTTCACCAGGCAGCTTGTCATAATCATCAGCCTCGAGAGCCCTCAAATAAAGAGGTCGAATCTTTGTATCTTCTTCGGCTTGTTCAATGGAAATATTTTTCGCATTTCTTGCTCTGCGCAAAATTGTGCCAATCGAAATTTCTTCTTGTTCTTGAATATCTAATTCTTTATCATCCATTACATCATCTCCCTCTAGCGGTTCAAGAATCTTTCTTCAACCTCTTGTCGAGACATAATTACCTCACGTGGCTTAGCGCCAACAGATTGACCGACAATGCCCAACTCCTCGAAGGTATCCACCAAACGAGCGGCACGTGTATAACCAATCCTAAATCTTCTTTGTAACATGGAGCTCGATACTTGTCCTGTATCTAGAACAAGTCTTAAGGCATCTTCAAAGAGAGCATCCTCTTCAGGACCAGCATTGCCCGCTTCCCCATTTTGTTCTTGGCTAGATGCTTTGTCCTTATCTTTATCGGAAGAAAGCTCAACCTTGGTAACCTCTTCGTTGTATTCGGTAGCAAGGCCTTGCTTCTTCACGAAATCAACGATTTTAGCAAGTTCTTCGTCAGTAACAAAGGCACCTTGCACGCGCATGGGTGTATTAACACCAACGGGTTTAAAGAGCATGTCACCTTTACCAAGAAGCTTTTCTGCCCCACTGCCATCCAAAATGGTGCGTGAGTCAGTTTGACTCGATACTGCGAAAGCAATACGCGAAGGAATATTGGCTTTTACAATACCGGTAATAACATCAACAGAAGGTCTTTGTGTTGCGAGAATCAAATGAATGCCGCAAGCACGGGCCTTTTGTGCTAAACGTAGGATTGCTTCTTCAACATCCACCTTAGCAACCATCATCAGGTCAGCTAATTCGTCGATGATGATAACGATATACGGAAGCTTTTCTACGTCTTCTTTTTTATTAAAGGCAGTGATTTCTCTAACATGGTTATCAGCAAAAAGCTGGTAACGTCTTTCCATTTCATTGACGCCCCAACGCAAAGCAGATGCTGCCTTCTTAGGATCGGTTACGACAGGAGTCAAGAGATGTGGAATACCATTATAGTTAGAAAGCTCTACAACCTTCGGGTCAACTAAGATCAATTTAACCTCTTCAGGGCTTGCCTTATACAAGAGCCCAGCAATAATCGTATTAACGCACACAGATTTACCGGAACCTGTTGAACCTGCGATTAAGGTGTGCGGCATCTTGCCGAGGTCAGCACTAATGATATCGCCAGAAATATTTTTGCCTAAACCAATTGCCAAACGAGAGGGATCTTTTTTAACAACATCAGTATCAACAACCTCACGAAAAGCAACCATATCGTTTTTCAAGTTTGGTGCTTCAATACCCACTGCCGATTTACCAGGAATGGGTGCCTCTATACGTACGCCGCTTGCCGCAAGTCTTAAAGCAATGTCGTCTGCTAAATTAACAATGCTTGCTACCTTGACACCTGGAGCCGGTTCCAGTTCAAAACGAGTTACAGAGGGTCCACGCGTTACGTTGATAACTTTGGCACGAACTTTAAAATCGGCCAAGGTTTTTTCCAACACGCCGCATTGTTCCTTAACTCCTTGTTCCCAACTAGCTCTATCGGCTCTTACAGGCGGATTCAAAAGACTTACAGGAGGTTTAATGTATTTACTTTGAGGCTTTTGAGCTTCATCCCTCTTTGTTTCTTGAGCCTTAGCTTCTGCTTCACTTAAAACAGGGCCTGCAATTTTATCGCCACTATCTTCGATAGTAATGCTAATATGCTTTTCGTTCTCATTAACTGGCTCGGATGTTTCCGGCTTAACTTCTTGTGCGATCGGAGTGCCAACTGCAGAATTAACTTCAACAGGAGCAGTAACTTCAGTCTTAACCTCTTGCGCTTCAGGAATCACTTCTGTTTCAGTGTTTTGCGATTCGAAAATTTTCGGCTCGAGCTCCTGCTCATCTTTATAGAAGTTGTTAATCACCGAGTTACTATTAGAAAATGGACTTATTGTAAATATTTCCTCTTGAGCATTTGTTTTTATAGTTCCCTCACCAGTAATATTTTGTTCCTGTGCGCCAGCTAAATCTTCATAGTGGATAATGCGTCCTTGAGAAATATTTTTCTTTTCATCCCACTTAGTGTGAGAATTTTTCGTACTAGGATTCTTTTCCCACTCGGGGATTTGCAGCGGATCGCTTTTAATTTCTTCTTTTACATCGTCGTAGGTTCCACTCTTACCAAAGTTTAAAACTTTTTTGTAAGCGGATTCTTTTTTGATGCCCTCGTTAAAGCTACCGAATTCACTGCTGTTATAAATATCTCGCGGGTCAAGTCCGTCCGATGAACCGCTATTGGAACGTTCTCGTTTTTGATAAGTTGACTTTCTTTCACTTCTCCCAGGAGAATCCTCTTTATTCACATATGTTCCTTCGACATCATCATCGTCATCAGAACCACCAAAGATTAAATCCTTAACCCATGTAAAGGCAACACCGAACAACCACAAGGGGATGAGCAAAATCAAGGAGATTAAGGTTAATACAAAAATGATTATGCCAGCAGCACTCTCGCCAACAATAGCCCCTAAGCCTTTAACAAACATGTACCCGAAAAAACCGCCGCCCCTTTGACAAAGCTCCAATGTGCTAACATCGTTTGGTGCAAATAATCTATGACAAGCTCCGAGCAGACATATTAAGAGCAGGCAAGAACCCCAAACAATTTTGTTAAAATAGCCAACTTTTTTTGCAAGTGCCATCTTAAAACCAAGAGCCAAGAGCATCAACGGCAAAATGAAAGCCAATTTACCAAAAAGCACTGCCTCTACTTTATAGAAAAGACTCAGTGAGTCGACAAAAAAACTTGCAGTAAATAGACAGCCAAAAATTATAAGCACAATACCTACAATACGCCAGGTATTATTGGGCTTTACTTCTTCAATATTCTGTTCGATTTCTACTTCTTTTTTCTTTCTAGGCAAAATTACACCTCAAATTATACTTCCATGATAATGGGAAGAATCATAGGACGACGACGCGTTTTCTCATATAGGAACTTGCTGAGAGAATCGCGCACCATCCCTTTAATGGTTGCCCAATCGGTAATACCTTGGTCCTCACATTTATCAAGTGCTGCTTGCACTCTTTCTTTAGCTTCGTCCATCAAGCCTTCGGCCTCACGCACATAAACAAAACCGCGAGAAACAATATCCGGACCAGCTAAAACATGACAATCCTCGCTGTCCATAGTCATGACTACAATCATAATTCCGTCTTGAGATAATTGACGACGGTCTCTTAAAACAATATTACCTACGTCGCCCACTCCTAAGCCATCGATTAAGATGCGACCGGATTGAACCTTACCTGCGATACGGATTTCTTCTTTCGTGAGTTCGATGATAGAACCGTTCTCGCCAATAACAATATTTTCTTTAGGCACGCCCATAGAATTAGCAAGCTTTGCATGCTTAACTAGGTGTCTGAATTCGCCGTGCACCGGAATAAAATATTTCGGACGAACCAAGTTTTGCATGAGCTTCATTTCTTCTTGACTAGCATGCCCTGATACATGCACGCCGTTAGATTTTTCGTAGATAACATCGGCACCCAGTTTAATAAGATTGTCGATAGTCTTAGAAACAAGCTTTTCGTTGCCAGGGATTGGGGTTGCACTAATGATAACAGTATCACCAGGACAAATATCAACCTTGCGATGACCTGAAGTACTCATACGTGTCAGAGCACTCATAGGCTCGCCCTGAGAGCCAGTTGTGATGATGACTAATTTATCCGAAGTATAGTTGTGTGCTTCATCTATATCGATAATTGCTTCGTCAGGACATTGAAGATAGCCAAGCTCACGAGCGATATTTACAACATTAACCATACTGCGACCAAGTACAGCAACCTTACGACCGTACTTTATCGCTGTATTAATTACCTGTTGAATACGATGTACGTTAGATGAGAATGTTGCAACGATAATACGATTTTTGGCATAACGGAATTCATCCTCAAAGGTCTTGCCTACTTCCTTTTCGCTAGGAGTAAAACCAGGTCTATCAGCATTAGTGCTATCAGCCATAAGACAAAGCACGCCCTTGTCACCGTAATCGGCAAATTTTGAGAAGTCAGTAACTTGACCATCTACAGGAGTATGATCAATCTTGAAGTCACCTGTATGAATAATCGTGCCGATTGGCGTATTAATGGCTATGGCAACTGCGTCAGGAATACTATGATTTACACGCATGAAATCGAGACGGAAGGAACCTGCATTAACAATGTCACCAGGTTTAATAGTTACAAGATTTTCATCACTGACTCCGTGCTCTTCTAAATGACTTTTAACAATGCCTAGAGTTAAAGGAGTGCCATACACAGGACAGTCGATTTGTTTCATAATAAAGGGCAAAGCACCGATATGATCCTCGTGACCATGAGTGATGAAAATACCACGAACCTTTTCTTGATTGTCAATTAAATATTGGAAATCGGGAATGACAAGGTCAATGCCAAGCATTTCATCTTCAGGGAACATCAAACCTGCATCTACTAAAATAATATCGTCAGCATAACGGAATACCGTCATGTTTTTACCAATTTCACCTAAACCACCCAACGGGATGATTTGAATTTTATTTACTTGCTTAGCCAAAGCTTCACCTCCAATTTTATTTTTTAATAAACCTTCTAGCCAAATTCACGAGCCGCTAGAAAGCATTTTTACTTGTGAAAAAAACCTTGAAAATTTCGCTATCAATAAAGGAAAAAACAAATCCTTTACATTCACATAGTTAATCAATTTATTATACTACATTTTACTTTTTATTACAAATTTTCAAGCAAGAAAAATAAAAGAAAAGCCCTGACAGCTCAAGGCTTTTCTATAATCAGAGATTTAAAATTGCTTGCAAATCTTTTACATCCTTTGTGTATTTCATCATACCAAAAAATTGCACAACTCTTAATTTTTCAATATAAATTAATTCGTGCTCAAGAAGGTATTCGTTTAAAGCTTTCTCTTGCAAATTCATGACAGTTTCATCCGCAAAGCCAAGCTTGGATTTTAAATCCATACGAGCATCGTATAAATCGCTCTCAAGGTTGCGAACTTCTCCTCGTTGAGGCTCACGATTTTTCTTGATGAAAAGATCTAGATAAACAATAAATTTATTTTTGTAATTACCAACGTAAATAGTTTCTTCTGGCAGGCTAGACATATGATTCACCTATTAGAAATTTAATTCCTTACCTTCTTTTCTCCATTCAATTGCTTCAGCGGCAGCCGTATACATAACGTCACCTGCAGAATTGATTGCTGTTTCAAAGCTATCCTGTAACACACCAATAATAAAACCAACCCCAACTACTTGCATGGAAATATCTGCGCTAATACCAAAGAGCGAGCAAGCCATGGGAATTAAAAGTAAAGAACCACCCGCCACACCAGAAGCACCACAAGCTGCAACAGTTGCTAGAACAGAAAGAATAAATGCAGAGCCTAAATCGGTTTGAATACCAAGAGTATTAACTGCGGCTAAAGTCATAACAGTAATTGTAATTGCTGCACCATTCATGTTAATTGTCGCACCAAGAGGAATCGATACAGAATAAAAATCCTTGTCCAAACCAAGTTTTTCGCACAGGGCCATATTCACAGGAATATTTGCTGCAGATGAACGAGTAAAAAATGCAGTCACACCGGATTCTCTTGCACATCTTACCACGAGAGGATAAGGATTTTTCCTCAAGCAACAACCAACAACAGTCGCATCAACACATAAAAAGATAAAGAGCATGCAGCCGATAAGCACTATTAAAAGCTTGCCATAACCAAGGAATACCTCCATACCGTTATTAGCAACGGTGTCGAACACAAGACCCATTATACCAAAGGGTGCCGTACTAATAATCCAACGAACGATTTGGGATACGGAATCAGCTAAATGAGAGAAAACTTCTTTGGTAGTTTCAGAAGCAAATTTTTTCAAAGCCAAGCCAATTAAAATGGACCAAAACAAAATTGCAATATAGTTACCATTAACAAGCGCACTCAAAGGATTCATAGTCATATTGGTAAGCAAGGTACCAAGTACTTGACTAATACCACTTGGAGGTGCTTGACCTTCTACTGCTTTAGTTAATTTCAAAGTGATGGGCCAGATAAAACAAGCTGCAACAGCTGCAAAAGCACTCATCAAGGTTGACGCCATGTAAAGGATCAAAACATTTTTAAATTTAGCACCTACACCTTTTGTTGCAAAAGCCAATGAACTGATAACTAAAAGAAATACTAAAAGAGGAGCAACAGCCTTCAACGCCCCAACAAACATATTACCTAAAATAATAATCCAGGTTTGGCTTGGACACATCACACCTAATGCGGCGCCAATACACATGCCTGTAAAAATTCTCAGCGGCAAGCTAATACTATTCCATTTTTCAAATACGGATTGTTGTTCCATTTTCATTCCCTAATCATCATCTCCCCCATACGATGACGATAACCTTTCCTAATTTTATTTTGTATATATTTTACAGAACGTTGCCATTATACCACGAAGCAGATTTTTTTACAACGTTTTATGTTAAAACAAAAATTCTTTTGCAAAACTGTCACATTCATCCTTCATTAATTCCATTCTACAAAAACATTACGAAAGTTTTTCCTTGCTTTGTCCATCCTACGTACTACAAAAGAAAAGGCCCAAGGATTTTTCCTTGAGCCTGAAAATATTTTTGGATATTACAAATATTTAACCTCACCAGGTTTTCTCGCAACCTTGTAAAGCAGAGCATTACAAATTGCTGCCGCAACGTTGGAACCGCCCTTACGACCTCGAGCCACGATAAAAGGAACACCTGTCTTCATGATAATTTCCTTAGACTCAACAACATTAACAAAGCCAACGGGCACGCCAATAACAAGAGCCGGATTAATCTTGCCTTCCTTCACAAGCTCGTCCAATCGAACAAGTGCAGTCGGTGCATTACCTATAGCAATAATAACAGGACCTTCAATAGTGCAGGCCTTTTCCATGCAGGCTGCTGCACGAGTAGAACCAGCCTCTTTAGCCCGAGCTGCAACTTCTGGGTCAGCCATAAAACAAACGGCTTTTGCGCCACAGGTTTTGAGCCCCATTTTATTAATACCAGTGCATGCCATATTCGTATCGGTTACAATGGTCGCGCCAGCTTGCAAAGCTTCTAAGGCTTTTTCTACGACTCCTTCGGAGAAAAGAAGATTGCGAGCATAATCAAAATCAGCCGAAGTATGAATAACACGTTTGACAATATCAAGCTTTTCAGGATCGATATGAATTTGGCCTAGCTCCTCGCCAATAATTTCCATGCTGCGTTTTTCAATGTCTGCAGGCAAAACATTTTGTAATTTCATTTTGTGACCTACCTTTCAATACCTTTACGCGCAGGAATCCCTTTTTGATAGGGATGCTTACGCATCATAATCTCGGAAACATAATCTGCTAATTCGATAAGCTCAGGCGCAGGATTGCGACCAGTCATTACGACTTCGAGTTCAGCAGGTTTATTTTTTAAGAAATCAATGAGAACTGCTTTATCAAAGAGACCCTTGTCTGTTGCTCCAATGACTTCATCCATAACTAAAAGATCAATATTTTCCTCAACGCAAATTTTTTTAACCTTTTCAAAAAGAGCCATATGGTCCATTAAAAGCTGTGCTTTTTCTTCATCGGTCATCTGAAAAGTAAATTTAACAATTTCCTTGGCCCGCATTACTTGAATGTTAGAGATTAAATTTAAAGTGTTGAGCTCGCCTGTTAGCCTACCTTTTAGAAATTGTACAAATAGTACTTTATTTCCATGCCCCGCGCAACGAATAGCAAGACCAATACTACAAGTAGTCTTGCCTTTACCGTTACCAGTGTAAATGTGAATTAAGCCTCCGTCCTTCATTACAGTCCGGCCTCCAGAATTTCATAAACCTTTTTCATATCAATATTATCACGTACGGCTTGTGCCAAAATATCGTATTGCTGCTTTTTATATTCGGCAAAATTAACGGTCTTAATATCATCCATTTTCATGCCTTTTTTCGCAAGCAATGCTTCCACAATTTTAACGACAATGCCTTCATTATCAAAAACGCCATGTACGTAAGAGCCATAAACATTGTAGCCGTTTTCTACATTTTGGGATCCTTCTAAGAAAGCTTCACCATTGGCGTCTACAATGGGTTTAATATTCGTAATTGCTTTTTCTTGAGGATAAGTAGTAACGCCGCTGTGAATTTCGTAACCAACGAGAGGCTCACCACTTAAAGACGAAAAAATTCCTTGCACATCAGCGAACTTTCCTTCCATTTGAATAGTTCGTTTATGTTCGATAAAAGATGTCTTGCTGTCTAAGAGACCCATAGCTTGATGGTCGCCGCCCTCTTCAACTCCAAAAGGATCTGAAATAGTTTTGCCAAGCATCTGGTAGCCACCACATACGCCCCAAATCGGAGTACCCTTAGAGGCTTGCTTAAGAATTTCTGCTTCAATACCAACCTGACGCATCCATTTCATATCGCCAATAGTATTTTTTGTTCCCGGAATAATAATCATATCCGGGTGACCGAGCTCGCGCACAGAAGTTACGTAGCGAAGCGAAACGCCAGAAACTAATTCAAAAACGTTAAAGTCGGTGTAATTGCTCATACGCGGAGTACGAATGACAGCAATATCGATGAGTTTAACTTCTGTATGAGAGGTCAGGCGTTCGGACAGGGAATCTTCATCTTCAATATCTACGTTCAACATAGGCATAACACCGAGAACGGGAACGCCAGTTAATTTTTCAATCATATTGAGACCAGGACGAAGAATCTCTACATCACCACGAAACTTGTTGATGATGATGCCCTTAATCATCTTGCGTTCTTCCTCTTCCATAAGCATGATGGTTCCGTAAATACTTGCAAAAACTCCTCCACGATCAATATCAGCGACAAGAAGAACGGGTGCCTTAGCCATCTTAGCCATTCCCATATTAACGATATCATTTGTTTTTAAATTAATCTCTGCGGGAGAACCTGCACCTTCGAGACATATTATTTCAAAATCTTCTCCGAGCTTGTTGAAAGCTTTCATAATGTCAGGAACAAGTTTATTTTTAAAACGATAGTATTCGGATGCAGGCATAGTACCAATAGCTTCGCCATTAACTATAACCTGAGAGCCACTATCACTCGTCGGTTTTAACAAAATTGGATTCATCAGTACGGAAGGCTCGATATTGGCAGCTTCAGCCTGAACAACCTGAGCACGGCCCATCTCCGCACCCTCTTTAGTAATAAAAGAGTTCAGAGCCATATTTTGAGATTTAAAGGGAGCCACCTTGTGCCCATCTTGATTAAATACTCGACACAGACCTGCAACAGTCAGGCTTTTGCCAGAATTACTCATGGTACCAACGACCATTAACGCTTTTGCCATTATGCTTCACCCTCCTTCATGAGAAAGTCTAAAATATCATGATAATTTTCTAATTTAATTTTCTTTGCAGGAGCATTGATAATTCCTGCGAGAACAGGCAATTTACCTTTGCCGTGCTTACCTGTGACGGAAGATGTTATATGATCGCCACAAACAACAATTTTCAAAGGTTCTTGGTAAGATTCCATAATTGGTTTCAAGAGGTCGCTGTCAATTTGCTCAATAAACCGAGCTTTTCCAGCATAATCGTAACGATGAGCTGCTTCATCCGTGCCGTTAAAATGGCAGATGACAAAGTCATTATGCTTCAAGAGTTCTAGAGTTGCAGCAGTCTTAGATGGAATATTTGTATTCACATCACCCGTTGCACCAGACGGAACTAATAGCTGCATCTCAAGAGCCGTAGCAAGACCTTTGACAATCTCTGCCTTACAAACAGCTCCACCCTTGAGATTATGCAAAGCCTCAAAGCTTGGCAACACTTCTCGAGCTGATGCTCCCCAGGGATAAAGCTCGTAATGAAGCCCGTCATGACTAAAGGCTGCTAGTCTCTTTTTTGCTTCGCTCAAAAAATAACTGATGGACAGAGATTGATTTCTAAGATTAGCCAACAGCTCGTCTACTATGCCACCAACATTTTCGTGAGGAGGAGGAACTTGAGCAGTCAAAACTTTTTCTTCCTTACACATGACGAGAAGATTACGGTACTCGGACAGATGAATGAATTCAATATCAGAGAGCAAATTATTGCAGATAGCTGCTGCTTTACTCATAGTTTGAGGACTTAGTCCTTGTCCGTTAAAACCTGCCAGATGGCCTTCTTCATCCACTGCAACAAGATTGCAGCGCAAGACCATTTCGTATTCAGATATATCGCGATTATGAGCTAAGAGCTCCATGTAGGCTCTGTTGTGAGGCATATCTTCTTTGGCGACGCCAAGCAAACGAGAAATACAAGAGCAGCTTTCAGGAACCAAATCATCTTCGCAGATAGAAAGCATCGCCTTTGTGCCTAAGCTAACTAATTTATCCATAGTCGGATGCTTAGCAAAGGTAAAAGGTGTTCTTCCCCACCATGCTCCAATAGGCTCGTCCCCTAGTCCATCAATCAAAATTAATAAAGAACGCATGTTTTTTTGCTTCCTTAATTGCTTTAATTAAGCCACGGTTTAAAACTCTCGTCTTAACCGCAACACGGTAAAAATGTTCGCTAAGATTATTGTAATTTGCACAAGAACGAATTAAATAACCCTGCTTATGCAAATCTTCTACTAATTTATCAGGTCTATCTAGCTTAAAGAAAATATAGTTGGCATGGGAGCCATAAATTTTCGCACCGACATTAGTCAATTGAGCTTTCAAGTATTCGCGCTCTTCATTTATAAGAATATGACTTTCATAAAGATAGGATTCTTCACTTAAGGCTGCAATGCCAGCCATTTGCGCAAGAGCAGAAACATTCCAGTCTTGACCAGACTCGTGCAGCTTAGCAATCAAATTATTATCGCTGGTTACAAGATAACCTAAACGAATACCCGGCATAGCAAATGTTTTCGTAAAAGCTTTAACAATTACTAAATTTTTATTGTCAGGTAAAGCACTTACCATGGAAAAATCTTTTGGATTAACGATGAAATCCATAAAGCATTCATCAATCATTAAATAAGCGCCAACTTCCTTGCAACGTTCCAAGATGGCTGTCAGCAGCTTCTTATCAGTAAGCTGACCCGTAGGATTATTGGGATTACAAATCACAACAAAATCGGTACGTACAGTAATTTTACTTAAAATATCTTCTTGAACAGCAAAACTCTGACTTTCCTTCAATTCATAGTATTTAATTTTACAATCAACGGTTCGCAGAGCTTTTTCGTAATCTGCAAAGGTAGGTGCAAGCAAGAGCGCATTCTTTGGCTTTAAAGCTAAAGCAAGACGAAAAAGACAATCTGCTGCCCCATTACCAAAAAATAAATAATCCGGCTTTATATTTAAAAATTTAGCAGTTGCTTTTTTTAAATCTCGACAGAAAGGATCGGGATAATTAATGCATTGCTTCAAAGCATCTTGCACAGCCTTTTTGATACTTTGAGGCAAACCCAGGGGATTAATGTTAGCGGAAAAATCTATAAAAGGCTTTCCGTTAGGAGCAATTTTTTCAGTATAAACGTCTCCACCATGTTCGTACCTATACATCTATTCTTCTCTCTCTCTAAAAATGTTTAAGTTTAGTCACGTGCAATCTAGCCAAAATACGCAGAGTAAATGTACTAAAAATATGATTGCTATGAGCTAGAGATAAACGATTTGTATTTTCAAAGGATAACATAACGAATGCCAGTAAAAATTACGAGGCACAGGGTACTCGTCATGTATAAAATTTTATTGACGCGAATAATATCTTCCGGTTCAACAGGCCTGATATCATCGCCGATAGTGTCTTTATGCACTAACTTGCCAAAATAAAAATGGTCACCGCCAAGCTGAATGTTTAAAGCACCAGCAGTAACTGATTCAGTCATCGCTGAATTAGGACTTAAGTGATTATAACGATCGCGCCAAAAAATTTTCCAAGCGCCAGAACCGTTAAAGCCGCATAAAAATGAAGCAGCAATCATTACAAGACCTGTGATACGCGCAGGAATTAAATTAGCAAGATCATCTAATTTAGCTGCGCAACGACCAAAATACAAATATTTGTCATTCTTATAGCCTACCATGGAATCCATAGTATTGATACCTTTGTATAAGAAGGCTAAGGGAGCTCCACCGATAAACATATAGAGCATGGGCGCGATAATTCCGTCCGCAGTATTTTCGGCAACAGTTTCAACAGCGCCTTTCGTAATTTCTTCTTCGTCAAGCTCTTGAGTATCGCGACCAACGATCCAAGATAATTTTACCCGTGCTTCCTCGATGTCGTGTTCCTTCAAAGGGTAATACACGTTCATGCTTTCGTCCTTCAAACATTTTGTAGCAAAAATTTGGTAACAAAAAATTGTTTCGATGGCAAATCTTGCCCAAGGACTAAAAGCACCAGCAATGGTAAGAATACTCCAAGGCACGAGAAAACTCAAGGAAATAACGATTAAAACCATAAGTCCTCCGGCGTAAAGCTGAGCAATTTCATTTTTCCCACACATTCCCCGCAATTTTTTATCAAGATAGCCAATAAGATTGCCAATCATACAAATCGGATGGGGCAGCCAGTGAGGATCGCCAAATATTAAATCTAAAATAAAGCCTGCGATAATTGCAGTAAGAGCTAACATATTTTTCTTAACCTTTTTTATTATTTTTCTTAGCAAAGCTTAGGCATGCTTGAATGAAATTCTTAGCGAATTTTTCGTTTCCCCATAAATGCAGATGAGGATAACCTGCGTAAAGATTAGGGCTAGCAATACCACAAGCCCACTCTCCCCTGCCAGAAGCTTTTTGCACAGCAAAACAAGTACCATTGTTAGTACTGTCAGAGTAGTGGAACTCATGAGCGTTAATCTTTCCGCCACGAGGAGTTAAAACATTGTCCTCTTGAGCCTCTAGATGTACGTAACCAAAATGCTGAAGTTTAGAAGTTAGAGCTGATTCACCTTGTAAGAAACCGACCCAATTGTAAATGTTTTCTTTATCCTTATAGCGCTCTAATAAATACATAAAGCCGCCACATTCTGCGTAACAAGGAGTACCTTGAGCTAAAGCATTCTTGATAGAAGTGAGCATACTTGTATTTTCCGCAAGCTTTTTTGCATAAAGCTCTGGATAACCGCCACCTAAGAAAATACCATCGCATGGAGGCAATTCATTATCATCAACCGGACTAAAGGAAACAAGCTCAGCACCCAATTCATAAAGCAAATCCAAAGCATCCTGGTAGTAAAAACAAAATGCTTTGTCTTCGGCAAGAGCTATTCTGCAGGAGCCAATTTTTTCTACAGTATGGTCCACGTAATCTAAAACATCTGCAGACCTTGCGATTTCAAGCAATGCATCTAAATTGATAGACTTAATTGCTTGCTCAGCTAACCGGTCCACAATATTTTGCAAATCACCAATCTCCGCTGCGGTAACTAATCCTAAATGACGACTTTCGAAATTGCAGTCCTTCATCACAGGGAAATAACCCAGCAACTTAATGCCGGTTTCTTTTTCAATTGTTTCCTTATAGAAAATATAACTCATAGGATTCATGTTGTTTAAGATAGCTCCAACAACATGAGAATCACTGCGAAAGTCCTTGAACCCCTTAATGGTAGCAGCAATTGACAAGGCTGCTCCCTTACCATTAACGACTAAAACTACTGGAGTATTAGTCGCACTTGCTAAATCGTAGGCTGAAGCATCGGAGGTTTTTCCCATACCATCGTAAAAGCCCATGGCTCCTTCGAGAACGGAAACGTCCATATCGGCCGAATTTTTTGCTAAAAGAAAGGAAACTATTTCCTTACCCAACATGAAAACATCAAGATTTCTCGATTTAGCTCCGATAACACGAGAATGGAACATAGGATCAATATAATCAGGTCCGGATTTGAACGCAGCAACACGAAGACCCTTCTGCATAAGTGCCTTCAATATCGCACATACTATTGTTGTCTTTCCAGAACCACTGCCTGGTGCAGCAATCATAAGACGAGGAATCTTTGCGGATTTCATATTAGTCTTCCTTTTTGAGAGCAGTCATTACATAAACAGGATTTTGCGCCATCATGAGATTGTAGCTGCCAAGCTTCTTGCTTCTAGCAACAAAAACATTGACAATCTCTAAAGCATAATCCTTGTGATTTTGATAATAAGCAGCAACCTGAGCCAAGGTTTCTACTGTAATTGCATTCATAACAATGCGACACTTAGGATTCTTTGCGTAAATGATATCAAGCATATCGCAAAGATCGCCACCACTTCCTCCTACAAAAACACAGTCAGGAGCTGGACGACTCTTAATATTTTCTAAGGCTTCACCAGCAATGATTTCTAAGTTGGTGAGACCAAACAATTCTTTATTCTTGCCCAAAAGCTCAACAGCTTCCGGATTACGTTCAAAGGCGCAGACATGCCCCTTATTTGCAAGGAGTGCCATCTCAATACTGCAGGAACCAGTACCAGCACCAATGTCATAAATATAATCGGTTGCTTTAGGTTGCAGCTTACTCATAGAAACTGCACGTACCTCTTGCTTCGTCATAGGAACCTTTGAGCGCATAAAAAGTTCATCGGCTAATCCGTGCACTTTAGGTTCAAAGCCCGTAGCATTTTCGTTGATGATCATCATGACGGAAAGAGACGGGAAAGTAAGCTTCGCAATTTCTTTAGCTGTGCCAATAGTAATTTTTTCTTCCGGATAAGAAAGGTTTTCCCCAACATAAACGAAGACGTCCTCTAGTCCATGCTCAACTAATTTTTTGCACAAAGCATGAGCAGAATTGTCTCCTCCAGTTAAAGAGAAAACTTTTTTATTTGTAGCCACTGCATGAATGATGTTTTGTTCGCGACCATGCATGCTGACGATTTTGGCGTCGTCCCAGCTAAGTTCGATTTTAGAAGCAAAATAAACTAAGCTCGAGATACCGCAATAACGAGTGCAGGAACAATTGGGAAGCTTTCCTTGAATTGTTTTTGCCAGCGAGAAGAAGCCTACATCACCTGATACAAGTACAGCGACAATATCCTTTTCTTGATCTGCAGCACTGCAAACATCAGCGATCTCTTGAGTCTTTATAGTTGTATAAAATTTTTTACCAGCTTGGTCGAAAGCAGCGAGCATACGTTTATCACCAATAAGGATTGTCGCTTCGCTGACAGCTTTTTTAGCTGCACCGGTCAACAAATCAGGATTGCCAGGACCAATGCCGACAATATTTACTTTTAACATTTTAAAATACCTTTATGGTTTTATGAATCAATCCGCAATGAATTTATAAATCCTTGCGAGCTTTTAGCAGAATCTTGTTTGCAGATAAGTCAGTACCTCTGCAAAACAAATGCCCTCTTCTTCACTCTTGCGACCAACTACGATAAGTTTAGCATCGCAAGCTTTGGCAGCCCGAACCTTTTCGTCAAAGCCACCCACCGCACCAGAATCCTTTGTCACAATATAGCGAGCATTGAATTTTTTGAACATGGCGATGTCAAGCTCCTCGCTAAAAGGTCCTTGCATGCAGACGATGTTTTTCGGTGCGTAGCCAAGTGTGAGTGCAGTCTTCAAGGAATTCTCCATAGGAAGAACTCTTAAGGCGATGCGTTCGGCGAAATTATTTACGCCAGTAAAATCCGGCAAATTCTTGCTACCAGTCGTAAGAAAAATATTGCCTTCCAATTGATTTAATAAATCAACTGCTTCAGCAAAATCACTAACTAAAACATAGTCGCCCTTTTCGGCCGACGGACGCACCAAACGAATATATTCAGCATTTTCAAGCTTACATGCTTCTTGAACTGTTTCTGTTACAATTGTCGCATAAGGATGGGTTGCATCGATTACACAAACAGGCTTTTTATCCCGAATGAAAGCACGCATACTATTTAAATCTAAACGATTAGCCATAACAGATGTATTGGCTTGCTCTTCGATTAAAGCAGCACCATAATCGGTAGCTACGGAAACATAAAGTTCGATATCAGCAGTAGCTAATCCTTTTATCAAATTGCGACCTTCACTAGTTCCACCAATGAGCCATACTACTTGTTTCATTACAGTCTATAACCACGTGGGGTTACCATGCGTCCATTAATTACTTCGGTTTGAGTATTACCGATAACAACGGTACTGAACATATCAACTTGTTTTTCACGCAGCTCAGCCAAAGTAGTTAATTCGTAAGCTTCACCTTCACGACCAATATTACGAACGATACCGCAAGGAATTGTTCCCGGTTGGTTCTTCAGCATAATATCACAAGCTTTTTGCAAATAATCGTGACGTTTAATGGAAGAAGGATTGTAAAGAGCGATGCAAAAATCGGCTTTGGATGCGCAGTCAAGTCTCTTTTCAATTTTTTCCCAGGGAGTAAGCAAGTCTGAAAGAGAAATGGTGCAGAAATCGGCAATTAAAGGAGCACCTAAAACAGCGGCACCAGAACAAGCAGCCGTAATACCAGGAACAACTTCGATTTCAACCTCAGGATGATCCTTACTTACTTGACACATAATACCTGCCATACCGTATACACCTGCGTCGCCAGATGAAATCATAGCAACAGTTTGACCCTTCAAAGCTTCTTCTAAAGCTAATTTACAACGGTCAACTTCTTTACGCATGCCATTAGACAAAAAAGTTTTATCAGCAAAATCGTCTTTAATAAGTTTTACATATACATGATAGCCTGCGATTACGTCGCATTCTTTTAATGCTTTGATAGCGCGTTCAGTCATTTGTTCAACGCCGCCAGGTCCCAAGCCTACGACGAAAATTTTCGGATTAGACATGAATTTTCTCCTTATTTCTTTAAACCGATTTTCGTAAAATCCAAATTTAATTCTTCAGTAGCAATAGAAAGTGTAACACCGTTCCTGCTTGTCTTCTTAAGAAGCAGATGATGATTACCCGCATCCTTAACAGCACTGCGTTCACATACATTGCTGACACCCACAATACTTTTCACAAAAGCTGAAGGAGTAAATTCCCCTTCCAGCTCATTCAGTTCTTCCGAACTATAAAAGTTTATGGGATAATGATATTTTTTTGCAAAAGCCAAGAGCCCCTGCTCGTCCTTCTTTAAATCCACACTTGCGACACCTGCGATTGATCTTAAATCAATATGCAGCTCACTAAGCATAGGCAGTACTAAATCTTCTATTCTTTCAAGTGGAGTATTGCGCTTGCACCCAATACCAAGGTGCAAAACCTTGGGGATTAAACGCAACGTTGTCTTAAAGGGAGTTTTCTCTTTGTCAATAGTAATGCACATACCTACTTTAGGTTCAAAAGATTCAACAACAAGCTTTGGCAATGCACTTGCAACATTCATCCACTCGTCCTTAACGAAGCCAACATTTTTTCCTGCAACAAGTTCTGCAGCAAAATCTTTAGCTTCACTCAATCCGTCGATGAGCATATTATTGCGAGCGGCCCATTCGTCAACAGCAAATAGTCCATTGACATCTGTTGCCGTAGTCACGCAAGGCATGGCATTAAGATAAGTCGCAAGGACGCGAGCAAGTTCATTTGCTCCTCCGATATGCCCTGCACATAAAGGAATTACGAAATTGCCTCGTTCATCAACATTTATGACAGCTGGGTCCACAAGTTTATTTTGTAAATGTGGAGCAATAGTTCTTACTGCAATACCTGTTGCACCTACGAACACAAGGCAGTCCGAACTAGCAAAAGCATCTTTAGTAGTAGCTTGATAATTAACCTCGTAGGCTTTTACTTGAGTTTCTTCAGAATATTTTGCCATAGTGAAACTACTTGCTTCATATCCTACAGTTTCAAGACATGCTGCAATTTTTTTACCAAGCTGTGCCCCACGAGCAGAAAAAGATAAAACGCTCGCTTTCAAAATTTTCTTACCTCTTATTTTGTTTCGGGTTTTAAATCGACAAGATGAGGATTTGCTTCACGGAAGCCATGAGTAAAGTTCGGATTATACAGTTCGCTACGATCATAAATATTGCCTAAGAATTCGCCAACGGTAATAAGAGCAGTTTTGTTGATGCCATATTTTGCAGCAGATTCTGCCAGAGTACCAACTGTACAATAAACAATTCTTTCATCAGGCCAAGACGCTTTATAAACGATGGCGGCCGGAGTCTCAGCCTTGTAACCACCTTTAATGAGCTCGGCGGAAAGTTTTTCTAACATGCCGGAAGACAAGAAGATAACCATTGTCGCATGATGAGCTGCGTAATCGGCAATTTTTTGATGATTCGGTACGGGAGTACGTCCTTCCATACGCGTAATAATTACGGATTGAGATACATTAGGCAAGGTGTATTCTGCTTCTAAGCAAGCTGCAGCTGCACAGAAAGAGGATACGCCAGGAACAATTTTGAAATCTACATTATAGCTACGAAGCAGATCAATTTGTTCGCGATGAGCTCCGTAAACAGATGGGTCGCCAGTATGCAGACGCACAACTAATTTTCCAGCTTGAGCAGCCGGTACCATTGCCGCAATAACTTCTTCAAGAGTCATGTGTGCGGAGTTCATTATAACGCAATCGGGTTTGCAATATTTTAAAAGCTCAGGATTAACTAAGCTACCTGCATAAATACAGAGATCGCATTGTTCAAGTAATTCTTTACCTTTAACAGTGATTAAATCAGCAGCACCAGGACCAGCACCAATAAAATAAATCATTATTCACCTAACTCCTTTTCTTTTACAAGAATGACTGAGAAATAGCTGCTTTGCGGGTCAACTTCTTCCATGTCATAATAAACTTTTTCACCAGGCAGACCACAACGTTCTACCATGCCAGCATTTTTAAAGAGATTGCGTTCGCGAAGTTCTTCTTTAACGCGACCAATTTCACTTGCAGATTTCATCAGTACTTTGTTACCAGGACCGTCCAAGAATTTTGTGGATTCCTTGTAGGAACCAGGCAGCACGATTAAAGGTTCAGCTCTTTCACAAAGGGAAACGTTTAATCTAGCAGCTACTGCGCAAATCGATGTTACACCTGCAACAAGCTCGGCTTCATAACCATCCTTCAGCACAAGCTTATGAACATAAATGCAGGTTGCATAAACTGTAGGGCAGCCCAAGGTAATAAATACAACGTTTTTGCCCTCGTCCAAAAGCTTTTCGATAGCATCAGCACCATCTCTATGAGCCTTATTCATCTTTGCCATGTCTTTCGTCATAGGCATATAAATCATAACTTGTTCTTTTTCATCCAAGTTGATTACATTGTTTACAATAGCTTTAGCAGTAAGCACTCCATTGTCACCTTCGGGGATAGCAACAACATCGCATTCCTTTAAAAGTCGTACAGCCTTTAAAGTCAGGTATTCTGGATCTCCAGGTCCGATACCTACGCTGTATAATTTCCCTTTCATCTCTTCATCCTCCAAAAAATTATTTAAATTGATGTAATTTAACTAATTCTTCTGCATGCTCTGTTTGTCCCAGTACTCCGTAAACATTGGAAAACATCATAGCAGCAGTTTTTATTTTACCATGCACGCGATGCTGCATGTAAAAATCAATTTTGTTTGTTACTTCTTTAATAACTGGTTCGAAAAGGTTTTCTCTTTGCAAAACCTTTGTTACTTCATCCGTAGTCAAGCATTTGTAAATTTCTTGACCAACTTCAACGGATGCTCCATGGAACATTGCTTGCATGGCCATGAATTCAGTGCGACAATCTGCATATTTTGAATGCGTATTCATGACGCCTTGACAAAGCTTAACAAGCTTACCACTATGCCCAATGATTAAAATACTTTCAAAACCAAGAAAGACTGCGTAATCTAAAAGCTCGCCTACAAAATTACTACAGGTTACTGCACCAGTGATATCCATCTTAAGAACATCACGGGTAAAATCTTCCCCGTAATTTCCAAAGAAAACTAATAAATCTTTTGTTCCCCCAGCCTTGCGAGCACGCATCTCCACACGCATGGTCTCGATTAGAGCATTCTCACTCATTGGCTCAACTATGCCGGACGTCCCTAAAACAGAAAGTCCACCGAAAATCCCAAGACGAGGATTAAAAGTTTTTTTAGCAATCTCTACACCTTCCGGAATAGAAATGGTAATCTTAAAGCCTTGATGATAATCGTATTCTTGCATTACCTTACATGTTTCGAAGGTAATCATTTTGCGAGGCGTTGGATTTATAGCTGGCCCTCCAACCTCACAGGCAAGTCCTGGCTTAGTTACTCGACCAACGCCGATACCTCCCTCGATGATAATCTCAGGTTCAGTAATGCGTTCAACCTTTGCATAAACTAAAATACCATTGGTATCATCAGGATCGTCACCACTATCCTTACGAATAGCACAAGAAACATAATCGGGATGCAACTCGACATCGAGAGGTTCTAAATTTAAAACGATTCCTTTAGGAGTATCGATGCGAACCGTCTCTACTCTCTCGCCAGAAAGCAACATAGTTGCAGCAGCTTTTGAGGCAGCAGTTGCACAACTACCAGTTGTATAGCCACATCTTAAATTCTTACCTTGAGAAAATTGAAATTCTTCCAAAGCTGAACTCCTTCATAAAAATGAATCCAGAAAGCCTTATTGCTTTTTTATCGTTAATTGAAACTATTCCTATTAACAAGAAAAGACTTCCGCTTGATTCACGGAAGTCCTGAAAATGCACACAACGGCAGAATTTACAGCTAAAGAAAAAGTCATAGCTTAAATTACGAACCTACATCTTCATCACTCGTGAATCAGTTCTTAGTATGGTTTGGCAGCTGACTTGAATGCTCTCACAGCGGCGGGACCGTATGGCTAATGCCTCTTACCAAAAAAGTACATAATACACCCATACTTTACGAAGATTATTATAACATAGTTCCTTGAAAAATGCTAATTAATTTATAAAATTATTGCTTGTAAGCTAATTTTCAGACTATTTGAAAGCAGATTCGTGCTATAATCTTTTTAGATGGTAGAAAAATTGAAAGGTAGAAAGTAAAAATGAAATATATTGCATGCTTTGGCGACTCTCTTGTCCAAGGATTTCCTTTTGGAAATAAATACTCTTGGATTGCAGCTTGTGAAGAAAATAAAAAATTAAAAATGTTGAACTATGGATTATGCGGAGATTGTTGTGATGATATTTTTTATCGCTTACGTCAATCACAGCTTCCCGACTACGTTCGGTATATTTTATTTCTTGGAGGAGCTAATGATATTATCTCTGCTTGTCCATATAATTATACTCTCAACATGTTCGACAAGCTTTACAAATATTGCGAAGAAAAAAATCTCAAGCTTTGCATCGTGCTTCCTCTCATCAGTTCCGATGCTTTCTTGAACGAAAGACTCGAGCAATTAAAGTCGGACTTAAGCAAAAAATTTACGAAAAAAGTTTTATTGCTAGACCTACAGCCTGCCATCGGACTCGATGCAAAAACTCGTAAGGATGCCTACCTCGACGGTGTACATCCAAAAGCATCAACCTATAAAGCCATGGGAGAACTCGCAAGACCAATACTTGAAGAATGGACGAAAGAATAAAAATAATAAATCTGCTCGCAAAAAATGTGAGCAGATTTTTTTTTCAGGACTTAACCTTTATTCGATTTCGTAATTTGCTAAATCAACTTGTTGATAAGAGATTTTTTCGTAGCGTTCTGGCTTGGGCACGGGATATGTGCAATCAAAACCAATTTTTGCGCCGATATTATCTACAACTGTCGGATTAAGCTCGTGACAGAAAGCATTTTGAATGATAATGACGTCCTTCGCTGGATCGCAGCGAGTTACCATAGCGCGTTCAACATCTTCTGCGTCATAAATATTGACATCGCTATTAACTACACGAACCATTTGCAGCGGTGGGAAAGCGGCAAAAGCTGCAAGAATTGCGTTCTTAGCCATACCATTTTTCGGAGGATCTAATTGTAAAACAACTCCGTAATGACTACCGCCGTGAGTCATATAAACTTTTTTCAAACCAGGAACTTGACGAGAAATCGTTTGGAAAAGGTTTGCCTCTACACCAAGTCCAACGGAATTCCAAACCTCGCGACCAGGATGGAGCATGTGGATGACTGGGTCTTTAGCAAGAGCAATCGCTTTCACGTTAATTACCCAACGGTCTTCACGTTTTGCGTAATAACCACTTACCTCACCAAAGGGGCCTTCAGGCTCACGTACGTTAGGAAGAATTTCTGCTTCCAAAACCATTTGCGCATCGGCAATAGCTTCTACATAAACAGTTTTGCTCCTGCACAAACGTGCTGGCTCTTTCAAAAGATAAGAAGCAACTGCAAGCTCGTCCATATCAATAGGGCAAGCTGCACTCGGGGTAATGGCTGCAACATAATAAGCTGGATGTACGCCATTATTAATAGTTATTTCCAGAGGGACGCCCTTTGCTTCCGCACGTTCATAATAATCGCGCAGATGACGGCCTACGTCCATCAAAAGACCGAGACGATTTTTACCAGTAACCATCATACGATGCACAGAAGTATTGCGCACGCCGGTATCTGGATCTTTGGCGATGACGATGCAATTAGAAAAATACGGACCGCCGTCCTTCAGAGCATGAGTAGGAACAGGAATTTTTGAAAGGTCGGGTTCTTCCATATACTCGTAGTGAACGGGGGCGTCTTCAGTAACAATAGGTGCAACCGGGTTAGCACGCAGACTATTTACTGCATCAGCAAAAAGGAAGGACAATTTTTCAGTTTCGCAATCAAAAATACAAGCTAAATTGTCACGGTTCCACCACCAGCCAGTTGTTACAGGATATTTTGAACCTTTAACCTTGTCAAATTGTAAAATTTTTCCACCTTCAAATTTTGCGGCAATGCCAGCCAGTTCGTGATAAGGATCAACTTCCGTCTTAACATGAGCATAGCGACCAGCAGCCTCAAGCTTTTGAATACAATCTTTGAAATTCATTTTTTCTTACCTCCTTCTTGGCAATAGTTTTCTCTTCTCTTTGCCAACTAAATGTGTAAAAATTTTATTTTCTTTCTTGCAAAGCAATGAGAAAATTTTGAACTAACGTCTCAGAATTTTTTAGGAGAATGTTTATTTCTTCTTTACTCGCTCCATCTAAATGAAGCCCTGCACTTACCGCTATCGGTCTGCCCACAACCTTACATATTGCGAGTGCTACTCGTGAAGCAGGAATATCATCTCTATGTCCCGGGACTGTTAGTACGCTAACGGAAGCTGTTACTCCTTCATTTGTTGGTGGGCAAGGCATTGCCAAGGCTACAGCACCAATATGGACGATGCCTGCGGTAAGAAGTATCTGTAGATCATCGCCAACTGGTGTAACTTGCATCGTGACCTGTGTTCGCCCTGTCCCTGCGACAAATTTACCTTCAACCATTTTGTACTCCCTTCCAAGCTTTAAAGTTTGGCAAATTAATACCAAATTGCATCAAAGCTTTACCAAGAATGTGATCAATGTGGTCCTGAATGCTTTGTGGTTTATTGTAGAAGGTTAAAACTGGAGGAACAATTGTACAACCAAGCTCGTTTGCCGCAAGTAAGTTGCGCAAATGCACGCGGCCTAAAGGCATCTCACGAGGCACTAAGACAATCTTGCGATTTTCTTTCATGCACACATCGGCTGCTCGTTGCAAAAGATTATCCGTATAACCACTTGTTAATGCAGCCAAGGATTTCATACTGCATGGTACGATAAGCATTCCCTCGGTAACAAATGAACCACTGGCAATTGTTGCCGCCATGTCATCTGACTCGTAAACAAAATCGGCTAGAGCTCGTACCTCGTCAGGAGTTTTGTCTCCTTCTATGAGTAAATTTTTTTCTGCGGAAGGAGTCATCACTAAATGAGTCTCCACGTCTTCAATTTGTTTAAGCAGTTCCAGTAGTCTTACGCCAAGACAAACTCCGTCGGCCCCAGACATACCAATAATTAATTTTTTCATTTTTCCTTACCTTTACAAAATTTTGACTTGTTTTACAAAACAAAAAAGCCCTTGATATAAATCAAGGACAGATAATCAAAATACCTGCGGTACCACCTTGCTTCACTGCCTCACGCAGTGCAACTTTAGCAGAATGCCAACACATTCCTCACCCTTAACGCAGATGCTACGTTGTAGAATACTCTCCTCAAAGGATTTGACTACACCCTCAACGGTCCATTTGCCGGCCTGCATTTCTATCTGGATTACACCACCCCAGACTCTCTGTAAGCGCACGCTCCGGTTTGATCTCCGTATCAACAGTTTGTGGTCGCTATGAAACTGATGTGATTTTATAACCTCTTTTTTAAAATGTCAATTATTTTCCTGTTTATTTTCAAATGAACTTTAAAACTTTGGAAAAATGTTAAATATATTACACTTTTGAATATTTTGTTTTAGAAACTAGACCAAAAAGGCGATGTTAAAAAATCGCCTTTTTTGGTTTACGCGTTAGAATTGACGCTACCTTAAAACATACAAAAAGGGATATAATTTAATTCTTCACTTTAGTCACAAAACAATCAAATTGCCATACATATTTAATCCTTACTTAATATTTCGGTATCGTCATCAGAAACTATTTCCCTAAATGATTTTCCCATTATTGTGCATTCATTCAGCAAACTATTCATATCAGCATACCAACCAACAGTAACAAACTCGTCAGCAATCGGGTAATGATGTTTTGTGAATTTCATAATCATTACGTGATAAACTGCCTTTTTATCATCTAGAAGAACAGCTTCTTCATTAGTAATAATTTCCCTACACATTCTAAAATAGGAATCTTTATATTTGAATTCCAATCCCATATGATATTCTCCAAACTCGTCTGAACTTCGTCTTCCAAAAGAATATTCTCTAATAAATTCTTCTAATGATGGATATTCGTTAATTCTCATAATAAGCCAAATTTCCTTCTTACCTTATCTGCAAGTTCTAAATCTTCTTTTAGTACTGGGTGTCCCTCATCACTATGGTTCAACTCATAATGTACATGTGGTTTAAGACCGTTATGCGAGTGTAGAAAATCAATACTCTTTACTTGAGAATGCGCATCATCATAGAAGCATAAATGTTTTAAAGCCCCATTTTGAACAATTGCATAAATCCTACAAGCAGTATGAGAGAACTCAGGTGCCTTGACACTACCATTTGGCCTTACCAATACTTTAACCCCATATGATTCTCCAATTGAGATAAATGTTTTGCCACCATCTTTAAATTTAAAATCTCCTATATCAACATTTATAAAACTTCCTCTAGATCCCAATAATTTCACCTTCTTTTATACAAGTAATTTTACTAGTTAACAATAACGGAATTTGTTCATACATATTTTTTCTTCTACTGAATGACTCTTTATATTTAAAATTCAAAAAAGTTCCAAACATCCCTTTAATTATATCACCGTAAACTATTATCAATTCAGGCTCTATTGTTTCTTTTAACGCATTAAATCCTTGCAAAAATTTCTCAGAATTATTTTTGCATCCTATCGTAGAAACAACAACTACGGAGTATCTCGAAATACCTGAAAAACATATATCGTAAGTATCAAGATCATCCCAACCTATAGTAGGAACTGTTAATATTCCACAGTCAGACCAAATACATCCCAACCACCTATTTTGAAATACAGCCATTCTTATCATATTACGATTCATAGCGCTCCGAACAGAAAAGTCTGGCGTAGATGCTGCTCTACAAGTCTGTAACAATGGAATATATTTCAACGGTTGTGACCAGTAGCGTTGGAGTACCTTGTCATATGAAAAAAACAGTGCAATTTTATTAGAATTATTATTTCTGCAATTCAAATTTTGACAATTGATTGGCATCAATGTTTCAATATCTAGTTGTTCTGTATAAACCCTATTCATAACAGGCATCTCATAACTGCCTAGCATGTGATTTTTCAGCAATGGTCTTAAAACATTAAACTTTTCTATCGAGGTTAAATTGTAACCACTCAAATATCTAAGCCTCCTTTATCAAAAACTATTTAATAATTTATCGACAATTTAAATAGAATATGCTAAAATCAAAACATAATCTGAGGAATGCCTTAGCATATCCATGAGGAGAACATGTCAGATGCTGTTGCAGCAGTATTCGACATGTTCTTTTTATTGGAACAAATCAGCATTCATCACCTCCTTTGCTGATAGTGATAAGCATTATTTCAATCTTTAAAAATATAGTTCGGTAATAACATATTAATTAAAGATCTCTCATAATCAAAAATTTTATTTCCATATTTGTTGATCCTTTTTTTTATACTCGAACTGATGTATTTTGCCATTTCATAGCTAACATTGAAATTTTCTACTATATCATTAACTTCATAAATCTCTTTAGCAATCAAATAGGGTATAGGGCACATAAAATATTTTGCAAAATAATCAGCTAGATCATCATCTTCAGGAAATTCTTCTGAATCAGCATACACAATATGTTTAATTTCATGAAACACTGTTGTTCTAATACACCCTATCGACTTCAAATCTGATAATGAATCATAAAATACTATTATAGGGTAAAATTTTTTTGCATAGGAAAAACCATATTTAGACCTTTTTAGAAGCAAAATTCTCTCTTTTTCGTCAAAATGCGAATAAGGTACGAGTTCAATGCAAATACGATTACAAACTACTTGAGCTTTTATTGGAAATTCATCAAAGTCATAATCGATATAAATTTCTATAACTTTTTTTGCGATTTCATCATATTCAGAACCTTGTCGATACATATGTATTAAACCTTCCCCAATAATAATGCAATAAGTTTATTTTTTTCATCTGGAGTCAAGGAATTACCCTTGCGGGCTATAGCCGTAGAAATAACAATAAAAGCATTTTCTTCCTCGTTATTTTCTTCGTCAGACAAGATATACTCTGGACTAACATTCAATGCCTTTGCCAAATTCAAGATAATATCTATTCTTGGTCGTTGATCACTGTTTAAATACCTTGATAGAGAACTTTCTGCAATTCCGCTTATCTTAGATAATTCCTTTTGATTTAAACCATTTTGATCCATCAATATCTTTATTTTATTTTTCCATTCCATCTATATCACCTCACTCTTTTCATTTTTTGTATCTTATTTTCAAAAAACACCTCCTTATATTCTTTTATACTATTATATATTCCAATTTTGGAATCGTCAATTCCTTTTCTGCAACAATAGATTAATTTTATAAATTTATTCCATAGTAAAAATTGATTTATACAAATATTACATTCAAGAACCACAACATGATAATTTTTTGTAAAGACAACATAGTTCCACTCTAATTTTATATGCTCCCTTTATGGGATACAGTGAAATAAATAAACTGTATCTAGTGAAGGGAGTTTTTGTTATGCATCGAAAGAAATATTCTCCAGAAGAGAAGTTGAAAGCCGTTAAAATGTGTCTCGAAGAACATAAGTCATGTAAAGAGTAAAATAAAAGTGTAGGTTTAGTGGAAAATAAAAATGTAGGTTTTCTCCATAACGTGGTAATCTATTAACGGAGGTGATTCCATGAATACAGTACTTATTACTCAGCTGAGCATTTTGAAAATGAGCAGAACTAAACCTAACTATGCGGAGCTTGCTCGTATGTACGATCTTGACCGGCGAACTGTCAAAAAATACTACGACGGATATGACGGTAAGCCGCGACGTCGTAATAAAGCAAACAGACTCGACAAACATCTGCCATTTATAACTATTAGAGGTGTTACGGTCCGAGCTGTTTATGAATACTTTCACGACGAGGTCGATTCCAGCATCGGAACGTACTCAAATTTCAATAAAAACGTCAAAGCTAAGGGATTAAAGCTTAAGAAAACAGAAAAAGGCTATCCCAGATATGAGACAGAGGCAAAGCTTTTTGCCGTCTCTTGACCAACGGCTTGTGGATTTGATACAAGAACTCAATTAAATAACCGCAAACCTAACGTGGCTGTATTACAACCTCGCAAAATTTGCGGTTAAAAACAATATTTTACTGTAAAAAATTTTTATAATATTTCACTGTCCTCTTGAAGGGTAGCGAATCAAAAAAACAGACTACTATAAGTTCGACGATGAAGAATAAAAAGTCTATATGCAAACAAAGGTCTAGCTTACGCTAGACCTTTATACATCACGGAATTAATCAGACCCCAACGAAGTTTGGAGGCTATAAATAATCTTATCGGATTCGACACGCGCCATAATAACGCGGACCCCAATAGCTATCCCACAGATTAGAAACAGTTACACCAGTAGAAGAGCCAGCATGTAAGAACTGCCCATTACCTACGTAAATACCAACGTGGGATGCACCAGGTGCGTAGGTGGTAAAGAATACCATATCGCCAGGACGAAGCTGGTTAGAAGAAATTTTTGTTCCGCAATAATATTGTTCATCGGCCATGCGAGGAATATTGATGCCTGCACGACGGAAGCAATATTGAGTAAAACCGGAACAATCGAACCCGCCGTAACCAGTACCACCAAACACATAAGGAGTACCGATTACACCGTAACCTGCACGAATAATCGCACGAGCTCTATCATGAGCACGATTAACAGGCATATCTTTATTCATAAGAGCCATATATGTAGCTTGACCGATGACACCGTCTACATCAAGGCCCTTATCAGCTTGGAATTTTTTGACAGCGTTTTCAGTTTCACCACCGAAATCACCATCAAGAGCAGAAACAGGATAATTAAGTTCAACTAATCTCTTTTGGATATCAAGTACCTCTTGACCTTGATCTCCACGTTCGAAGGAAGCAAAAGCAACCACACTACCCATGCACATAAGCATGGACACTAACATAACACGCAAAAATTTCAATAGCCTCTACATCCTTTCTCGAAATATAATACGATTAAATTATAACACATTATTGCCCGCTTGTAAAATTAAAGCCGGTAATACTTTTATATGCTTGTTTAATCTTTTTTGATGTGACGAGTAACTAGATAAAGAGGTCTTTGCTTAATTTCTTCGAAAATGCGACCGATATATTCACCCAAGATACCAATACCGAGTAATTGTATGCCTCCAAGGAACAAAGTGCAAACCATCATCGTAGTCCAGCCAGGAACTGCGTCCTTGGAAATATATTTAACATAGAGAACGTGTCCCATTAACCCAAGACTAATTAAACCACAAATCAGTCCTAAGTAAAATGCCCAACGCAACGGCAGGTTCGAAAATGATGTAATACCATCCAAAGCAAAATGCAACATTTTACGCAAATTAAATTTTGATACGCCTGCAAAACGAGGAGGTGCAACAAATTCGTATTCCGCAACCTTAAAACCAAGAGTTCTAACTAAACCACGAATGAAACGCGCTCTCTCGCGATACATTTTGAAAGCATCGACAGCCTTGCGATCCATTAGACGAAAATCGCTGCCACCGGGCGTAATCTCAACCTTTGAAAGCGCATTGATAATCTTATAGTAAACAGAAGAAGTAATATTCTTAAAAAATCCTGCATCTTCTGTTGCCATACGCTTGGTCTGAACAATCTCGTAACCATCTTCCCATAGCTTCACAAGGTAAGGAATTAATTCAGGTGGATGCTGCAAATCACCATCCATAGTTATTACGATATCACCATCTGCATTATCAAGACCGCAGGTAATGGCCAATTGATGACCGTAATTACGACTCAAAAGATAAGCCTCAATATGTGCGTCCTTTTGCGAAAGCTCATTCAAAATAAGTGCAGATCCATCCTTGGAGCCGTCATCTACAAATATAATATTGTAATCGTAATCTAGTCCCTGCATGACAGACGTTGTGCGTTTATAAAATTCTCGCAAATTAGCTTCTTCGTTAAAAACAGGAACCGCAATTGAAATTTTCTTTTTCATTTTATTTCCCTCTGACCAAAAAAGACGCACGCAAACTAATGCATGCGTCATTTTTCATAAAGATGAGTGATCAATAAGCCGAGTTCTGTTCCTCTTACGAGGTGATAATCATTTATCTAGACTTGACATTACTGCCAAGTTCAAGCGACGCAACCCGGGAGGCTCAGCGGGCAACATCATCCCTCCCCTATTTGGTCTTGCTCCGGATGGGGTTTACCTAGCCAGCCTGTCACCAGACTGCTGGTGCGCTCTTACCGCACCGTTCCACCCTTACCTACAAAAGTAGGCGGTCCTCATTTCTGTGGCACTAGCCCTAAGGTTTCCCTCGCTGGACGTTATCCAGCATCCTGCCCTATGGAGCTCGGACTTTCCTCACCTGGCTCTAGGCCAGCCGCGATTATCTTTCACACTCACCGCATCATTTTAACAAAATTAAAGTCTTCAGTCAAGGAGTATTATAATTGGTAATTCTTAAAAAGAAATGAATGTTATTCTCGTTAATTTTTCACTCAATTATTTATTTGCGAATTATTTTCTTTTCACCATTTTCATAAGTATAAATTTCACCTAGAACGACTCTGTTTTTATGAATTTCCATATCATCCATATAAAGTGTTCCTAAATCCGTATCTAATACTACATTGTGAAAATCTGTTTCACCGGTTTTGCTAGAAAATTCACCCGATAATGATTTGAAAGGAAGAAACATTACGCTACCACGACCTGTTTGAAAACTACCCGCGTAAATTGTTTCTTTTGATTTACCTGAAGATAAAATATACATATCCAGATTGCATCTACCCTTATACATAACATTTTTAGTTGCTGAGGAAATCATCAGCTTTTCACCGTGAATATCTATTCTGTAATTATTATGGTCGAAATGGTATAATCCGGATGCTTTAACGTCGCCATCCCAAATTTTAGCAACAACATCGTACAAGCTTACAATACCACTTTCGTAATGATATTCACCGCTTACCTTGTGAAAAACCATAGGTGGTATATCAAGCTGTTTCATCTCGATAGTTCCTTTGATAACGGGAGATTTTAATTGTCCAGAGACGGTTCCGGAAATATCTAAAGGATTTTTTATGTTGCCCAATCCCATTGACTCAGGCACAACTCCATACATACCGAGACTTAAACTAACGTTTTCCTGATTCTTTAGCAAATCTACTTTGCCACTAAGATTCATTGTTTTGCCAACTATATCTCCACCGAATTCTCCTACATTTAAATTTAAACCAAGATAACGACCGTTTTTTATAGCGGCTTCTAAATGAACATCTTTAAAAAGAAAATCTCTTTGTTTGTAAAAAGCACCAATGCTACCTTTATTAAGAATTAGTTTAACATCGGGATATTTATTACTAAAATCAATATTTACTTCAAATTCTTCTGATTCTTCAGGTATATGTTCGCCTTCAGTTGCCTTGTGATCCACACTAAGAGCACTAATTCTCATATTGTCGTCAAATTGGAAGTTCAAGACGGGCTCAATTAATTCTATTTCGTCAATAGCGTTAATATCTGGTCTAAAGGTTGCTATATTCCATAATTTAACCTTAATCCGTCCTTTAGCAGCTTTCAAATGGACATGGTCTTCGTCGCTCCATTGAATATCATCGAAATAGATATTACCTTTTAAATCTGGATAGACATTTTTTATAGTGATATTTCCTTTTAATATTTTTTGTTTTGCCAACTGTTTATTAAGCAATATTGCAGCATGTCCATGTGCCCAGTATAAAGCACCAGAACATATAACAATCATAATTGCTAAAACCAACAGGATTGGTTTAATAAATTTTGACATCTTCATTCACAGTTTTTTCCCCATAAAGAATATAAAATATTTTATTCTTGATATTTTTGACTTCTAGTTTCAGATTTTTTGCAAATTTATAAATAGCCAAAATAAACAACACCAAGCACTCACTGAAGAGCACTTGGTGTTGAGATTGTTTTACTATCGAAAATTATTCAGCAGCTTTTTTATCAGCAATAATCTTTTCAGCCATGCGTTGAGGAACATCTTCGTAATGATCGAACTTCATGGTGAAAGTGCCCAAACCTTGGGTAATCGCACGCAAATCAACTGCATATTCTGCGATTTCTGCATAAGGAACTTGTGCGGAAACGATTTGCATGCCGTCATCAGTGGGTTGCATACCAAGAATACGACCACGTTTAGTGTTCAAATCGCCAATAACATCACCCATCATAGAATCTGCGCAAGTAACTTCCAGGTTATAAATAGGCTCGAGGAGTACAGGTTTGCATTTTTCCATAGCTTTTTCGAATGCCATATGAGAAGCAATCTTGAAAGCCATTTCAGAGGAGTCAACAGAGTGATAAGAACCATCAAGCAAAGTAATACGAACGTCAACTACAGGATAGCCAGCAAGGATACCCTCTTCCAAGGACTCAGCCATACCCTTTTCAACTGCAGGAATGTATTGACGAGGAACAGCACCGCCGAAAATCTTGTCGACGAATTCGAAGCCGCCTCCTGGAGGCAGAGGTTCCATTTTAATAACAACATGACCATATTGACCATGACCACCAGATTGTTTTTTATGTTTGCCTTCTACTTCGGCGGATGCACGAATGGTTTCACGATATTCTACGATTGGAGCACGCAGTTCAGCAGATACACCGAATTTTCTTTGCATTCTTTCCATGATGATTTCAATGTGTTGATCGCCCATACCAGAAATCAAAGTTTCCTTTGTTACGGTATTCTTAGTAACGATGATGGTCGGATCTTCATCCATCAAACGATTCAGAGCATTGGAAATCTTGTCCTCGTCGCCTTTCTTTGTTGCATAGATTGCACGGGTGTACATAGGCATCGGGAATTCAATGGGTGGGAATTCAACATCTTGAGCCTTATCGCAAAGGGTATCGCCAGTAGAAGTATATTGCAGTTTAGCAACAACACCGATATCACCAGCAGGAATTTCTTTCATAGGTATTTGTGTTTTGCCACGCATAGTGAATACGTTGCTAATCTTTTCGTCTTCTTCACGACGAGCATTGTGAATGATGGAATCGGCTTTAATGCAGCCAGAGAATACGCGGAAGAAGGAAAGACGACCTACGAACGGGTCGGAAGTTGTCTTGAATACGAGAGCTGCTGTCGGAGCACCAGCATCACGAATTTCTTCTTCGCCAGTTTCTTTATCCATAACAACATAGTCGTTCAAGATTGCCGGATAAGTATAGTCGATGATTGCACTCATCAGACGGCCAAGACCAATGTTCTTGTAAGCGGAACCGCAAAGCATAGGATGAATTTGAGCAGAACGAATACCTTTGATTAAGCATTTGAGAATTTCTTCGTCAGAAATCTCTTCACCTTCAAGATAACGCATCATGCAGTCATCATCTGCTTCAACAGCAGATTCGATCATTTTTTCACGAGCATCAACAGCTGCGTCCATATATTCAGCAGGAATATCGATTTCATCAGAGCCATTACCATTTGCACGGTAAGCTTTCATCTTATAAAGATCGATAATACCTTGGAAGTTTTCTTCTTTGCCTAAAGGAAGTTGTAACGGCAGAACTTGTTTGCCGAACTTATTACGAAGGTTATCGAGAATGGAATCGAAATCGGCATTTTCACGATCCATCTTGTTAACAAAAATAATGCGAGGCAAACCAGCTTCTTCAGCCAGCTTCCAGCATTGTTCGGTGCCCACTTGAACACCGGATGTTGCACATACAACGATTAATGCAGAGTCAACTGCACGGAAAGCACCTTTAACTTCAGCAACGAAATCGGCAAAGCCCGGAGTATCGATGAAATTAATTTTGGTGTCGCGCCATTCAACTGGAGCTAAGGTTGCGTTTACAGATACGCCACGTTTGATTTCTTCTGGTTCATAGTCGGTAGTGGTTTGACCATCTTCTACCTTGCACATTCTGTTAATTGCTCCGCTACGGAATAAAAGTGCTTCAGTTACAGAAGTAGTGCCTGCACCACCGTGACCCACAATAGCCACGTTACGAATCTTGTCGCCTGTGTATTCTTTCATAATATAAGAGTCCCCCTTTTCGGACAAAATTTTTGTTGTTCTTTGTATTCGCCCTAAATACTGTATTTTCCTGCTAGAATTTTAAATTTTACCTACAACATTTATGCTTTGTAAGTTTTGTGTAACATTAGTTACAATTCATCTTTGATATGGCAAATTTCACGAGCTGCTTCCTTGATATTTTCCGCACCGAGAATACCACTTACAATAGCCCCGCCTGATGCACCTGCTTTAATTACGTCAGCATAATTTGACGCATTGACGCCTCCTATACCTACAATAGGAAGATAAACATCATCACAAATTGCTTTTAATCCATCAAGACCAAGGTAACCGGCATCAGTTTTAGTGCTAGAACCAAAGACTGCTCCACAACCAAGATAAGTGGCGCCATCCATTAAAGCTTGGTTAGCTTCTTCAAGATTGTGAGCGCTGACGCCGATAATAAATCCATAGCTTCTTGCAAGTTCACGTGCAGCCTTGCAAGGCAAATCGCTTTGACCTAAATGAACTCCGGCTGCACCAATGGACAGAGCAACATCGACGCGATCATTAACGATTAAGGGAACAGAAAATTCGTCGCAAATCGCTTTGAGCTTCTTACCCACATCGTACATCGTACCGCCGTCCGTATTTTTTGCACGATATTGCACCATGGTAACGCCACCTTCAAGTGCTTCACGAACAGCCTCACACAAATCCTTACCATTAAGGCAAGCTTCATCAGTAACTAAATAACAAGAATAATCTATTTTCATTTTACTTTTTGCTCCGGAGCTAAATTAACCAAATTCCATTTGCTTGTTACGTGATAAACAGCATCCATCAAACGAACCTTAAACATGCCAGGTCCGTCTTTCTTTTCTAAAAAGTTTGCAGCAAGCTCTGCGCTTTGACCCATGATGACTACGCCAAGTGCCGCAGCCACAAGCTTGTCTTCGCTAATTGCTGCACAAGAAGCTACCAGCGAAGATGTCATACACCCGCTACCAGTAATTTCCTTTAACATCGGATGACCGTTGTTAAGCATCAGTGCTCTCTTGCCATCGGAAATATTATCAACCTGACCAGTCACAGCAAAAACACAATTATATTTTTTCGCTGCTTCTTGAGCTATTCTCAGTCCAGTACCATCAGCTGTCGATTCCACATCGCTGTCAACTCCTCGTCCCTCTCCCTGTCCCATTAAAAGTGCGGTACATTCAGCCAGGTTGCCACGAACAATAGTAATTAGTCCCATGTTCAACATTTTTACGGCAAAGTTTAAGCGTAAAGGAGAAGCCATAACTCCAACCGGATCAAGAACTACAGGAAGCTTATTTACCTTAGCACAAATTGCACTGCGTTCCATAGCTTCCATTTTACTTTTGTTGAGCATACCAAGATTTAAAACGAGAGCATCTGCATGAGCTGTTATATCTTCAACCTCTTCCTCCCAATCAGCCATCACTGGTCGAGAACCAGCCGCGTAACAAATATCCGCACAGCTTTCAACAGTTACGTAATTAGTAATGTGGTGGACAACTGGATGCTCGGCACGTAATTTTTCGACTAAAACACTAAAAGAATTTTTTAAATCCATTATTCTAACATGCCAGCCTTTCTCCAAAGGTCTACAAAATGATGAGTTGGTCCACAGCCACTTCCAAGTTCAATACCATGTTCAATAGCAAGTGTTACGTAAGCCTTAGAAGCCTTGACAGCTTCTTCGAGGCTCATTCCCTTTGCCAAATTAGCAGCAAGAGAGCTTGACAAGGTACAGCCTGTTCCATGAGTGTTCTTTGTTGCAACACGCTCGGAAGTAAACCAAATTTCTTTCTCGCCATCGTACAAAAGATCGTCAGCAGTATCAGTCAAGTGACCACCTTTTACTAGTACTGCCTTCGGTCCCATAGCCAAAATTTTTTTTGCAGCCTCAAGCATGCTTGCTTTATCTTCTACCTTCATGCCTGTAATCGCTTCGGCTTCGGGAAGATTCGGGGTTACAAGACTTGCCAAGGGCAAAAGCTCTGCAATCAAAGTTGCACAAGCTTCGGGTTGTAAAAGCGGATACCCACTTTTAGAAATCATGACTGGATCGCAGACGATAATGCTAGGGTTATATTTTTTTAAAGAAGCAGCTATCGTATTAATAATATTAGGACGAGAAACCATGCCAATTTTTACTGCATCAACATGAATATCGTCAAAGACAGCGGCGATTTGCGCTTCAATAACATCCTCGTCAATGTCTTGTACCTTCGTTACACCACAAGTGTTTTGCGCAGTAACTGCAGTAATAACGCTCATACCAAAGGTTCCATGAGCAGCAAAGGTTTTTAAGTCGGCTTGAATACCAGCTCCACCAGAAGAATCGGAGCCGGCAATTGTAAGTAAATGCTTCATGATATTTCTCCATTTAAATCAAAAGTATTCATTATTAAAGCTTCGCATTTTGGGGAAAATCGCGTCGAGGAGAGAAAGTTTCGTGAAATCCTTAACCTTGATGATTCCAGCTTCCGCAAGTTCTGAGGCAGTGAAAGTGCCCATAAACATTTGAGTAAATGGTCCCATGCCCATGGTTACATCTTCTACTTCCATTGTAGAACTAATGCCTAGCTGTCCATCGTCAGCGATAAGCTTAAGCATATGGTTATTGCGTTCGATTAGATCGTCCGTCAGCAAAAGATTTATTTCCCCTACCAAGCTTTGCTCCGGTTTAATATCGGCCAAGGCCCTACGAGCATCGATGCAACGAGCCATCATAAAGGGAGCAAGGCTACCTGTCAGACTTTGGTCTTTAAAACACAGATACGTTTTATCCCAAGCGGGTGCAAGCCAAGTAAATACTTTGGCATCACTCTTGTGCTGAGCTGCGAAATTTAACAAAGCAAGCTTTGTTTCATTAGTTAAGTAAATGAATTCGATGGCGTCGAAGGTTCCATCTGTAATTTTGTAAAACATGTAACCCGTAAATTTTTCGTTCTCACTTGCTACAACGCATTGCACCTTTTCCGCAGCATTAACTGCTAGCAACTTATTCCACTGGAATTCACTTCTCATAGGAACCCCTGACATGCCCTCGACGAATTCTGCATAAATTGGAGCAAGCAATTCCTTGTTAAACTCACAGTGCTGCAAATTTACAGCAAAAGAATTGCGACTTACTTCGCTTAACGCGTTCAAGCTCATATTATATTTATGACGGAAGTGGTAATAAGCAAATTCGTAAGGCTTATAAATGCCTGCGTAGACGGGCATCAAGGTTACGAAAGCAATCTCCTGGCTACGCAAAACGTCAAAGGTCATCTTAAGCAGCGGTTCGAAAAGATGTTGTCCCCTAGCCTCCGGTGCTGTAGCAACACCAACTAAATATGGAGCCAGCTGCTTTTTGCCACGAATACGCAAGCTGTAAGGATTCACATGAACCATGGTTTTGAGATATTCCCAGTTGTCGCATTCCTCAAAGCCGCCGATAACCCAATTGTTCGTGCCACAATATTCTCCAAAATAATATTGAAAGAATGGGTCGTCTTTTTTTTCAAAGCAGTAATCCCACAAGTCTTCGACCTGCTTCATCCTGCTTGCGTTTACAACTCTATAAATCAATTTTCTTCTCCATTCTGGGAATAAACATCTTCACGACGAGGAACCTTACAAACTCCATGGTGAACGTTATATTTTACGACCATAAATTCGGGCTTTAAATCCAGCTTTGCTTTGCGAAGCCCAGGGATACCCATATCTTCCTCACGATTTAAATATCTTACATCAGTCCAAGCATGAGCTGCGAATTCTTTTGTCATGGCGATATATGCTCCGCGAATACCCCGCACAGCTTTTTCAACATGAAGCACGGCCGTATCGCTGTTAATTTTCGTGCCATAACTAAAGGCTTGCACTTTACCATCCCAACGAAGACAGCCACCTCTAAGGCCTAGTTCGTCAAAATATTTTAAGGACTCGGTCAAAGCTTCCCTTTCCTCTTCGATAGAAGGGTCTTCCTGAACTCTTGAGTCGCACCAAGCATTGCCCAAAGCTAGGCATTCGTGAATATTTGCTTGGGTAATTGGTTCGTAGGTATAATCAGGATGCTCTTTTACAAAAGCATTATAATGATTCTTTTGCCCATGCAATTTTCTTCCAGACAACGTTGCAAGCTTTTCTTGCAAATAAACGTAGTCCCAATCCTCTCTATCTTCAGAAAAGTCAAGCTCGGGCATGACCTTTTCAATTCTTTCTTTGAATTCAACAGCAACGCCATGCATACAGAGATTGCCGTTATTTTCGTCCATAATTTTCTTCATGACACCCAAAAGGTCTTCGTCCTTGCCGCCAAAGGGAGGCATGAAGAAATCTTCTCCGTAACGTCTGGCCTTGATAATTAAAAAGCCGTCTTCAATACACCAAAATGTTTTAAAAGCTTTGTGCCAAACAAAATAATTGGTAAAGGCTCCATCACAAGAATGAAAACCTTCCTTGCGCACAAAAGAATCTATAATCTCTTTATCAGCTAATGTTACTTCTTTAAATTTTAAAATAGTAAAACCTCCTTGGTCCACGAGGACCATAACAACTTTATATTATAGCACAAAGTTTTTATTAAGTCTAAATAAACATATCTACTGCGTGTGCAGTTATCGAAAAACCGCATACGTTTTCATCCTTTTATTTTTGTTACATGTGTTACGTTATATTTAGTTCTATTGTTTCTCATAAAAAAATATTTCTTTTCTGCGTATATTGTTATATAATTGCGTATTATTATTATATTTATACGGAAAGAGAAGGTCGCTATGTCTCCTAATACAATCATCAATTTACTCAAGGACTTAGTTGCTCTGCCAAGCTCAACACATACCGAAAATGAAAGAGCTGCAGAAGATTTTATTGCTGATTTCTTTAGAAATATTCCTTATTTCGAGCAGCATCCCTTACAAACCGGCAAGCTTGCCATCCCTAATGATGCACAAAACAGAAGCAATGTTTTTGCACTGCTCAAAGGCAATACAAACAAGACCATTGTGTTCATCAATCATCACGACGTTGTAGAAACATCCTGCTATGGTGAGGCTCAGCCTGGGGCATATCGTATGGACGAACTCCCTAAACACCTGGAAAAATTACCTAAGACAGCTGAACAAGAAAAAGATTTACATAGTGATGAATGGTTGTTTGGTCGTGGCTCTAATGATATGAAGGGTGGCATGGCCGTGCAAATGTTAACCTTGGCAGATTATGCAAACGACGCAACAAAACCAGAAGGCTCCATTCTTTTTTTATCAGTTGCGGACGAAGAAAGCTTTAGCGATGGTATGCGCAGTGCCATACCCTTCTTGCTGGATATTAAGAAACAATTTTCTTTGGACTACCAATTTCTTATTAACTGCGAGCCCAATCCCAAAGAAAACGATAAACAAATCGCCTACGTAGGCAGTGTTGGCAAGCTGTTGCCTGTAATTTATGTGCAAGGCAAGACCGCACAGGTTTCCAATTACCAGCAAGGAGTCAACTCCATAAGCGTACTTGCAAAACTGGTGGCCTCTACGGAAGGAGATAGCTCATTTATCGAAAAATGTGGCAGCGATCAAACAACACCTCCCCTGTGGCTTTATATGCGAGACTTAAAAGATGCTTACGATTTTTCTGTGTGTCAAGAGGCTGCGGGCTATTGCAATATTCTTTCCTTCGAAAATGGTCCCGAGGAGGTAATCGCTTATTTCGTAAAGAAAGCGCAAGAAGTCGCCAAAGAATATAAAAATCTTAAGGTCATGACAGTAGAAGAGCTCACTAAATTGGCCGAGTCCAAGGAAGGTTATAAAAATTTCTCCAAGGCTTTAAGCAAAGAACATCTTGAGCTTCTTTATAATGAAGGCAAAGATTTTCCTAGCATTACCATCCACACCATGAAAAAACTTCTAGAATTCGCTCAAATGAAGGAACCTGTTATCCTCATCGGTTTTGCTCCTCCCTACTATCCATCCTTAAACAGTGAAAAGATGGACAAGGCCACAACAAAACTCGTAGAAAAAATTGTTACCGAGACCATTCCCTGTGAGATTAAACAATATTTTTTAGGTGTCTCTGACTGTAGCTACTGCGGCTATGACGCAGGGGCTGCTAAAAAAAATACATACGCAAAAAATATGCCTCTCACAACGAAAGCTTATGCAATCGATATGTCCGCTCTTGCTAAATTAAATATTCCCTTCATTTTACTAGGTCCCTGGGGCAAGGAATTGCATTGTACTTTCGAAAGAGTAAACAAAAAAAGTCTTACCGAGGAACTTCCTCTGCTTCTGAAAAATATTTGTGAAGCAATTTGGAGCATCGAAAAAAAATAAAATTTTGTAATTTTAAAAACCATCTGCTAAACATTTTTCCAAAATAATTAAATTTTTTTCTACTTAAATTGTAAAATGAAATTGAACAACTAAACAAAAAATTGACCCATAATGGA
>JAUNIS010000038.1 GCA_030523325.1 Phascolarctobacterium sp.
AGTGAGTTAATTAATGCAAGTGTTCAATTTGGACTTGCAATTTACCAAATTTTTTTCTAGTATTCTGTATACATTAAGAAAAAATATTTCATCTTTTGTATAATTGTTGTATAATCTTACACAACATAATCTCTATATTATTTTTGAATTCATCAGACATCTAGATGCTTGCGCATTTACTTGTATATATTATTTTTTGGAGGGAAAAAAATGGAAGAAAAAAATACTTCTATCAAAGTGCCAGTAAGCGGTTATATTGTGCTTGTTCTCGCAATTGTAATTTTCTCTGGCTTGCTTGCAAAAACTCAAGGTTGGAATATGTTCGACTTTGATACTCTGAACGGTAAATTTGGTTTAATCAAATCTGCCAAAAACAATTTTATGGGTGCTGGTGGTACCGGTGCTCGTTCAGGTTTCTTGTTTGCCCTGAGCTTAATTCCCGGCGTAATGTTAGCGCTTGGTCTTATGGAAGTTGTTGAATACTATGGAGGTCTGAAGGCTGCTCAAAAATTCCTCACCCCGCTTCTGAGACCTTTGATGGGTATCCCCGGTATTTGTGTAGTTGCTTTAGTATCTAGTCTGCAATCTACCGACGCTGGTGCAGGTATGACGAAAAATTTATATGAAAGCGGCGAAATAACCGGCAAAGAAATGTTATGCTTCAGTGCATTTCAATTTACAGCAGGCGGTGTTATCGGCAATTACCTTGCTTCTGGTTCCGCACTCTTCTCTATCATGACGGTTCCCATCGTAATTCCTTTAGTAGTTATGATGGTTCTAAAATTAGTTGGTTGCAATATTATGAGACTTTATTGTAATATGTTTATTAAGGGGGATGAAATCTAATGGCTGAAGAAACAAAAGTAATAGAACAAGCTCCCGTTAAAGATGATAAAACAATTATGGACGTATTCGTAATTGGCTGTAGAAAAGGTTGGAATATAGGCATCAACAGTATTATTCCTAATGTCCTCATGGCTTATGTTGTTATTCAAATGCTGACGGTAACCGGTGCACTCGCAGCTTGTGGCAGAATCTTTGCTCCTATCATGGCTGTATTCGGTCTTCCCGGTGAAGCAATTATGGTTCTTATGGGTGCTCTCATGTCTATGGGCGGCGCTGTAGGCGTTGCCATGGGTCTCGTTGACAAGGGTCTGCTTAACGGCACCCATTGCGCAATTCTTATTCCAGCTATCTACTTGATGGGTTCCAAGATTCAATATCTTGGCCGTCTTCTTGGTACTGCAGGTGTACCTCCTAAATACTGGGGTATTCTTCTCGGCATTTCCATCTTCAACGCTTGCGTAGCAATGTTAATCATGCGCTTTTTCGCTTAATTTATAAACACAAAATTAGTATTAAAAAAGGTGCAGTTATTTTAGCTGCACCTTTTTATCAGAGGTAAATTAAATGCATAAGATTCTAGATACCTACAATTATTTACACACAATTCCTGAACTTGGTTTTGAAGAATTTAAAACTTCTGCATACCTTGCTGACGCATTGGAAGAGATCGGCTACGAAGTTACTCGTAATGTCGGAAATACAACTGGTGTTGTCGGAATCATCAAGGGTGAAGAAGCTGGACCAACCGTTCTTCTTCGTGCGGATATGGATGCCCTTCCCTTTACGGTAGATGGAAAACTCATCAAGGTTCACGCTTGTGGTCACGATACTCATTGTGCAATGCTTTTAGAAGCTGCCGAAACATTAAAAAATAAAGTTAAAAAAGGTACCTTGAAAATTCTTTTCCAACCAGGCGAAGAAACTGCAAAGGGTGCAACGGCCATGGTAAATGCAGGTGTATTTGAAGGCGTAGATTATGCTCTCGGTCTCCATGTTAGACCGATTCAAGAAATTCATTCCGGTGGTATGACGCCTGCTCTTCGTCACGGTGCAACTGCTTGGGTTAAATTCGATATCAAAGGGATAAACAGCCATGGAGCAAGACCTCATTTAGGTGTCAACGCTATCGAGACAGCCGTTCTCATTGCTAACGCTATCATGGCCATAAAAGAAGATCCCAGCAAGCAATGGTCATGCAAGGTAACAGGCATCAATAGTAACAATCCTTTTAATGTTATTACCGATACTGCAACCATCAACGTTGACTGTCGTGCCCAAAGCAATAGGATAATCAATAGCCTCATTGAAAAATTAAAAAATATCGGCAAAGGTATCGGTCTCGCTCAAGGAGCTACTGTCGATATCTATACACCCGTAGCGGTTGTTCCTGCAGCGGAATTTGACGAAGATTTAGTTGCAATGGTTGGCGAATGCATTAAAGAAGTCCTAGGTGAAGAAAACTACGTTCCTGAAATAATTACTCCCGGTGGTGAAGATTTCCATTTTATTGCGGTTCAATGTCCTACAGTTAAATGCTGTTATATGGGCGTAGGTACTGGCTGCACACCCGGTATGCATAATATCGAAATGCATATGGACTTAGACAAATTACAAAATGGTACCGATGTTCTTGTTAAAGCTACCCTTAAATTAATTGGATAAGAAAGAGGACAAGTTATGCAAAATAAAGTTTTTGAAAAACTCGAAGCTTATCAACCTGAAATGTTTAAGCTTTTAGAAAAATTAGTTAATATCGACTCCAGCCAAGATAATCCTGAAGGAATTGAACAAATAGCCAAGATTCTTGGTACAGAATTTGCAAAGCTTGGTTTTGATATTAATTATCATGAATCCAATGGTCCCATGCAACTAATTGCGACCCGTCCGAATCCCGGCAAGCCAAAAGTTATGTTCATGGGTCATATGGACACTGTATTTAGCAAAGGCTCTGCTGCTGCTCGTCCCTTTAAATGTGAGGACGGGAAATTTTACGGACCAGGCGTCATGGATATGAAGAGCGGTCTGTGCATGACCGTGTATATTCTCAAGGCTTTGCTTGAAAGCGGTTATGATGATGCAGATTTGACCGTCTTCTTTGTTGGTGACGAAGAAGTATCCCACCCATACAGCGACGCTGATAAAAATTTCTACGAGCTCGGTAAGGGCAAGGACATGGTCTTTAACATGGAACCCGGCAGAGACCATGGCGAGGTAACCTATGGACGAAAAGGTGTTTGGCGTCCCTTAATTAAAGTAAAAGGCATCCCTACTCATGCTGGCAACGCATATGAAGCCGGTGCTAGTGCTATTCTAGAGCTAGCAAAAAAAACCGTAGATTTATTCGCCATCACAGACCTTGAAGCAGGCACTACTTGTAACGTAGGCACCTTCCACGGCGGTACTCTACCAAACATTATGGCAGAAGACGCCGAATGTATTCTCGACGTTCGTTTCACTAACATCGAAGAATATAAAAAAGCTAAGGCTAAAATTGAAGAGATTTGTTCTTTCACCTATGATCAGCGCTGCAAAATTTTTCTTGAAAAGAGACCGGGCGAGTTCATGCCTTCCTTTGATGTAACAGAAGGTGGTATGCGTCTCTTCCATTTTGTTCAAAAAATTCATCAAGAACTTGGTTTGGGTGAACTGAAGGGTACTTTCGTAGGCGGTGCATCCGACGCAGCCTACACTACTCAGGTTGGAGCCCCAACCCTCTGCTCTATGGGTCCAACATCTGTAGGCGCTCATTCTAATAACGAATTTGCTTACGTAGACTCCTATCTCGGTCGTTGCAAGCTGATTGCAGAGTGCTTGATGCGTGTTAACGAATTCGTCGCAAACAAATAATTTTTCTTGCCAAAGTTCTATCAAACTAATAATTTTAAAATGCAAACAAGCAGGTCAAAATCTACTGACCTGCTTGTTTTATTTTTGTCTTTCGTATTATAGTTAAAATGTTAGTTGAAAAAAATTTTCGAGTTAAGAAGAGTCATCCTCTCTTAATTTAAATTATTTTTTATTTTCCAATGCTTCGAGTCTTGCCATCAGAGCTTGGATCTTGGCATCACTTTCGGCTTTTTGAACCGCTAACATTTTATCAACTTCTGCGCGAGAATAAGTTGTTCGTGTTGCTTTCGGTTGCATGCTAGGTCCCCCATCAAGTGCAAAGCTTACACCAAGATTACCCATCTTCTTGCCACCTTCAGCGATACCTGCACCCAAGGACAACATAATTTTTTCAGTAGGAGCGTAGAAGCCGCCTAAAGCCATGGCCTGTTGACCATCATACGTGCCGATTGCAGCTGCAAAGGAACCTTTGTTTCCTTGTGCAAATGTCGGATGTAAACCAGCAAGAGCTGCGGACAAAGCACCAACAGAGTCTATCTCGCGACCAAGCTTATCGATTCTTCCGCCTAAATCTTGGTTGGTAATACCATTAATTTGTTCTTGCAATTTATCGTCAGCTTCTTTACGAGTGGTTGCCTCGTCATTAATTTGAGTTTGTAAATTTTCGTCAGCTTGCTTACGAGCACTTGCTTCATTAGTGAGATCGGCATAGCTTGCAACTTGCGGACCTGTTACGGTTGAACCATCGTTCTTTGTCAAAACTAAACTATTGCCTTCAAGAGACATGGAAACAACATCTTGATTCCACAATTGACCGCCATTCACAGCCTCTTTAGAGCCAGCGTCAACAGAACCATCAGCAACATTTTTTAAAGTCGTACCATTGCTCCCTGCAAAGGTAACGCTGTCCTTCGTAGTTGCATCGTCGTATTTAACTCCCCCTCCACCTAAGCCTGCTATCTCAGTTTGCAATTCATTGATAGCAACAGTGTTAATACCTACTTGATCATCAAGAGCTGTAAGATTTTGCGCTACAGTATTAGAAGCAGAAATATAATCACCGTCAACCTGTGTACCAACTGTATCAGTCAAGGAAGTTAATGCTGTATTTGTTGCATGAAGCTGAGAACCATTGACAGCCTCAGTAGAAGTCTCGCTTAATGTACCAGCTTTAACGTTAGAAATTGTTGTTCCAGCGGCCGCAAGTTGAATCGCAGACTTTGAGTCGTCCGTATAAGCTACAGAGCCAGATTGCAGAGAACTGATCGCGTCGGCATTTGTCTTAATTTGACTATCGAGAGTGGTAAGATTTGTAGCTACATCGTTACTTGCAACAATATAATTATAAGTTGTAGTTGAGTTCAATGAACCAATTGCAGCTTTGGTAACGTAAGTATCTACGATATTATTTCCTGCTCCGTCGGCAACAGCTGCAAGAGCTTGTCCATTGGAATTAAAATATCCTTGCAAGGTTGTGATATTGGTAGCGTTTGTCGTTGCCTTTGTGAGACCTTGGTCAGCAAGACTGTAAGCATTATCTGCTCTTGTTTGTGCGGCAGTTACATTAGTATTGGTTGTGTACAATTGAGAACCGTTGACCGCGTCAGTAGATGTTGCGCTAAGAGTACCTGCCGTAATATTAACAAGCTTTCTTGTTGCCGTGGAAGTACCAAAGCTAACTGTATTTTCTTCGGAAGCCACTGCATTAGCACCAATAGCTATAGAGTTTGCTGCAGTTACCGAAGCATTATAACCAAGTGCTATAGAATTACTTGCAGTTGCGTGAGCATAATAACCAAGTGCCGTTGCATCGATAACATCCGCATCTCCAGAAACACCAGCGACTGCCATGCCACCAATTGCTGTATTGCCTGTACCGTAAGCTTTTGCCTCTGAACCAACAGCTGTAGTTAGAATAGCGTTATCTGTAATTGAATCATCAAGACCTGCAACTGAGTAATAACCAATGGCAATATTTTGAGTATCATAAGTTTTTGCGTAATAGCCAAGTGCCGTACTTGTTCCATTTGCTAGTGTTCCTACACCAACAGCAGTTGCATTGCTACCATTTGCAACCGCACTACCTGCAACAGCCATACCGCCGCCACTACCAGCGTCTACATAATCCGCGTACGCATTACCACAAATACTAACAGATAAAAGAACGCCCAGGACTAAAAATTTCTTCAACTTCATTTTATTTCCTCCTTCTCTCTATCTCTCGAAGAGAGAATTATTATTAATAAATTGATAAATCTTACATTGTCAATTGATTTCCCCACCCTCATTATATTACTTAATAAAATTATTGTATACGTCCAAATTGTAACATTTTCGTGAATTTTCTGTAGAAAATCTCGTTTCTTCAAAAAAAAATAATCCATCGTCAAGAAATTAATAGTATCATCTCACGGACTAAATCAATTCTCTTCTTCAAAAATTATTTTATCCCTGAACAAAAAAAATTTTACCAACTTTCTCTTGCTCAACTTTTCTCAACCCAAAATTTTTTTGACTAAAATAAAAAACTCCCTTCACAAAATATAGTTAAGGACTACATTTCATAAAGGGAGCTTGTGAAGTTTAAAAAATAGAAATAATTATTTATTCGCCAGCTTTTTTACCGCGCAGGAACAACCACATGGGACCTGCCAAGAAGGTGGATGTGTAAACACCGGACGAGAAACCAACCATCATTGCAAAAGCAAAATTACGAATGGTTTCACCACCGAAGAGGAAAATTGAAACAACTGCGAATAAAGAAGTACCGGACGTATAAATACTACGACCCATCGTGGACCAAATCGCATTGTCAATCATATCAGAGAGAGATTCGTTGCGACGACGAGTAGCGAGACCCTCACGAATACGGTCAAAGATTACGATGGTACCATTGATTGAATAACCAACAACAGTAAGCAGTGCTGCAACGAAGGAGGAATCCATTTCCATATGGAACAAGGAGAACCAGCTAAGTGTAACAGATACGTCGATAATGAGGGCGATGATAGCCGCAATCGCAAAACGGAATTCAAAACGCATTGTGATATACGCAACCATCAAGAACCAGGAGAGAACGATAGCCAAGCAAGCTTGTTGAATGAGCTCACCACCAACTGTCGCACCAACATTTTCAACACGTTGAATATCAAATTCGCCAAGCTTAGCTTTCAAATCGCCCATAACCTCGCGACGTTTCGCGTCATCAATGACGCCTGTACGAATAATCGCACCTTGGGCCGTAGTCGCACCATCCGAATTTTCCAATTGAATAATGCTATTACCCAAATCATGTTCCTTCATGACATCACGAATTTCTGCAACAGAAACTTGTTTAGCAAATTTCAGGTCCATAATAGAACCACCCGTGAAGTCAATGCCTAGGTTAAAGCCACGTACAAACATGGAACCAAAACCGATGCAGAGGAAAATAATGCTAATCGCAAAGAAAATTTTGTAATTCTTTACGATGGAAAATCTAAATTTTTCTAACATTATTTGTTCACCTCCTTATCAGCAGGTTTTGCAGTAGGCCTTGCAGGATCTGCCGGAGGCTTTATATCAAACTTTTTAGTAGGCTTAGCGGGGTCTGCTGGAGGTTTGATATCGTATTTTTTGGTAGGTTTAGCAGGATCGTCAGGAGTCTTGATAGCAAATTTTGCTTTCAGCTCAGCTAATTTAGCTTCTTCGTCCATAGGTTCCTCTTGAATATCTTCTTTTACTTCTGTTTTAGGTTCTTCCTTTTTAACCGGTTTCTTAATTACAGGAGCAGAAGTATCAACAGGTTCTACTCCATAGCAACCATACCAAAAGGGTTTATTAGTGAAACCAGAATATACTAAGAAATGCAACATGAATTTAGTTACGGTAATTGCCGTAAACATAGAAAGCAGTGTACCAAGAGCCAAGGTAACTGCAAAGCCTTTAATAGGACCGGTACCAAGATAGAAGAGTACGCCTGCAGCCATCAAGGTTGTAGTATTAGAGTCAAGAATGGTAATAATCGCACGGCTAAAACCAGAGTCCATAGCAGAACGAATGGTTTTGCCTTTAATCATTTCTTCCTTGAAGCGTTCGAAAATAAGTACATTGGCATCAACTGCCATACCAATGGACAAAATAATACCTGCGATACCAGGCAGGGTTAGGGTTGCACCAAGATAACGCATAACAACGAGCAAAAGCATTACGTAAAGCAGCAAAGCAATATCTGCAACGACACCAGCTAAACGATAGAACACAAGCATAAAAAGGAAGACGCCAGAGATACCGATAGCAAATGCTTTGACAGATTTATCCTTGGAGTCTTGACCTAAGGTAGGACCAACAGTACGGTTTTCCATAACTTCGATCTTAACGGGCAAGGAACCGGACCTTAAAAGAATTGCCAAATGCTCAGCCTCGTCAACATTTCTTTGACCAGAGATTTGTGCGCGACCACCAGTGATTGCCTCTTGAACTACCGGAGCCGTCAAAGTTTGACCGTCAAGCTCGATAGCAATTTGCTTGCCAATGTTACGAGAAGTAAGTTCAGCAAATTTTTTACCTCCCTCGCTAGAGAATTCCAAGCTAACAACAGCCGCACCGTTTTGTACCGCTGCACGAGCATCCTTTAAATCGTTACCAGTCATAACAACCTTGCCAGTCATATCCTTGAATTGCAGCATTGCTGTACGACCAAGCATACCGATTGCTTTTTCGGGATCCTTAACGCCTGGCAATTCGACTATAATTCTGTCCTTGCCTTGACGTTGAATAACCGGCTCGGTTAAGCCTAATTCATTGACACGACGTTCAATAATTTTTACACTGCGATTTACGGCATCGTCATCAACCTTTTGCTCCGGGGTATCGACTGCTTGCAGTACTACATGAGTACCACCTTGCAAGTCGAGGCCTTGCTTGATGGAGCTGGCTAAGGGCGAAATGTAAACGCAGAAGCCTCCAATAATCGCAAAGGCAATTATCAAGAATTTTCCAATTTCATTCCAACGCAAAATTGTTGCCCCCAATCTTTTTAATTAGTAATTAGTAATGAGCAATTAAGGATGATTTGCTGTGCAAATCTTTCGTTTAAATTAATCATAAATTCGATTAATCATAAATCCACAGGATTTACACCTTAATCATCAATTATCCATTATCAATTATTAATTTTTTCTTCATTAACAATATATTGCATGAATACATCATGCTCGTCCATGGGAAGAGATGGCTGCATAAGCTTTTTATATGCAAGACCAAGGGTGATTGCTTGTGTTTTTCCAAGAAAACGATCGTAATACCCTGCTCCCATACCCATCCTTGAACCATCCTCGCCAAAAGCAAGGCCAGGTACAAGAATTAAATCAATCTCTGCTTGAGGAATTTCTATAAATGGCTCGGCCACTGTACGAATCCCGTAGCGGTCTAAAGACAAATTATCTAAAGACTCAAGCTTAGCAGAGACAAAGTTTTCCTTATCGATGATGAAAGGAATGCAAACAGTTTTACCAACAGCCAAGGCCTTACGAATCAGCTCGTCACAATTTACCTCCTTGCCAAAGGCAAGATATGCAAGAATAACCTCCGAGTCGTCATAAATTTTTGAAGCTAAAATGTTTTGGCAAATGGCATTGCTTGCTTCTTTCACATAATCGGTTGCTAAAGTTTTACGTGCAAGCTTTAGCCTGGCACGTATTTCATTTTTAGAATTGTTTTTCTCTTTCAGCATCTTGGAAACCGCTGATACCCAGTCTTGCTACAACAACAACGATCTTCTCGCCATTTTCAGTTTCGCCAACTTCCAACCAAACCTTTTTCTCATCAAGCTTTTGAATGGTTCCGTAAATACCACCGATGGTGATAATCTCGTCCCCTCTTTTCAAAGATTCTAATTTAGCTTTACGTTTAGCTTCCTCAACCTTTTGCGGTCTGTAAAGACCAAAATAGAAAATACCGCCCATAAGAAGTATGGGCAATAAACCAGCGACTTGTTGAACGTCCATTAGTATACCTCCAATATTTATTAAAATCAGCCTTTGTAATTGGCTAAGAAATTAACGCGAAATTCCGGAAAACAATCCCTAGCAATGGCCTCACGCATTTCAGCTGCAAATTTCAAAAGAAAATACAGGTTATGAATAGAAAGCAGTCTTAGTCCAAAGGTTTCTTCTGCTTTAAAAAGATGGCGAATGTAAGCACGAGAATAATTGCGACATGTATAGCAGTCGCAGCCTTCTTCAATAGGACGCCAATCTTCTGCGTAAATTGCATTGCGTACAACAAGGCGACCTGTGTGAGTCATAGCCGTGCCGTTTCTTGCAACGCGAGTAGGGAAAACACAGTCGAACATGTCCACGCCTAAATTTACTCCTTCGACCAAACAATCCGGTGTGCCAACGCCCATCAAATAACGAGCCTTATTTTTGGGCAAATTATCTGTAGTTTTACCAAGAATATCATACATCATAGGCTTGGGTTCACCGACGGATAAACCGCCAATTCCGTAGCCAGCAAAATCCATCTCGGTTAGTTGGTCGCAGGACAGCTTACGAAGCTCAGGGAACATACCGCCTTGCACAATACCAAAGAGAGATTGATCTTCTCTGGTATGAGCGTCAAGACAACGTTTAGCCCAACGAGTTGTTCTTTCTGTGCTGCGTTTTGTATAATCAAAATCGCTTGGATAAGGAATGCATTCGTCAAAAGCCATCGCAATATCTGCACCTAAAGCTTCCTGCACATGAGTCGAAACCTCGGGAGAAAGAAATTGCTTAGAGCCATCAATATGAGAACGGAACATGACACCTTCTTCAGTGATTTTGCGCATTGCACCTAAACTGAAAACCTGAAAGCCTCCACTATCTGTTAACATGCCCCGTTTATAATTCATGAATTTATGTAAGCCGCCAGCCTTTTGAACCAGTTCATGTCCAGGTCGCAGGAAAAGATGATAAGTATTAGCCAAAATAACCTGGCTGTGCATATCGTACAATTCTTCTGGAGAAAGTGTTTTAACCGTAGCTTGTGTGCCTACGGGCATAAACATAGGTGTATCAAAGGTTCCGTGAGGAGTATGCAGCTTACCAAGGCGCGCACCACTACGAGAACATTCTTTCACAAGCTCGTAAGTTACAGCGTGCTTTTTCTTGCATGATTCACACATAAAAACTCCTTCTTTTATTCGGAATTCGGAATTTGGAATTCTGAATTGTGGTATGGTTTGCAAAACCGTAAAATTTTTAATGATAACTTTTACTAATAACTTTTAGAAAATAGTTAGACATTATATTTTACCATTAACAAATTTGTTTTTCAAGAAAAAATGGTAAAGAAAACTCCTGAAGTTTTCTACTCCAGGAGTTAAAGATGTTTTATTCTTTTCTACATAAATAATTATAGTTACAATGTTTGCAAGAATCTAGGTTGCAAGTGAATTCCTCTTCCACAGTTTTCTGTGCGAGTTCTTTCGCAAGAGCAACAGCTTTCTCAAAAGCATTGTCATCAGTAAGCTCAACCTTTGATAAATTTTGCAAATAGTGCAGCTCGCAGCCTTTAACTTTTTTCTGGAAAATTTTCTCGGCGGCGAATTTATAAATGGCAAGCTGATACATATAGCCCGTCTTCTCTTCATTACCTTGAGGAACATCGCCTGTTTTGTAGTCGATAATGGTCAATGTATCATCATCATTAAAGGCAACGCAATCGATTACCCCCGTAAATTGCAAATTGTTTTCAGCCTCGACCGTAAATTCACGCTCGTGCACTTGCTTTGTAGGAATATTTTTGTAGAGTGCTGATTCAACATAAGCAGTTAAAATTTCCCATGCTCTATTCACATTTTTATTTGGAGCGTGCGCATAACTAATTTTGTTAAACAATTTACGTAAATCTGAACCGTGTGTATACTTTTCAAGAACTTCGTGGATAATGTCACCCATCACGGAGGCAGCTACCACGTTATCCGTATTTACAACCTCTTCCTTGAACTCGGGCAAGCCCATGAATTCCTTGTAAAAATATTGTCGCTCGCAGTAAAGATAATTCGTCAAAGCAGAGGGAGTGAAGACAATCCTACCAGACTCAAAGAAGGAAGGCAATGGTTCGATTTCTTGAGTATCATACTCCATATCATCAAATATGTCATCATCGAAGTCTTCGTAATCGTCTTCCATTTCATCAATGAATTCATCATCAATGTCGCCTATTTCATCGTCATCGAATTCTTCATCAACAAGAAACTCCTCGTCAGATAGTTCATCATCAACAAGCTCTTCCTCCTTATAAGAAACTTCCGTGCAAATCACACAACCAGAGGCAGAGCATACGTTCCACAATTGATCGAACCATTTTGCTTCGTCAAGTTCCTTGCCCTCTTTAGCTGGAATACCAAACATATATAGTTCATCCTCGGCACGAGTCATAGCTACATAAAGCAGACGTTCACGTTCTTCTCTATCTTTGATTTTATCTGCCTCTTTAATATTTTTATAAACGCTGGTTTTTAAAGTATTGCCTTTAGTATCTGGTAATTGAATGCCAAGACCAATATTTTTTGCGTAAGCAATGGCTCGCGTATCAGAATATAATTTTGCACCTAAGAACGGTAGAAAGACTTGCTTGAACTCCAAGCCCTTGGATTTATGGATGGTCATAATCTGCACTGCATCCACTGCGTCAAGGTTGGCATTTGTTTCCCCTACATCGTTTGCTCGTGCATTCTTTACGTATTCAAGCCATTCTGCAAGACCCACATTGTTTTCCTTGGTGTATTCCAAGGAAAGCTTACGCAGTTTTTTAACATTAGCAAGCTTTTGAGCGCCATTTTTTTGAATGCTAAGCACTGCATCAATATCAAATGTACGCCAAAGTTCTTCCCAAACACCGTTGATATCCATAGTCTGAGCACAGCCGATGAGTGCAGTTATTTTTTGAACAACTCTCAGGAATTTCCTTGCCTCTACTTCGTCAAGGCTTTCAACAAATTCCAAGCGAGCATTGTCAAAGGTTTCCCAAACGTAATCATTTTCTAAGAAAAGCTTCACCAGTAGCTCGTCATCAATGCTAAAATAGGGACTTTTTAACACGGCTGCGAAAGAAATGTTTTGCCAAGGATTACAGATAATATCAAAAAGATTAATGATATCTGCGACCTCTTGCCTTGCATAGAAGCCCTTGCCATCAATAATTACATAAGGAATTCCGAAATCGGCTAAGGTTTGCGCCAAATCATTGCAATGCGTCATGGAACGTAGTAAGATTGCCATGTTGCCGAAAACCTTGTCACCTTCTTGGTAAACTTCAGAGTCGCGAATTCGCTCAACAACATGAAGAATTTTTTGAGCAACCTCTTCCATCTCAAGCTCACCGGGATTAGGAACATCTGGGTCAATTCTGATGAGTTCTGGCAAAATAGCAAAGTCTTGGTTAAACTCTGCGCAATCGAGTGGCTCGAAAACAACTGAGCTATTACCATTGCCCATAATTTTGTCGAAGGCTTCGTTGCAGCAATTAAGAATTTTATCCCGGCTTCTAAAATTGGTTTTCATGGAAATGTTGATGCCGCCACTATCCTTAATTTCTTCCTGTACCTCTGTAAACACATCGACATCAGCACCACGGAACCGATAGATACTTTGTTTGGGGTCACCCACGATAAAAAGCTTATTGCCTTCGAGATACTCAGCAGAGTCGCCGCAAAGTAAATAAATCAAAGAGCATTGCGTATTGTTGGTATCTTGGAACTCATCCACCATGAAATATTGATATTTCTTTTGGTATCTATGACGTAATTCGTCATTACCTGCCAATAACTCAATGGCTTTCGTCTCCAAATCGTCATAGGTAAGCATGTTCTCGTCTTGCTTTTTTTGTTGCAGAAAAACATGCAGGTCTTCTACCAGCTGTTGCCAATGCTCCATCAAAGGCAGAGCTGCCTTATCTGTTAAACAGGTTTCTAAAGCATCAACCTTTTCATTAGCGATGTCGCGCTCTTCCTTAACCCTATCGCGAGCATTAAAATGCAAAGCATTTTTCACAGATTCCAAAATATTATTAGCTAAATCTGCAAAAATTGTTGGCAGTGAGGACCCAAGCTCTTCTAAATTTTTATAGGTGGAAGCTTTTTTACCTTTGCCAGTTATCGCAATATTGTCTCTTTCATCAACGAGATATTGCAGCTTGGACTTTAAACCATCTACAAGTCCAGGAATATTTTTAATGCTTTCTCTATAGGCAAAAGTTAAATCCTTTTCATTTAAAATATCAGCGAAATCCTTGCATAGCTCATTTAAATATTCGTGCAGCTTGCTTGCGCCCATACTATCCGTCAGAGCCTTAACCGCGTTATCCTCGTCGGATGCTAATTCCTTGCGTAAAAATTGACGAATGCACTCTTGTTTAAAGGCATTGTAATCCGTTTCTTCGGCAATGACAAAATTAGGATCAAGGTTAGCCTCTACGGGATTTTCACGAAGAATGCGTGAGCACAAGCCGTGAATGGTATTAATCTGAGCTCTCTCCAAATCCTCGAGCTGCATACGCCAAAAACTAACGTCGCCCTCGTTCATTGCTTCAAGCATAGCTTCGCGAATACGACTTTTAATTTCTCCGGCAGCCTTACGAGTAAAAGTGATGCCCACTATATTGCTTGCTTTAACTCCATCGTATGTAGAAAGAGAATAAATATTTTCTTTGCCAGTTAGTCCCCTAGCCTGTTCGATTTCTTCCTTGGATTTTTTCAGAATATGAAGGAAGCGTTGCTTTAAGACTGCTGTCTTGCCACTGCCTGCACCAGCTGATACGGACACATTGCGGTCAATAGTATCGATGGCTAATTGTTGTTCAACTGTATTAGGCATTTTCGCTTACCTCCTCTTTTAAATATCCTTCGGCCTTGCGGCAAATATCACCGTTAGGACAATAACCACAATTCTCACCTGAGGGCATGAAATTTCCTTGGTAGATGCCTTCAATTAAGGAAATGATGATGGACTTTGCCTTGGAAGCAAAATCTTCCCAAAACTCAAAAGGTTTATTGCTCTTACTAGACTTGATGATTCCTACCTCATCGAGCAGTAAATTGGGTTTACGCGTCAAGCCCTTGATGACATAATAACCACCGCCTGCAATTTTATCGCCATAAAATTGCTTGGCAGCCAGCAGGTAAATATTCATTTGTAAATCTGTGCCTTCAGCAAGAGCTTTCTGAGTTGGTACTGAGTTTGTACTTAATTTATAATCCGTAATAAAAAGCTTTTCGCCGTTAGAATCGATGCGGTCAATGGCACCTTGTAATTTTACTTTGGTTCCATCAGTTAACTCTAATTTAACACGAGGCTTGGTATCGCCATCAAAAAATTTTAGTTCAGTTGCCATAGGACGATAGTTCCAGGCAGCTTGGTTGGTAACTTCATTAGCAAGCCAGTTGTGTAAAAGTTTACGAATGCGCGGCTTTTCTGATTGCCAAAAAGCAGAATTATGGACCTTGCCTTTGGCAATAAAATCATCCCATTCTTTATCGTAAATTGCATCCAATTGACTAAGCAAATCATCCTGACAAGCAGCGTCAAGCTTCTCATTAAGATGCTCGTTTATAAATCCACTCAGAGTATTGTGAATAACCGTGCCATTTTCAGCTGCTCCGCCCTCTTCTTCCTTAAAACCTCCATCACCCAGGTCCATGGCATAATTTAAAAGATATGCGTAAGGACAATTCAAATATTTTTTCAAAGAAGATGCGGAGAAACAATTGCCAACTTTATTTTTAACAGCTTCAAGCACTTTTTCATTCTGCAGCTTGCCATGATGATTTGCAAAAAGTTCCCCATGCAGCATATCGGCACAGCTTGCAGCAACAGGCACATTCATCTCGCCCGTATATTTTAAAACCTCCAGTTTACCTACACGAATGCTCTGACTTGCAAAAAGTTCATTAGGCGAAGCAAGTGTTTTATTTTCTGGTGCTTGAATTGATAAATTGGTTGCGAACTTGCCATCCACTTGGGTGAGGAAAATTCTTTGCAGTTCATCAACGTAAGGACTCTTGCCTCCATCCTCTTCGTCATGATAACTGATAAAAATGTTTTTCCTTGCTGAGGCCAATGTTGTTGCAAAAAAATAAGCGTCCTCAGCATAGCTACCCGCTGTGGTTGGCAAATCCATATCAAGACCAATACGTTCACTATCGTTATAGATCCAATTTTCGTTATTGGCAGTCGGGAATTCACCCATACGGAGACCCATCAAGTACACGTAATCATAGTCAAGGCCTTGCATGCTGCTTGCTTCCATAATGCGTATGCCATCCGCTCTACCATGAGCAATGGTAAGGTCCACAGAATTAGCTGCCTCAGTCAAAATATTCAGCCATTCTAAAGGACTAACAAGCTCATTTTTACGACCGCAGCGAGCATAATCTTCAACTAAAAGTTTTAAAGCGCTCAGCATATTTTTGTATGCTTCAAGCAGAGACTTCAAACCATTAACATTTAAACGTTCAGCTTGATACAAGGCTCCTGCAATTTTTGGCATACTAAGACCTTCCAGATAATTCTTAAGCCTTTGAGCATGCTCTTCAATGGTTAATTTATTTTGCACAGAGACAATAAAACTATTGAGTGCTTCCAGAGAGTCGGACTTTTCCTCAAGAAACTCTACAGTTTTTACACGTGCTTGACTCGAAGATGTAAAATAGGTGTCCACCTTCAAAGATGCAGGGACATCACCAAAAGAACTCAGGAACAAAGAACCAAAGGCATCGCTTAAAAGATTGAAATAGCTTTCAGCACCGTCATGAGTTTCTTTTGTCGCTTGATACAAAAGCTTTACAAAATGAAAGAGCGGATGAGCCGACAGTTTTACAGACCTACCTAAGGAAATGGGCAAGCCGTATTCATCGGCAACAGAACCAATACCGGTAAAATTATCAAGATGACGTACGACAACGACAACATCCTTAGGACTTACTCCTGCTAGCAAAAGTTTTTTTACTTCCGTAAGGACGTAGCGAATCTCCTTATCGCGAGTTGTAAAAGCTGCTAGGTAAATTCCATCGGTTGATAGAACAGAACTTGCGTTTAAATCCAAATCTTTAAAAATATTTTTAGACAGAGTCAGACCTACGCAGGGAATTTCCTTGGCTTGATAAACCTTTTCGTCGCAAAAGCTTAGCAAAGAATTATAAGTATCGCGACAAGCCTCGAAGGCTTTTCCCTCACCATAATACATCGCAATTGAAAGGTCCACACGCTTTGCGAGTTCAGCAAACATTTCGATTTGCAAGCGGTCTAATTTGTAGAAGCCAAAAACACGCAGCTTCTTCCAAGGAATTTTCGTGGTTTCTTGCTTTAACAGATAAACCGCTAGATGGTATTTGCCTTCCAGGTCATACCAATTTTCTTGTTTTAAACGTTGACGATAGAGACTATACAAGGTATAAACTTCTCTATCCTTTACAAGCTGTGAGTCGCATCGACCAGTTTCTTCTTCCCACAGCTCAAAGTGGTGCTTGATTTCTTCTTCGTTAAAGCCTGTATTGGCTAATTGCCCGATAAATGAAGTCATGGATTTTAAGAAGCCGGGCTTATCATAAAGCTTATCAAAATATGTAAAGCGACCATTTTCGTGCATGTAGTCGATTAATTCTTCGATGACTAGCTCTTGACTGCGGCGATTAATCTGCTCGAAGTCAAGATAACCATTTTCATTCAATATTCTATTGGCTAAGGTGTCGATGCCTGTTACATCTACCCCGGAAAATTTTACCTTCTCCATTTGATAGCGATTAGGCAGAACTAAAAGAGAGTCCTTCTCCCCAGCGCTTTCTCTAACAAATTGTTCTAAAATGTTGGTGCCAAAGGGAAGCTTGTAGAGTGTAGTCATAATTACCTCCTTAAATTTAGGTTGGAGAGAAAAATCAATAATTTTATTTTATCACTAAAAAAAATGTTTACAAGGTAAGTAATTGGACAGTAAATATGCCGAGGATAAAAATCCTCGGCATAAGAATTTTTTTTGTATTTTGGGCAGATGCTAATGACGAGCCAACTAATTATTCCATGCGGTCGGCTTTCATTACGCAAGCTGCGAGAACTCTAATGCGTTCGAAAATGCTTTCCTTCCAACAATATTCTTCAGGAGAATGGTTAAAGGCACCCTTAACACCAACGGAACACATAGTCGGAACACCAGCTATTGTAGAGTAAGCTGCGTCAGAGAAGCCGCCAACATATTTATGAGTGAGTGCGCCGAAGCCCAACTCTTGACTTGTTTCGTTCAAAATGTCGAACAATTTTAAGCCGCCAGGAGTTACTGCAAAAGGAGGACTGCTAACCTTGTAGTTCAGTACTTCTGTCTTAGTTCCTTCGATATAAGTCTTAGCACAGGTTTCTTGTACCATTTTCTCAATCATGGGCAGATGGTCGGGATTTTGGTAACGAATGTCAACGTCAAGTTCGCAGTAACCAGGAACTGCATTGAAAATAGTACCGCCTTTAATATTGCCAACATTAAAAGTAATGCCAAGATCCCAATCAGTCAGATTTTGAATATCAATAACCTTGTGAGCTGCTTCTAAGATTGCAGAGCGACCGCGCTTGGGATCGTTGCCTGCGTGAGAGGATACACCAGTAATTGCTACTTGGAAACGGCAAGCACCCTTGCGACCGCTTACAGTAGAATTATCATCGTAGGATGTTTCACAGTCAAAACATGCTACGCAGCCCTTGGATTCTTCAAGAATTTCTTTTGCATTAGTAGATTTGTAGTGACCAACCTCTTCGTCACCAGACCAAATGTATTTGATGGGACGATCATTCCAACCGCAAGCCTTAAGAGCTTTGCCAACCCAAAGAGCAATGATTACCCCGCCCTTCATATCCAATACGCCAGGGCCAGTTACCTTACCGTTTTCATCAATGGTAAAAGGACGACGAGTAGTTTCGCCAGGAGTATTAAAAACAGTATCCATATGGCCAATGAATAAGAAAGGAGCCTTGTTGCCTCCAGGGAGTAAACCAACTAAACCGTTACCAGCTTCCGGATGTTCAAGGACTCGAACCTCTGCCCCAGCTTCTTCGAGATGAGCTTTCATTTTACTAGCAACAAGATCGACGCCAGCTTTATTGGAAGAACCGGACTCGGTATTAACGATGTCTTCCCACATAGCGATAATCTCGTCACGATGTGCGTCTACGTAAGCAGCAATTTTTTCGTTCATAGTATTCCTCCAAAACAAAAAATTTATATAAAAGATGAGAGTGTTTTACGACAATAAAATTATATCATTTTCAGAAAATCAGTGTCAAATCAAAGCAACTTATTTTCTTAAATTGTAAAATGAAATTGAACAACTAAACAAAAAATTGACCCATAAT
>JAUNIS010000079.1 GCA_030523325.1 Phascolarctobacterium sp.
GAGCAAAGGACTGAAAATCCTTGTGTCAACAGTTCGATTCTGTTCTGAGGCACCACACTAAAATTCGCACTCGCGCAAGCGAGTGCTTTTTACATAAATTCTATTTGCAAAGGAGACGAAAAGGTTATGACTTTCATGGAAAGTTTTTCCCATGACAATTACAGCCCGTATATGTGGGGACTTTTATTACTTATCAGCTTGCGTGGTATGTACACCAGCTTTAAAGAAAAAGATTGGATTCATTTCGCTTGCTTTGGCGTAGCCTTTTGTGTTTCCGTTTTCTTCACACTCCTCTGCCTCGACATCATTCATCCGTTCTAACGAACTTATCATCATCGCCGCAACCCGAAAGGGAAGCGGCTTTTTTAATGCGGAATTTGAGGCTCGAGGCGTTGCCTCGATAAATTAGTTGCCCTCGCCTAACTTTTTGTGTTATAATATGCCTGCACAAAACATATAGTTTATATATGTATGATAAGTAGGTAAAAATTATGCGTAAAGAACTTTTTGATATCACAGGCATGCATTGTTCGTCTTGCTCTAGTCGTATAGAGAAGGTCGTTAGCAAGATGGAAGGCGTTGAAAATGTTTCCGTCAATCTTTTGAAGAACAATGCATATATTACTTATGATGAGGAAAAGCAAGATGTTAGTTCCCTCATCGCTCGAGTAGAAAAGCTTGGCTTTGGCATGAAATCTCACGAAGTAAATAAAGAGCAAGCAGCTGTTAAACCAGTTGATGCTGCTCAAGAGGCAATGAACGATATGAAGAGACGCCTCATCTACTCGCTAATTTTCACGATTCCTCTTTTTTACTTGCATATGGGTAGGATGTGGGGGATGCCTCTGCCCGATTTTGTTTTAGGTGAAGAGAACGAATTAATTAACGCCATCATTCAAATGCTTTTGTGCATACCCGTTCTTTTTGAAGGCAGTCATTTTTTCACCAGCGGGTTGAGAAATCTTTTCGATCGGTCTCCGAACATGGACAGCCTTATCGCAATCGGTTCAGGTGCGTCCTTTGTTTATGGAGCATACGCAGTCTTTGGTCTTGCATATGCTTTCGGTCACAGGCGCATGGATTTAGTACCTAGCTTTGCCGATGCGCTTTATTTTGAATCTGCCGCTGTAATTTTAACCTTAATTACGCTTGGCAAATTCTTCGAAGCAAGAGCTAAGAGTCATACATCTGACGCGATTACTAAGCTGATGGATTTAACTCCGAAGACAGCTATCGTCGAGCGTCACGGGGTTACCGGTGAAATTCCTGTAGAAGAAGTCGTGGTCGGCGATATCCTTATCGTTAAATCGGGCTCTTCCGTTCCTTGTGACGGAAAAATTATCGAGGGTTCTGCTTCTCTCGACGAATCGGCGATCACTGGCGAAAGCTTGCCCGTCGATAAAACAATTGACGATAAGGTAATTGGCGGCACAATTTCTTCCAGCGGTTATTTTAAAATGGAAGCTACTGCCATCGGCCAAGATACGGCTCTTGCAAAAATTATTACCCTTGTTGATGAAGCAACCTCGTCTAAGGCACCCATCGCAAAGCTTGCTGATAAAATTAGCGGCGTCTTTGTTCCCACCGTCATCACTATCTCTTTATTTGCTAGCATAGCTTGGTTAATTTTCGGAGCAACATATCATTTTGCTCTAACAATTTTAATTAGCGTACTCGTTATTTCCTGTCCCTGTTCCCTTGGTCTTGCAACTCCAACTGCAATTATGGTCGGTACAGGCCGAGGAGCGGCAAGTGGAATTTTAATTAAATCTGCCACGTCTTTAGAAAATTTACATGACGTTGATACAATTGTTCTTGATAAAACAGGCACCATTACTCAAGGCAAACCAGTTGTCACCGATATTATTCCAGAAAAAATAAGTGAAGACGAGCTCCTCTTAATTGCAGCAAGCCTAGAAAATTTATCCGAGCATCCTTTGGGTCGTGCTATTGTCCAGCAAGCTCAAGCAAAAAATCTTGAACTTGCTCTCGCTGAGGATTATAATTTTATTCAGGGACAAGGCTTCACTGCTAATTTACAAGGCGAAAAATATTTTGCGGGCAATGAAAAGCTCATGGCTGAGCAAAATATTTCTGTAATAAAATTTGCAGCAAAAATTGCCGAGCTGGCCAAAAGCGGTAAGACGCCCTTGCTTTTTGCTAAAGGAAGTGAGGTCCTCGGACTTATCGCCGTTGCCGATACGGTTAAGCCCTCCAGCCAGGAAGCAATTAAACGCATGAAAGAGTCCGGTCTCAAGGTGATGATGCTCACCGGCGATAACGAAATCACTGCCAGTGCCATCCAAAAGCAAGTAGGCGTTGATGAATTCGTAGCCGGCATTTTACCTGCCGATAAGGAACGCATTGTCCGTGAGCTCCAAGAAAAAGGGCACAAGGTTGCTATGGTTGGTGATGGCATTAACGATGCACCTGCTCTTGCCCGTGCTGATGTAGGCATTGCTATCGGGGCAGGCACTGATATCGCTATGGAAGCAGCTGACGTAGTCCTCATGAAGAGCGACCTCCTTGACGTTCCTCGAGCTGTAATGCTGAGCCGCAAGGTTTTAAAGAACATCAAGGAAAATCTTTTCTGGGCTTTCATTTATAATGCAATCGGCATTCCACTAGCCGCAGGGCTTCTCTACCCGCATTTCGGTCTCCTGCTTAATCCTATGATCGCTGCTGCGGCCATGAGCTGCTCATCGGTGTCTGTGGTTGGTAACGCACTGAGGCTCAGGTTTGTCAAGTTGTAAGGGCAGACGAGTCAAAAGTGCATAGTGCTGTCAACGTATTCATCTGTTTATTGCAAATTTTTGTATCATAAATAATTTCATATTGAGCTTGTATAGTGTGAAATTAGCTGAACATTGTTTAATTATCAAGCGA
>JAUNIS010000009.1 GCA_030523325.1 Phascolarctobacterium sp.
CTCAAGAAGCTATGAAAGAAGAAGCTACTCGTTGCAACATGTTCTATGTTAACGAACGTTGGTTGGGCGGTATGATGACTAACTTCAAAACCATCCAAACTCGTATTGCTCGTCTTCGTAAGCTGGAAGCTATGGAAGCTGACGGCACTTTTGATGTACTTCCTAAAAAAGAAGTTATCGGTTTAAAACATGAAATGGAAAAACTTTCTAAATTCTTAGGCGGCATCAAAGACATGAAAAAACTTCCTGGTGCTCTCTTCATCATCGATCCTCGCAAAGAACACAATGCTGTTCTCGAAGCACACAAACTGAACATTCCTATCGTTGCAACTGTTGACACCAACTGCGACCCTGACGAAATCGATTATGTAATCCCTGCAAATGACGATGCAATCCGTGCAGTTAAGCTTTTAACCGCAAAGATTGCTGATGCTATTCTTGAAGGTCGTCAAGGCATGCAAGTTGAAGAAGCTCCTGCTCAAGAAGCTGCTGACGCTGAATAATTTACCTGTTAGATAGATATTTGGAGGATTAAAAATGGCTCAAATTACTGCTGCATTAGTTAAAGATCTCCGTGAACGTACCGGTGCTGGTATGATGGACTGCAAAAAAGCTCTGAGCGCATGCGATGGCGATATGGATAAAGCAATTGACTTCCTGCGTGAAAAAGGCTTGGCTGCTGCTGCAAAAAAAGCTGGTCGTATCGCTGCTGAAGGTGTTGTTGGTTCTTTCGTTTGCACTGAATGTGGTGCTGGTGCAATTGTAGAAGTTAACTGCGAAACTGACTTCGTTGCTAAGACTGATAATTTCAAAGCACTTGTTGCTTCCATCGCTAAACATATCGTAAAAACCAATCCTGCTGATGTTGATACTCTTCTCGCTTCCGAAATGGACGGCAAAAAAGTATCCGATGTTGTAACCGAAGCAATTGCTAAAATCGGTGAAAAAATTACTGTTCGTCGTTTTGCTCGTTACGAAAACAAAGACGGTGTTGTTGCTGCTTACATTCATATGGGCGGTAAGATTGGCGTTCTTGTTAATATGAACGGCGGCTCTGCTGAACTCGGCAAAGATATCGCTATGCAAGTTGCTGCTGCTAACCCCAGCTATTTGAACCGCACTCAAGTTCCTACTGCTGAACTTGAACATGAAAAAGAAGTTCTGGCTGAAAAAGCTAAAAACGAAGGCAAACCTGCTAACATCATCGAAAAAATGCTCATCGGTCAAGTTAATAAATACTACAAACAAGTATGCTTGGTTGACCAAGAATACGTTAAAGATGGCGAATTAACTGTTGGCAAGCTCTTAAAACAAAACAATGCTGATGTTGTTGCATTCACTCGTTTCCAAATGGGTGAAGGCCTTGAAAAACGTCAAGACGATTTCGCTGCTGAAGTAATGGCTCAAATTAAATAATTTAAGCTAAATAAATTTAACTGTATTGTGCTTTGCACTTTTTAGTACGGACGGTCCGCTGTGAAGTTCGCACATGAACGTCTATGAATCTTAGGAGGAAAAAATGAACATTATTGAAGTATTAGAACAAGAACAACTTCGCAAAGACATTCCTGACTTCCAAGCAGGTGACACCGTAAAAGTATATTGCAAAATTATCGAAGGTAACCGTGAACGTATCCAATTGTTTGAAGGCGTTGTAATCGCTCGTTCTGGCTCTGGCGTACGTGAAACCTTCACCGTTCGTCGTATTTCCTATGGCGTTGGCGTTGAAAGAATGTTCCCTGTACATAGCCCTCGTATCGACAAGATCGTTGTTGCTCGTCGTGGTATCGTTCGTCGCGCTAAACTCTACTATCTGCGTAACCTCACTGGTAAAGCAGCTCGTATTCGCGAACGCCGCTAATCAACTTTTCTTGCAAAAAAAAGGGGATTGCTTTGAGCAATCCCTTTTTCTTTCTTAGAGCGAAAAATAATTTACTAATTTGATTCTTTGTGATAGAATGTATAAGTAAAATTTCTACAGAAGGAGGCTCGAAATTGAGTAAAAAACGTGAATCTTCCTGGCAAGATTCTGCGTCCGATTGGTTAGTATCCATCATCATCGCAGTTGCTCTTGCTTTTAGCATTCGTACTTTTTTAGTGGAGCCTTATATGGTATCCGGCAATTCAATGTATCCTTCTTTGCATAATCGTGAACGCCTCGTTGTTGATAAGCTCAGCTATTTCATTGGTGAGCCTGTCAAAGGTGAAATAGTTGTCTTCCGCTTTCCTAAGAACCAGGACCGTGATTTTATCAAACGTGTTATTGCTGTTGGTGGTGATACCATCGAGATGCGCAACGGCAGGGTTTTAGTAAACGGCAACGTTATGGAAGAAGACTATGTTTGGAAGGAAGATCCAAAAGGTAAAAACTTATCCGATTTCCGTAAAACAGTAGTTCCTAATGGTACCATTTTTGTATTAGGTGATAATCGTAACAATTCTGAGGACTCTCGTTTTAAAGACGTTGATTTCGTTCCTCTTAAATTGGTTAAGGGCCGTGCTCTATATTGCTTCTGGCCAACGGACCGTATGCGTAAGATTGTTCCTGATAACGGTACTGTTAAGAAACAATGAATATAAAAGATTTCAAAATTCAATGGTTTCCCGGTCACATGACCAAGGCGAAGCGTATGATGGAAAGTCAGCTCAAGCTTGTCGATGTTGTTGTCGAGATGCTTGACGCACGCATTCCTCGTTCCAGCACTAATCCCATGCTTAAGGATTTACTTGGTGTTAAACCAAAAGTAATTGCCATTAATAAAACCGATATGGCAGATAGTTCCAAGACGGAGCTTTGGTTTAATAAGATTAAAAATTCTGGTCACCCTGTTTGCAAGGTGGATTGCTCCACTGGCAAGGGTGTAAAGCAAATGATTGCTGCTATTGAGCTTGCCGCTAAGCCAGTCAGTGATAAATGGATTAAAAAGGGTGTTAAAAACCGTCCCGTCAGAGTTATGATTGTTGGTATTCCCAATGTTGGTAAGTCAACACTCATTAATCGCCTTGTGGGCAAGAACAAGGTTGTAGCTGCGGATAAGCCCGGTGTTACACGTGGGCAACAGTGGATTACAATTGCAAAAGGTCTCGAGCTTCTGGATACTCCAGGTGTGCTCTGGCCTAAATTTGAAGATCCATACGTTGGTTTTGCACTGGCCGCTACGGGAGCCATCAAGGAAGATATTTTCGATTGGGAACAAATGGTAGAGCTGTTAATAGCTTTTCTCATTGAAAAATATCCTTCTGATTTGCAAACTAAATACAACATTGACTTAGAGACAAGTGATAACGTCGGGGCAGTATTGACGAAAATTGCCGTATCTCGCGGTTGCTTAAAAGCGGGCGGGCGTCTGGACATGGATAAGGTGTACCAGTTAGTTCTGCGTGATTTTCGTACAGGCCGTTTGGGACGTTTTACCTTGGATGAACCCTAAGCACTCAAGCCGCCTAAACGATTTGGGCGGTTTTTTTGATTGAAAGGAGAAGTTATGACTATTACAGAAGTTAAGAATATTCTTGCTAATAATCCTACAGAAGAGCAAATTGACATATTACGCTTGGATAAACGCGCTGGCGTCCAAAAGCTGCTTTGGGCATACGATAAGAAAATTCATCTGTTGAATGTAGAAAAAGAACGCTTCGAAAAAATGCTAGAATTTGAAAATAAATTTTACGATGAGGGAGCGCAATTTATTTGCGGTGTCGATGAAGCAGGACGTGGGCCTTTAGCTGGACCGCTTGTTATAGCTGCCGTCGTTCTACCCAAGGATTGTTTTATCAAGGGGCTGGATGATTCGAAAAAGTTAAGTGCCAAGAAACGCGATATGCTTTACGACGAAGTCATGAAGGTTGCACTAGATATTGAAGTTAATATTGTCAGCATTTCTAATATTGATGAGCTAAATATTTACCATGCAACTCAACAAGGCATGGAACAGGTTATAAGTGCCCTTCAGAGGCGCGTAAATGTTGCTCTCATCGATGCAATGCCAGTTCACGTAACAAATGTCAAGTCCGTGTCCATCGTTCATGGTGACGCTCTGAGCGCATCCATTGCGGCTGCCTCCATTATTGCTAAAGTAACGCGTGACCGCATTATGGAACGTCTTGACACTGTTTACCCTGAATACGGTTATGCGCATCATAAAGGCTATGGGGCAGCCGCGCACATGGAAGCAATCAAAAAATTTGGCGCAACCCGTTGGCATCGCCGCAGCTATGAACCGCTTAAAAGCATGAACCTTGAGCCAGTTGCTAAAGAAAAAAATATTCTTTACGCACCTCAGAGAGAAAATTATGTCTACGAAGTTTCAAAGTAAATTAGGTGAGTTTGGGGAAATAATGTCCATACGCTACCTCAGAAAAAAGGGCTATAAAATATTAGCTAGAAATTTTCGCATGGGTAAGTATGGTGAAATAGATATTATTGCAGAAAAGGAGGGAGTACTCACTTTCATCGAGGTAAAGACTAGGACTAATAGATTATATGGTAGTCCTTGTGAATCTGTAACTAGCGCAAAACAAAAAAAGATACGCAGGGTTGCAGAATATTACTTGATGATTACAGGTAAAATGAGCTGTATGCCGGTAATCGCTTTCGACGTAATAGAAATAATTTCAGATGGCGTTGTGGTTTTTGAACTGAATCATTTTCCACAATGCTTCTAACGACAAGGAGCGATTAATTATGTTTGCACAAGTTATAGGTGAAACCACCTGCGGAATTGACGGCGTGAAAATAGTCGTAGAAGTTGATGTTACTAATGGTTTGCCGGGCTTTGATCTCGTTGGCCTCCCGCAAATGTCTGTCAAGGAGAGTAAGGAACGGGTAAGAGCGGCCCTGCGAAATAGTGATTTGCCATTTCCCAGCACTCACATCGTAGTAAATCTTGCTCCAGCCGATTTCAAAAAAGAAGGCTCGGGTCTTGACGTTGCCATTGCCATTGGTATTTTAACAAGCTCTAAGTTTATTAAACAAGAAAGCTTGGACGGAAAAATTTTTGTAGGTGAGCTGAGCCTTGACGGAAGCATCAAGAAAGTACCAGGTGTACTTTCTATGATTATTGAAGCAAAAAAATCTGGCTTTAAAGAGATTTACATTCCTTTTGACAATGCTAATGAAGGAAACCTATTGCACGACATCAGGGTTTTTGCTGTGAAGAATTTAAACGACCTTGTAAATCATTTATTAGGCGATAAGATGCTTAGACCCTTGAAGTCGGAAAACATTCTTCAGAACGCTCACAAAGACTATAGCATTGACTTTTCAGATGTCAAAGGTCAATTAGTTGCAAGACGTGCTTTGGAAATTGCTGCGGCTGGTGGTCATTCTATCTTAATGGTTGGTTCACCAGGTTGTGGTAAAACCATGTTAGCAAGAAGATTGGTGACAATTCTACCACCTATGACTGAGGCCGAGGCTTTAGAGGTTACGAAAATTTACAGCATCGTCGGTCTTTTACCTTCACGAGGTAAGTTAATGTTAGAGCGACCCTTCAGAAGTCCTCATCATTCTATTAGCGGTAGTGCTTTAATTGGTGGGGGACCTGTGCCGCGGCCAGGCGAGGTTACTCTTTCACACAATGGTGTTTTATTCTTAGACGAATTGCCTGAGTTTGAACGCTATACTCTCGAGATGCTGCGTCAGCCTCTTGAAGATGGGGAAGTAAATATTTCCAGGGTGCGTGCTAATATGAGTTTTCCTAGTAAATTTTTACTATGTGCAGCACAAAATCCCTGTCCCTGTGGTTACTTAGGCGATACCTTAAAGCATTGCACTTGTAAACCATCTCAAATTACACAGTACCAAAGAAAAATCTCCGGACCATTGCTAGATCGTTTTGACATGCAAATCAATTTGCAAAGAGTTGCCTTTAAAGAGCTGAAGGATATTGAACCCGGTGAGCCTTCAGAAGTAATTCGCGAGCGTGTTGTGAGCGCACGTGAAAAGCAAGTCGAAAGGCTTGAGCAATACGGATTGCATTGTAACGCGCAAATGACTCGTAGAGAGGTAGTAAAGTTTTGCCAACTTGATAACGAAGCTACGAAATTAATGGAGAGATATTTCGCAGTACTACAGCTTTCTGCTCGTAGCCACGACCGTATTTTAAAGGTGGCTCGCACTATTGCAGATTTAGCTGGTGAAGAGTGCATTTCTTCCAAGCATCTTTCCGAAGCGATTCAGCTGAGAACTAGTATTAAAAGTTGAGCAGTCTAATTTTTTTTACATATTTACTTTGGAATTGCGTAATAAATTACTCTAAAAATGAATTCTTAAGCAATAGCGCTAGAATTTATCCGAATATGAAAATCTAACCAAGAAAGACGATTTAAGGTACAATATGTTGCAGAAATGTAGTATCTTACTATGTTGTTGCTAATTATCGATTTTGAGGAGATTTATCATGGACGAAAACTTCGTATTGGATAGAATTCAAGAGTTATGTGACCGCAAGGGCCTTACTCATTACAAGTTGGCACTCAAAGCCGGTGTGCATCAATCATCTCTTTCGACCTTGTTAAATCGCAAGAGTACTCCCAATGTTTTCACACTGGAAAAAATTTGTAGTGGCCTGGATATGACTATTGCGCAATTTTTTAGCCCTGACGGAGAATATATTAATCTTACCAAAGAGCAAAAAGAAATGGTTGACCTCTTTAGCAGTCTGCCTGAAATAGACAAAGAGCTTGTCATAGCTTATATGCAAGGACTTATTGACAAAAGAAATCTATAAATTTAAGTCGGTGGAGAAATTTCCACCGACTTTTCAATTATTTGACATAATATTGTAGTATAATATTATAAATGATAATGAAAAACTAAAAATTACTCATAAATAGGAGGATACATGATGAAAAAATCTCTCGTTTTATGTGCCCTTGCTCTGGGACTTTCTATCAATGCATTTGCCTACGAAAATGCTGCCGGTGGTTATAGCGTTAAAGAAGGTACGCCTATGTTTGTGTACGAGACGCAAGATACTTTTGCTTATAGTAATTATTCTGCTAAAAGCTTTGAAACCATTAAAGGTGAGAAGAATCTGCAAACCTATACTGCAATTAGATTTTTAACTAAAAAAGAGATGTCCGATGCAGTTGGCACCGATTTTTCTACTGACTATTTTACTAAAGAATTAGAAAAGCTTACGCAAAATAAAAATGAGGTAAATTTAAGCGAATTATCTAAATTAGCCGATTCCAAAATTTATTTCAATAACGATAAAAATTTGCAAAAATTACTTTATGGTGAAGATTTTGACCAGGCTAAGCTTATTGCGGAAAATACGAAAATTAATGTGAAAAAAGTAGGAAAGGGTAAGTCCTTAGAATTTAGCAATTATTTTATTGCTGATGGCTCTAAAATGGGAATGAAAACAGCAGTATTTTCTGCTAATGATTGTGTTTATACCGTTATAACTCTGGGACTTGACGTAGACTACGATAGCTTTAACGCAGAAAATGCAGATGCAAAGACCAAGAAAAAGGTTCAAGCTAGCGATTTGAAATGCCTCAAGGAAGAAGATTTTGATGCGGATAAGGTTAAAAAATTAACTAGCGACCACACTAAAACCTTGAAGAGCTTTAAAACCTTTGCACCGGAAACTAAACAACATGTCTTTGGCTATACGGATTCCGTTACGAAAAAATTCGTGAAATTGCCCCAAGAATGGTTCTATTTGAGCGGTAATTTTGTGGAAGATGCTGCCAAGGGCAATTTTACCTTTGCAGGTAATGGAGATGAGCTGGTTGATGGACTTTCCGCTGTAGAAGCTTATCGCGAGGAATATAGAAAGAAAAATAATAATGCCAATCTCACAGACGCAGCTTACGAAGATTGCATGAAGCTCTTCCTGAAGAATTTTAACGGTGGCAAAGCATCCTTGAGCATGACTTTGAACGATTCTTCTTTTAAAGAAATGTTTGGTAAACCCTTGGAAACTAAACTTATGGTGGATCAAATTATTCGTGGCTCCTTGAAACGTGCCGACCAGTTCTGTGGTCCTAACGTAAAACTGAACGATTACGATTACAGCACATCCTTTACGGAAACAGAAGGTAAAATTGACATTAATACACTTGTAACCTTGTACAAAGCTTTCCTGTTCAGAGCCGATTTAAAGGGTGACTTTAATGCTAAGTCTAATGTTGGCAATATTACTTTTGATGCAAGAAAAATTAGTGCTAACAACGAAGGCATTTCTGTAGTTAGTGATCCAGCAAAAATTACCTTAAAGAATACCAATATTCAGTAAAATTTGCTAATTCTAATGATTTGTGTCCGATAATTTTTAAATAAGAACTGTAAAAGCATTTGAGAAGAGTGTTTTTACAGTTCTCTTATTATAATGATGAATTTAAACTTTGTAATAGATGAGATTTTAAAAAATTATGACTAAAAAATTGACCGACTTAACACTAAAGAATTTCTCTGAACCAAGGTTATACGATAAATGGCTACGCAGAAAAAGTTTATCACGTGCATTTAAGATTTGTCGGAGACAATGACGAAATTTATTTTAAAGATTATTTGCATGCACATGTTGAAGTAGCCAAAGAATACGAAGCATTAAAAATTTCTTTAGCAGAAAAATTTAAGCAGGACCGGGACGGATATACAGCAGCTAAAGCCGAATTTGTACAAAAATATACGGAACTTGCTAAAAAAGAATTTGGCCTCAAATATTTATAAAAATTGGTCCAAGCAAATTATAAGGCCTTGGAAATTTCATCTGTCTAAAATAAATATTTTTTACCATAATGTATGTTATCGGACATAAAGTAATATTTTGAATTATTTCACCCATAACGAAAAGAATCCGAGAACGAATTTGTTCTCGGAAGAAAAATTTTTTATCATTGATGCTTCTTCTGGTTGCAATAGAAGTCTTCATGAATGACTAATATGATTAGTTTCATAGTAATTGGATTAAACGAATATATAAGAAAATAAAAGTGTTTTATGTTAGCAGGTATTTTTATTATTTATTGTTCGCTAATTCTTTAACCAACGCTTTGGGCACATTAACATTGTTTGTTAATCGTTCGATTTTAACTTCATGAAAAAAATTTTTATTCTGACTTGCTTTGTTGAAAAAGTTACTTTTCTGCGGTTGCAAGCATCAGCTTAATGCGATTTTCCTGGTTTACCCGTGATGCACTAGCATCAAAATCCAAAGGCATAATATTAGCATCCACCGCTATTTGTTTTATTTTGTTAACCATACCACGTCCTGCAATATGGTTTGGCAGGCAACCGAAAGGCTGAGCGCAGATAATATTCTTGTAGCCGCTCTGAGCGAGTTCAAGCATCTCTGCAGTAAGAAGCCAGCCCTCACCCATATTATTTCCGTAGCCAATGATTCCTTTAGCCATGGCTTTTGTTTCTGTATAAGTTGCAGGTGCTTTAAGTGGAGTTCCGTTAAGCGCATCGTGTAAAATTTTCTCTAGGTATTGCAGGTAGACGAAAGCAGTTTTGTTAGCCGCGTAGGTAAGCTTCTTACCACCGTATAGCTTATAGTCGGTGATAAAAGTATCAACGCAATACATCAAAAAATTCATCAATCCGGGTAGCATGTATTCGCAGTTTTGTTTTTGCAAAAAAGCTTCTAGATTATTATTCCCCAGTGCTGAATATTTAATGTAAATTTCTCCGACGATGCCAACTTTAATTTTATCTGCGGCCTGAGTTGGCAAGGATGCAAATTCTTGGGCAATTTTAGGCATGAGCTTTTTCATGGTGCTGAATGCTTGGGCCTTACCTTTCATAAAAATGTCGTCAAGCTTGGCGAGCCAGCTTTGAGCTAGCTGTTCTGCACTCCCCTGTGTCATCTCATATGGACGAATTTTATTAGTAAGATACATAAGCTCGTCACCATACACGCAGGCTGCAAGTAAGCGACGCATCATGGAAATATTCATCTTAAAGCCAGACTGGTCCTCCATACCCATAACATTCATGCTAATTACCGGAATGTGCTCGAGGCCTGCCTTCTCCAAGGCTTTGCGCAAAAGATAAATATAGTTGGAGGCACGGCAGCCTCCTCCTGTTTGAGAAAGCATGAGTGCCGTATGCTCTAGATCATATTTGCCGCTTTCTAAGGCGTGGATAAGCTGTCCTATGGCAAGCAATGCTGGGTAACAAATATCATTATTAACATAGCGCAGGCCTGTTTCAATGACGTCTTGACTTGTGTCAGAGAGAATTTCTGCGTGATAGCCAAGCCCGTTAAGAGCTGAACGCAAGAGAGAAAAATGTATGGGCAACATACCGGGAATGAGTACCGTGTGAGTTGCAATCATCTCTTTTGTAAAGACTGGAAAATTATATTTTTGTGCGTGAGAAACTGACTGAGACATTATTTGAATACCTAAAAATACTTGAGATTGTATGTGAATTAATCATCAATTAAATGAGCAGCGGAAAAAAGACTACGCAGGCGAATTTTAGCTGCACCTAAATTATCAATATCATCAATTTTGATTTGCGTATAAATTTTACCGTTCTCTTCTAAAATGCGACGACATTCATCAGCTGTAATTGCATCGCAGCCACAACCAAAGTTCACAAGCTGTACCATATGCATATCCTCGTTTTGCGCAACATATTTTGCAGCAGCGTACAGACGACTATGATAGGTCCATTGGTTTAAGACATGCAGGTCCGTATTGAGCTCTGTAGAAGAAATATGACTGCTAATGGCGTCCTCGCTAATGAGTGCAGCTCCGAGAGTCGTAATCAGACGGTCGATACTGTGATTAACCTTGGGGTCGATGTGATAAGGACGACCAGCAAGGACGATGATGGGCATCTTCTCCTTGCGAGCACCCTCGATAATCACTTGACCCTGCATTTTTACATGCTGTTGAAAATTATCATAAGCCTTAAAGGCAGCTTGGATTGCAGCATTAAGCTCGCGCTTGGTTAGATTAGGAAAATCTTTCTTGAACATTTTTAGAAGGTTTTCGGCTAATTTATTCTTGTGCAATAGACCAACATAATCGTGATAAAAATGCACGTTGTCAAGCTCGGGGATATTTGTGTCCAAAACCTCTGGATAATAAGCTACAACGGGACAATTGTAACAATTTTCCGTATTGTGTTCATCAATATTATAGGTCATGCAAGGATAGAAAATGTGTTCTATTTTTTGTTCTAGAAGATAAGCGATGTGACCATGCATGAGCTTGGCTGGGTAGCAAATTGTATCGCTGGGAATGGTCCCCTGCCCCCTTTGATAAATGCTTTTGTCTTCGATGGGGCTCGTGATGACTTTAAAACCTAAATGGTTCAAGAGTGCTTGCCAGAAAGGAAGCAATTCATACATATTGAGTCCCATGGGAATACCCATAACACCGCGAAGAGGCTGCTCAAGATTAGGCAGAGCTTTTAAAAGCTTGAGCTTGTAGCGGTAAAGATTAAGATCGTCCTTAGGAGCTGCGTGAGTCACAGGACGTTCGCAGCGGTTGCCGCTAATGAAAGGCTTATCACTAGAAAAAGTATTAATCGTCAAATGACAATGGTTTTGACAGCCCTGACAGACGATGTTTTTAACTGTATGGTTAAAGCTAGTTAATTGCTCAGCATTAAGTAAGCTGGTGGGCTTTGGCTTTTCTTCGTAGCGTTTTTGTGCGTACAAGGCTGCCCCGTAGGCACCCATTAGCCCTGCAATATTGGGACGAATAACCTCCTTGCCCATCTCCTTTTCAAAGGCACGCAGCACGCAATCATTCAAGAAGGTGCCTCCTTGAACGACCATATGCTGACCAAGAGAATCTGGATTATTGGTGCGAATAACCTTGTAGAGAGCGTTTTTGACGATACTCATAGCAAGTCCTGCACTAATATTAGCGACGGAAGCACCATCCTTTTGGGCTTGCTTAACGCTACTATTCATGAAAACAGTGCAACGACTACCTAAATCCACAGGCTTATCAGCTGTCTCACCTAGCTTGGCAAATTCTTTTACATCGTATCCTAAAAGCTCGGCAAAGGTTTGCAAAAAGCTGCCACAACCACTTGAGCAGGCTTCGTTAAGAAAAATATTATCGATAGCTCCATTGTGAATCTTGAGGCATTTCATGTCTTGCCCACCGATATCGATAATGAAATCTACCTGGGGCTGTAAATATTTAGCCGCAAAAAAATGCGCCATGGTCTCGACTATACCATAATCAACACCAAAACCGTGCTTGATAAGATCCTCTCCGTAGCCTGTAACCGCACTGGCGATAAGCTTGCATTCTGGATAATTTTTATAGAAATCTAATAAATATTTGCGAACAGCAATTACTGGGTTGCCGTGATTACTTTCGTAAAAGGAGTCGACAAGCTCCCCTTCTTTGTTCATAACGGCGATTTTTATCGTCGTACTGCCGGAATCGATACCAATAAATGCTTCCTTAACATTGTTCATGGAAGCAAGGGTAATATTATTTTGCTCGTGACGAGCTTGAAATTTAGCAAATTCTTCGGCATTTGTAAAAAGCGGCTCTAAATGGTTAAAGCCGTGCTTATGCTGACAAGTTGTTAAATTTTCTTTAAGACTAGTAAGGTTAATTATTTTATCTGCGCACAAGGCTGAGCCGATAGCAACGTAATAAAGGCTGTGTTCAGGACATGTGCCTTGAATATGGAGGATTTCGTCGAAGCTGGCACGCAGCTGACTCATAAAGGAAAGGGGTCCACCTAAATAAAGCACGTTGCCTTTAATGGGTCGACCTTTAGCAAGACCAGTGACGGCTTGACTTGCTACAGCATGGAAAATACTAGCAGCTAAATCTTCCTTGGCAGCGCCTTGGTTCAATAAGGGTTGGATATCGCTTTTAGCGAAAACTCCGCAGCGACTTGCAATTGTATAACGCGTAGTTGTTTTGGCGGCTAGCTTGTCCATATCCTCGGTTTTGACATTCAAAAGCGAAGCCATTTGGTCGATAAATGCGCCCGTACCTCCGGCACAGCAGTCGTTCATACGAGCGTCAAAATGACGGCCTAAAAACAGCATTTTTGCGTCCTCGCCTCCGAGCTCAATAATAACATCAGTTCTAGGCTCTAGCATTTCTGCGGCAATTTTTTCGGCGTAAACCTCTTGCACGAATTGTAAGTTGTAATCTTCGGCAATGCCAAGTGACGCGCTACCGCTTAAAGCAACGTACGCCTCCTTAAGATGAGGCAATTCATGCTCTAAATCTTCAATAAGCTGCTCTAAAACTTGTGTAATCTGACTAAAATGCCTTTGATATTTACTGGCGATGAGCTTGTTATTATCATCCAAAACTACAATTTTTATTGTTGTACTGCCAATATCTAAACCAACTCGCATTGCGAGAGTACCTCCAAATTAGGAATTATCCTAACATTATATTTTAGCACAAATTAGGGAGTAAGTACATTGAGATTGAGGATAACTAATTGAAAAAAAGCTGCTTTGTCACTTTTGTGACAGAGCAGCTTTTTGTTTAGAAGTTCCACTTAAATTGTAGTTTTGCGCCGATACCTCGTTGTTTACCTACGGAGCCGAATCCATTGAGATCAATGTCGTAATGGTTTTTGGAGGTAAATAGATAACCGATTTCTCCGATACCGCTAGAGCCCTTGAGGGATGGTGCGTCGTTTACCCCTACACCATTTACAAGAGCATCTGCATCGCTATTGAATTCATATTGGTATGCAAGACCATAGTAGAACCTACCTTGATTTGTATACTTCTTGCTCATTCTTAGACCTACACGCAAGCGAGTGCTATCAATATCATCGAACTGGTAATTGGTGCCGTCGCTTAATTTTACATCGTCACCTTTTACGTGGGTATAGAATAGCTTGCCATAATATTCCAGGCTACGAGTATCGCTAACCTTGGTTACATAGCCCATGCCTAAGTGTGCAGCCATATAAGTGCTGTCACTGTCATAGCTTGCACGACTACCATTTGTAAAGGTACCCTTGTAGTCAATATCGTTACGACCAACACGGAATGAGCCTTCGTAATATACGCCACTATTATTGACTTGCTTAGCCATAAAGCCGCCACCTACGTATTCGGTGTCGCCTTCACCATGTACGCCGTTATTAAGATAACTGTCGTAGCTGCCTTGGCCATATTCAAATACAGGACCATAAGTTAAAGAGCCACTTGCGTTATTTTCCTTATAGCCAAGACCGAGGATTCCGTTCCAACCCTTGTTATCAATATGGGAGCCACTATTATAACGCATCTTACTTGCACCAGCTAATGCGAAGATATGTGTATCACGTTCTGCCTTACCAAGAGTTTCTTGTTGCCCGTTAAGATTATCGCTATCAGCCGCGTCACTCATTGCGTCAAATCCTAAACCACTGAGCATATCAGAGCCTTGATTAATCATAGCTGCACTTGCCAGCATGGATTCAACTGGAGACTTAGCATCTTCTTTAGCTTGAGCTTTAGCACGAGCTACGTACTTACTGCCTTCTTGAGCCAAGGTGAAGTCGTAATCAACCAAATCACCGTAGAGAGTTCTTGTCCAAGTAACGCCATCAGTTATTAAATTATCTGCACTAATTAAAGTAATGACGTCATCGTTTCTGACTTCGTTCAGTTGAGCCACGTACATATTAACGTTTGAACCGCTAATATTAGCTTCACCATTCACTGTTAAGAAAGTATAGCCGCTATTTAATGCGTAATCGCTAGGTACGTAGAAGTTGTAGTTTTGGTTATTGCCATTAGTCAAGCTACCAACGGTAAGACTTGCAGCGTTCATGCTGTCGTCATCATTCTTGCTACCAATATTCAAGGTGTTGCCACCTGCTGCACCCATATCGAGGTTACTAATATTGGCAGTAGAATTAATGTTCAGGGTATCATTCGTACCACCCAGAACCACGCTGCCAACTTTATCCGTGTTAATGTTCACGGTATTATTAGAAGCATTACCAGTCTTGCTAGAAGCAGAAGTAATTGTTCCCTCAACATTGGCATTAACATTGATAATATTATTTGTAGCTTCGCCGTTATCCGTGGAGCCACCATAAACATTAACTTTGCCAAGAGCTGCGTTAATATTCACAGTATTATCACTTGCATTGCCTTTATCTGTAGCACCACCTACTAGATTTTCAGCACTTACGGTCTCATTAATATTAACTGTGTTATTAGTTGCATTACCGTCGGAAGTGTTGCCACCAACTACATCGCTTGCCTTAACTCCTCCGTTGATAGTCACCTCGTTGCCTGTCGCATTGCCCTTGTCAGTAGTGCCGCCCGCAATATTTTCCAGCTTGTCACCAGTGAAGCCTGAGTTAATTGTAAGCTTACCATCTGTTGCATCGTTAGAGCTTGCCATGACACCTGCGACGGTAGAGGCTTGAGTCGTAGTAGTTCCGCCATTTCCTAAGGTCAGGGAACCGTCACCTGTTTCACCCATCACGGTCTTACCATCTGTTCCTATATAAGTACCGGTCAGGCTTAAGGATTCAATCTTAGCAACAATTGCTTGAGAATTATTGTCAACCTTGATATCGTAAACTTCTACTGCCTTTTCGTTTTGCTCGGTAATAATTCCTGTCTGACCAAATTCAACCGTTTCGCCAGCAATTTGGATTTCTTTAGCTGGATTGGTATTGCCTTGAACGAGAGTCAAGCTTGTGCCTTCAGGTAATTCTTCAATAATGTTCAGACTATTTAAATTAACTGTTACATAGTTATACCAATCAATTTTATCTACAGTGATATCAAGAACAGGAGCTGCTGCACCCATAACAGCATTATCAATATTAATGGTATCGAAATTGCTAATACTATTAACTGTTCCAGACCAACCGTCGATATGCAGGGTGTTCTCATTGTTTACGTTGGAGCCGATGAGGTCCACATTATTCAAGAGAGCGTCCTGAATGCCGCTTGTCCCGTCACCAGAATTTGCACCAAGGATGGTGACGGTGTTGCCGCTAGAAGAAGCCTCTTCGTCAACTACATAGCCGCCGTAAATTTTGGTGGTTTCGCCTTGTTTTTCAGGAGCTGCGCCGGTGGTGTAAAGGTCGGTGAAGGTGCCGGTAATAACAACATTGCCTTCATTTGCATTGCCTTCTTCAGCGAACTTACCAGCTACGATGCCAGCACCAGAGGTGGTGTACGGATCGGAACCAATTTGTAAGCTGCCGTCGCCAGTAGCACCAGTATGGGTCTTGCCTTCAGCATCGATATAAGTACCGGTCAGGGTATTTTCCAGAACTTTAGCACTAATCTTTACGCCTGCCTCGCTGGTGTCGGTAAGCTTTTCAACGCTTACGTTTACGCCAGTATCACCATAAGTATTACCAAGGAGGTCTTTAGAAATAGTGAAGGAGCCAACCTTTGCAGCGTCGCCGGTCAGGAGAACAACTTCCTCGCCAGATGCCAGAGTGGTGCTGGTGCTGTTTAATACAACGTCAACATTGCTCAGGTCCGGAGTGCCGTTAATGTTGAGTACAGGTTTAGCAACGGTAGAATCAACAGTGTCGTCAAAGTTAATGGTCTTGAAGTTGCTAATGCTGTTGATGGTGCCGTTCCAACCGTTGATGACTAAAGTATTTTCATTGCTCACGGTCGCACCGGTTACGCCGCCTGCACCAATTAAATCTACGCTGCTCAAATTCGGGTCTTGCGTAATACTTGCATCGCCTGCTGCGCTGCCTTTAACAGTAATGGTATTGCCACTTGTACTAGCATTAGCACTATTCGTATAGCCGCCGTAAATTACCGTGGTTTTGTTATCCGCGGATGTATCTGTATCGGTAAAGTCGCCGGTGATAACTACCTTGCCGCCTATAACATTGTTGGCGTCGGAATATGTACCTGCTACGATACTAGCGGTGGATTCGGTAACAGTATCACCCAAGGTCAAGATGCCCTCAGTACCGACCGTTATATCCTTATCAAGATAATTACCGGTTAAAACGTTAGAACTGTATTCTGCATAGATACCGCCAGCTGTCTTAGCCATGTTGTAAGCAGTTAATGCACCGACTTCGATTGCCGTCTTGTCACTGTTATAGCGACCTTCCTTGCCAAGCTCAGTAGAAGAATCACTAGCAACGCTGTAATCCGTTCCATTATAACTAATGTTTACTTGCTGAGCGGCAGCGGAGTTGCCGGAGACAAATTGATAGAGATTGCTATCGCCAAACGTAAAGTTAGCAACATTGACAGCAGTATTCGCAAGGTTGGTATCGCCCTTAGAGGAATCTAATGTAGCCTTATCATCATAGGTAGTGCTGTAAAGATTAATGGTGGAGAAATTCGCCACATTATAAACTGTATTATTTTTCCAGTTGGATTCAACGGCGTTTACATTACCGTCAACGTCTTTCGTTACAGCATAGCCAATATAAAGTACATTGCCAGAACATGTAGAACCATCACTGCCCCCGCGCAATGCTGCCTTAGTAATATCGGCTGAGCCGGACACGGCAACGATATTGTTTGTATTAGTACTGCCCTTGCCGCCTTGGACATAGACAAAATTACCCGTACTGGTAATAGTACCGCCAGTAATATTCACGAGGTTGTTAGATGTAGTACCGCCAGTTGCGTAGGCACCATGCACACCAGTAAAGTCATCGGCTTCGCCTGTAATAGTACCACCAGTAATATTTACGGTGTTATTGGTTGCAGTATAGCCTGTAGCATCAACGTAACCGCCGTAAATTGTCGCAGCTGTCGCTTCGCCGCCAAAATTGACAGTGTTACTCATAGCTTTATATTGGGTACCCGAGTTTCCCGTAGCCTGACCACCGATAACACGACTGAGTGTGCCGCCGGTTACGTTAACAGTATTACCTGCTGCCGCATATATTGCATAACCACCACGCACGTAACCTGCGTTACCTGTAGCGGTACTTGTTACAGAACCAGCGCTAATATTTACGGTATTGCTGTTTGCAAAAAGACCACCGCCACCGTAAACATTTACCGCTACGGTTAGATTGGGATTGCTCAGATTAACCGTATTGCCAAAAGCCGCGTTATTAGAGACAGCATTAGCTGCTTGCAAAGTCGTGCCAATGCTTGAATCGGCCTCTTGGGTAAAGCCGCCGAATATTTCGCTAGCATTGACAGTGCCACCAGAAATAGTAACAGTGTTGAAACTTGCTTCGTTAGTACCGCGCACGCCATTAGAAATAACTACGGGAGCATCAGCAAAGCCAACCGTACCAGCAGTAATTTCCACGGTATTGCTTGCTACCAGGCTGTTACTGCCTATTGCGTAACCACCAATAATATTCGTGCTGGCCACGGTCGTGAGATTGCCAGCGATAGTTATTTTGTTGGATTCAGCTGAGATGGGTGCATCTGACGTGCTTTTCGCATTAGAATAACCACCGTAGAGTGCTGCACCACTTGCCACGGTCAAACCACCTGCATCGATCTTAAAATCGCCACCACTAACGTTTTGAGCTTCGGCGTACTTGCCCGTGATAAGGAGGGCTGTTTCACTCTTGCTAGTCGCATCATTACCGAGGATGAGCTTGCCTGCATCAGCTAGTCCTTTATAAGTTACGACGCCCTTGTCGACGAATTCGCCGGCTACAATAGTAGGATTAACCTCTACGTAAACGCCACCGTCCGTGCCTGCATTGTCATAGCAAAAAAGATTGCCTATATCTAGAGCATAATTATCCTCTGTTTTATCAGTTGCATAATTACGCACAGCAGCGCCTTTTATCCCCAGGTCACTTCCCCCGTTTTTAGACCCGTTCGTATCTTTTGTGAAATCGCTAATTCCTCCAGCAAGGAAACGAATGGAATAAACCTTAGTATTATTGCCAGCAATCAAGGTAAGCTTGCCGTCATCACCTAACATATCCGCGGTAAAATTATGAATATAAAGAGTAGTACTTCCGGACAGGTGACTTTGAACATTCGTATCCGCTAGTGTCACCACTGTATCGGTCCCGTCAGGAATTTTTTCGTCAATAATTAATTTGCCGGTGCCATCATCCTTTGTAGTAGCAAGGTACATGTTGATGGTAGCAAACTTACCGTCTTCATTATTGGGGTTAATGGCAGCAAGGGTGCCGGTCCAAGCATTAAAATTGAGAGTGTTGCCAGATTGAACAGGTGCCTTACTATTGATTGAACCAGCAACAAGGGTCACGCCACTCATATCGCCAGATGCACTGCTATTAACATTAATAGTGTTATTAACAAGATCAGTATATTGATCAGAATCTCTAGGCCCGACTACTTCGCTATGAGCACCGTAAATACTCATGGTACCAGTAATAACGGTGTTAATATTAACAGTATTATTAGCCATTGTATCTGTAGTGCTAGTAGAATAAGCACCGTAAACAGCTGTAACGTTTGGCGCGTTGGTTTTATTGATATCGTAGTTAATGTTCAGGATGCCGTAGTCCCCTGTTGAACTAGTACCATCCAACGTGTCAAAAGCCGTGATATATTTAGCAGTACTTTCTGAACTATTAGCATCCCAGGTCAGCACTTGCTCTGCGGCAAATGCGCTCGGTGCAGCAAGAACACTTGCTCCTAAAACTACGGAAGCAAGCACCGACTTCACTAAACGACTACTAACGTATGATTTCTTCGTGCTATTCATTATTATATTCCCCCTATTATAAATGCTTATTGGTACAACAGGTTATCATGTAATAAAAAAGCAATGCTTAACAAACCTAACCAAAGGCCTCGCATTGCTTTGTAACCTATATGAAATTTGGGGCAAGCTGTTAGTATGTTCATAAGAAATTGGTATCTAACTTTTTTTGACAAGGCAGAACCAACTTTATCTGGAAGTACGTGAACATGAAATACTAAATTAAGGAAAGATGAACCTTTCAAAAAGGCATCTAGATAATTTGTATTTGCCACTTTGAAATAAAATTTCATTCCAACTGGGAACATAACAGCTACCTTCTTAAAATTATAATTATAAGTAATAGTATTCGCTTAGATAAACCATATGAAAGCAAATAAATAATCACAGAATTCCAATTCATTTTTATCATACAAGAAGTAAATAGTCAAGGATTTATTAATGTAAATGAATATGTTTAATAAATATTGTTAAAGACTTATCAATTTTTATAAAACATAAATTGTAAAATGAAATTGAACAACTAAACAAAAAAATGACCCATAATGGATTCTTTTTGGTAGAATAAAGTTACCACACAAAATACTACTGAAAGGAGGTCCATTATGGATCAGCTTAATTCTACCACATATACACCTGAAAGAAAACGGGGGCAACACTTAAAATTTGAGGACCGCTGCTCTATCAAGATATTCAATAAGCTCGGGTACTCTCTAAGAAAGATAGCAGAGAAGGATGAATTTAAATTTTGGTGTTTATGATTAAAATATTTAACTCAGAACGCCGTTTGTCGAAAATATTTTCGCTATAATTAAACAAGAACACTGTTTACAAAATTGCGTTTATGCGTTATAATTAATTCAGAATGTTCTATATTTTATTTTTTTTAAATAGGAGGTATATTATGGGTCGTAGAAAAAAATTACCTGCCGATTTTGACGGCAACTGGACTGAAGAGATGTTAAGCGAGCGTCAACGTTCTATTTTAAAATATATTCGTGCGGTTCTTACCGAAAAGGGTTATCCTCCATCCGTACGAGAAATCGGTCGAGCTTGCGGCTTATCTTCTAGCGCATCCGTACATAACCAACTCAAATTTTTAGAAAACACCGGCTTTATCTCAAGAGTAAGACAAAGACCACGTGCTCTTGATCTTATTGGCTATAATGATGCGTGGCGCAACAAAGCAATGGTTCCTGTCCCTTTGGTTGGACGTGTAACTGCTGGCATTCCCATTCTCGCTGTTGAGAATATTGAAGAGACCTACCCTATCCCTAAGGATTTCATCGGCGTTGAAGAAGATGTTTTCATGCTGCGTGTATGTGGTGACTCTATGATTAACGCAGGCATTTTAGACGGGGACTATATTATTGCTCGTAAACAAAATTATGCAAATAATGGTGAGATCATTGTTGCTCTTATCGATAATGAAGAGACAACTGTTAAACGTTATTTCCGTGAGCTTAGACAAATTCGCCTGCAACCGGAAAATCCCAAGTACGAGCCCATCACTGGTACCGACAATATCAAAATCATCGGTAAGGTTATCTCTGTAATTAGACTTTTATAAATTTTACCTGCATCTTATCTAAAAAATTTACTTTGATTGCTCTTTTATTAAATTTATTATCTATTAATCAAAAGCTCTTAAACTTAGAATTCTTCGGTTTAAGAGCTTTTGTAGGATAATTAGATATGATTGTAAAAGAAGTTAAGATAACTTTGCTATAACCTCATCCCAACGATATTGAAATGCCTAATCAACATTCTTCTAACATTTACACGACGCAATAATGACATCAAATTCTTCATTATTTCAACAGATATATTTTCGTTGATAAATTTTCATTACTTAAGGATATTTCTGTTTTTATCAGTGTATTATTGTTATGTAGTTTATGTGATTTGATGTGAAGCATTTGGAAGATTATCAATGTTAATTCTAGGTTTAGTAGTATAAATTACAGGTTGAAGAATTATAACTTGGTGCGTGGGTTTTCGATTTGACTTGTTTTCTTTATGATTATACAAGACATATTTAACTTTTCTTAAGTTTTTTGTATGTGTTGAAGTACTCTGTTTCATACTTTATTTTGATTGAAAAGGATTTGATTATTATGATTAAGTTCGCTAACCCAGATATTATTGCTGCGGCAAGCAAGGATTATGCAACCAAACAAGATACTGAGTCTTTGACAAAGGTTTTGGAAGCGGTATCCACTATTCTTAAAGAAGAAGGAGAGGTTTTTATTCCCGTTCTTGTAGAACAAGATGGTTCCATGTCCTTGGAGACTTTGCTGAACGAGAAGCGTGAAACCTTTGTTCTTTGTTGTACAAGCCAATTCCAAGCGAGGGCTGCTGGTTATGAAACTACTATAAATCGCCGACTGAGCGATTACATTGATATGGTTATGCAGCTTGATGCTGCAGCAGGGATTTGCGTAAACCCTGGAGATGACTACCCTTTCACAATGCAAAAGCTCATGCTTCAAGCCTTGCTTGCTGAAAGTCAGAAAGCCCCCTACTCCAACGGCATCAAACTTTTCAAGGGCGACATTACGACTATGGATGTCGATTGCATTGTTAATGCTGCCAATAACGAGCTACTTGGAGGAGGCGGCGTTGACGGAGCCATCCATCGTGCGGCTGGGCCAGATCTTTTGGCTGAATGCAAAATATTAATGGGTTGTCCTACGGGTCAAGCCAAGATTACCAACGGCTACAACTTGCCTGCTAAATTCGTAATTCATACTGTAGGTCCTGTTTATAACCTGAACAGCGAGGACCCTCGTCATATGCAGGAACGCAGTGAGCTTGGTTCTTGCTATCGCTCTTCCTTGGAAGTTGCTAAGCTGTACCACATTCATTCTATCGCCTTCCCTTGCATCTCTTGTGGGTCTTACGGCTATCCTATCGAGGAAGCGACGAAAATTGCTTTCATCGAGGTTGTGCAATGGCTCAACGAAAATCCGAACTACGGTATGCAGGTGACCTTTGTGTGCTATGACGACGAGGCTATGGACGTTTACAAGAGCATTATCGATAATGCGCAGCACCCCGATCCAGATGCCCCTAACTTTATGAGCCTTCTCACCGGCCTCGGTAAGGACTTACCGAAACAATAATTTGTGTTGCAAAACGAATCACTAAAAAAATGGACCAAGTGTTACTGATTGATACTTCAGTTTCACTGGGTCCTTGAGTTGCTTTTTCAAACCTCACTGCAGAAAGTTCTTTAGCTTGCTCGTCCATATAGTTCAACACCTTCACTTTCTACATTTATATTATACAAAGAATAATACATTTTATCGTATTCTTCTTTTGAACTTACTACAAGCGAAATAACTTCATCATAGTCTAAACTAACAGCATTGGAAATAGACCATAATTTTCTCTTAATTGCTCGTGTATCGGCCTCGTTGGTATTGAGTATAACGAGAATATCAATATCTGATTCTGGCAGACTAGTGCCTTTAGCTTGAGAACCATATATAACTATTCTATCAACTTTATCTGTTGTTGTCAGTATCTTTTTTACAAGCACTTTTGTAAGATTATTCAACTTCTCTTTGTTGCACATAATCTGCCCTCCTCTCTTAGACTAAAATCGACACACTTTATTACTAAATTTTAACATAAAAAATTTTCAAATTCAATGTAGAGCAGTGCTCTTTGCTTTATGCTTCATAGGTATTGTTTAAATATAATATAGGTATTTGCTATTAAAAGAAGCTTTGCGTATAATTAAACTAACTTAATTTATAAGTAAAGGGGAAATAAAACCATGAAAAAAATCTTAAGTATTCTTGCTCTGAGCTTGGCTTTACTAACAATGTTAATGATGAGTGGTTGTGCTTCTAACTCTAGCGATAAAAAGGCAGATTCTTCTTCTACCTCAGTAATGGCTACTGCTCACGCTCAAGAAAATAGCAAGGTTTTAGTTGCTTACTTCTCTTGGGGTGGAAATACTCGTAGACTGGCTCAAGAAGTTAAAAGAATCACAGGCGGTGACATTTTTGAAATTGCAACAGAACAACCCTATCCCACAAGCTATCACGCTTGCGTAAGCTACGCTAAAGAAGAACGCGCAAACAATATTCATCCTGCCTTAAAAAATCCTAAGGTTACTAATTTACAAGACTATGACACAATTTTAATCGGCTTCCCAGTTTGGTGGTACGATGCCCCTATGGCAGTCTTCTCCTTCCTGGATGAAAACGATTTGTCTGGCAAAAACGTTGCCTTCTTCGCAACATCCGGTGGCACTCAACTGGAAACCTGCATGCCTCGCCTGCGTAAAGCTCTTCCGAACTCTCGCATTCTCGAAGGCATCACCGCTAACGGCGTTGACATTTACCCCTGGTTAAACGGTCTCGGACTCGCAAAATAATAAGCAAAAACCCACAGCTTCACGAGAGCTGTGGGTTTTTGCTTTACCAAATCAATTTAATCGAAGGATTTTTGCGGAGCAAAAATCCTTCCTCAATTGCTCATTGCTCATTACTAATTGCTAATTGGTTTATCGCCAACCAAAAGAGCTTTCTACGAACTAACGACTTGTTCGAATATCTCCTTGTTTCCCTCAATCACCTGCTTGCCTCCGACTACACAGATAGAGCCATTTGCCAGGGTATCGCGAATAATCGGTGCGAGAGCACGCAAGTCTTCGACTGTAACGTCAAGGATTTCACTGCGAGATTTTTGCTGCATTTCTTGGGTGATATCTTTAATGTATGAGTTCACAAGGTCGTCTAGCTTCATGGTCGTCGTAAGCGGAGCATCCACAGAGCTCATGGTACCAATGATGTATTTGTTCAGCTCGCGCTCGGGGATATCAACATTCTCAAGCCAATCTGCTAATTCTTTATAAGCGTCAACAGTTTTGCTAAGCTGAGGATCCCGATAAGAGGTAAGCACCATAAGACCATTCGTGTTAAATCTTGCTGAAGCTCCGTAGGCTCCTCCCTGAATGCGAATCTTCGTCCATAGGTATTCGTAGCTTAAAATCTTTTCAAGCACTCTCATAGCCCCATGGTAGGCGTAACCAAGCTTGGCGAAATCGCCGCCCATAACGACGTATTGCACCTTACCTGGAGTCGTAATGCCCTCATCCTTGCCGGGAGCAGGTAAAAGCTCGGGCTCGTCCTTGCCTTCCACAAGAGGCAGTGCATTAAGATAAGCAAGCAATGCTTCCCGCACATTTTCCTTCGCAGTCTCGTCACAGGAATATGCCAAGGTAAATTTTCTCTTGGAGAAACAAATATGTAAAATTTCTTTGAGCTTTCCGATAATCTTCTCAGCCTCATCATCAAAGTTTTCTACAAGCTTTTTCAAGAGTGTGTAATAGCTGAAGTAATCCAACTCATTAACACGTGCTGCACGAGAATGATAGGAGTACAAACGGGCAACGGCAATATTTTGCCCACGGGAGAAAAAATTGTCATCCCAATCGCTCTTGATATCTTCTAGTAGCTCTTTAAGGCGAGCTTTATTGTCAAAAACTGTTTCGCTACCGATATTTTGTAAAAGCTCAAGCATTTTCGGTAAATTTTTCTCCAAGCATTTACCTTTAATTTTGAAATAAATCTTGTAAACATCAGCATCATCGACCTTAGAAGAAGCGGAGAGATTAAAGGATAAACCACCCGTGTATTTGATGCAATTAGTCGCAATATCTTGATAGCTATAGCACTTGGTATCGAATTTACCAAGAACATCCACGAACATGAATGCATAGGGCAAAAGTTCAGCACTGATACCGGTGATATCAAAAAGCATACTAGCATAGACAATTTTATTTGTCTTAGCGTTCATATAAAGAACATTAGAGTCCCCTAGCCTGGTAATTTCTTTGTCAAGCTTGCGAATCTCGCGGCGAATGTCAGAGCGTTTTAAAACAGGAATGCTAGCGCGAGCTTCCTCGGAGTCAGGTTCTGCTTGCAAACGATGAAGTTCATTACACTCGAAGGCGTATCTCTCAAGCTCCTCTTTGGACATGCTTGCCTTAAGAGCTGCAAGTTTTTGCGACTCTTTTTGAGCTTCCTTCTCACCTTTAGTTGCGTCAGGAAGCATGCTGACGATAACCTTGTGGGTGTTATCTAAAAGGTACTGTTCGATGAGACTTTCGTAATAATTGTTGTTTAATCCCTCGCGCAGAAATGCTAAATCCTTTTCGTAACGCAGGGATTTAAAGGGATCCCCATCATAGAGCCAAACACCAAAAATACCTAGGCTATACATCAATCCTTTAGGATAAGGGCCGAAATCGGATTCGCGCAGCTTGAATTCAAGGCTGTTTAAGGCTGCCTCAAGGAGATTTTTATCAAGACCATTAACAGTGATATCTTGTAAAGTTTTATATACGGTGCTGATAAATTTATCTCTTTGGTCCATCTCGGATCCAGAAATTTTAATGCTAAAAATCGGTTGTAATAAATCGGATGTAAAGCTACCAGAAACGCTTGTGCCTACGTGAGCATCTAAAAGTGCTCTACGCAAGGGTGATGACTCGGTGTCAAGCAGAACCCCTTCAATGATGCCTAAAGCTTCTGTGGTGAGGGGGTCCGTCGCTTTATTGCTGCAGACGATGGAAAGCTCGTGATATGTCTTGCCCCGCAAATCTTCTTCGGTATCAACTGCATATGTTTCCACAACCTCTTGGGTTTTTAAAGATGGTGCTTGTACCTTCACTGTGAAATCAAGCGCATCTGTTCTCGTAAAGTTACTAAGGTACTCGGAGTCGATATGTTCAAGAGTTGCATTGATATCCATATCGCCATAAAGAACAATGTAGGAATTCTCTGGGCTATAATAAGTCTTGTGGAAATTCAAAAACTTTTCTTGGGTAAGTGTAGGAATTGCTTCAGGATAACCGCCGGACTCATAGTGGTAGCAATTATCAGGGAAAAGCGTACGCAGTGCTGCGCGCTCGAGATAGGCATCGGGGGAAGAATATACGCCCTTCATCTCGTTATAAACAACACCATTGTAGGACAAGTCACCCTCGGGATTTTCAATTTCGTAATGCCAGCCCTCTTGACGCAGAGTGTAAGGATTTTGATAAATCAAAGGATAGAATACCGCATCAAGATACACGTCCATCAAATTATGGAAGTCCTTGTCGTTACAACTTGCCACAGGATAAACGGTTTTATCTGGATAGGTCATGGCATTGAGAAAGGTATTCATCGAACCTTTAACTAAATCAACAAATGGTTCCTTAAGATGATATTTACGGCTACCACAAAGACTGGAATGCTCCAGAATATGAGGAATACCGCTATCATCTGCGGGCGGGGTTCTAAAGGCAATATTAAAAACCTTATTATCGTCGTCGTTGCCAAGATATAGTAGCTTAGCACCGCTTTTTTCATGCTCCATAATATAAGCATGGGACGCAATTTCGTCGATATATTCATAGCGTAAAACCTTAAAGCCATGATAAACTTCGTTTAAATTAAGCATTAGCTGCCTCCTTCGTTAGTTTTACTTTTCTAAAACTATTTACCTATAAATATAGTTTAACACACAAAAGTCAAAAAGACAAATTTTAAACCATTTTATCATACTAATTATACTCTTTTCCATAATTTTCTGACAGATGCATTTTAAAGTTTTTTCTTTTTCTTAGCTAATTTTACAAGAAAATGCGTCATTTTGACATCTATAATCATTGCATTTATTGAAAAGGAACTCGTTTTGCATTATAATATAAGAAGGATATAATTAACTCTTGGAGGAAATATATATGGAAGAAGCTCGTTTTACAATGCGTATTCATCCCATCATCATGAATAAGATGAAGCATATCGCGAAAAATAATGGACGTTCTTTAAATAAAGAAATCGAACAAATCTTAAAATGGGTCATCGAGGATTATGAAAGAAAATACGGTAAGGTTGTGCTCTCTCCAGAAGAAATGCCTGCCAAAGCTCATCCGGTAATTAATCCTTTGCCTGAAGAAAAAATGGATCCTTTATTCAAACCCGATTTAAAATAAAACTTTATAAATTAAAATACCTCGCAGTTTTTAAATCTGCGAGGTATTCTTTATTCCTATAAACTTTTTTCACACATAATGCTTAGAGTGGGTCAGATGCGAGGACGCTTACAGGAGTCGTACTATAAGTAGTACGTCGACCGAGAAAAACTCGCAGAGTTTTGCTAAGGCAAAGCAGATGACATGCTATAAGCATTTTCAAAAGTTAGTTATTCAAATATTCGTGGATTGCAGAGGCTGCTTTCTTACCCGCACCCATCGCACTGATTACAGTTGCCGCACCAGTAACGATGTCGCCGCCAGCAAATACGCCAGGGATGGAGGTTGCACCAACTTCATCAGCAACAATATTGCCACGTTTATTAACTTCAAGTCCTGGAGTTGTTTGACGTATCAAAGGATTGGGACCTTGACCGATAGCCATGACAACCATGTCAACATCAAGCACGTACTCGGAGCCAGGGATTTCTACAGGACTACGACGACCGGATGCATCCGCCTCGCCCAATTCCATCTTCACGCATTTGAGTCCGGTTACCCAGCCTTTATCGTTGCCTTCGATACCAACAGGATTGTTCAAGAGACGAAGCTCGATGCCTTCTTGTTTAGCATGCTCAATCTCTTCCTTACGAGCGGGCATTTCATCTTCGCCACGACGATAAACAATATAAACATGTTCTGCGCCGAGTCGCTTTGCTGTACGTGCTGCATCCATTGCAACATTGCCTGCACCGACGATGGCCGCGGACTTACCTACGTAAACAGGAGTTGCAACCTCGGGGAACTTGTATGCCTTCATTAAGTTTACGCGAGTCAAGAATTCGTTAGCGCTATATACACCGTTTAAGTTTTCCCCAGGGATACGCATGAAGTGCGGGAGACCTGCACCAGTGCCAACATAAACAGCGTCAAAGCCTTCTTCTTCCATGAGCTCTTTAATAGTAAAGGTGCGACCGATGACTGCATTAACTACAACATTTACACCCATAGCTTTTAAGTTAGAGATTTCGTGTTGTACGATTTCTTTAGGCAGACGGAATTGTGGAATACCATACATGAGTACGCCACCAGCTGCATGCAAAGCTTCATAAATAGTTACGTCATAACCAAGCTTGCAAAGATCACCTGCGCAGGTAAGTCCTGAAGGACCGGAGCCTACGATAGCAACCTTCTTGCCATTTTTCGGAGCAACATCCCCTGCTTGAGGTTTATCAAGATTATTTTCGCGAGCATAGTCTGCTACAAAACGTTCAAGACGTCCGATAGCAACAGGTTCGCCCTTAATACCCAGCACGCATTTAGATTCGCATTGCTTTTCTTGAGGGCAAACACGACCACAAACTGCGGACAAGGAATTTTTATTTTTTAAAGTTTTAATTGCTTCGGCAAAATTTTCTTCTACAACAGCATGAATAAATTTCGGGATTTCTACATTAACCGGGCAGCCAGTTACGCAACGAGGCTTGGGGCAGTTCAAGCAACGTTGTGCTTCGTCAAGAGCCAATTCACGAGTGTAACCCATTGCTACTTCTTCAAAGTTTTTGTTACGTACGTTAGCCGGTTGTTCCGGCATAGCATTTCTCATTCCTCCACGCATTTGCAATGACCTCCACAGCTATATTCCATAGATTCTTGGTTTTTGTACATTTGTTGGCGCATCATCAAATTACCCCAATCTACAAGATGTCCGTCAAATTCTGGACCATCTACGCAAGCAAATTTATTTTCGCCGCCAACCATAACACGGCAACCACCACACATACCAGTGCCATCAACCATAATAGTATTCAGGCTGGCAGTAGTTTTCGTGCCAAAGGGTTTGGTAGTCAAGGAAACAAATTTCATCATAATTACGGGGCCAATGGCAACAACCAAGTCAATCTTGTCGCCTTTTTCAAGCATTTCTTTTAAAGGCTCGGTTACGAGAGCTTTCCTACCTGCGGAGCCATTATCCGTGCAAACGATAAGCTCGTCGCAAACCTCGCGCATTTTATCTTCCCACATTACGAGGCTCTTATCACGAGCACCGATGATGCCGATAACCTTGTTGCCAAGTGCTTTGTATTTGCGAGCAATAGGATAAACTGGTGCAACGCCTACACCACCACCAACCATGACAACAGTGCCAAAGTTTTCGGATTCAGAAGGTTGACCTAAAGGACCTGCGATATCAAGAATGTCATCGCCTTCATTATATTCGCCGCAAAGATTTTTTGTTGTGTTACCTACTGCTTGTACTACAAGAGTAATGGTACCATTGTCACGATCAAAATCGGCAATGGTTAAAGGAATGCGTTCGCTGTTTTCATCCGTTCTAATAATTACGAATTGACCTGGCTCGCACTTGTGAGCTACAAGAGGAGCCTCAACGAGGAATTCGTAAATGACGTCGGATAGTTTAATTTTCTTAAGAATCTTAGACATAATTTTTCTCCTGAAAGTTCGAATAAATTTATTTGTCTGCAGATTTTATCTCTACAGAGAGGAAAACAAGTTATGAGTTATGAATTAAAACTATTCGGCGTAAATCTGTCGTTTTAAAAATTAAACTGTAGATTTACTGCCTAGTATAATCAAAGAATTTGCGAAGCAAATTCATCCACAATTGCTAATTGCTCTTTGCTAATTGCTAATTTGATAATCATCCTTCACAACGTATTACGCATTACGATTTAGTTAGCGCTTTTGCGCAGCGTTCTGTTTCGAAATAAATGAGTTCTTCGTCAAAGTTCGTCAGCTTGCCTGCTTCGAGAACGACCTTGCCCGCAACGAGGACGGTGTCAGCATCGTTACTATTGGCAGCATAAACCATTTGGCTTAACTTGTTGTGACGTGGGTACCAATAGGGCTTGTGCATATCCCAAAGCACAATATCGGCGATTTGACCCGCTTCGAGAAGTCCAAGATTTTCAAAGCCGAGCACCTTGGCACCATCAACTGTTGCCATCTCCCAAGCTTTTTTAGCAGGAACAACAAGTGGATCAAAAGTTGTTGCTTTATGAAGCATAGCTGCGGCACGAGTTTCTTCTAACATGTCGAGATTATTATTAGAAGATGCACCATCAGTACCAAGACCAACAATGATACCCTTAGCCAGCATTTTTTCTACAGGAGCAATACCACTTGCTAGCTTTAGGTTGGATTGAGGATTATGAGCAACACGAGCTTTTTTGGTAGCCATAATTTCTAAATCGTGGTCGCTTAAATGTACGCTGTGAGCACTGATCATACCTAAATCAAGAAGACCAAGGGAATCGACCCATTCAATAGGAGTCATGCCGTGTTCTTGTTTGCAGGATTCAACCTCAAACTTAGTTTCGCATAAATGCATTTGCAACTCACAATTACGTTTACTTGCTTCTTCTTTAATTTGCAAAAGATATTCCTTAGTACAAGTATATGGTGCATGAGGACCATAGGTTACACGGATGAGTCCGTTTTCTGCGCCTTGCCAGTTATCAGCCAAAGCGTTGTTATCGCTCAAACGTTTTTGCACGAGAGAGTCGGGGCCAAGACCAACTAAACCACGGCAAAGATTTGCACGAATACCCAACTGACAGCAGGCTTTGGCAACATCTTCCATGAAGTCGTACATATCTGCGAAGCAAGTAGTACCACCTTTAAGCATTTCAGTAATGCCAAGCATAGCCCCCCAGTAAATGTCTTTGGCTTTCATCTTGGCTTCGATGGGCCAAATCATGTTGTTGAGCCAATCCATAAGAGCCATGTCATCGGCATAGCTACGTAGTAAAGTCATGCTAACATGACCGTGGGTATTAACCATGCCAGCTGTAGCTAGCTTACCATTGCCGTCGATTGTTTTATCAGGAACAAAGTCTTGAGGAACTTCTCCTACTGTAAGAATTTTCTCATCTTCAATACAGATATTCGTTAATTCATAAGCAGGAGTTTCAATGAGTTCAACGTTTTTGATTAATGTTTTCATTATTCATCCTCCAAACCTTGTTGACGTTTTGAATATTTATTGAGATAAAAATCTCGTAAATGCTTTTGTGCTTCTTCGTTAATCTCTACTGGTCTGCCCAGAGGACTGGCAAGAAGATAAATTTGCGCAGTCTTTTCAAGAATCTCTGCACACATAAAGGCTTCATCCATACTTTGCCCTACACAGACAGCACCGTGATTTGCCCAAAGGCAGGCGTTACGATTCTTCAAGGCCTTAACTGTGTTTTCACCAAGCTCCTCGGAACCGCTCATGGCATATTTTGCACAACGGACCTTGCCGCCTAAGATAGAAACCTGGTCATCCATAATTGCAGGAATATTTCTTTGCAAGGTAGCAATTGCACTTGAATATGGACTGTGAGTATGGACGATGGCCTGCACTTCAGGATATGCTTTGTAAATAGCAAGGTGCATGGGAAGCTCAGATGAAGGAATTCCCTTGCCCTGTGTTTCCCCTTCCATATTGCTAATGACAATCATATCCTTTGTCAATTTATTGTACATGGTTCCTGAGGGAGTGATGGCGATGTATTCATCATTAACTCTTGCAGAAATATTTCCCCAGGAGCCATTGGTCAATTTTTTTTCAAGCAAGGATTGAATGCCTTGCATAACAGCTTCTTGAGCTATAACAAATTCTTTTTTCATATTATTCAGCAGCTAGATAAACTTTTTGTTCTTCGGTTAAGGTATCAACACCATAACCCATGGATTGCAGCTTTAATGCTGCAACATTTGTATTTAATTCGTCAGGCAGAACATAAACCTTGTTTGCTAATTTGCCAGCGTTTTTCATGAGATATTCCATAGCTAAGCATTGCATTGCGAAGGAAAGGTCCATGATTTCGATTGGATGTCCATCGCCACAAGCAAGATTTACAAGACGACCTTCTCCAAGTAGGTTCAGCTTACGACCATCCTCCAAGGTATAAGTCATAATGTTTTTACGAACCTCGTAGGGCTCTTTAACGGAAAGAGTTGTTAAATCGTTCTTATTAACCTCGCAATCGAAATGACCTGCATTACACATAATAGCACCATTTTTCATGTTTAGCATTGCTTCCTTGGTAATGACATCCTTGCAACCGGTTACGGTAATGAAAAGATCGCCCTCTTTTGCAGCCTCGACCATGGGCATAACACGGAAGCCATCAAATACAGCTTCAACGCCTTTAATGGGATCTACCTCGGTAACGATAACATTGGCACCCATGCCTTTAGCACGCATGGCTACACCTTTGCCACACCAACCATAACCTGCTACAACAACTGTGCGTCCAGCTATAGAAACATTGGTAGTACGAATAATGCCGTCAAGAGAGCTTTGACCAGTGCCATAACGATTGTCAAATAAATATTTGCAGTAAGCATCGTTGCAGGCAATCATAGGAAATTGCAAATGTCCAGCGTTTTCCAAAGCTTTTAAGCGATGAACACCGGTTGTAGTCTCTTCTGAGCCACCTAAAAGACGAGGGATGAGGTCCTGGCGTTCTTTTTGCAATAAATTGACAAGGTCACCGCCATCATCGATAATCAGGTCAGGTTCAATTGTTAAGGCTTCACGTAGATATGTATCGTATTCCTCTTGTGTGCATGCATGAGTTGCAAATACATTAACACCTGCATCAACAAGAGCAGCTGCAATCTCGTCTTGAGTGGAGAGTGGATTAGAACCTGTGATAGCAACATTTGCCCCAGCGTTTTTTAGAACGAGAGCCATGTAAGCAGTCTTTGCTTCTAAGTGTATGGTAACAACCATATTTTTCCCAGCAAATGGTTTAGTCTTACTGTATCGTTCGTTAAGTGCGTTCAAGAGAGGCATGTATTCCTTGGCCCACTGAATGCGTTGATGACCCAAGGGCGCAAGTGCCAAATCTTTGATCATAGATTTCATGAAGCTTTATTCCTCCTTAGCAAGTTCTTGTAATTTTTTGATATTGTCAATATAAGGAGCTCGCACTACACCATATTCAGTAATAATGCCAGCGATTAATTCGTGAGGAGTTACGTCAAAGGACGGGTTAAAGGTTAGGGCTTTAGTTGGAGCAGTAATTTCGGAGCGGAATTTTTTTATTTCCTCGCCCTTTCTCTCTTCGATTGGGATCTCCTCGCCACTTGCAAGAGAAAAATCGAAGGTGCTTACGGGAGCAGCAATATAAAAAGGAATGTTATGAGCACGAGCTGCTAGAGCAACACCATATGTTCCGATTTTATTTGCGGTATCACCGTTTGAGGCAATTCTATCTGCACCAACTACTACGCAGTTGATTCCCTTCTTTTTCATAGTCCAAGCAGCCATGCCATCCGTTATACAAGTTACGGGGATATCGTCCTCACATAACTCGTAAGCCGTGAGCCTAGCTCCTTGTAAAAGCGGTCTAGTCTCGTCGGAGTAAACCATTTTTAATTTACCACACTCTTTAGCAGCACGGATTACGCCAAGCGCTGTACCATAACCACATGTCGCAAGGGCGCCTGCGTTACAGTGAGTCAAGACAATTGCTTCGTCTGGTAAAATTTCTGCACCAAACTTACCCATGGCTTTATTTTTTTTGATATCTTCGTCGTAAATTTTGACGGCTAATTTTTCAAGCTCAGAAACAATTTCACGAGGGCGCATATCTTGTTCGTTAAGTTTCTTGGCTAAATTGAAAAGTTTATTGGCTGCCCACTCAAGATTTACGGCTGTGGGACGAGCAGTAATTAAATCGGCACGCATTTTGTCGAGGGCTCCCACGAAATCAGGACGGTTCGAGGCCTCCTTACCAGCAAGTACCATGGCAAAGGCTGCAGCAGCTCCAATAGCCGGAGCTCCACGAACCTCTAAAATTTTTATAGCCACACGTACGCGACGATAATCTTCACAAGTTATAAATTCAGTTGTTAATGGCAGCTTCGTTTGATCTAAAAGAATGAGCTTACCATTCTCCCAACGCATGGTCTCAATCATTTCTTCATACCTTCCAGCTTAAAACCGCCAAATTCTTGCATGGTTGTTGCGCAAGTGCAAGAAGCTTTGGCATCTTCGTTATAGGCGATGAAACTAGAAATTAATTTTTCCATGTTTTTAATGCTTTTAGCCATAGCGTCAATTACTTCTTGATGGCTGAGCGGAGTCTTGGAGATACCTGCGCCCATATTTGTTACTATGGATACGGTGCTGTAATGCATTTCTGCTTCGCGAGCGAGTACAGATTCGGGGCAATTAGTCATACCTACAACATCACCGCCCAGTCTTGCGAACATACGCACCTCAGCAGCAGATTCAAAGCGCGGACCTTCCGTGCAAACATAGGTTCCATGTGTATGGAAGGCTATATCAGTTTGCTTTAAGCAAGCAATAATTTTTTGACGAACCTTTTCACAATAGGGATGTGTAAAATCTGCGTGGCCAACGGGAAGTCTTTCTCCATCAAAAAAAGTATTGATACGACTCTTGGTAAAATCTAAAAGGTCATTACAAACAACAAAATGACCTGCAGTCATTTCTGGATTTAAGCTGCCCACTGCTGTAGTAGCTAAAATTTCTTCTGTCCCTAGGCTTTTGAGGGCCCAGATATTAGCGCGATAATTAATTTTATGAGGGGGAACACTATGACCAACGCCATGACGGGTGATAAATGCAACTTGATTACCATAGAGCATTCCTACATTTACGAGGGCTTGACCATAGGGTGTATCAATAATTTTCTTTTCAAAGCCTGCAAGAGCTTCAGGATTATATACACCAGAACCACCGATAATAGCAATTTTACGCATATCTTTTTCCTCCAGATCTTCGTATGTAAATGGAAATGAGTAAACATTTAATACATTTTATTATACTATACATTGAGGTATAAATTCAATGCGAAATCAAGAATACATAATGAATACATATTTCAAGCATAAATTAATTATAATGTAAAAGACGACCTAACAGATCGTCTTTTCGTTAAAATATTATTTATTTAATGCTTTATTTTCTGTCTTAGCAAAAAGCTCTGACAGCCCAACAATATTTTGTAATTCCATAGGAACTATCAGCTTGGTTGCTTTACCATCGGACATGGCTTCAAAGGATTGCAAGCCCTTAAGTGCTAATACTTTTTCGTCTACGCTTGCAGATTTCAATTGCTCAAGATATGTTTTTTCCGCTTCGGCCTGCAAAAGCTTTGCTTGCCTTTCAGCTTCAGCTTGCATAATTCTTGCTTGTTTTTCACCTTCAGCAGTTTTAACAAGAGCTTGCATTTCTGCTTCGGCACGTAGGAGAGTTTTTTCTTTTTCTGCTTCGGCTAAAAGGATGGCACTTTCCTTATCACCTTCGGCAACAAGAATTTTAGAACGTTTAATACCCTCGGCTTTAAGAATTTGCTCCCTCTTTTCACGGTCAGCCTTAAGTTGTTTTTCCATGGCTTCACGAATTTCTTTGGGCGGTTCAATATCCTTGATTTCTACACGCGTAACCTTAATGCCCCAAGCGTCCGATGCTTCGTCTACAACCTTACGCAATTGATCGTTAATTAAATCACGGGAAGTAAGTACCTCTTCGAGTTCGAGAGAGCCGACGACATTTCTCAAGGTGGTAGCTACCATATTATCCAAGCCCAGTAAAGGATTTTCGATACCATACGCGTAGAGCTTGGAATCGAAAATTCTAAAATATAATACAGCATCAATCATAACGCTAACATTATCTTTTGTAATTACAGCCTGAGGAGCAGAATCTAAAAGCTGTTCCTTGAGACTTGCCTTCACAACAACTCGATCAAGGACAGGAATTAAAAAATGTAGTCCGCTGTGCCATGTATCTTGATACTTGCCTAAGCGTTCAATAACATAGGTATAGGACTGGGGTACAACTCGGATGGTAGCTGATACAATTGCTACGATAAAGATGATAACAGCAAATAATAAACTCATTTACTTACCTCCTCTATAAAATTATTTTTTATAATATCAACAAGCTCATCTAAACTATTTAGCCAGCCATCTGGTTCTCCTTCACCAACAAATCTCTTTTTATCAAGATCAGTATAATTTACTGCAAAGGTTTGCATACCTGCTCTTTTACCACTCATAATATCAAAAGGACTATCCCCTACGGCAATGCATTCATAAGCAAAAAGCCCCAATTTATTTGCTGCTATGCGCATAGGTTCTGGATCAGGCTTGCCGTTAATTACATCGTCTGCACAGACCATCACATCAACATAATCTAAAAGACCCAAGCAAGATAATCCATGCTTTAACATAGGAGATTTTTTACTAGTAACGATACCGATGCGTATCCCCTGCTTTTTTAATTTATCAATGCCCTTGCGTACTCCCGGAAAAATTTTAATCATTTCGTCATGCAAACGATTATGCTCAGCACGGTAAATATTACGCATCTCTGTAATCTTAGCTTCGTCATGAGTATACATATAAAAAGCATCGTGAATTACAAGACCGAATGTAGCAAGCATTTCTTCACGCGTTGTTTCTCTATGTAAGCAAGTCTTCACAGTATAAGCAAAGGCTGTGAGAATTATTTCTGTAGTATCAGCAATTGTTCCATCAAAATCAAAGAGAATTCCCTTAATCATTTCTAACTCCTTAAAGCTTGAAGCCTTTATAGATTACAAGGCACATAAATAGAAAGCCTCCTACCCCATTAATGGGTGCGAGAATACCAAGTACCGTGCTAAAAGATAACGTGCTAAAGCACAGACAAACAGTAAGCATGCAAGCAGCAAGGATGCAGTTTTTCTTTCTATCATCCTGGTAAAATTGACTGCAGATACTCCACATATCCGCGCAGGACGAACCGAAGATAGCTATAGTCAGTAGTAAAGTAATAAAGATACTCAGCACAGGTGAAATGCTATTAGCTAAATAAATGTTTGGCACCTCGTAAGACGCAACAGCTTGCCCATTTAATAAAATAGATGTACTTGTCATACAAATTGTCAGCATCAAGCTTATGCAACCAAATAAGCAGCTCAAATTGACAACTTTTCTTGAAGAACAAAGCTTGCCTAACTCGGGGAAATAATAACCACCAGCGCAAAAGTTGGAGGAAGCATAAAGAACACCTGCGTACAGCCAATTGTAACCAATGATATGGGGACCAAGAGCAGCAATATCCTTGTCCAGATTTTGAAAATTGGCAAAGTCTCTTACCGTACAATAAATGCCAATAAAAACAGCAAAGGCAATAACCATAGGTCCAAGCTTCGAGATAAAGCTAATCATATTGCGAAAGCCTCGCAAATAGACAAGCAATAGTCCCAAGGCAAAAACAAATGATCCTAAAAATCTACTCAAATGATAGTGCTCGCCAAAAATTGTTCCTCCGGCACTGATGAGCATACTTAGATATAAGACGATGCTAATATTTACCATAAAAAAGTAAAATTTGGCTAGTCTCTTACCGCAGTAAAACTCATAAGCTTTTAAGTTCTTTTGGTCCTTGTTAACAAATCCGTAAAGAATTAACGAGCGTGTTATTAATGTAAAAAGTATTAAATCGATGCAGATAACTAGATAGCTATTCCAGCCATAAGCCGAAAAGAAACGCAGGACCTCTTGCCCCGTGGCAAATCCCCCGCCCACTACCCAAGCGATGATGGCACCGGAAAACTTAAAAAGTTCGATGTAGTCGTTCATGGTGAGTAAAAATATTTACAATATGAAATAAAAAAGTTAAGAGTTAAGAGTTAAAAATTCAGAAGTCAGCATTAATCAAAGCATGGAACTAAGCTTGTGCTTCTTCAGGTACGATTCAGTTCGAACCTTCACGTTCGCTTTAAGGTTGCGGTAGAAGAATTGGTAGTCATAAACGTGGTAAATGCCTTCTTGTACGATGTGAGGTGGATAGTCTTCTTTTTTGATGTCAGGTACGATTAAGCTGCCGCGTTTTTTATCAATGTAAGCGCCGGTAAGTTTGGGAATTTCCTTTTTAATGTTTCCTTTGTAATCCATAAAGCAAGCGCCGATATTTAAATTTTTGTTGGCCGGCCTGGAGTTGTGTTTCCAATTGAGAGGATTAACTGCGTAGGTCCAAGTATTGGCAGGAATGATGATACTTTCTTTAATGCCCTCGCTCTCCGTGTTAAAAAGAATGATGCGTCCGTTATCCTTCTCGTTTCTAACAACTTTAAGTTGGGGATAAGCCTTCTTCTCTTCCTTAGTGATGCGCCAACCTATGCAATAAGCAGCAACTAATTTTTCACGATATTTTTTGTCGCCGTAAAATTCCTTCATTAAGCGTAGTGTCATATCCGAGCCTTGGGAAAAACCTGCAAGTATAACAGGCCGACCTTGATTTATATTAGCCATATAATATTTAAAGGCATCACTTACGTCGGAATATGCAGAAAGCAAATATTTTTCTTGCTCTTCTAAGGATTTGCTATAAATTGTGAAAGCTGCTTGACGATAAAACGGAGAGAACATCCGACCCACGTCCTCGTAAATTCCCTTCTCCATATTGAGAGCGCCTATGAATTTGTTTTTAATCTTTTCATCAGTAATATCTGCATTAAAATTCCCTGCTTGCCCCATATCAACTGTTGGGCAAACGATGAAAACATCAACAGGTTTATCTTCACTCACACTAAAAAAAGCCCAATTATTTTTATTTGCATAATCAACCTTGTCGGCAAAAAATTCAGCAGCAAAACAATTAGCTGTAATTAACATAGACATGGCCAAGGCAGAGATCAATTTACATTGCATAATTTCCTCCTAAGAAGATTTTTTTATTTATTATTGGTCCGTATAGATAAATAACGAATTTATTAGTAAAAAGCTCCCTAGCAAATGCAAGGGAGCAACGCATTACTTTTTATTTTTTAAATCTTCGGCGTGACCTTCTTTAATTTTGTTTTCAGTTCCATTTAAAAGGCGTTCAATATTGGCTTTATGACGCAGGATGATGAAGCCGCCTCCAAATAGTGCAAGGTAAATATAAGGAGCTGGATAACCAAAATACCAGGTTAAAATAGGTGCAAAAAAAGAAGCTACAATAGAACCAAGGCTTACATAACGAGTAGCCGCAATACAAGTAGCGGCTATAACAAAGCAGCACAGACTTGTTTTAGGCAAGAGATAGATCAAAAGTCCCATACCAGTTGCAGCCCCCTTGCCTCCTTTAAAACCAAGGAACAAGGAATAATTATGACCCAAAATTGCACCAATAGCCGCAGCTACGATAAGCAAATCAGAATTCATATACCATTTTAGTATGGCAACAACAATGATGCCCTTGAGCATGTCGGCTAACAACACCATAACTGCAGTCTTTGCCCCTACCGTACGATACACGTTAGTTGTGCCAATATTCTTGCTTCCATATTCACGAATGTCAATACCATACAATGCTTTGGTAATCCATAGGCCCGTCGGTATGGAACCGAAAACAAAGCCAACAATAAATCCTAACGCATAGTGAGTGATGCCTATGTTCTCCATGAATCTATTCCTCTAAAAATTAGTCGTTCTAAGTTAGTTTAATTACTAATTAAATTTATTCTTCGTCTTGTTTTCCACGCACTATGATTTGTATTGGTGTTCCTTCAAAGCCGAAGGACTCACGCAATTTGTTCTCCATGTAGCGTTGATAAGAGAAGTGCATAATCTCGGGCTCGTTAACAAAGAAAACAAATGTAGGCGGTTTAATCTTAACTTGAGTAACATATTTAATCTTCAGACGTATGCCTTTATCGGAAGGAGGCGGATTAATAGCTGTCGCATCCTCGATAACTTGATTCAAAATGCTGGTGGAAATACGCATAGCATTTTGTTCAGCAACATATTTGATGACTTCAGGCAGACGATGAATTCTTTGCTTAGTTAAAGCAGAAACGTAAACAACAGGTGCGTATTGCATGAAAACAAGTTCTTTGCGCAGCATCTCGGTATAACGAAGTGTGGAAGAGTTATCTTTTTCGTACAGGTCCCACTTGTTAACTACAAGAATGACACCCTTACCTGCTTCATGAGCATAGCCTGCAATTTTTTTATCTTGTTCGGTTACGCCTTCAACTGCATCAAAGACCATCAACACAACGTCGGAACGGTCCACAGCACGGAGAGAACGCATAACAGAATATTTTTCGATAGGTTCGTCAATTTTCCCCTTACGACGCATGCCTGCGGTATCGATGAAGACAAATTTTTGACCTTCGCGAGTTACAGGTGTATCGATAGCATCTCGAGTTGTGCCTGCTACATCGGATACGATGGAACGTTCTTGACCAATGAGTGCGTTAAAGATGGAAGACTTGCCAACATTCGGACGACCGATGAGGGCTACTTTAATTTCGTCTTCTTCATCAGCACCAAGATTGCTTTGGTCCGGAAAATGTTTAACCACTTCGTCCAATAGGTCCCCGAGTCCTGTATGGTTGGAGGCGGATACGAAGCAAACGGTTTCAAAACCAAGGCCCCAGAATTCAGCGCCTTCCATTTCTTGTTTAGGCGAATCGGCTTTGTTTGCACATACAATTACGGGCTTGCCAGATTTTAAGAGCATACGCCCTACTTCTTCGTCGTCCTTCATCATGCCTGCACGGCAATCAACTACGAAAACAATTACATCTGCTTCTTTAATAGCGATTTGTGCTTGATCGCGAATAGAAATTACGATTGCGTCATCTGTTTCGATTTCAATGCCACCTGTATCAACCATCATGAATTCGTGGTCAAGCCATTCGGCATTGGCATATAAACGGTCGCGGGTAACACCAGGCGTGTCTTCTACAATACTAATGCGAGAATTTGCAAAAATATTAAACAACGTAGATTTGCCAACGTTAGGACGACCTACGATTGCGACTATAGGCTTTGTCATTGTTACTCTCCCCTTGATAAGTTTGGTGTGGTATATATTTTTGAAGATTTTATTTAAATCGTACGGATTTTGCTCCGCAAAATCCAACCTCAATTCCGAATTACGCATTCCGAATTAAAATATGCATTCAGAACTATGAACTTTTTCCACTTCTAGTGGTCAAACCCGTTTCTTGAGGAAACTCCTTTGTGGAAATAATGTTTAACCTCATGCATATCAGTGACTAGGTCGGCAATTTTGATGAGCTCATCCGGAGCTCCGCGACCCGTGGTAATAATCTCGAGGTCGTGCTTATGCTCCTTTAAAAAAGCAACAACTTCTTCTAAAGGCAGCATTTTCGTAATGAGGACGATATTAATTTCGTCTAAAATGATAACGCCCGCTTCTTTATTTAAGATAGCTTCCTTAGCCTGTTCCCAGCCCTCGCGACACATTTTTAAATCGATGGGGTCAGGATTATGAAAGTTAACAAAAGCATCGCGTCCTACTTGACGAACATCAAGAAAATCTAAGGTTTTAGCGGCTCTTGCCTCGCCATATTCAGGGTCATCCTTTAAAAAGGAAAACATAATTGTTTTATGGCCGTAGCCATAAGCTCGGACGGCTGCTCCTAGAGATGCAGTTGTTTTTCCTTTGCCTGTACCTGTATAAACTTGAAGCATAATATTCCTTATCTTTCTACAAGCTGAGTAAGAAGCTCTCTGGCAGTTTCTGCTGTGCTGACCCTACCCTTGTAAGCATCTTTGAATTCTTGGTAGCTTGAATCATCCAAGAAAAGCTTATCAGTATTCAAAACAATTGCCGGAAGAATTGCGTGCTTGTTTTCTGGCAAAGCTTTTAAAATATCCTGAGCAGTCAATAAACCAGTCACGTTGACTCTACCGCCGAAAAATTCATTCTTAACGCAAATGAAAGCGTGGTTGGAGCCAAATTTCTTATTGAATTTATCCATTAAAGGTGCAAGAACCTTGTATGCGCCTTCGCCTATGGGAATAACAGCATCTTCCTTAGGCTTGAAATTCTTCATAGTTTTTAAACATTCAGCCCAATCATTCAAAAAGTTACGTGTAAGTCCGATGCCGTTTTCTAATTGAGGAAAACCATCGTACCAAGAGTTGGGTGGAAAAGCTTTCTCGGCTAGGAGATAAAACTCATCCCCAAGATGAATGAAGGAGGTTCCTGTTTCCTTGCGGCATTTCTTTTGCCACTTAGTTGCCATATCCACAATGCTTGCTGCTTCATCTTTGGTGAAGCCACGCATAGGTGCAAGCTTTTCGCGATTTTTTGTAATGCCTACGGGTACGACCGCCATTGTTTGAACGCCTGGATAAAGCTCGTACAAATCATAAAAGCTTTTTTCTAAAATTTTACCATCGTTATAGCCTGGGCAGCAAACTATTTGACAGTGAATTTGAATGCCTGCGTCCACAAGACGATGAATGCGTTCCATTAATTGACCTGCAAAACGATTATTCATCATCTTGCAGCGAACAACTGGGTCAGTGGCATGCACACTAACATAAAGCGGAGTTAAATGAGTATGGATGATGCGATCAAAATCTTCATCCTTCATGTTTGTCAGCGTAACAAAATTACCATACAAAAAGCTCAGACGATAGTCGTCGTCGCGTACGTAAAGACCCTTACGCATGCCAGGAATCATTTGATCCACAAAACAGAAGACGCATTTATTGTAGCATTCTTTTATTCTATCAAAGACTGCGGATTCAAACTCCAGGCCTAAATCCTCATCCGGTGCTTTTTCGATATGGATGCTGCGAGACTCACCTTTGGCATTTTCTATCTCTAAGTCTATTGTATAATCTGCAGCAGCAAAACTTAATTCGATTATATCTTTAACAGGAGCGCCATTAATACTCAGCAGCTTTTCGCCTATTTTAATCTCAGCGGCTTCAGCAAGACTGCGGGGTTTGACGCCACTTATTAAACCATACATGTAAACTTTTCCTCTCATCCCTTATTGCATTTAAACGCAAAGATAGATGATAGTATTATATCATAATTTATAAAGCTTTGCCACCTTTATATAAAGATTGCTCCTTTCAACCAATTTTGGATGAAAGGAGCATATTTTTAATGTATTTTATTTTGTGGCAACTCCTTTATAATCGCCGAAGAAACTCTTTAAAATTCTTTCATAAAGATTACCTCGCTTGGTAATTTTTGCTCTTTCATCAATTCGAGACCAAACTACCTTGTCATTCTTAAGATCATAAACATCGAAACGGACCTTTTCTACTGCAAAGGTTGCATGATAGCCAGGAGAATATTCTGTGCGATGTGTATAAACCGGTACAGTATGAACGTAACCATTTCTATCGTAATAATGATAATAATTGACTTCTGGGACGGTATAGGTATAACCATCTACCCAACCTACTGCGGTTTTGTAATCGGCAAGCTTTGCAAAAATAACAATATCAAATTTACTCTTCCATTCCTGAAGTTTTTTATCATTTGGAGAAAGAAGTTCGATGTCATCAGCTACTACTAATTCCCCGTCGTTTATGATATTTGTTTCATAGCTTATAGTGAAACCTTTTTTCTGCATTGGTTTAGTAAATTTTATATCTAAAGATTTTTCAAAAATATCTTCGATTTTAAATTCGTTGATACCGTTTTTTACATTAGTATTTATTGATGAGACTACCAAAATGTTTTTTGCCTGCGTAAAATCAAATTTCTTATCTACACGCTCTATCTTTTCTGCAAAACAATTAACCGCAAGCAACATCATCAAACAAAGCAAGGCCATTATTTTTTTCATCAGCTATCCCACCTTTCATACTTTTTCATCATTTATACAGGGTTCCTTATTAATGATAAGTATAATTAGTAAATAAGACAAAAATATGACAAAACTCCCTGAAAAAATTCAGGGAGTAAATTATTTAATTACAAAATTTCTTTAATTTTAGCAACAAGATTTTCTACGGTGAAGCCGTATTTTTCCATGAGCACGCCACCAGGTGCAGATGCACCAAATTTAGTGATGCCGAGCACTCTCTTCTCACAGCCAGTATAACGAGACCAACCATAAGGCACGCCAGCTTCTACAGCGAATTTAACTACGCCGCTAGGCAGTACGGATTCTTTATAAGCTTCGTCTTGAGCATCAAAGAGATCCCAGGAAGGCATGGATACAACGGATGCCTCTGTACCTTCAGCTTGAAGAACTGCTTGAGTCTTGAGAGCTAGCTCAACCTCGGAACCAGTTGCAATAATGATAACTTTTGCTTCGCCTTGAGCCGGGCTAAGAACATAAGCACCTTTTGGTGCGCCAGCTTTAACAACATCCTTGTAAGCGTTCAAGGTTGTTAAGTTTTGACGGCTTAAGAGTAAACAGGTCGGTTTAGTTTTATTTTCTACAGCAACCTTCCAAGCCACAGCAGTTTCTAAAGCATCAGCAGGACGAATTACGCAGGTGTTCGGTAAGAGACGAAGACCCATGGTTGTCTCGATAGGTTGATGTGTAGGTCCGTCTTCGCCAAGAGCAATGGAGTCGTGAGTAAGTACGAAAATAGATTGAATCCCCATCAGAGCCGCCATACGAATAGTCGGGCGCAGGAAATCGGCGAAAACTAGGAAGGTACCACCAAACGGAACGAAACCTCCATGCAAGGTCATACCATTAAGAACAGCACCCATGGCATGTTCGCGTACGCCAAAATGAATATTACGTCCATCACGTTCTTCCTTGGAGAAATATGCTTCCTTCTTCATAACTGTTTTGTTAGAAGGACCAAGGTCAGCCGAACCACCTGTAAGAGCAGGAACCATTTGAGCAAGAGCATTGATTACATCGCCAGAGGCTGCACGAGTTGCAGTCTTTGCGTTATCCTTGAAGATAGCAAACAATTTATCAAGGTCAACAGAGACTTCACCAGCAATGCGAGCTTTAAGTTCAGCTGCAAGTTCAGGATAAGCCTCACTATAAGCTTCCATCTCTTTATCCCAGGCTTGTTCTTTAGCTGCGCAGTTAGGAAGCTTAGCATCGAAATGAGCTTTCACTTCTTCAGGAACGTAGAACATTTCTTGAGTCCAACCTGCTTTTTCTTTAGCAGCCGCCAGAGCTTCTGCACCAAGAGGCTCGCCATGACAGGAAGCGCTATCTTGTTTAGGAGAACCAAAACCGATATGAGTGCGTACGATAATCAAAGAAGGATGTGCTTCGTCAGCTTTTGCTTCTGCAATGGCTTTTTCCATAGCGTCAATATCTTCAGAGTCAGCTACACGTAGAACTTGCCAACCATAAGCTTTAAAACGAGCTTCTACATCTTCACCGAAAGCAATATCAGTAGAACCTTCGATAGTAATTTTATTATCGTCATACAGATAGATAAGACGACCCAATCCGAGAGTTCCAGCTAAGGAAGCAGCTTCACAAGCAACACCTTCCATTTGGTCACCATCGGAAGTAAGACCATAAGTGAAATGGTCGATAACCTTGTGACCTGGCTTATTATATTTTGCCGCAAGCATTGCTTCGGCAATTGCAAAGCCAACACCCATAGCAAAGCCATGTCCTAAGGGACCAGTAGATACATCGACGCCAGGAGTCAGACCATATTCAGGATGACCTGCAGTCTTAGATCCCCATTGACGGAAATTTTTTAAATCATCAATGCTTAAATCATAGCCGGCTACATGAAGCATGGCATACATTAAAGCAGAACCATGACCAGGTGAAAGAATAAAACGATCGCGATTAAACCAAGCAGGATTAGCCGGATTGTAATTCATAAAACGGTCCCAGATGGCATACATCAAGGGAGCAGTACCCAGAGGGAAGCCTGGATGCCCGGATTTTGCTTTTTCAACTTGGTCAACTGCTAAGAAACGCAGAGTATTAACGCAAGCTTGATCTAATTTTTGCATTGGTAGTTCCTCCTATATGTTACAAAAACTTTATAAACAGTACACTAATACCAATTATAACATATACAATTTAAATGTGCACGAAAAAAAGTTAAGAGTTAAAAAAACGCTGAACCTAAACAACCAGATAGTGAAGTTTAAGTTCAGCATTAAGTTATAAAATTAAAACTTTCGAGTTCAGTCGTTGCCTCACAACTCATAACTCTTAACTTTAAATGATATACCACACGTAAGCACAATAGGCCGCTAACATTCCCAGCCCGGCTAAGCGTTCAAGTTTTTTTGTAGGAAGCACGCAAAGCCAAAGAATGATGGCAGATGCGATGGTAAGATAACTGTCGAAAGTAAATTCTTTGGCAAAGGGTACGTCGATTACAATCGCGGACAAACCAACAACGAAGAGAATGTTAAATAAGTTGGAACCAACAATGTTACCGATAGCAATATCAACGTCTCCTTTGCGAGCTGCCGTCACTGAAGTAAACAGCTCGGGTAAGCTTGTACCAAGAGCTACAACAGTAAGACCAACTACACGGTCACTCATACCAAAAAATTTGGCAATCTTTTCGGCAGCAGCAACAGTGATATCTGAACCATAAACAACTACAGCCATACCAACAATGAGAAAGACAATTAGTTTGAGAAGATTTTGTTCTTCTTCTTGCTCTTCATCAGCTTGCTTTTCTTTGAGGGCCTTGATGATGCAATAAAGCATATAGCCAACAAAAATCGCAGCAAGAATGCAACCGTCGGTAAAGTTAATGTAGCCATCCTTGCCAAGCACAAATAATAAAATGCTGACACAAATCATGAAAGGCATTTCATATTTGACGGTAGAGATTTGTACAGGTAAAGGAAGGATAGCGGCTGCAAGACCAAGAATAACAAGGATATTCATGATATTTGAGCCTACTACATTTCCGATAGTAATATCAGCTACACCTTTTGAGGCTGCGCTAATACTTACAGCTGCTTCTGGAGCCGATGTACCCATGGCAACAATAGTGAGCCCAACAATTAACTGAGAAATGCCAAACTTTTTAGCAATACCTGCAGCGCCTTCTACGAACCAATCGGCTCCATAACTAAGCATAGCAAAACCAAGCACCAAAAGTACGAATTGAGCATATATTGAATTAAAAAAAACCTCCACACTTCCCCTCCTCCACCAATTAAATAATTTAAAGGAATGTGCATAAATTATATCATCAAGAAGTAAATTGTCAAACAAACTAAAAGAGAGAAATTTGATTGCTCTCGGGAAGTCCGTCTAGAATTCCGTTGCTCGCAAGGAGTTCTACGGATGATTTACCAACGCCGCAACGCATACGCATATCTTCTTGAGAGATAAAAGGATGTTCGGCATCTCTGTGATCCGCAATATTTTTGGCTGCAACTTCACCTAGTCCACCGAGACTTGCAAGCGGAGGCAAAAGTCCGTCTTCCGTTACTAAAAATTTTATGGGATGGGATTTGTAGAGATCAATCTTGTGAAACTTGAATCCGCGTTCCATCATTTCATTAGCAAGCTCAAGGTAAGTGATCTGACTCTTTTCTGTTGCAGAAGCCTTCGTGCCTAGATTATACAGATTGCGAATGGTATTCTTGACGTATTGCAATCCTTTCGATACGGGTACGTAGTCGAAATCTTTAGCACGAACTGTAAAATAAGCAGCATAAAAATGTTTGGGATAATGCACCTTGCAATAAGCAATGCGATAAGCCATGAGCACATAAGCAACTGCGTGAGCCTTGGGGAATAAATAATTCAGTGTCTCACAGGACTTCATATAGTATTCAGGAATTCCAGCTGCGGTCATTGCCTCACGCATCTCAGGTTCCAAGCCTTTTTTCGCAGCCTTACCCTTACGGCAATACTCCATAGTTTTAAAAGCAAGCTTAGGTTGGACTCCTTTGGCAATTAAATAAGTCATAATATCATCACGGGTAGAAACAGTTTCTTTAACCGGAATACCTGCGCGAATTAAGTCTTGCGCATTGTTCAGCCATACATCCGTGCCATGGGAGTAACCGGATACACGCACAACCTCGGAAAAATTTTTTGGCTTTACATCTTCGATCATTTGACGAACAAATTTTGTCCCGCATTCAGGAATGCCAAAGGTACCTACGTTGGAATCGATTTGTTCGGGCGTAACACCAAGACTAGTTGTATCTTGGAAAATTTGCATGGTCTCAACATCGCCAACAGGAATATCTTTCGCACAGAAATTAGGATCTACGTCAAATTGCATGTAATTCTCAAGCATTTTGAGGACCATAGGATCATCATGACCCAGAATATCGAGCTTAACGAGACGATCGTTAATGCTATGATAATCGTAGTGAGTCGTAATCGTCGGCTCTTCCCTATCATCTGCAGGACGATTCATAGGCGTAATATAATGGATATCCATATTACGTGGCACAACCATTATGCCGCCAGGATGCTGGCCGGTCGTACGTTTTACACCTTCAATACCTGGTACAAGTGCACCAAGAACAGCTCCGTTCACCGTCATATTGCGTTCTTCAAAATATTTACGCACAAAGCCCGCTGCAGTTTTAGCTGCAACAGTTGCAATGGTACCAGCACGACAAACGTTGTCGCGACCAAAAAGTTCTTCCGTATATTTGTGAGCAACTGACTGGTCTGACATAGCTAAAGGATCATCGGGGTCAATGCCGCCTGAGAAATTCAAGTCGATATCTGGAACCTTGTCTCCGTCAAACCCAAGGAATACGGCAAATGGTATTTCGTGTCCGTCACGAAACATAGGCGTTCCACAATGAGGACAATTTTTCGGTGGTAGGTCAAAGCCTGAGTCCACCTCGTTATTCATAAAAAATTCGCTATGACGACAATTCGTACAACGATAGTGCGGCTTTAAAGGATTAACTTCCGTGATATCAAGCATGGTTGCAACAAAGGACGAACCAACTGACCCACGAGAACCAACAAGATAGCCTCTATCTATAGAATGTTTTACTAACTTATGAGCAATGTAATACAAAACGGCGAAGCCGTTACCAATGATGGATTTAAGTTCTAGTTTTAACCGGTCTTCGACGATTTGCGGCAAGGTATCTCCATACCAAGCATGAGCTTTGGCGTAACTCATATCATGCACGGCTTCCTCTGCACCAGGGATAAACGGGGAATAAAGCTGGTCGCGGTCAGGTACTGGTACGAAGCGTTCAACCATATCGGCAACTTTATTCGTATTCGTTACGCAAACCTCGTAGGCAGCTTCCTCGCCTAAGTATTGGAATTCCTTGAGCATCTCTTCCGTTGTACGGTAATACAAGGGCGGCTGATTATCGGCGTCCTTGTAGTTTTGGCCTGCTTGCAAGATGGCACGATATTTTGCGTCCTCAGGATTAAGGAAATGCACGTCGCAGGTGCCTACAACTAATTTGCCAAGCTTTTTACCAAGCTCATAAATTTTCTTATTGTATTCGATTAATTGCTCAACCTTGTAGCCCTTCTCCCTCACGAGGAACATATTATTCTCGATGGGTTGGATTTCGAGATAGTCGTAGAAGGAGGCAATGCGCTCAATCTCTTCTTCGCTTGCCTTAGATAAAATAGCTCGATAGAGTTCACCTGCTTCACAGGCAGAGCCAAGGATTAAGCCTTCGCGATGTTCTTCGATAACCTCTCGTGGTAAAAGTGGTTTTCGAAAAAGATAACGCAAATGGCTAATAGAAACTAATTTATACAGATTACGCAGACCAGTTTCATTTTTTGCAAGAATAATAATGTGATAGCTTGCCCTCTTCGGAGCCTTAGCTTTTTTCGTCACGTCACCCGTCTCTTGCTCTAGAGAGTCATCCACGTTACGGTCCGCCATTAAATAACCTTCCATACCGTAGATAAGTTTTAAGTCGGACTTTTCATCCATAACCTCGTCAAAGCAAAAAGGAAAGGCTTGTACAACACCGTGGTCCGTAATTGCAAGAGCCTTGTGCCCCCACTTGATAGCTTGCTTAACTAAATCCTTCATGGGAGTCACTGCATCCATCTTACTCATCTTCGTATGACAGTGTAGTTCAACACGTTTAACTTCCGCATTATCCATTCGACTTGCATTGCCATCGAGCTTTTGAATACCTAAGGGTTGGAAGTTATATTCCTGGGTATATTTATCAAAGGAAAGGTTACCCTGAATGCGCAGCTTCATGCCAACCTTCAGAGCATCCTTAAATTCTTTGGCTTCTTTTTTTAGGTCCACCTCAGTTTGAGGAGCTCCGCCATAGCTTGAGCGATTATTAAAAGGCTTAGAGAAAATTTTCTTAACAGTCAACCCACCTTCTCCATCAAACAAGCTGAAGGAAACGATGATACTGCCAGTTTTAGTTTCTTTCTCTACAAAAGCTTCCATAGAACCGTCGGGCAAATAAGTTTTAACTAATTTACCCTCAACAACAATATTATTTTCTTCTTCCGTAAGGGAAAGCAAAGGACGAGCCTTACCAGCTTTAACCCTGCGACCCCAAAGCATGGAGTCGTCTTTCTTTTCCCCGTATAGATTTTCCATTGCCTGCATGTATTGCGGGTCCATCTCCGGTTCAAAATGAACTTCGGGCGGTTCTTCAGGCAGAGGAATTTCTTCGCAATAATCTACCGTAGCATATTCATCTGCGGCGGTTTCATCTGGCAAGGGAATGCCTGAGCAATCTGTAATTGTAAATTCAGGATCAGGAGTAGCTTGTTCTTGTTTCCTGCTGTTTGTATCACAAATAAGTTTAATTTCCTTTAAAGAAAAAGCGTCCTTTAAAGCGGACGCTACTTTCTTAGTTAATGCGGGAGGCAAGGATGCATTGCATTTATAATGCACTTCCCAAATTGATGACGCATCATCCACACATATTTGTTCTACGTGGAAAAGTTTGCAAGCAATCTTTTCCATATTGGTAAGAGAAACAGAAGACAAAAATGCTAAAAACTTTTCTTGATCCGGTTTAAAGCAATATTTTTTCTGCATGATTTTCTTAAAGGTCGTCTTCGGAACTGATAACGACGTCTAAATTATGGAGACCACGAATAACTTCTTGAGCTTGCTTCTTGTCATTGACCTTGATGTAAATATCAAGCTGCAGGCGATCATTCTTTTTATCTTTTTTAACAGCAAGACTTTTAATGTTAACGCCATTTTCTGTTAAGTAAGAAGACACATCAGAAATTGCTTCTGGTCTATTGATTACGTCAACCTTAATATATTGACGATCTACACGAGTTGTTGCTGCAAATTTTTTATCCCAATTTTGGAAAACCATTAAAGTAATCAATGTTAAAACAGTTGCACCAAAAGATATGATATACATGCCGGAACCAACTGCAAGTCCAATGGCAGAGATAATCCACAGAGAAGCTGCGGTAGTAAGTCCTTTAACCGTCAAGCCTTCATGCATAATCGTACCAGCACCTAAGAAACCAATGCCAGATACTACTTGAGCTGCAATACGTGCGCTATCACGACGAGTACCAAGGTCAGTGGACTCGGGAGATACACTGACGATGCCGTCAAACCCGTAGATAGAGACGAGCATGAACAAGGCAGAACCCATACAAACCAAGATATGAGTTCTAAAGCCTGCAGGCCTATCACCACTACCTCTTTCTAAACCGACAATGCCACCAAAGGATGCCGCAAGAAAAAGTCTAAAGAGCATCATCAACTCATGATTTGAATTTATAACTGTCAGGAGATTATTATAAAACTCCATGAGTCACCTCAAAAATTAAAGATTTTTTAACATATCACAAATGGTTGTGATGTAGTCGGAATCCATAGGCAACATGGAAACCTCACCTGTCTTACGAGCTTTAACTTCAAGCTTGCCTTCTTTAATAGTCTTAGGCCCAACAACTATGCGCAAGGGATAACCGATTAAATCGGCGTCTTTAAACTTAACGCCAGGTCTCTCATTACGGTCATCAATAACTGCTTCTACTCCAGCCTTCTTAAGAGCTTCGTAAATTTCAAAAGATTTATCCCAAGACTCTTTGTCTTTAGCATTTACCGGAACAACTAATGCTTCGTAAGGAGCAATATTTACGGGCCAGATAATACCGTCTTTATCAAAGCTTTGTTCTACACAGGCAGCCATGGTACGACCAACACCAATACCATAGCAACCCATATACATAGGTTGTTCCTTACCGTTTTCATCAAGGAAGGTTGCGTTCATTGCTGCAGAATATTTAGTAAAGAGCTTAAATACTTGACCAGCTTCAATACCGCGAGCCTTTTCCATTTTAGCACCGCAGTGAGGACAGGGATCGCCAACTTGAGCCAAACGAATATCCGCTACGTAGGTGGGTTTAAAGTCGCGAAGCGGATTAGCATTTACATAGTGATAGCCTTCTTTATTAGCACCACAGCAAATATTGTGCATTTTCATCACGCTTTGATCGATTACAATGGTAACCTTTTCGGGATCGAGACCAATGGGACCCATGTATCCGCCAACAGTACCTGCTGCAGCCAAGAGACTCTCATCAGCCATTTCTACTTCGTTAACGCCAACTGTATTAGCAACTTTAATTTCGTTAACCTCATGATCGCCACGCACAAAACAGAGAATGAGACCTTTTTCAGAACCAAAGGCAACAGCTTTCATGCTATGGTCCACGGGAGCATTTAAGAAAGAACAAACATCGTTAATAGTTTTACAGTTAGGAGTTGCAATCATTTCTAAAGTTTTTTCTTCTTCAGCAGGAGCTTCCACAACATTGAGTTCAGCCTTTTCAATATCGGCTGCATAATCACAAGCTGTGCAATAAGCAATTTCTGCTTCACCTGTATCGGCAAGCACCATGAATTCATGAGAACCATTACCTCCGATAGCACCTGAATCGGCTTCAACAGGACGGAAGGTTAAACCACAACGAGTAAAAATGTTTGTATAAGCGTCGAACATATCTTTGTAGGATTTATCCAAGCCTTCGTTATCACGGTCAAAAGAATAAGCATCCTTCATGATAAAGTCACGGCTACGCATAAGACCAAAACGAGGACGACGTTCGTCACGGAATTTATCTTGAATTTGGTATAAGTTAAGAGGAAGCTGGCGATAAGATTTAACATCCATACGCACCATGCTGGTAACAAGCTCTTCGTGAGTCGGACCGAGGCAATATTCATGACCGTGACGGTCCTTAACACGAATCATTTCTGCACCATAAACTCCCCAACGACCTGACTCTTGCCAGATCTCAGCAGGTTGCATGATGGGCATCATGATTTCTTGAGCACCCTTGTTATCCATTTCTTCACGTATAATGTTTTCGATTTTTTTGATGACGCGCCAAGCCAAGGGTAAGTAGGTATACATACCGTTGGTAGATTTACGCATAAAACCAGCACGCAATAAAAGTTGATGACTAGGAATCTCTGCTTCAGCAGGAACCTCGCGCAGAGTAGGAGCATACATTTGAGATACTTTCATTAGTGAGAAACCTTCCTCTCCAGTAAAATTTTATCAATTTCAACGAATAATTCGTCAACTATTTTATCTTCAGGGACCTTACGGAGAACCTCTCCCTTACGGAAGATAAGTCCCTCTCCTTTGCCACCTGCAATACCAACATCAGCCTCACGAGCTTCGCCAGGTCCATTAACAACACATCCCATAACAGCTACGACGATTGGTTCTGTAATTTCGCTCAGACGTTTTTCAACCTCAAGGGCAAGCTTTTCTAAATTAATTTGCGTACGTCCACAAGTAGGACAAGAAATTAATGTGGGACCATATTCACGTAGTCCTAAGGATTTAAGAATATTATAAGCAACTTTGACTTCATTAACCGGGTCACCTGTTAAGGAAACGCGAATGGTATCTCCAATACCCTCGGCAAGGAGTGTGCCAATACCTACGGCAGATTTAATAATACCGCTGTTAATTGTTCCAGCTTCCGTAACACCTACATGCAAGGGATAATCGCATTGACTTGCCATAAGACGATACGCAGACAAGGTAGTCGGCACGTCGTGGCATTTCAAGGAAACTTTAATATTACGATAGTCCATGTCTTCTAAAATTTTAATATGTCGCCAAGCAGCCTCAACCATTGCCTCAGGAGTCGGGTGACCATATTTTTCTAGAAGATCTTTTGGCAAGGAACCTGCATTAACACCGATACGAATGGGGATATTTTTGGGTCTGGCTGCTTCTACAACCGCACGGACTCTGTCTTCCCCACCAATATTGCCTGGATTCAAACGCAATCCGTCGACACCAGCTTCAATTGCAGCTAAGGCAAGTCTGTAATCGAAGTGAATATCAGCAATGACTGGGATAGGACTTTCCTTGCAAATTCGTTTTAAACCTTCAGCCGCAGCCATGTCGGGGACGGCACAACGAATAATATCGCAACCAGCTTTAGCAAGCTCACGAATTTGCGCGAGAGTCGCCTCAGCATCATGTGTCTTCGTATTAGTCATAGATTGAACGGTAATCTTAGCATTACCGCCAATTTTTTGAGAGCCAAGTGTTAACTCCCTGGTTATTCTTCTCTTATACATGGAACACCTCAGAAAAATCTAGTGACATCTTTAAATGTTGAAAAGATGGTAATGGCAAGAATTAAAACGATGCCTGCATATTGAACGCGATTCATCCAAATAGGACTCAAGGGTTTGCCTCTTAATGCTTCAACTATGAGCAGAAAGAAATGTCCTCCGTCAAGTGCGGGCAAGGGCAACAAATTAATTACGCCTAAGTTTATACTCATTAAAGCTACAAAGCTAAAGAGAGGCATGAGACCTTTTTCAGCCATTTGCCCAGCTACCTGAGCAACACCGATTGGTCCTGCTACATCGGCTGCTGCCTTACCAATAACAATTTGTTTTAAAGCATCAAGCATGTATTCGATTACATAAACGGTGTATCTAATCGCCATAATGAAGGCTTGCACTGGTCCAACTGTTTCGTGAGTGGTACAGGGAATGATGCCGATGACAGCGCGCTTGCTTTCTTCGTTATACTTAGGAGTCATGACAAAGCTTTGTACCTTGCCTTCACGTTCAATTTTCAGTTGAACTTCTTTTTCACCATTGGCACGCAAAGTCTTTTGGATATCGCGCCAGGTTGTCATTTCCTTATCATTAATAGTAAGGACCTTGTCACCTGCCTTGAGTCCAGCTCTTTGTGCAGGTGAATATTCGACTATTTGTCCGAGCACAGGAATGTCTTGAACCTGTTCCTGACCTTCGAACATAAAAATGCCTGTAAATAAAGCAATTGGCAAAAGAAAATTCATAAAAGCACCAGCAAGAATAACAGCCATACGCGAGAGAATGGGCTTATTGTTGAAGCCATCCTCACAGGGCTCGTCGTCTGGATCCATGCCAGCAATTTTATTATACCCACCTAAGGGAATCAATCTAAGGGAATATTCCGTGTCCCCTTCTTTTGTTTGATATATGCAGGGACCGAAACCAATGGCAAATTCTTCTACCTTCATGCCTGTCATTTTAGCTACAATAAAGTGACCGAATTCATGCACGGTAATAAGAACGCCAAAAACAAAAATAGCTGCTAAAATCGTTAGCAAAATCTTATCCTCCGGATTACAGATTACGAATAATTTCTCTTGCCTGCTTACGAGCTTGAGCATCGCTTATCTCAATATCTTCTATGGAAGGCTTCAAGATATTGTTATGAGCTTGAGTAACCTTATTCGTAATATAGGGAATGTCTAAATATTTAATTTTGTCATCTAAGAAAGCATAAACTGCCTCCTCGTTCGCTGCGTTAAAGACGCAAGGTAACGTTCCTCCTGCCTTGCCACATTCTATGGCTATACCAAGGGAAGGAAATGCTTCCATATCAGGAGCTTCAAAGGTTAATGTACCATGACGAATTAAATCCAATTGATCAAAAGCAATAGGATAACGCTCAGGATAACTCAAGGCGTATTGGATGGGCAGACGCATATCTGGTTCCCCAAGCTGGGCTATAACGGAGCCATCACAAAATTCAACAAGACTATGCACGATGCTTTGAGGATGCACAACGACATCAATCTTTTCATAAGGCATGTTAAAGAGCCAATGTGCTTCGATAACTTCTAAACCTTTGTTAGCCAATGTAGATGAATCTACTGTAATTTTTTTGCCCATGGACCAATTAGGATGGTTCAAGCATTGAGCTAAAGTAACGGATTCTAAATCGCTACGTTTTTTACCGCGGAAGGGTCCACCACTTGCTGTAATTAAAAGGCGTTTTACTTCGTTTTCTCTTCCTCCTCGTAAAGATTGAAAGATTGCCGAGTGCTCACTATCAACCGGAGTCAGGCTTACACCTGCTTCTTTTACTGCACTCATAACGAGACTTCCACCTGCTACAAGAGTTTCTTTATTAGCAAGGGCAATATTTTTTCCGCTCTTAATTGCAGACATGGTAGGACGAAGTCCTGCGTAACCAACCATGGAAGCAAGGACGGTGTCAATGCCAGAATAAGTTGCTGCTGCAAGGAGTCCTTCTTCCCCGGTTAAAATCTCCGTCTTACCTTGGTAACGTGTTGCTAAGCGTTTGGCTGCCTCGATGTCTGTTAGAACAACGAAGTCAGGCTCAACAAGTTTGATTTGCTCTTCCATGAGTTTATCAGATGAATGAGCAGCCAACACGCGAATTTTCATTTTGTCAGGGTTCGCCAGGGCAACATCAATTGTTTGACGACCGATGGAACCAGTTGAACCTAAAAGTGAAATATTTTTCATAGTAATTAACCTTGTAACATCATTGGGATTACGCTTGAGATAAGCATTATGTAATAGAATACAGGAGCCGTAAAGAGTAAGCTGTCAAAACGATCAAGTACTCCCCCATGACCTGGGAAGAAATTGCCCGAATCTTTAATATCGAAGGAGCGTTTGATAATTGATTCGACTAAATCGCCGAGGGGAGCAAAAAAGCTTACAGCAAGAGCAAGAGTAACAGCTTGCCAAAGAGGAACGCCTAAATAAATAATCGTCAGCGCCAAGACTACGATGAAGCAGCCTACAAAACCTCCCACAGCACCTTCAAAGCTTTTTTTCGGGCTCACACTACAGAAAGGATTCTTACCAAAGGCAGAGCCAACGAAATAAGCAGCTGTATCACTCATCCATGTGCCTATTAAAGTAATCCATAAACAAATCTCACCGTATTCGAAAACTCTGAAGCCTAAATCGATATGGGGACCATAATCAAAGCTGCGTAAAATAATAACGTGGGAGAAAAGAATACCCGTATAAATGAAGCCCCACACAGACAGAGCAGTATTTGCAATCCATTTACCATCTTGAAAATGGCAGTGACGATACAAGCCCTCGAGTGCATTAAAGATGAAGAATAAAGCTGTGAACATTGTCGTAAGAGCTAGAGCAATTGCCGGCTCAATCTCAAAATGATAAACAAGACCTGCCACGCCCATAGTAAGAACAACGCCAAGGCCAGAGCTTAAATAATAAACGTGATAACCATTTTTCTCGGCCATGCGATGATATTCGAACCAACCGACACAAGCGAGCACAAACACGGCTGCCGAGAAAACCCAGCCGCCCTTCGTAATAATACCAATCGCCGCACAAATTCCTACGACACCGGTAATAATTCTTGTAAGCATAATTCTTAAATCCTTCTCAACGCTTTTAAGTAAATTTTTATAAAATTATACGACTCAAGTAGAATCTGCAATATTCAGCTGAACTAACCAAGTTTTGTAAATCTATATAAGTTTGCAAAACTCGGTATAAATCACCTGAACCAAATACTTCAAGACAAATCTACAATGCTTTGCGTAAATCTACGAATTAACGTATTAAACGCAAATCTGCAAACTTTTGCTATGCTTTAAGTGAAACTTTTGATACAGCAAATTCTCAGTCAATGTGTACTTGCTCTCAAAATTCTTACTCAATGCTAATTATTTTGTAACTAGCCCGCCATAACGACGTTCACGTCCTTGGTACGCAAGAATTGCCTCCACCAAATGGTCAGGGGTGAAATCAGGCCAATATGTTTTGGTAGTCCAAATCTCGGCGTAAGCTATTTGCCAAAGCAGGAAGTTAGAAATACGTAAATCTCCCCCAGGACGAATTAACAAATCTGGAGCAGGCAAACCTTGGGTATATAGATGTTCTTCAAAAACCTTATTATTTATTGAACTTACGTCGAGCTTGCCTTCGTAAACCTCCTGAGCAATGCTTTGCACAGCATGAAGAATCTCGGCTTGACCTCCGTAATTAATAGCCAAATTTAAAATGATGCCCGTATTATTTTGAGTTTGGCGAATGGCATTGTCCATCTTCTCTTGTACGATTTGGGGCAAGCCAGCGCGAGAACCTAAGAATCTTACTTGCACGTTGTTGTCATTGAATTCTTGAATCTCAGAAGTGAGATAACGAGAAAGCAAATCCATAATGAAATTAACTTCAGTAATGGGGCGCTTCCAATTTTCCGTAGAAAAAGCGTAAGCAGAAATAACTTTAACGCCAAGATCGTTAGCCGCACGTACGATTTTTTTTAATGTTTCTGCTCCTCTTTGATGTCCATAGGTACGAACCTTTCCTTGCGCCTTAGCCCAGCGACCATTGCCATCCATAATAATTGCAATATGCTTAGGAATATTGTTCATATCTAAATCTGAAGTATCGAACTGTAACTTTTCTTGTTTAACTGGGGATTTCGTAGTTTGAAACAAACCTTTAAACATCTGAATCCTCTTTATAATAAAATTATGCAAAACGTTCAGAGTAGGTTAAATGTTAGTAAGGATCCCGAAGGCATACTTTTTAGTACATCGAACGAGAAAAACCTGTAGGACAAATTTTTATGCTAACAAAACTTATGGCCTGCTATGGACGTTTATGAAAAATAAAATGCCACCTTTAAACAAATATAGGCAGACCCCTGTTTTTATTCGCAGAGGTCGCCTGATATTTGCTGAATAATATTTTAAATTATTCGATAGCGCCTACAGGGCAGTTAGCAGCGCAGCAGCCACATTCTACGCATGCATCTTCACCAATTTGGCGTTTGCCTTCTTCAGCTTCAGAGATAGCACCTACAGGGCAGTTAGCTTCGCAAGCACCGCAACCGATACAAACGTTTTTGTCAATTTTCAGAGCCATGATAAATTCCTCCTTGATTAATTAAATTCTATAAACGAATGTTAATAGAACTATTTTATTAGACAGCTCTTGCTGCCTTACTACATATTTGCGAGGATGAAATCCTGCAAATTTGTCGTCTGAATCACGAGGCGGTAAGAGAGATTTTGTTTCACAGGTATACCCTGCTGCTTCTAACCTACTTATTGCCTCATCAAGCTTTAAAGCAAGTACGGAAGGAGCCATTATACTTCCATTACTTCTTTTTCTTTATTAGCGGTTACTGCATCAACATCCTTCATTATTGAGTCAGTAATTTTTTGGATTTTATCGGTAGCCTTCTTAACCTCGTCTTCGGTTACTTCTTTAGCCTTTTCCATCTTTTTGATGTGGTCGTTTGCATCACGACGAAGATTGCGAACGATTACACGATATTCTTCTGCTTTTTTATGAACCACTTTAACTAATTCTTTACGGCGATCTTCAGTTAATTGAGGAAGATTCAAACGAATGACGATGCCGTCAGAATTCGGGTTAAGGCCCAGGTCGGACATTTGAATAGCCTTGCAAATAGCTTTGACCAAATTCTTTTCCCAAGGTTGGATTACAATCATACGAGGTTCGGGAACAGTTACGCTCGCTACTTGGTTAATAGGAGTGGGAGTTCCGTAATAATCAACGGTAATCTTATCCAAGAGAGCTGGTGTAGCACGGCCTGCGCGTAAGGAAGCCAATTCTACACGGAGAGCATCAACCGTCTTGTGCATCTTACCTTCCATAGTGGTCATGATTTCTTGAATGGTTGCCATTATAAATTACCTCCTACCAGGGTACCAATTTCTTCGCCTAACGCAGCTTTTAAAATGTTGCCTGGTTTATCAATATTAAATACTACAATAGGAATTTTGTTATCCATGCAAAGAGAAATTGCAGTGGAATCCATTACGCTAAGCTTACGTTGAATGACTTCGATATAGTCCAGTGAGTCAAACTTTTTAGCATCAGGATTTTTTGCTGGGTCGGAGTCGTAAACTCCATCAACACCTTTTTTAGCCATTAAGATTGCATCGGCTTCGATTTCGGCTGCACGTAATGCTGCAGTTGTGTCGGTAGAAAAATACGGGTTACCAGTACCGGCTGCAAAAATTACTACGCGAGCTTTTTCTAAATGACGAACTGCCCTACGACGAATGTAAGGTTCAGCGATTTGACGCATTTCGATTGCGACCTGTACGCGACAGGGAACGCCTAAATTCTCAAGGGAATCTTGAAGAGCTAAGGAGTTAATTACGGTTGCAAGCATACCCATGTAATCGGCAGTAGCGCGGTCCATACCTTTGTTATAACCGGACAAGCCACGCCAAATATTACCGCCACCATTAACGATTGCTACTTCAATACCTTGGTCAGTTACTTCTTTGATTTGTTTAGCTAAGGAGTAAACAGTTTCCGGGTCAATGCCAAAGCCTTTGCTGCCGGCCATAGCCTCACCGCTTAATTTTAAAATGACACGTTTAAATTTTTTATTCTCTGCCACTCGTGCTTCCTCCTAATTTTATATTTACATCTTGTTAATAGTTCAACGCAAAAGCGTAAAACCCTCTTTTACCTCAACGAATATTATAGCTCAAAGTACATACTAAACGCAAGATATTGTGGATTTTTTTATGAAAGAAAAAGTCCTCTAGCAAAAACTAGAGGATTTCTTCTTCGGACCAGAAGCATGGGGATGCATCTTCTAGCCTATATTTTTTATTTAGTTGTCCTAGGTAAATTATTTATGCGCAAATCTCTTCGAAAATTTCTTTCGCATAAATGTCAGCCAAAGTATCTGCATCTTTTTTTTGGTCTAAAGGTTTAATGACGGTACAATTCATACCATACAATTTGTTATAAAGCTTGAAATAATTTTCTACGGTTAATTTAGAAGCATCGCAGAACGTCTTAGGAGAAACATCCTGCTGCGAACTATTTTCTTCAAGCTCGGCACAAGCCAAATAAATTATTATTTTCACGCCATACTTTTTGGAATTTTCTAAAATGTTTAAGGAGCCAAGAATATTGATAGCTGCATCTTCAATAGGATCGTCGAGAGATTCTTCTACGTCGCCATGTCCAGCTAAATGAATGACGATGTCAAACTTTTCTTCGTTGAATAAATCCTCAACTCGCCTATCGACAATATCCAAAGGAATAAAATTCATCCCAGCAGGAACATTCTCTTCGCTTCCTGTATCTAAATTATCTAAAACAACAACCTCAGTATCTTTTACGCCGGTTAATTCCTTTAACAGATGAGTTCCAACAAAACCAGCTCCACCAGTAACTAAAATTTTAGTCATAATTTGCCTCTTCTACTAACTTAAGTATATGAAACCATTTCAAGAAAACGTAGCTTCACTTAAGAGCATAATCACATAGAGTAAGAACATTGCCTCGAAAAACATAAATAAACCAGAAATGCTTTTCATAAAAAATCCCCCTAAGCTTAACTTCATGATTATATTTTAAAGTGATAATCTGAATTTTAACTTAAGGGGATGTTTATTTTTTTATAAATTTTTTAAAGTTTGACTCTCATGATTGTGCCCTTAGGTTTGTTGTCGAGCACAAAGATTTCACCGTTATGGAAGGTAATAATCGCATGAGCTAGAGATAGTCCTAAACCAAGTCCCCCTTGCTGACGACTACGCGCTTTATCAACACGGAAGGACCAATCAAAGATATGCTTCTTGTTTTCGTCACTAATACCTTCTCCTTCATCGATGACGTCGATGACGATGTGAGTATTATGCTTATAAGCTTTTAATTGTACCGTTGTACCAGACGGTGAATATTTAAAGCTATTATCAAGAAGAATAATCAAAAGATGCTCGAGTGCATTAGCATTACCCTGCGTAAACAAAGGTGAAGCGATATCAGTACTGAGCTCGAAGCCACGATCCTTGGCAACAAGAGAAAGTTTTTTGGCAACCTTTGTACAGAGCTCAGTAATGTCAACATCGGTAACTTCCATATTAATATTACCTGTATCACTACGCGCCAGGCTCATAAGATTTTCCGTAAGATTGGTCATACGTTGGTTTTCGCCATCAATCATCTCGAAGGTTTCTTCAGCGAATTCACTAAGCTTGGTGTCTTCGTCATCACGGATAGCTTCCACAGCTAGTCTGGTCACGGCGAGGGGCGTGCGCATCTCGTGAGAAGCATCAGCCGTAAATTGCTGCAGCACTGAATACATCTCTCTAACAGGCTTGATATTTTTCCCGGCCAAAAAATAATTAATGAAAAATGCAAAAATTAGTAAAAAGAAAATCAATACTAATAAATTAAGAAAAATCTCCGTTGCGGTATGGTAATAAAAATGGATATCCTCAAACATGTACAGTTGACCAACTAATTTATCTCCATCTTTAACAGGACCAAGACATACAAGATAAGTCACATGATTACCATTTTCATCCTGGGTACTAATAAACTTTGGTTTATCAAATTCCGTAGGCCAGAGAGCTTTCTCCCGTAAAAGTGCTTTTCCCTTAGGAGTTTCACCCATTTGGTTAAGGATAACTGTTTCTCCCTTGCCGTCAAGAAAATAAGCCAGCATAGAGCCATCATTTATTGATGTTTCGTTGCAAGGAGGTTCTTTAGATGAGATCCATTCTTCAGCCTCGTGATAAATTGTTGCAACAAGTTCTTCTTTTTCATGGTCAATGATCTGCATCCAAATCAATGTATAAGAAGTAGCAACAACGGTAATAATCAAGATGAAAGATATCAAGGTATTTATTAGTGTTAATTTCTTTTGTAATTTTGCAAAAGAACTACTCCACATAATAACCTACGCCTCTTACTGTCTTAATTATCTCTTCCCCGCTGAGCCCAGTAATTTTCTTTCTTAAAAGTCTGATGTGTACGTCAAGATTATTTTCCGTAACATCGTTCTCCAAACCCCAGACCCTGTCAAGTAAAACATTTCTCGGGATAATTTGTCCCTTGTTAACAACAAGTAATTCCAAAATTTTAAATTCTCTTGGACGTAGCTCTACTCGCATGCCTCTATAAATTAAGGAATAAGTACTACTGTCTAAAATATATTCACCAAAAGATAACTGAGATGAAGCATATGTTCCATGTCTACGACATAAGGCATTTAATCTTGCCACAAGCTCAGCCATGTCGAAGGGCTTCACAAGATAATCGTCGGCCCCCATATTAAGCCCCATAACCTTGTCGGAAATAGTGTCTTTGGCAGTGAGCAGCAGGATCTTACCTTCATACTCCTCGTCACGCAGTCGCTTAGCTAAATCTACACCGGATAATTTAGGCATCATCCAGTCTAGAACCAGTACGTCATAGCCATCGTTATACACTTGCTGGTAAGCTGCCTCACCATCTTCGGCCCATGTTACGTCGATATTTTGTTTTTTCAAAAGCATGGATAAAAGCCTGCCTAAGTTTTTGTCATCTTCAGCCAATAAAACCTTCATCGGTATCCTCCATCCTAATTATTCATTATATTATAATATTATCATAAACTGAACTAAATCTGAATAATTAAGTTTATTTTTGATATAAATCAACTGCTTCGTCCTAAAACGTACGTATCATTGATACGACCCTTCACATACCAAGAGTAATCACTTTCTTCCATGAAGTCGTTCATTTTTTCTCTTTCCAGAATAACCGTTTTAAATTCGCCTTCCTCAAGAACCTTGTAAGGCATAACGTTTTTTGCGGTCCAGGAGTATTGCTGGGGTAAATATTCTTCTACATCACTTTCTTTGATTACTTTTTGCATGGTGAAGTCTCCGTAAAATACTGCTGATGTAGAATACTTGCCATATACCGCTAAGTCTGTAATCTTTTGTTGCTTAAGGTACAAACCAACATCTTTAGCGCTTCTTTTTTCTGCAAGGGGAATTGCAATACTAATAATCAACGCAAGATAGAAAATAAAAGCCATAGAGCCAAGTCTTACAGCCTGGCTTAAATTATGTCTGGATAAATATTTATAGCCAAATGCTCCGACAATTAAGCTTACCGGAACTAAGAATAGAGTACTACTTACAACGATATCTTTTACGTCAACATAAATGGCTGCAATTAACAAGATGCTAAAGAACGTACAAACGAATGCTTTGCAGAACTTACTATCCATGACATTTTCTTTTTCTGCAACGTAATGCCCCAAATAAAGGAAAGTCGGAAACAGCAAAGGATACGTATAAGTGATATATTTTGTTGCCATGTTTTGGAAGAAGAAAAAGATCGTCAGCGCCCAGATGATGAGAAATTTATCGGTAGGCTGGATCTTAAAGCCGTCAACCTTATATTGTTTATAAAGAGCCATAGGAATTAGTGCCGTCCAAGGGAATATAGCTAAGATGTTAACTAATGTGTAGTAATAAATTACATCGTCCTTGGGATGCTCGGACACAGTTGCTCTTAAGAAGTTGTGGGTTCCTAAGAAACCGTTAATGAAATCCATGCCGTGAATTGCATACATCGCTAAATACCAGGGCATGCAAACGATTAAAAATAAAAGTACGCCACTAAATAATTTGCAGCGAGTCAACACTTGAAAATCCTTTTGCCAAATTAAAAATAAGGTGATGATGAGTCCTGGTAAAAGAAAACCAATTGGTCCCTTAGTTAATGTGGCAAGGCCTGCAAACATATACATCAAATACCAGTATTTTGTCCGATTCAACTGATAGCCTAAATAAAAGAATAAAAGGGTTCCGCTAAAAAAGAAAAACAATGCCGAGTCAGTAATGATGGATTTGCTAATTAAAAAGAATTCTACAGATGTAAGCAGCATGAAAGCACTATAGAACGCTGCTTTTTTGCCATAAATTTTAGAAGCGCCCCAACTAATTAAACCTAAGGAAGCTAAACCGAAAAGTGACGGAAAAAAACGAGCACCAAATTCTGTAAAGCCAAAGAGTTTAAAGCCTAAAGCTGTGAGCCAATAAAAGAAGATTGGTTTGTCATACCAATATTTGCCGTAAATCTGTGGAGAAAGCCAATCTCCCGAAAGTACCATCTCCTTGGCAGTCAATGCGTAATTGGATTCAACATTATCTGTAATTAATAAGCTTCCGTTACCGACAAAAAGAAGCGTGATAGCAGCGATCAAAAGAAACAGCCAATACTTTTTATTCATAAACATACCCATCCTTTCACTTGATGAGTTTATTTTAATATGTCAATCTGAATAAAAAACTGCTAGATTATTTCATTTTAAATTAAGGAAAGTAAAAAGCTCCCGGAAAACTCCGAGAGCTTTAGCTTAATCTTCTAAATTGTCAAGGATAATTGTCACGCCTAACTGAAAGGACGCATAGAGCGAACCAGAAATATAATAACGTTGGTCTTCAAGCTGGGTATAAGGCATCGTGAGTTCGTACCATTTTTTGTGCAAGCCAACGAAGAACCCATCATGCTTTTCATCGCTGTCGAGCCCTAGCTCGCTCAAAAGCTTTTCTGTTTCACCGTTCAAAGCATGTGCAGTCTCTTCCTTATACGAGTCAGGTGTGAGACTGTCGAAATTCAATTCCCAACGAGCTCCTATTAAGATGCCCGTCTTCAATGCATATTGCAACACCATATAATAGAAAAGCATGGGATTATCACCGTACTCTTTTTGAAAGGTTTGATTGCCCAATAGTTCGAGCACAGCCTTCTCCCCTAGTTCAACAAGCTCAGGCACGAAAGCAATATCACCCTTTATTAAATTTTGCTTGAAAGCGTAATCATAAAAAGCCTTGCAGCACTCAGCAGTAAAGTCGCTAGGATTCTTCGCTGCAATAAATTTTTTATCGTTAAGTTCCATAGAAACCCCCGGGATAGTTAAAATTTAAAAGTTAAATGAGTGCACTGTTATCTCATAACTTTGTTATTTATTCCTATAGTTTTTATATAATTATTATAACAGATAATTCGTTTCTCGCAAATGCTAAAAGAAAAACCCCACAATCGAGAATGATTGCGGGGTAAATTGTTTCATCAAATGTGAAGCAAAACCTTTTAATTATTTTTTATATAGGATGTTGGCTGTGTAGCCAGCGAATAAACCTACGAAAAATCCTCCTAGAATGTCTGAGGGAAAGTGCACATATAAATAAATTCGCGAGAAACCCACGATGATTGCAAGAAGCATAGCTACGTACCAATATTTAAAATGTGCAAGAAACAAAGTAAATGCTGCTGTAAAGCATGCTCCTGCATGACCGGAAGGAAAGCTGTATCCACTTGGAGTTTTAATTAATAAATCTATTGGCTGTATGTAAAAAGGTCTTAATCTATGTACAAAGGGCTTGAGAAAACCGTTGAGAAGCAAAAAGTCAATAATAAGAGCCAAGGATAAAAGGATACCGAATCTTTTCGTTGGATTATATAACAAGAGTGCAACACTTACAAGTATCCAAAACAATCCATATTCTCCCAAATACGTGCTATAAATCATAAATTCATCCATAAAACCTGACCTGAGATTTTCCTGTATAAAGTTTAAAATAACAAATTCAAATTCCATGTATCTTCCTTAATGACTTTGCTAAAATTTGTAGAAGGATTTCTACGGTATTTAATTATATACATGTTATCTTAATATTATATTAAAATTTGCAAAAGAAAAACTCTTCAACCTTTCGGTTGAAGAGTTTTGTTCTTGGTGATCCAGGAGGGATTCGAACCCCCGACCCACGGCTTAGAAGTGTTCTGAGAAATATGGTTCGAATCCTCTATCCATCGTATTATCTCGTTTTTATGGTAGTAATTTTGGTAGAAATGCCTTTTACCTGGTTATTTTTCAAGCGAACAATTTATGGCGACTTCAAGGCGACTCACGAGATAATGCCCACTTGAAAGATAGTAGACTGGCTTTAGTATTTGATTAGGATTCAAAATCTAATTTAATTTGAGTAGGCTTCTCAATTACTTCATAGACCTTGGTTATAGCATATTCTTCAGTCATCGCACCACTTGGATGAATCTTTTGGGTATTAGTGTAATCTATTCGCAGCATATCTCCTGCCCCAAACTTAATTTCTCCAGATTTAATCATTTCTATAAAATCTTTATCTTCAATTTTCATCCAAAAGTGATTGCCTGTACTATTAGCCAATCTCCACTTATGTTCATCATTAAATGACAAATCAACAATCCTAAAAATTACAGATTCTGCTTTGGTTTGATTTTCTACCACAGCTAGTTCTGAAGTCTTAAATTTGTCTATCTCATCTTTTCGAATTTGTTCTAAGCAATCTTTACTGCCAAAATCATTAGGGTTCCGAATCTCAAATCCATCAACGCCATCTTTCTTCAATGGGTCCAAAATTTTTTCTATCTGATTTCTTGAATCGCCATCAATGAAAATGTTATATGATATATTAGTAGTTTTTATTACTTCTCCGCCATGAATGTAAATTTCAACACAATCTTCTTTATGGTTAATTTTTGCAATTTTTCTTCCAGACAAACATTTAATCAACGTAAAGACATTGCCAACATAATCTTTTCCCGTAACACCCCATCCCAAAACAGTCATAATGTCAAGCAGACCGTTGTCTTTATCCATACCAACAAACATTTTTATTTGTTCTATGCCTTCGTAGATAATTTCGATGCTCACATCAAAAGACCCTTTGCGAATGCTGTCCGCAGACAACTGAGCTCTAACCTTGCCATTGCTTTTAGAAATCTCGTTAACCCTTTTTATAAGATTGCCATATGCCATCAGAGCCGGAGCTAAATCATTAATATCCATAGCTCCATTCTCCAAAGCTTCACCAGTATATGCGATTCTAATCTTGCCAATCTCAGCCATAATGCACCAACTTACCAAATACCGTTGAAAAATTTTAAAACTAAATCACTTACGCAAATTATAACATTACTCAAAACTTAAGACAATAAATCTTGTCAAAAATACATAATTATCTTGAATTAAGTATTGACAATAACAAGATAATTTGCTATAATATAAGTGTAAGGAGGTGAGACAAGAAAGTGCTTGAAAAAACAATAAGCCTTATAACAGCGATAATCGAGTTAATCACGGCTCTGATTCTACTTGATATAACACTGAAATAAGGCAAGCCTCGGAGGGCATAAGCCCTCCCCCTACGGGGCAATCTTATTGTAACACATTTTCTTTCATTATGCAAAGAATAACAACAATCATTACCTATGCAGCGCTGATAATTTCTCTTATTGCATTAATCGTGACGCTATCTAAATGAGAGGTTTGAAATGGAAAACAAAGAAAGAACATGGGGCGGAGCTCGCGAAGGTGCCGGTCGTCCCAAACTAGGGAAAACAAGCAAAATGCGTTCCCTCAGAATGACGGATGAAGAATACGATCTCGTCCGCCAATGGCTCAAAGAGTACAGAGCAAAACAAAAAAAATCAAGTGAAAATGTTGCTTTTTAGATACATTGTTGATATAATTTATACGAAAATCAAAAAACCTTTTTTGCTTTGGTGCGTGTTTACCTGTACACATTCCGCTACCCTGTTCCTAAGGATAGCGGATTTTTTTTGCCCACTTTTAGGCTACTTCAAGGCGACTTTGGTGCAACGACAAGGCGAGATAATGGCAAGATAATTTTGTACGCTTTGGACAAAATGGCTAATTTGTATCCAAACGTCCAAACTTTTTAATAACTTTTTAATAA
>JAUNIS010000039.1 GCA_030523325.1 Phascolarctobacterium sp.
ATTATTATTATTATTATTATGCATTATGTTAGAGCAATTTATCCTTGAAAATTTCACAAAAATTAAAGAATTCAATAACACAAATTTAGGCTGTACAGAACTCGTAGTGAGTCCCGATACCCAGCTTTTTGTAAGAAGAACACTCTTGCAAAAGAATTCAGCTTACACAGCTGTTAGTAAATTTTCTGAATCCAAGTTTGAAAATCTTGTCAAGATTGAATATGCCTGCGTAAGAAACAACAAGACTTATGGCATTGAAGAATTTCTCGACGGAGAAAATTTGCAGGATAAATTAAATAACGGCTACAAGTTCACCGAAGAACAAGTTGTAGCCATTACTATCGCTGTCGCTAAAGCTGTAAAAGTTTTGCATGACGCTGACATTCTCCACCGAGATATCAAGCCTGCAAATATTTTACAATTAAAAAACGGAACCATTAAGCTCATGGATTTAGGCTCCGTAAGATTTTGCTCGGAAGAAAAAAGCAGAGATACAGTTATCCTCGGCACAAAAGATTTTGCGCCGCCAGAACAATTTGGTTTCTCGACCACGGATAAACGCAGCGACATCTTTGCTTTGGGAAAAACCATGGAGGCGTTGCTTCCTAAAGATTACAAAGGCCCCTTGACCCCAGTCATCGACCATGCCGCAGCCTTTGATCCAAGACAAAGAATCGCCAGTGCAGAAGAACTCATAGCTGAACTTGAAAAGGTTGATTTATCACCAAAAAAATTTAAATTCACATCTACAAATAAAATAGCCTTGGGGTTGGTCGGCATTGCTCTATTAGGTGGAATTTTCATTATAAGTTCAAAGTTTACAAAAGAAAGCAGTCCGAGTCAATTACCCCAAACTATAAATACAACTAACCAAGCAAAAAATTCAGGCACGAGTTCTAACGTACAAACACCCAAAACTGAAGTCCAACCCTCAATACCTTCGCCGGCACAACCTTCATCAACACAAAATAATTCTCCACAAGTAAAGTCAGGGGATTATACAGTTTTCCAAAACCCAAACAGCACAAAATCTAATCCCATCCAAAATAAAATTAGAGAAAACGAAATTCTCGTAGAGCTTTCCCCAATTACAGGAAACCCGTGGATATTAAGACCTTCTAAAGACGCTGAGAAGTTAAAAAAATATAAAAATATTATCAATAGTGGATTTACTTTGGTGGACTACGAAAAGGATCCTGAGAAACGTATCTTTGCTCCTTTTAGCGTGCGAGTAACCAACTTAAGTAATAAACCTTTTAACGCTTTAAAAATTTCAGCGCGTTTTGAAAATGTATATTTCGCAGGCACGCAAAATTCTTCATGGGAATTAAACGGTTTGAAATTTTCCCAGAGTTTAAACTTTTATCACCAAAATCGCGTTCTCGCTCAATCAGCCTGCATTTATTATCCTAACGAATATGAACTTAAAGATGAATTGGGCAGACCCGTCTATGACTATTTTCTCTTACAAGATATAGATGCTTTCTTTGTCGATAACAAAAACAAAGGACCAGCAAAAATAAGAGTCAGTGTTTGGGCACTTAATTCAGATTTTGTAATAACCAAATTTGACGTAAAACCCATATTGCAGTAGAAACTAATTACAACCCCACACAAACTCAAAAACGGTGAACCATAGTGGCTCACCGTTTATTTTTATTCTTTTTTCATAATTCTCTCAAGCTCTTGCATGAAGTTTTTCACATCTGCGAACTGTCGATAGACAGAAGCGAAGCGAACATAAGCAATTTGATCCGTTTGTTCCAGGTACTTCATAACAATTTCGCCGATTTGCACGCTGGAAACCTCGGACTCTCCGGTCATGCGTACCTCTCGCTCGATATTGGTTGCTACTTCTTGAATCTTTTCGTAAGAAACAGGACGTTTTTCAAAAGCCTTTAAGAGACCTTGCATTAATTTTTTGGAATCGAATAGTTCACGACGTCCGTCCTTTTTGGAAACAACGAGAGGAGTCTCCTCGTATTTTTCATAAGTCGTAAACCTTCTGCCACAATCCGGACATTCACGGCGACGACGAATAGACCCGCCTTCTTCAACAGCGCGACTATCTACAACACGACTATCTCTATAAGAACAAAACGGACATTTCATGCTTCAATCCTCCAAAAATTAACGACGTTGCATCCAAGGTGGAACTTCCATACTAGATTTAGGTGTGGAAGTAAACAGGTTGGAGCTTCCTTGAACAGAAGGATTAGAAGACGCAGTCTTTTGACCAGAGTTCGGTCTAACTGCAGGAGATTCTTTCTTAAAGCCGGTAGCAATAACTGTTACACGGATTTCGTCATCCAAGTTATTGTCAATAACTGCACCGAAAATAATATTAGCATTTTCATCGGCAGCTTCAGAAATAATCTCGGTAGCTTCGTTAATATCCCAAAGGCTCATATCTGGGCCACCGGTAATATTGATGAGCACACCTTGTGCACCATCCAGAGAACCTTCGAGCAGCGGGCTAGCGATGGCAGCTTCTGCAGCTACCTTGGCAGCACCCTCGCCTTTGGACGTACCAATACCCATAAGTGCGGAGCCAGCATCCTTCATAACGGAAGAAATATCTGCAAAGTCAAGATTGATAAGACCAGGAACGGAGATCAAGTTAGAAATACCTTGTACGCCTTGGAACAAAACTTGGTCTGCAAAGCTAAAAGCTTGGATCATGCTAGTTCTCTTATCAATAACTTGGAGTAATCTTTGGTTAGGAATTGTAATTAAAGTATCGACCTTTTCGTTTAAGTTGATGATACCATGTTCAGCTTGGTTCATGCGACGTTTACCCTCGAACATGAAGGGTTTAGTTACAACGCCAACAGTCAAAGCACCAATTTCTCTTGCGCATTCGGCAACAATATGAGCTGCACCAGTACCAGTGCCACCACCCATACCAGCAGTTACGAAGACCATATCAGCACCCTCAAGTGCTTTAGTAATAGCTTCACGAGATTCTTCGGCAGCAGCTTCACCAACCTCAGGATTGCCGCCTGCACCGAGACCACGTGTTAATTTCTCACCAATTTGAATTTTTGTCTCAGCTTGAGCTAACATCAAAGCTTGAGCATCGGTATTAACTGCGATAAATTCTACCCCAGTAACACCTTCTTGAATCATTCTGTTGACTGCGTTATTACCGCCGCCACCAACCCCGATAACTTTAATTTTTGCTAAGTTATCCATGGAATTTGTTTCAAAATCTTCAAACATTGTTTCGTCCCCCTTATATTGGGCTATATTATAGTAAATCTAAAATTAACAAATTAATCGATTTTTATTATTTCAACATGAAACACTTATTTTCCTGCCAATAATAAAAATTATTTTCCCATATACAACCTTCTGATGACACCAAGATTTTGGAAAATTCTCATACCAAAGATGAGTACAGCCACAAGATATAGGTCGATACCAATATACGTGCCTGCAAAACAAAGGAAGGCTGCCAGGATACCATTAACAAAGAAGCCGGAGATAAAAATTCCCGTATCGTAGTTGTGCTCTAAGGATGCACGCACCCCGCCTAAAACTGCGTCCAGGCCAGCAACTACGGCCACTGCCAAATACCTTGCGTACTGAGGAGGAATGGTAAAGGGACTAATCATCCCCAAAGCCAGGCCGATGATTAAACCAACTAATGCATAAGCGATCATTGTTTTTCACCCTCCTTGGCTCCATTTTGCATGGGATTTTCCTTGGGCATCTCGACCTTAGCAAATTCTATGCCTCGACGAACCTTGAGCGCAGGAATTTTTACGTTATCAGATTCACTAATCTTTACCTGAATGCCCCAGAACTGGAAGGTATCAACAACACCACCCTTAATACGCAACGCACTTGAAAGCGTCTTAGGCTCACCAATGGCCTTCAAGGAATAAGGTGCTGCTACACGCACGTTATTGACAGATACAGTAGGACCTGCACAACGAATCTCGCTTGTGGAGACAATGCGCTGCTCGTTCATGGAGATAGCCTCAGCACCCGATGCTCTCAGCTCGTTAAGAACACGCAAAAGGTCTTCGTCATGGAGAATGTAAAGATTGGGATTTTCCCCAGCCTTAAGAGGAATCTTAGAATCGTCTAGGACAATCTCCACTCCCTTACCACTAACAGGTGTGGTACCAGCAAGTAAATGTAAATGTCCGAGCTCTGACTCAGAAATATTACTTGCCGCATTCTTTTTGAAATCTTCTATTTCTTTTTGTAATTTTTTATTTTCTGCTTCCTGTGCTTTTAAACGGTCAGTCAAGTCTTCAACACGTTCCCGACGAACGGATTTTTGACTCTCGGTAACACGGTATTGCGCAGACAGCATAAAACCAAGAACCATGAATACGGCGGCAACTGTCAGCTTGCCTTTCATATCCATGGTAAAAAGTTCACGCATTTGCTTTTACCTCAATTCTAACTCTTAGGAATAAGTTTAATGTATGGCTTCGCAAATGTCAAATCAATATATTCAGCATTTATATTTTTTCCTTTAATTTGGTTATAAACAGTCGTAAAAAGTTGCACTTTTTTATCGATTTCTACTGCTTCACCCATCAAGAAAGGAAAAGTCCCCTGCATCCGCAAGACTACATGTCCCCTATCGTCCATCGTGATCTCACCAATTTTATCTCGAGTAGAGGCCTCAATGTTTTTTAAAAATGTTAGCACATGTGTCACGGGCTCGTTGTTAACGTCATCACCAATAAATGCGTTGCCACATTTCGCTCCCACCAAAACAGGACATTTAGCGTCAGGTATTGCCGTAGAAACCTTCACGACCTTGCCTTCGTAGTCCACACACAAATAACTATGGTATGAATTGGCTACGTAAAGAGCTGGCTCACGCTCCACGACAGTTATTAAAATATCAGCGGGGAACTTGTATTCAACGTTAGTTTTTTGAAAACGCACGTCCTTGGCAAGCGTGTCTTTAATTTTTCCTACCGAAAGATTAAAAATGTTAAAGGGTGCTTGCCCTCCGCCCATTTCGATAACTTCAGCCTCAGTCAGAAGGTTGGAGCCGCGAATCTCGCAATGACCGTAAGCAAAACCCGGTTGATGCACGTAATTATACGACTTCACGCTCACGCCAATGATAATCGCCAAGCTCACAATAATTTTCAAAAGGCGCAGACGATTCGCCCGGCGACGTCTATTTACATTGTCTCGCGTAGTGGTACCCACGGGCGAATTCCTCCTCTTGAAATTTATTCGAAGTTGGCAACAAATCCAAAGCGCAATACGTAATTGAGGATGGATTTGCTACGCAAATCTTTTTGATTAAACTGATTGGATTAAAACTTTTAGATTTATTTTGCAAATTTATAGTTATAAATCTTGCTTCAGCTTTTTAGATTAGCTTTGCGAACGTCGGAAAAGGCCGAATAGATTTAAATCGCAAGCCGCAGGCTTGCTCCTTCATTGCTCATCGCTCTTTGCTAATTGCTAATTCAGTTATCATCTTCCCTAACATTATTTGGCGCTAAGCAGGATTTTCTCGCACAGTTCTGGGAACTCAATTCCCGCAGCTCTTGCCGCTTTGGGGACAAGACTTGTGGAAGTCATGCCAGGAACCGTGTTGGCTTCTAAAACATAGCCAATATTTTTTTCGTCGTCGTACATAATATCCACACGAGCGACACCATTTAAATCTAAAAGATGATATGTTTCGAGAGCGAGACCTTGAATATAGTCGGTAACTTCCTTGCTCAAGGGAGCCGGACAGTGATAATCTGTTGCGCCTTTAGTATATTTGCTGTGATAATCGTACGCGCCACTATGAGGAGCAATCCAGATGATAGGCAGAGCAACAGTTTTCCCGTCTTCTTCCATGATGGAAACAGTTAACTCTTTACCTGTTATGCATTCTTCCACTAGAACATGGTCACAAAGTTTAAAACATTCTTCTAAAGCAGAAATTATTTCCGCTTCCTTTTTAATAATGTAGACACCAATGCTAGAACCTTGGGACGCGGCCTTGATTACTACCGGAATACCAAAATGCTCGATTACTCTTGCTTTAATTTTTTGCAAATCCTCTGCGTCTCTTTTATGAAGAATAAAACAATCGGGCGTGCTAATACCTGCCGACAGTAAAAATCTTTTTGTCGCTACCTTATCCATACTAATTGCCGATGCACAAACACCACAACCGGTGTAAGGAATTTCGGCGGCATCAAGCATTCCTTGTAAGCGTCCATCTTCCCCGTACAAGCCATGCACCGCATTAAAAACAACCTTGGCCTGCATATTTTTCAAGTCCCCGATTAAAGTATGAGGAACTAGTTCTAACTCTTGAGCATTGTAGCCTTTTTCTTTTAAAGCTTCGCAAATAGCATGACCCGTATTACGGCTAACCTCCCTCTCTTCAGAAGGCCCCCCCAATACTACTGCTACAACATCTTTCTTATTCATTTGTTTTTACGCTCCAATTCTCTCACTAAATCTTCGCCAACATTAACAACATTGCCTGCGCCAATAGTAATGATTAAATCACCCTCCTTGGCATTTTCTTCAAACCAAACCTCTGCCTTAGAAAGCTGCGGAATGTAAAGTACATCTTGTCCAGTTGCTTTCTTAATGCCTTCCACGAGAGCTGCGGAATTTACACCTGGAATGCTTGCCTCACTAGCCGCATAAATATCAGTAACAAGCAAAGTGTCGCAACCCTCAAAGCATTTGCAAAAATCATCAAATAATAATTGTGTTCTTGTGTAACGATGCGGCTGGAATACGGCAAGTAAACGTTTTGGTTTAGTTTGCAGGGCGGCCTTAATGGTTACGCCAATCTCCGTAGGATGATGAGCATAATCATCCACAACCCAAATACCATTAACCTTGCCCTTTGTTTCAAAGCGACGTTTTGCTCCGCCAAATTTTGCTAAAGAGGCAAGAATAATTTCTTTATCGATACCAATCTCTCTGGCGGCTGCAAAGGCTCCCAAGGAATTCAAGACACTGTGACGACCCGGTACGATTAATTTTACGTCGCAAATAAATTTACCTTGGTGATAAAGTTTATAAGCTGTACCATTTGTATCGTAAGTAATTTCGTCAGCGATGTAATCTGCTTTGACACCTGCAATACCGTAAGTGATGATATCTCTATCTGTTTCTTTTACGAGACGTTGAATTTTTTCGTTATCAACACAGAGAATGGCTTTGCCACCGGGTTTTAAATTGCCAACGAATTGCTTGAAGGCTTGGTAAATATTTTCTTCTGTACCGTAATGATCCAGGTGGTCGTCTTCAATATTAGTAATTACTTCGAGAGCGGGATAAAACTTCAGGAAAGAGCCATCACTTTCGTCAGCTTCAGCAATAACATGAGGACCTTGACCATTTCTCGCGTTACCTCCGAGAGCACTTACTTCACCACCAATAATTACCGTTGGATCAATATTAGCTTCGACAGCAATGCAACCAATCATAGAAGTCGTAGAAGTTTTTCCGTGAGCTCCGGCAACAGCGACGCCTTCCCCATCGTTAAGAAGAGCCGCCAAAACATCGCTGCGATGCAAAACCGGGAGTCCTTTTCTTTGTGCTTCTACAAGTTCTGGATTATCCGCATGAATTGCCGTGGAAACGACTACACAATCCGCATCATAAACCTGACATGCGTCATGGCCCATATAAACGAGAGCACCTTCTTCAGCCAGATGAGCTGACATGCGACTAGCATTTAAATCGGAACCGCTAACCTCGTAGCCTCGTTTAATAAGAATGTAAGCAAGAGCGCTCATTCCCGCTCCACCGATACCGATAAAGTGAATATTATGTAAATTAGCTAATTTATTTTCAGACACGGGGATTTCCTCCTCTCTCATGTTCCCAAAACGTTCTCAAAAATTTTTAGGAGCGTTTGACTAAGGCTAAAGCAGATTTAGCGATTATTTCGGCTGCTTCAGGCTTGCCCAGGGATTTAGCTGCTGCCTGCATCTTTTGAAGCTCCTCTTCGTTTTGTAAAAGCTCTTCAATAATGGCAAGTATTTTTTCTCCATTCATGTTCTTATCAAGAATTACTTTAGCAGCACCACTTGCCTCTACAGCACGAGCATTATACTCTTGATGGTTCGCAGTTGCATAAGGATAAGGAATCAGTACGGAAGGAATGCCACAAGCCATCAGTTCAGCAAGACCGATAGCTCCAGCTCTAAACACAGCTATGTCGGCTGCTGCTAGAGCAACGGGCATATTATGTAAATAGGGCTTGATGATAATATTTTCTTTCACGCCGCCCCTAGCTTTAATTTCTTTTATGTAATCTTCGTAGTTAATGTCACCGGTCGCGTGCAGAACTTGCACGTCTTCCCTGCCCGAAAGCTTAAGCTCTGCTTCCAGCATAGCTTTGTTAATGCTGCGAGCACCACGACTCCCACCACTTACGAGAATAGTTTTTTTCTTCGGGTCGAGGCCTAGTTCTTCAAGAGCTGCATTTTTTTCATGCTCCAATATCTCAGTCCTGATAGGATTGCCAGTATAAATTTTTTCACTAGAACCAGCAAAATATTTGCGACCTGCTTCGTAGCCAAGAAAAACCTTTTTAACAAAGCGAGCGAGAATTTTATTCGTCACACCCGGCATAGCATTTTGTTCTTGAATGCAGGCAGGAATTCCCTTTAACGCAGCCATAAAGCAAATTGGTCCACAAACATATCCACCTGTGCCTATAACAAGGTCGGGCTCGGAACTTGCCACAATTTTATAAGCATCGCCAAGTCCCACAAAAAGTTTACAGAAGGACCTAAGTGTATCAAGGCTTAAACTGCGCTTAAAGCCTGCCACCTCTATATATTTTAATTCGTAACCATATCTTGGGATAATATTTTTCTCTAGACCTTCTTGGGTGCCTACGAAGAAAATTTCTGCCTCAGGACATTGCTTTTTAATGGCATCAGCAATAGTAAGGGCTGGGTAGATATGGCCTCCGGTTCCACCACCGGACAGAATTACTTTCACGTCAAACTCACTCCTCGATTATTTTTCCAAGGCCCTAACTAAATTTTTAAAGGTATTGCCTCGTTCGGGATAATTTTTAAACATATCATAAGAAGAACATGCAGGAGATAAAAGCACAACCTGAGGCTTTCTTGCTACCTCATGAGCAATGTCAACTGCGTCCTTAAAGCTTGTTGCCAGACGAATATTTTTTACGCCTGCCTTAATGGCTGCCTCGTTAAAGCGTGCTTGTGCAGCTCCTAAAAGAATGAGGCAATCACATTTTTCTCTAACAAGATTCATCATCTCGGTTAAATCCGTCATTTTATCGTAGCCGCCTGCTAGAAGAACGATGTGTCCATTCACAAATGCTTCTAGGGCTTTGATGACGGAGTCGGTATTCGTCGCTTTGGAATCGTTATAATAAGGGACATCGTTAATTGTGGTTACATATTCAATGCGATGCTCAACCGCTTTGAAATTTTTGAGAACATCAGCCATGTCTTCGACGCTTACGCCTGCAAAGAACCCGCAAGCAATGGCACAAAGAATATTTTCCTCGTTATGCCCTCCAAAAAGTTTTACGTCCTTAATATTGCAAACTACGTATTCTTTATTCTTCCATTTTATCACAAAATTACCGTTTTGCATAAAGACACCTTGCTCTAACTGAACTTTTCTACTAAAATAGCAGATTTGTCCGCGAGAATCACTTGCCCATTCTCTAACTGTAGGGTCATCGTAATTTAAAACGGTATATTTACTTGCGTCTTGATTTTTAAAAATATTCTTTTTCGCTTCCCCATAAGCTTCTATAGTATGATGGCGTTCCAAATGGTCGGGAGTTAAATTAAGCACAGCCGCTACGTCCGGGGCAAAGGTATCAACCTTTTCCAATTGAAAGCTAGAGAGCTCGGCTGCAAACCAGGCATCAGCGGGAAGATTTTCTACTTCCTTAGAAAGAGCCATACCTATATTGCCGCCCACTGCCGATTTAACAGGCAATCTCTTAAACATCTCGCCCACAATTGTCGTCGTAGTTGTTTTACCATTAGTTCCAGTAATCGCAGCTATGTGACCTTGATAATTTTTGTAACCAAGTTCTACTTCAGAAATAATTTTCAAGCCTTGCGCTTCTGCTAAACGCACGTTCTCGATGTCAGTAGGTACTCCGGGAGAAAGCACCAAAAGGTCAGCCTTGTCGAGAAGTGCTGACCAATTTTCGCTACCTATTATTAGACCACCATTCTTACTTTCTAAAAGACTAGCAAGTTCTTCTGGTAAAGTGCATGGATTGTCATTATATAAATACACCTGTTCGTTATGCTTAGCTAAAATTTCTGCGGCCCCGCGTCCGCTAATCCCTGCGCCATAAACTATGGTTGACATTTCGAATCCACCTCGAATATTTGAATAATTTTTTTAATGAACAAGATTAGTTGCAAGCAATAAATTTACAAACGTTAAATTATCTTAAGTTCCACAGTCCGTAGGCAGCCAGACAGAGCAAGCAGCTTACCAAAGTAAACACCTTGACTACCTTAGTTTCCTTCCACTTAACGTCGTTCCAGCCACCTAACTCAAAGTGATGATGCAAAGGACTCATACGGAAAATTCTTTTGCCGTGCGTATATTTAAAGTAAGCGACCTGCATGATTACGGAGCTTGCTTCCGCAACATAAACACCGCCGATAATTACAAGTAAAAGCTCTGTCTTTGTTAAGAGAGCAAGGGCCGCCACAGCTCCGCCTAAAGCAAGGGAGCCTGTATCACCCATAAACACCTTAGCAGGATAATGGTTGAAAAGCAAGAAACCACAGCAAGCACCAAATACTGCCAGCGCGAATTGACCCATGTCCGGCATATTCAATCCGTAAGCAATGACTGCATAAACAAGTGCGACTGGCAAGGTTACGAAGGAGACGAGACCGTCGAGCCCATCCGTAAGATTAACAGCATTTGTTGTACCCACAAGAAGAATAAATGCTAAAACATAATAAGCCATGCCAAAATCGACAGTGACGTTAATTCCCGGGAACCAAAGATTGGTGTTTTGAATATAATGCTCTGCGTACCAAACATAAGCTCCTGCTAAAATAAATTGCAGCAGAAATTTTTGTCGTTCCGTCAGACCTAAATTTCTTTTCATAACAACCTTAATATAGTCGTCAATAAAACCAATAACTGCATGTCCGAGAGTAAGAACAAGAGCAATGATAACTGACGGAGTCAGCTGACCAAAGCATAAAAGAGCAATGACGATGCCAGCCAAAATCATGATCCCGCCCATAGTCGGAGTACCGCTCTTTTTTGCGTGGGACTTAGGACCGACCTCGCGAATCATTTGACCGAATTTCAATTTATGTAAATAAGGAATCAAAACAGGACCAATAGCCGCACAAACGATAAATGCAGCCAAAGGAACCCAAAGTAAAGATAACATACAAGTCACCTCAAATAAAAAGTAAAGATTAATTGTTACTTCATAAATAACGAAATAATTATGAGTGCTTCATCTTGCGTTAAACGAAAGATTGCAAATACAATCCGCAGATTTAACAAATCATTTTAATCGAAAAATTTGCCTAGCAAATTTATCTTTAATTCCGAATTCCGCATTGGTTTAGCGCCTAACATCTAGTTATTATGTAAATAATTCTAAAATAGCTCTAGCATCTTATTTACTTGCATAGAATGAGAACCTTTGAGGAGAATGATGTCTCCAAACCTTGCGAGCTTGGTGAGGGCAACGCCTGCTTCATCACGAGTTGCAAAATATTCGGCTTTGCCTCCGAGTTTGATGAATTCATCCGCAATATATTTTGCTTCCTCGCCGTAGCAAATAATGTAGTCGGTGTTAGCCTTAAGAGCCCAGTGAGCAGTGCGACGATGCGCGTCCTCACTAATGGAACCGAGTTCGAGCATATCAGCTAGTACGGCGATTGTTCTTGCGTTATTTGCCTTCTTAGCAACTCCAAGGGTAGCAAGACCTGCTTCCATGCTAGCAGGACTTGCGTTATATGCATCGTTAATAAAAGTAATGTTGCTTTTATGAATGACTTCTTGACGGCTACCGGTCAGCACTGCATTCGCTAGTGCATTTGCGCAATCCTCCAGAGATACACCGTAGGAAGCTGCACCTGCAATGGCACTTAATGCGTTATAAACATTATGCTCACCAATTAGGCTGAAATTAACAGAAACTTTTTTGCCCGTAGCTTTTTCCGTGCAGACAAAGCTAGTGCCTGCGCTTGTTGTTACGATATCGGAGCCAATGTAATCACAGAAGCTTGTCAAACCAAAATAAATAACCTTCGCCTTTGTTTTTGCAGCAGCCTTACGCACATATTCATTGTCTCCATTTAAGATAGCGAAACCATTAGCAGGCAAATCCTCGACGATTTCGCTTTTCGCCTTGCCAATGTTTTCTTTGCTACCCAAGATTTCCATATGAGTCTCGCCAACATTGGTGATGAGTCCGCTATCGGGATTGGCAATCTGACAGAGAGCAGCGATTTGTCCGAGTCCACGCATGCCCATCTCTACAACAGCGATGTCGGTATCTTGCTTAATGCTGAGCAAGGTGTAGGGCAAACCAATTTCATTATTGAAATTAGCCTGAGTTTTAATAACATTATATTTTTTTGCAAGACAGGATGCCAAAAGATCCTTGGTGCTAGTCTTACCATTAGACCCGGTGATGGCAAAAATTTTCGTATTTTTTAAGGTACTACGATAAAAATGTGCAATGTCTTGATAGCCTTTCAGCGTATCTTTAACCTTGAACACGCAAATATCTTTGGGGAGCTCTTCAACATCGGAGCTAATTACTACACCTTTTGCACCTAATTCAATTGCCTTAGTGCAGTAAGCGTGACCGTCAAAGCTTTCACCTTTAAGGGCAACGAAAAGCTGTCCTAGAGTTATCTTGCGACTATCCGTTGATACTCCGACAAATTCTTGCTCGCCATTGCCTGTAAAGTCCGCCTGCATGGCCAGTGCTAAATCTTTTGCCTTAAACATTTTTATTTCTCCAATAATTCATAATGACTTCGCGGTCATCAAAGTGGATGGTTCTATCTTTTAGAATTTGATAATTTTCATGACCCTTACCAGCGATGAGAATGACATCGTCGTCGGCAGCATTTGCTAAAGCAAATTCAATTGCTTCCTTGCGGTCCGATAGACGATAAACTTTTTTACCAGCGGGAACCTCTTGTAAAGCAGTAAAAATTTCGTCGATAATACATTCAGGATCCTCTGTGCGCGGATTATCGCTTGTTACTACAAGGTTATCGGCGAGCTCTAAGCAGACGCTACCCATAATAGGACGCTTGCGATTGTCACGGTCACCACCACAACCAAAGACGGACCATAGCTTACCCTTCGTAATGCTGCGAGCCGTTGTGAGTACGTTTACAAGACCATCGGGCGTGTGAGCATAGTCCACGATACAAGTGTAGGGTTGACCGGCTTCCACTAGCTGGAAGCGACCAGGAACACCGTCAAAGCCATCTAAGACGGAGACGATGACTTCCTTGTCAATGTTTTCGGCAACCATAGCTCCTACAGCAGCCATCACGTTATAAACGTTGAATTCGCCAGTAATTTTTAATTCTAAATCCATCTCCCCAAGCGGAGTCATGAGATGCAGTTCCATATGCTTGGCACCAACGACAAATTTTAAGGGATAAATATCGTTAGTATTTGCCTTGCCGTAAGTTAAGCATGGAACCGAGGTACGAGCTTTGATGATTTCGCTAGAAGCATCGTCCATGTTGAAGACCGCGTGCTTGTTGGGTTTTGTTCCACAAGCAAGACCTTCGAAGAGCAGGCTTTTGGCATCGCGATAATTTTCCATTGTTTTGTGGAAATCTAAATGGTCCTGGGTGATATTCGTTAAAACTGCGCAATCGTACTCGCAACCAGCCACGCGTTTTAAAGCGAGAGCGTGGGAAGAAACTTCCATGACTACGTACTCACAGCCAGCTTCTTGCATGGCGAATAAAGTTTTTTGCAAATCAACTACATCAGGAGTCGTATTGTGGGACACAGTCACTTGGTCTTCAATCATAATGTTGATAGTTCCGATGAGGCCAACCTTATAGCCAGCTTTACGTAAAATGGTACGAATAATATTTGTTGTCGTAGTCTTGCCGTTAGTTCCTGTTAAACCAATCATACGCATTTTTTTACCAGGATAATCGAAGAAATACGGAGTCACGATTTCCATGGCATTGCGAGTATCTGTAACCTTAAGCAAGGTAACGCCTGCAGGGATTTCTTCGGGTACATCTTCCACCAAAGCGACAACAGCACCTTTTTCTACTGCGGATTTTAAAAATTTATGTCCATCAACGGTAGCACCCTTTAGGCAAATAAAAAGACTGCCTGGAATTACTACGCGAGAATCTGCTGTGACATCGGTAATCACTTTATCATCAGAGCCAATTATCTCGACTGCTCCAAGATTTTTTTCAAGTAAATCAATAATAGCTGTTAAATTTTTAGTCATGCTGTTCCCCTCCAACCTAAAAGTTTTCTGATGTAAATAGCCTGAAGCAGTTTTGCATCAAGTTAATGATGAACTATTACTGAAGATTTATCTCCGTGTAAATGGAAATGGCAGCCTCGAAAAGGCTGCCTCTCAATTTTCCTATTTTAATTATACTACAAAGCTAGATGAAAGGCTATGTTTAATTATTGGCCATAGCAATGGCGGCGTTACCTTTTTTCACGCCGTTTTGCTTTACATAGAAGTTTTCACGAGCCACGCTCATGCCCAGCATCTGAGACGCTAAGCCTCTGATACGTTCAGGACCTTTCAATTGTTCAACTTCAATTTTTAAAGCACTATTCGTAGTACGAAGTGCCTCTTCTTGGGTACGCATTTTTACCAAAGCTTGACCTGCGTCATACATAGCATGACTACGGAATACGCAAAGAGCATAAAGAATCAGACAGGTTCCACAAAGAATCACGGCTTGTCTTCTTTGCAGTCTCCTATGGAGCTTTCTGCGTGCTTCTCGCTTAAGATCTTGTTCAGCTTCCCTATGCTTTTGTTGTTCCTCCCAAGTATAGCCGTAGCCATAATCGGGATCGTACTCGTACTTTCTTGCTAACATTCTTAATCTCTCACCTTAAATTTTAATTGCATACCTCAGCCTTGCACTGCGACTGCGAGGATTTGCTTCAACTTCTTCTTTTGATGGGGTAATGTTACCCGCTTTTTTTAATTTAGACTTTTGTCCGCATACACAAACAGGAAGCTGAGGAGGACAGGTGCAGCCTTTGACAAGCTTGGCAAAGGTTTGCTTGATAATGCGGTCCTCCAAGGAATGGAAGGTAATGACACCGATACGTCCGCCACTTTTCAAACGGTCCACAGCTTTTTCCATGGTCGCTGCTAAAATGCCTAACTCATTATTCACTTCAATGCGAATAGCTTGGAAGGTTCGCTTAGCTGGATGTGGCCCATCGATTCTCGCACCCTTAGGAATTGCCTTTTTAATGACATCCACCAATTCAAAGGTAGTTGTCAAAGGCTTCTCCCTTCTTGCCGCTACGATAAATTGCGCAATTCTCTTGCTCCAACGTTCTTCACCATATTTGTAAATGATGTCGGCAAGCTCTTCTTCCTTATAATTGTTAACCACATATTCTGCATCAAGGCTTGCCGTTTTATCCATGCGCATATCCAAAGGACCGTCATGCATATAGGAGAAGCCTCGCTCCGGAGTATCTAGCTGATAGCTAGAAACACCTAAATCGAAGAAGATACCATCTATTTGTTTAATACCAAGTGTGTCCAGTACTTGGTCAAAATTTTCAAAATTGGCTTTACAAACCTTTGTCTCACAAGCGAATTTATTTAAAAGTCGTTCCTGACCAACAGCAATAGCGTCATCATCCTGGTCGATACCAATCATAATTCCGCCTGCTTCTAAACAAGAAGCGAAGCCTCGGGTATGGCCTGCTCCACCCATAGTGCAGTCCACGTAAATTCCTTTTTTATCTTGAATCAGAAAATCCACGCTTGCTTCAAGCAGGATGCTTGTGTGTTTGAATTCCATTGATTAAATTCCTAGTCCTGATAATTCTTCGGCTAATTCGTTAATATTTTCTTCGTTAAGCTCGTTGTATTCGTTCCATTTAGCTGCGTCCCAAATCTCTGCTCGCGAGCCAACGCCGGTAATAACTACTTCCTTATCTAGGCATGCGTATTTTCTTAAGCTGGACGGAATGACAACTCGGCCTTGCTTATCGCATTCGCTTTCACAAGCGCCTGCCAAAATAAAACGAGTGTAAGCCCTTGCTTGTTTAGAAGTGCTTGGAAGGGAATTAAGTTTTTCTACTAGCTTTCCCCACTGATTCATATCATAAACAGTCAAGCAACCATCAAGACCTTTAGTGATGATGAACTTGAGACCAAGCTCCTCGCGAAATTTTGAGGGCATAGCAAGACGACCCTTAGAGTCAATACCATGTTCGTATTCACCTAAAAGCATCGCTAACTCACCCCTTTTCACCACAATTCACCACTTTTCTAATATTATACCTACAATTTAATGGTAAATCAATAGATAATTTCCCAAAAAGAAAATTTTTCTATCATTGAGTGGGCAATTTTTTCGATAAATTTTATTTCCTGAATGCTCGAAAAAAATTTTTCAGGAAATTGAGAAAATTTTAGAAAAATGTTATAATGTCGTGGATGTCGAAATTGACAACGAACTATATGAAAAGAGGTACGTAAATATGATCACTGCAGATACTAATATCATTGATGCTGTTCAAAATCATCCGGAAATTCTTGGAGTTTTCGCTGAATACGGTTTAGGTTGTGTTGGCTGCATGGCTTCCCATTTCGAAACCATCGGTCAAGGTGCTGGTGCTCACGGTTTAGACGTTGAAGCATTCATCGCTGATTGCAACAAAATTATTGCTGAAAACGAAGGTAAATAATTTAAAATTTAGGCAATAAAAAATGCTGAGGCTCATATGAGCCTCAGCATTTTTTATTGATGAACCACATTTTTAAAAATTTTCAGCTAGCTTTTGCCTTAACATAAAATGCAAAATAAAAACCGCAACCCGAAGATTGCGGCCTATTTACTAATGGTGACCCCGGCAGGACTCGAACCTGCGACCTTTTGATTCGTAGTCAAACGCTCTATCCAGCTGAGCTA
>JAUNIS010000040.1 GCA_030523325.1 Phascolarctobacterium sp.
ACGAATTTAAATTAAAAGGATTTTACGAATGGTGTCCTATCTGCGATTGGCAGGATGATGAATACCAGGAAAGACATCCTGACGAGGGAGGTGGGGCTAATAGCATAAGCTTAAATGAGGCGAGACGTGAATGGCAAGTTAAACATAAACTAAAAAAATACATAAAAACCGTTTATAAATTGTAAAATGAAATTAGAAAAAACAAAACACAAGCCTAAAAAATGAGTTATCTAATTTTCGTTAACTCGTTTTACGGCTTGTGTTAATTAATTATAAAAAAAATAAACGCCAAACCACGTCTCTTTACGGACGTGGTAGTTCAAAATTTAAGGAATCCAGAACATATTCATGATTTCAGGAGTAACATCATCACTGAACATAAATATATAATGACACCCAAAATAAAAACTGCCTCCCACAAAAGAGAGGCAGTAAATTATTTTGTTTTCGTTTATCGATTACAGCATGTGAGCTCTGAGTTCTTCGCCAGATAAGGGAGAGAGCCATGCGAAGGGAATATCGAATACTGTGAAGCAGCCTTTGGCACCATGTTGAGCCATGCGATGAATACCGCGAGCAAAAGCAAGCAGTACGGAAGAAGTGAACTCTGGGTTGGAGTCGAGCTTCAGAGAGAATTCGAAAACGTGATTTACACCTTCGGAGGATTGACCGGTACGGAATACAAAACCGCCGTGGGGAATGCCAGCATGGTCGCGGTTGAATTCTTCTTCGGTAATGAAGTTAACATAAGTTTCATAACCAACGAAATAGTTGGGCATGGTTTTAATTGCAGTTTCGATAGCAGCAAGATCTGCACCTTCTTCAGGAACTACGTAGCAAACACGAGTGTGAGCTTCGTTGCCTTTAACTTCAGGATTTTCGCAAGCGCGAACGGAGTCCATGATTTCTTGTTTCGGGCAGGTATATTGCTTGCCGTTTTTAACGCCGGGAATACGACGGATAGCATCAGAGTGACCTTGAGAAACGCCTTTGCCCCAGAAAGTGTAATCCTTGCCGTTAGGAAGAGCGCAGTTGCCTAAAAGACGCATCAGAGAGAAGAGACCGGGATCCCAACCTACAGAGATGATAGAGCAGGTACCTGCTTCTTTGCAATTAGCATCCATTTTTGCAAAATATTCAGGAATGCGCGGATGAGTATCGAAGCTGTCAACAGTTACGAAATGTTTGGAGATTTGCGGACCTTGGATATCAAGGTCAGTAGCGCTGCCACCACAAAGAATCATTACGTCTATTTTGCCTTTATATTCTTCGATGTGGTCGATAGTTACGGCAGGAACACCTGAGATTGTTCCTGGTAATTGGCGACGGCTGAAGACAGCGACAAGTTCAAAGTCAGGATTGTTTTTTACGTTGGTTTCTACACCCTTGCCAAGGTTACCGTAGCCAACGATACCGATTCTAATAGTCATAGTTTGTTTCCCCCTAATATAAATAAAATTATCATGTAATCGTCCATTCTTATGATGATTACAAAAATTACAGACAACCTCGAATATCATACTCTTTTCTTACTTAAAATTCAAGTGGTATCAGCAAGTATACATTTATAGTACATAAGAATATAAATTTTTACAACGAAATAACTTTGTGCTATTATAAATGACGTAAAAGTTTTACTTGTGCTTGAGTAATGCAAATATCATGAGGGGTAAGTTTAAAAAAATAAATCTATGGATATTTTTGTTCTTTTACTATTTTGCATCTGTCTGCTGATGAGTTTGCTTTGGGGATATTCCATTGTATACGCATTACTTGTTGGCTTGTTTATTTTTTCTGTTCACGCCAAATTAAAAGGTTTTACATTAACAGAAATTTTTTCAATGTGCAAGAACGGAATTTGGACAGCTCGTAATGTACTGTTTACATTTTTGTTAATAGGACTTTTAACGGCTACCTGGCGTGGAGCAGGAACTATTGCTGTTTTAGTTTCCTACGCGATTTCAGTTGTCAGTCCGAGTATATTCATTCTAGGTTGTTTTTTGTTGAATTGCTTAGTCTCCGTGCTTACGGGAACGTCCTTTGGAACATGTGCAACCATGGGTGTAATATGTATGACCATGGCTAATGCGATGCATATTTCAACTGAGATAACAGCAGGAGCTATCGTATCCGGAATCTTTTATGGAGATCGTTGCTCTCCTGTGTCGACATCTGCACTTCTCGTTGCGGAGTTAACTAATACGAATATTTTCGATAATATTAAGAAGATGTTCAGGACTGCTTTTGTTCCAACTGTTTTAGTCTCTGCGATTTATCTTGGACTGGGCATATTTATTCCTTACGAAGAAACAAGCTTGGATTTAGTGACTTTGTTTAGCAAGGAATTTAACATGCATTATCTGGCGCTTCTTCCGGCCATCGTCATTTTTTCTTTATCATTATTGCGTGTGCCTGTCAAAAAAACTATGTTCGCAAGTATCTTGACCGCGGTGTTGCTCTGCTTATTTTTGCAGAACATTCCTTTGCCTGAACTTACGCAATATGCGATTTATGGGTACGAGGCCAAGCATAGCGACGTAGCCGTTATGATTAACGGCGGGGGAGTTTTATCCATGGTAAAGGCAGGCGTCATTATCTGCATTTCCTCCTGCTACGCAGGAATTTTTGCTAAAACAAAATTGCTAGAGCCATTGCAAGCCTTTATCATGAAAATTTCTCAAAAATTTACGGCCTTTGGCGCTGTTCTTTTTACATCTGCTTTAACTAGTGCCATTGCTTGTAACCAAACCTTGGGAATAATGCTTACTAATCAATTGTGCAAGGATGTGGAGCCTGATAATAAAAAATTAGCCATTGATTTGGAAGACACAGTTGTTTTAGTTGCTGCTTTGTATCCCTGGTCCATAGCCTTAGCCATACCGCTTGCCACAATAGAGGCAACGCCTGCAAGTGTTTTATTTGCATTTTTCCTGTATGTCCTTCCCTTATGGAATCTCATCATAGAACTTTTCGGTCGCAAAAGAATTTAAAGGAGATTAATCATGGAAAAATATATTGAATTTGCCAAAAGTATTGGCTTTGTAAATGCTAAAGTTTTATCCGTTAAGCAATTAGTTTATGTGCCAGAATATCGAAAATATTGTGAGGAAAATCTTTGCGGCAACTACGACAAGGTGCTTGCTTGTCCTCCAAAGTGCGGAACTGTGGAAGAGATGCATAGCAGTATGCAAAAGTATCAAACTGCCTTAATTTTGCAAACAGAATTAAAATTGCCCGCTTTTGATCAAGCAAAATATTTAGCGGCTAAACGTGAACACAACATTCTTGCAGAAAAAATTATGCAGCAAATGGAAAAGGACGGCACTTCAGATTATCTTTTTATGGCTGCTGGTCCTTGGAAAAACCATTCCTGCTTAAGTGCATACTGCGTCGATGCTCAAAAAATGGCAGATGCTTGCGGGCTGATTTGCTGGGGGAATGATGGTACCATCAGACTATTTTCTTTAATACTGACAAAGTAAAATGAGCAGGCCATTTGGTCTGCTCATTTTACTTTGGAAAGAAAGAGATGGGATAGAGTGTTTTATCCTAAGATATCATCGACAGCTTTTGTTGCTTGGTCAATGATTTCTTGGTCGATATGTTCTGCCATCATGACAAGTATGCTAGCGATTACAGCTGCGTCGTCGCCATAGCCAAGTACGGGGATGATGTCGGGTACTAAATCAATGGGGCTGATTAAATAACCGAGACCAGCGACAGCCAGAGCCTTGACGGTTACAGGTACCTTGTCAGATTTAATTAAATAGTAAAGTTCGAAGGCTTTGATTAAAAGTTCTCGGCCAATGCTTTTGGCATTGGTTGAAGTTTTTGCTTTGAATTTGTCGTCACTATATTCTTTAGCATACTTTTCTTCTTGACCGGTGAGGGGAGTGTCTTTTGTTTCTTTAGCTTCCTCACTGATAATAACAGCGTTTTCTGCTTGAACTCTTTCTTTTTCTGCCATTTCCTTTGCCTTTCTGTAACAATAATTAGCATAACCCTTGTCTTGAGGAACACCATTACCTTCTTCATATTTTTTCCCTAATTCAAAATAATATTTAGAGTTCTTTTGCATTGCCTTTCCTCCTGTTAAGCTGATTGTAAATCAAAGTCGTTTTTTTGCATTGTTCTTAAAACAGCCCAGCCAAAAGCTTCTGTTATTGTAGCTGCAGTAGTTGCATTGATAACATTTCCGAAAATTGGAATCCAACCAAGTAGAAATTTAGATGTCCCGCGTCCTACATATGTTGCTGCGAAACTTACCATCAAGCCTTTGATGGCTCCCTCAGAAATTGTGCGTCCCTGAGCTTTGGCAAGATCTTTTACCATGTTAACCTGGAGAGCGCTGATAATAATATGATCGGCAGCAGGAACTTGGGCAAGTCCTGCACCTACTACAGCAGCCTCGAGGGCTGCATTGTGGATGATGCGTCTGCATTCAGGGTCTATAACCAAGGATTCATTTTTAGATACCCAACGAAGTTTATTGAAGTATTTCATGTCGGATCCTTTCTGAAATAAAACTTGTCGAAAAGTAGTTATGCTGAATTGTGGAATAATTAACTTTTGATTTATGATGAAAAATATTTTTTACGGTTGAAGTACTAACAAAAATCCGCAAATCTCAAATTATATTTTTTATCTACACATATTATACAGTAATTCAAAAATATTGCAATAGTGTTTATAAAAATTTTTTGCAAATATTTTCGATAAAGACAAAAAGTTTGAAAATTCCATATAAAAATTCAAAATTGGTGTTTAACTAAAGAGGTAAATCACAATTTGTAATTCGTAGACTATTATTCAGTATTATGCTATAATAATTATGTAAAATTTATGTAAAAGAAGTAAAAGATATGCAAATTATATCACGGGATAGTTATGACGATTAAACTTTTTGCTTCCGACTTAGACGGAACTTTATTGAATAGTAATAGAAGTGTTTCTGCGAGAAATAAGGCGGCTATAAAAAATGTTGTTGATGCTGGTAAAATATTTGTTATTGCAACTGGTCGCATGTATGTTGGAGCCTGTCGCTTTGCAGAGGAACTAAACCTAGACATTCCTATGGCTACTTATAATGGAGCCTTAGTAAAAACTGCCATTAGTAAAAAAATTCTTTACGAACATAGAATAAAAATCGAAACTGCTCAAAAGGTTTTGGATTACGTGAAAAAAAGGGGTTATCACTTGCACTATTATACGGGTGATGACGTGTTCACTCAAAAGGATGATAAATATGGTCTTACATATAGCGAAATTATTGGCGTGCCTGTAAAAGCAATAGGAGACGACTTATTCGTTGCTAAGGAACCACCATATAAAATGCTTTTGGCTGTGGAACGTGAAGAGCTTCCATCTGTATTTAAGGAGATATCGGAAAAGTTTAAAGATTGCCTAGATGTCACTACCTCCAGTGGAATTTATATCGAATTGATGGAACCAGGCATTAATAAGTGGGAGTCAATAAAAGCAATAGCCAAGGGTTATGGTATCAAGCCTGAGGAGATTATGTGTTTTGGTGATTCTGGCAATGATATCACTATGGTTGAGAATGCTGGCATTGGTGTAGCAGTAGCCAATGCTCAAGAAGATGTTAAGAAGGTTGCAAGGCTTATCACTTTGTCCAACGATGAAGACGGAGTAGCTGTTGAAATTGAAAAAATTTTAGCAGGTATGTAGTTTTTGAGGCGCAACGGAAGTGTTTTACTAATCATTAGTAGATTATCTATTCTAGTCTTGTATTTTTCTCGCATATGTACATAGCGAGTTAATAATTATTTATAAAAAAGGAGTGTGTCTATCATGAAATTCTCTAAAAAAGGTTTAGCTGCAGCTGCTATGCTCGGTTTAATGGCATTTGCCGCTGGTTGTGGTGGTGGAGATGCAAAACCTGCTGACAAAAAAGCTGCTGACGCTAACCAATCCCTTAAAGGCAAAAAATTAGTTATGTATGTATCCTTCCATGAAGATACTGCAAAAGGCTTGAGCGAGCTTTTCAAGAAAAAAACTGGTGCTGAAGTAAGCTTTATTCGTCTGCCGACTGGTGAAGCAATTGCTCGTATGACCGCTGAAAAAGCTGCTCCGAAGGCTGACGTATGGCTGGGCGGCACCTCTGACGGTCATGCTAAGATGAAAGCTGATGGCATCACCATGCCTTATGCTTCTAAGAATGCTAACATGATTCCTGCTGAATATCGTGACAAAGACAGCTACTGGCACGGTCTGTATCTTGAAACCTTGGCAATTGGCTACAATGAAGGCCGTTTCAAAAAAGAATTTGAACCCAAAGGCATCAAAGCACCTACCAAACTGGAAGACTTGCTCAATCCTGCTTTCAAAGGCGAAATCATTACTCCTGATCCGAGAAAATCTGGTACGGGCTTCACCTTCTTGAGCTCCATCGAGCAATCCATGGGTGACAAGGCTTGGGACTTCCTTGGCAAATTCAAAGCTAACGTAGCTCAATTCACTCCTTCTGGTTATACTCCGGCTCAAAAATGCGCAGCTGGTGAATATTTGATCACTGTTAACTTTGTTGCTGACCAAACCTTGGCTTCTAACAAAGGTCAAAAGATTATTTCCACCATTTATCCGAATGCTGGTTGGTCTGTAGTTCCTGTTTCCAAGATGAACAACAAAGCTAACGATGAAGTTGCAAAAGCATTCATCGATTTCTGCTTGACCAAAGAAGCTGGTGAAATCATTTCTAAATCCACCAACGCAATCGCTTGCAATCCGGAAGTTGCTGCACCGGCTGGTCAAAAACCTTTGAAAGAACTTAACCTCTTCAAAGCTTATGATTTTGCTAAAGCTGCTTCTGTGAAGAAAGAGCTGACCGACAAATTCTTCAAATAATTTACAACCTGTATTAATCTTGTCGTTGTAACGACGTGCTTATCTGCTTACCTTTGTTACGGCGGAGGTAAGCAGTTTTTATTTCTTCTCTCGTATCTCAATAAAATTTTTTAAATGGGGGTCGTCCTATGAGCGAGAAAACCACAGCTGGACGTGAGCAAACCGGTTGGCGTAGTGAGTTAAAGGTACTCTTACGTGAACCGCCTCTCTTGATCAGCATCTTAGTTGTATTTGCCTTATTTGGCTTATTTATTATTTATCCTTTTGTTAAGCTGTTATTCATTCCATCCGCTGAGGATTGGCAATTAGCGATAACTGGCAAGGAATTTGTGGAAGCTTTTAGGAACACTCTGTTTTCGTCCTTAGCGGCTACCACTACTGCAATTATCTTCGGCTTTATTTATGCTTACGCAATCAACTATACTAACATGCCATGCAAAAGATTTTTCCAAGTCGTTGCTCTGCTGCCGACTATGGCTCCCAGTGTAGTAACTGGCTTGGCATTTATTATGCTTTTTGGTCGAAGAGGTTTTATTACTTGGAATATTCTCCACTTAAAGGTGGATTTATATGGTGCGTTCGGTTTGTGGGTTGTTCAAACTATAGCTTTCTTCCCGCTAGCATATATTACCATTTCCGGCGTTTTGAAATCTATCAGCCCTAACCTGGAGCTTGCTGCTCAAAACTTGGGCGCAAAAGGTTGGTATCTTTTCCGCACCGTTACTCTTAAACTGGCAACTCCTGGTCTTGCATCTGCCTTCTTACTTGTAGGTATTAACAGCTTGGCCGATTTTGGTAACCCCATGCTGGTTGGCGGCAATTACCACGTGCTGGCAACTGAAGCTTATACTCAAGTAGTTGGTGCTTGGAACCTGCCTATGGGTGCAACACTCTCCGTATTCTTGGTTGTGCCTACGATTTTAGTATTCTTCGTACAAAGATACTACTTGGAAAAACATTCCTACGTTACTGTAACTGGTAAACCTGTTGCAGGTCTCATTCGTGTAACTGCTGGACCTGCTGCAACCTGGGCAATGTTTGCTTTCTGCTTGTTCTTATGCAGTACGATAATCTTGATTCTTGGAGTAGTTTGCTTGTTCGCATTTACCGAAGCCTTTGGTTATGATTTTACTTTCACCATGAAGCATTTCATCGAAGGTGTAATGCAATCCGCAGTAATGAAAAACTCTTGGGTTGCTGCTATGTCCACTGCATCCATCACAACGATTTTTGGTATTGCACTTGCGTTCCTTACTATTCGTAAACAATTCCCGGGGCGTGTGCTCATGGACTTCTTAGCTATGCTACCAGTATCCTTGCCAGGTACGTTTATTGGTATGGCTTTAATCCTTGCCTTCAATGATGGGCCTTTGGCAATGACTGGTACGCTATGGATTATTATTCTTGGTATGACGCTTCGTCAATTACCTGTAGGTTATCGCCAAGCAGTTGCAGGCTTAAAGCAAATCGAAAAATCCCTAGAACAAGCCAGCACTAACTTAGGTGCAAATAGCTTTACTACTTTTAGAAAAGTTATCCTTCCTATGTTGAAAAATTCTCTTTCTGTAAGCTTTGTTTATTCCTTTATGAAATCCATGAATACCTTAAGTACGGTAATCTTCTTGATTTCTCCAGAATGGAATTTGGCATCCATTAATATCATGAGCTTGTCAGATCATGGCTTCTTAGCAACTGCATCTGCCACTGCTGTAGGTATGGTGCTGACCATTTTAATTACTTTTGGTATTGTTAAGCTTATTCTTAGAGATCAAATTAACATCTTTGATTTGTAATTTTGGAGGTAACTATGTCTGAATATGTATTAGAGTTAAAAGATATTAATAAATATTTTGGTAATAGCCATGTTATCAAAAATGTCAATATGAATATTCCTAAAGGCGCGTTTGTAACCTTCTTAGGACCTTCTGGTTGCGGCAAAACAACGCTTTTGAGAATGATTGCCGGCTTCTACGAACCTGATGAGGGACAAATTCTTTTGAACGGTCGTAACATTGAAAGGATTCCCCCTTATGGTCGTAATACTGCCATGGTATTCCAAGAATATGCACTTTTCCCGCATATGAGCGTATACGAGAACGTTAGCTATGGCTTGAACGTTAAGGGCGTAGGCAAGGACGAAATTAAAAAACGCGTTACTGAGGCTTTGGAATTGATGCAATTACAAGGCATGGAAAATCGTTATCCTAACCAAATGTCCGGCGGTCAACAACAACGTGTTGCCGTAGCAAGAGCTCTCGTTATGAATCCTGAAGCATTGCTGCTTGACGAACCTCTTTCTAACCTAGATGCTAAATTGCGTGAATCCGTACGTGTAGAGCTGCGCCAAATTCAACAAAAAATGGGTCTTACGACTATTTACGTAACTCACGACCAAAGCGAAGCACTCTCTATGTCCGATATGATTGTGGTTATGCGTAAGGGTGTCATTCACCAAATTGGTACTGCTCATGAAATTTACTTTAATCCTAAAACAACTTTCGTAGCTGATTTCATTGGTACCACTAATTTGCTCAAAGTAACTGGCGATGGTTCCAACATAGTTAAATATTTAGAAGGATCCATAAAGGTTTACAAGGATGTTCCTGTTGGTCAAGGCTGCGTACTTTCCGTTCGACCAGAATGCTTGCATCTTGCTACTGAGCCTGTCGATGGTGTCGTTAATATTGCAGGCGAAATCACTGACAAGATGTTCTTGGGTGAAAAATTACGTTATTTCGTAAAGGATACCGCTGGTCTTGAATGGATAGTGGATATTTTTGATCCTGGCAAGAAAGAAATGGCTGGCAAGGTTTACATTAATTTCCCGTCTGAAAAAGCATGGCTTATTGAAGAAGCAGAGATTGATAAGGAAGAATAAAAATGAATCAATACAATTTACCTGTGGCTGCTTTACAAGTAAAGGCCAATAAAATTCGCCAGCATGTTCTCGACATCATTCGTGATGGGGGAGCAGGTCATATTGGTGGCGACTTTAGTGAAGCAGATTTTCTCACAGCGATTTATTATCATTATTTAAATATGTCTCCTGATATGCAGAAGGATCCCGACCGTGATCGCTTTGTTTTAAGTAAGGGTCACTGCGTGGAAACTCTTTATGCAATTTTAGCTGATCAAGGTTATATCACTAGCGAAAGTCTGAAAACTTATCAAGGACTTGGCAGCCCCTACATTGGTCATCCTAACAACAAGGTTCCTGGTATTGAAATGAATACTGGTAGCCTTGGCCATGGACTTGCAGTAGCAACTGGTATGGCTTTAGCTGGTAAAATGGACGGCAAAAATTATCACACTTATGTTGTTATGGGTGATGGAGAAACGGACGAGGGTTCCGTTTGGGAGGCAGCTATTGCAGCAGCTCATTACAAGCTAGGCAATTTAATCGGCATTTTGGATCGCAATAATTTGCAAATCTCCGGTCCCACAGAGACAGTTATGGCTCATGGCGATTTGCAAGCCAAATATGAAGCTTTTGGTTGGCGTGTTATTGATTTGGAAAATGCTAACGATATGCAAGCGATTTGCGAGGCCTTGGATAAAGCAATTGTTCCTGACGAAGCAGGTAAGCCCACCATCATTATCGCTCATACAATCAAAGGCTTTGGTGGTGGTCCTTTGATGGAAAATAAAGCTAGCTGGCATCATCATCTGCCTAATGCTGAAGAATATGCTGCAATTAAATCCTATTTGAAAGCAGGTGAAGTAAATGGGTAAGGCGTGTAAAGAAATGATGTGCCAAGTGCTCATGGAAAATGCTGCCAAGAATAAGAATTTGCTTGCTCTGTGTTCTGACAGTCGTGGTAGCGCAGGCATGGGTGCCTTTGCTGAAAATTTTCCACAACAATTCGTGGAAGTTGGCATTGCTGAACAGAATTTAATTTCTATCTCGGCAGGTCTTGCATCTTGTGGTAAGCAATGCTTTGCTTTTTCTCCTGCAAGCTTTATTGCTAGCCGTAGCATGGAACAAATTAAGGTTGATGTAGCCTACAGTCATACTAATGTTAAATGCGTGGGCATTTCCGGTGGCATTAGTTATGGTGCTTTAGGTTTAACTCATCATAGTCCTAACGATTTTGCTTGTATGACGAGCTTACCAGGACTGCGCGTTTATGTACCCAGCGACGCGGCTCAAACTAGATGCTTAGTTGAAGCATTACTGAATGATAATGAGCCTGCTTACATTCGTGTAGGTCGCGGCGGTGTTCCCGATGTTTATGTGGATGACAAAGCAGCTTGCTTGGATAATTTTGCACTAAATAAAGCAATTCCTGTACTCACTTCTGATGACGATGCAACTGACGTGCTTATCATCGCCTGTGGAGAAATGGTAAAGCCATCACTTGACGCAGCAGAAAAACTTTTGGCTGATGGACTCAAGGTCGAGCTCTTAGATATTTATGCATTAAAGCCTCTTGATACGGAAGCAATTTTAAAATTTGCAGCTAAGGCGGTTTGCGTGGTTACTGTGGAAGAGCATGCTAAAGAAGGTGGTCTCGGCAGTCTTGTTGCCCAAACTCTTGCCGAACATAATCCTAAGTTAATGAAATGCTTGTGCCTGCCCGATGCTCCTGTTATCTCTGGCGGTCAAAAGGATGTGCTTGCTTATTACGGCTTGGATACCGAAGGTATTGCGCAAAGCATACGTGTTTTAGTTAATAAATGTAAGGCTTAAAGGAAAGATTTATGTTAGAAGAACTTAAAAAACAAGTTTGCGAGGCCAATCTTGAGCTAGTGCGTAGGGGAGTCGTTCTCTACACCTGGGGAAATGTCAGTGGTATTGACCGAGAGAAAAATCTCGTTGTCATCAAACCAAGTGGAGTAGATTATGACGGCATGCAACCTGAGGATATGGTCGTTGTAGATCTTTTTACCGGCGAAAAAGTCGAAGGTAAATACAAACCATCTTCTGATACGCCGACTCACTTAGAGCTTTATCGACAGCTTCCTGAAATAGGTGGCGTGGTTCATACGCATTCAACTTACGCTGTAGCATTCGCGCAGGCTGCTATGGATATTCCTGCACTTGGTACAACTCATGCAGATTATTTCTACGGTCCCGTGCCTTGTACTCGTAGCCTGACAGAAGACGAAGTAAAAGAAGCCTACGAATTAAACACGGGCAAGGTAATAGTTGAAGAAATTAAACGAAGAAGAATCGATTCTTTAAGTGTTCCTGGTGTCGTCGTACAAAATCATGGACCTTTTACTTGGGGCACGAGCCCGGACAAAGCTGTTTATCACGCTGTCGTTCTAGAAGAGGTTGCTAAGATGGCTCAGCTTACCCTTGCGCTTAATCCTAATGCAAGCATGCCACAATATGTTTTAAACAAACATTATCAACGTAAGCACGGACCCAACGCTTACTACGGACAAAAATAAAATGAAAAGGCGATGTTGAGAAATCGCCCTAATGAAATGGACCTAGTGTTACTTTCGGTTTCACTAGGTCCGTTTGTGTTAAATCACTCACTCTAGCAACCAATCGATAATGTTAATCACTTCAAAACCGTCTTGTCCGACGATGTTACGATCTTCGGAGAGGACAATTTTGCGATAATTATCTTTAATTGCTTTGTAGGGTGCGAATTCTCTTTGACGAGTTTCTTCATTTTTAATTGTTTCCGCTACTTGTTAATAAATAGTTTTCTCATTGTCTACGGCCCTAAAATCAACTTCCTTTTCACCGAGCTTGCCGACAGTTACGTCGAGACCGCGTCTTAACAATTCCATGTAAACGATATTTTCCAGCACATGTCCGCTATCTTTACTGCTATTACCTAATAGAAAAGTTCTTAGGCCTGGGTCCACAATGTAAAATTTGCTGCCGGTAGTTAAAAGTTTTTTGCCTTTGATATCATAACGATTGGCTTCGTAGTAGAAAAAAGCTTCTGTTAAAGCATGAACATAATCTTGCACAGTATGTACGCTAGGCTTACCTTTGTCAAAATTTAGCAGCTTATTGCTAATTAAAGTATTTGTAATATTGTTGTAGGATAAGCCGCTACCAACACTATCAGCCAAAAATAAGCATAAGCGATGCAATAAAACGTGATTTGTGATTTTGTTTTTTTCAATTTTATGCTCTGCACAGCATAAAATTTTAAATTTTTAATTTTTATGCTATAAAAATGACGTGCTGAATTTTAAAAACATGAGAATTAAATAATTTTGGGTTTGTGCTTGCGTGAAAAAGTCGCGTTTCGCAGATGGAAAAATTTTTTAAATTTGCGAAATGAAAATGGTCATAGAAGATTAGTAACGAGCTTACTGAATGAAAAATTTGTAACTTCTATTTAAAACATTAGCTATATTTTGCTCTACCTTAACGATGAAGTTCTACGCCTCAAAAGAAAAATCCCTGCCGGAAAAATCTAGCAGGGATTAAAATATTTTTGTGAACCATTACTCTTCGTATTTTTCTGGGAAGAAAATTCTCAGAACACTTTCATCCTGATCCTTGCCCATCTTGTTGCCAATAAGGAAGAGAATGCCGGAGAAAACAACACCGAAAAGAATTTGGTGAATGTTCATGAATCTAATCTTCAGAGCCAAAGTAATGCAATAAATTGCAACACCGCCAGCCATTGCCCAAAGGGCACCGGTCTTGTTAGCTTTATGCCAGAACAGACCGAAGATTAATACCCAGAAGAAAGCTGTTTCCAAACCACCGAATGCAAACATATTGATTTGCCAAATTAAGGATGGAGGATTCAAGCTAATCGCAAATACTAAAGCGCCGAGTACAAAGGTGCAACCCATGGAAAGTTTTTTGATAGTGCTTTCGCTTAATGTTTCACCTTTTTTAGCACATCTATGCATGTAGATATCTTTAATCAGAGAACTAGAAGCGGAAAGGAGCAAGCTATCGATAGTGGAGATAGTTGCACCTACAGGTCCAAGGATTGTTACACCTGCCCAGAAAGGACTCATACAGCTTACGATTGTCTTAGGAGTAATGTTGTCCGCTGTTCCATATTGGGTGATGGGACCAGTGAGGACGCCCTTGGAGATAACACCAATCCAAGTTGCCAGCAAGGTCATGAGACCAATTACAAAGGTACCAACAACCATAGCACGTTTGATGGATTGGCTGTCTTTAGAAGAAATGCAACGAACTACGGATTGTGGCAGAGAGAGTGTGCAGACGCCTACAAGCAGCCATTGGCTGATATAGAGGCTGACCGGCATTTTGCCACGAGAGAGTGGCTCGAGCATATCAGGATGATTGGTGGCTAAATTTTGCATAATTGCTTCATAACCGCCAGCTTTATTTAAAATAGAAGAGAAGAGGATGCCGAGACCAACAAACATTGCGACCGCGCACAGTGCGTCAGTAATGGCTACACCTTTAAAACCGCCGATAGCTGTATAAAATACGACGATTACACCAAATAGTGTCAGACCAACGGTATAAGAAAGTCCGGTAACTGCTTCGAATAGTTTTGCACCACCAACGAATTGTGCTACCATAGTAGAGCAGAAGAACAGGACGATTACAAAAGCAGAGAGGTTGGCGAGGGTATCGCTTTGATAACGACTACGAATAATATCGATGATAGTTACCGCATCAATTTTACGGCTAACGAGGGCAATTTTTTTACCGAACACGCCCAAGACCAAAAAAATAACTACAATCTGGACAATTGCCATATAAAGCCAGCCATATCCGATGGACCAAGCTACGCCAGGACCACCAACGAATGTGGATACACTAGAGTAAGTAGCAACCGTCGTCATGGCCAGAACAAAACCGCCCAGGTCACGACCACCGATGTAGTAATTGTTTACAAAGCCTTTGTCTTTGGACAAGCCTTTACGAGCCCACATAGATGCACCCATCATGCAGAGCAAGAATAAGAGCAGGGGCCACAGGTTAGCAATCTTACCGAATTCCATGTTTAATCCTCCTCGTCCTCGTCATCAAAATTAATGTCTTTGCAGACATTGTTTGCAAGATAAATAGCAACAAGGCAGGCAAAAAGCCAGGAGCCTACACAACCCATCCAGATCCAGATAGGAGTGTGAAGGATTTGCATTTCACAGTTGGCAAGACCAAAACCAGCTACAGTCCAAAATACGATTACCGCTATCGTTGCCATTACAGTAGCTTTGGCCTCCCGGTTGGCTTGGCGGAATTTTTCGCTTCGTTTCATATTAAATTGTCTCCTTTCTCACGGTCCGAAAAAACGGCTACGCTGAATTTTCAAGTGTATTATACAACATTCTTAAAGGATGTCAATGTTATTTTTGTGTTTTTTTGGAAAAGATGAAAATAATTTTTGTAAATTCTTTGAATTGGGAAGCGAAAGCCGCTTGAGAGCTCAAAATACGTAATTTTAAACTGTTATCAGTATTACAAAATTACAAACTAGCGAGAATCTGGGATTATTTTATTCTTATCTTTGGTGATTTATGTTATAATAAAAATCCGAGGTGTTTTATGAAAGAAAAAATATTTAATTTCCTTACTTTGTGGATTACGCTGAGCGTGCTCTTTTTCGTTATTGTTTATATTACAAATGTTATCGATGTCGTAACCTTGGGTGGTTTATTTGCGGGCTCCTTCTTTGTTGGCTTCATCACTTATCTTGGGCTTTGTGTGCTTGGCAAGGTTGTGCAAGGTCCCATACTTTCTTCAAGAGAAGGTTTTAAAATTATTCGCCTTTTAGAATCCTGGCTTTGCATGGCTGCTTTTTGTCACGAGGCGGTACTCATGACTACACGAGCTTTTCCAGGTTGGACTTACGAAATTACACCTATGAGTGTCTTTGTCGTACTTGTAGTTTTACCTTTTTTATCAATTTACATTGATCAAATTATTTCTAGAGAAGGTTAAGCAATGACAATAAAACTTGTTGCATCCGATATGGATGATACTTTGCTCAATAGCGAGCATAAAATTTCTGAAACAAATAAAACTGCCATTAAAAAAGCAATTGCTGCCGGTAAAATATTTCTTCTTGCTACTGGTCGCTTGTACAAAGGAGCAGTTCCTTATGCACAGGACTTGGGCCTAGACGTTCCTATGATTACTTATAACGGAGCTCTTGTCAAGGGTTCTATGAGCGGCAAAGTATATTACGAACATAAAATGAAAATTACAACTGCTCAAAAGGTTCTCGATTATTGTAAGCAAAATGGTTATTATGTGCAGTTCTATTCTGGCAGTGACGAGATTCTTGTAGAAAAAATTACTTCCTATAGCGTGGCTTATAGCAAAATTATTGGTACGCCTATCAAAGCCATTGGCAAAGACTTTTATCAAGCGAAGGAAGCCCCTTACAAAATGCTTCTCGTTCTTGAAGGAGACGTTTTTGAACAACGTTGGCGTGAATTTGAACGAGATTTTGCTGGACTTCTTGATGTTACGAGTTCCAAGACGAATTTTCTTGAACTCATGGAGCCAGGCGTTAACAAATGGGAAGCAGTTAAATCGGTTGCAGCTAGTTATGGCGTAAAACCTGAAGAAATTCTCTGCATGGGAGATTCTAACAACGATATTCCCATGATCGCTAATGCAGGAGTCGGCGTTGCTGTCGCTAATGCTAAAGATATTGTCAAAAAAAGTGCTAAATACGTAACGACTCGTACTAACGACGATGATGCGGTCGCAGAAGTTATCGCTAAAGTCTTAGAGGGTAGTTTATAACTTTTTGTTAGACGATAAAAGAATTAGTAATTAGCAAAGAGCAATGAGCAATTGAGGACGGATTTTGCTAAGGCAAAATCCCGCGCTTTAAATATAATTTCCTCTGTATGCGTTTTAAAGAGTTCATAGTTATGTTTGTTAAGTGCTGAGCGAAGATTGAATTTGTTGCATAAATTCTATTGATTAAACCAAAATAGTGAATCTGTAGATTTCATTTGCAAGCTGTTGATTTACGACGAATAGTTATAATCATGAGCAATTGAACTGTACCCTTTGTCAAGGACATTTTTAAAATGTTTAGTAAATTTTTTTAGA
>JAUNIS010000010.1 GCA_030523325.1 Phascolarctobacterium sp.
ATAACTAATCATACTATGAATTTGCTTTTTCTGCAAAAGAAATTGCGTGATTTTACTACTTTTTTACAGTTTTTCTTGTAATCTGAAAATCAATTTGCTAAAATATCGATAAGATTTTTTAAAATTAATTCGGAGGCGAAAACATGAATGTATTAGAAGAACGTGTCTTAAAAGATGGCGTTGTTAAAGAAGGTAATGTTCTCAAGGTTGACAGCTTTCTGAATCACCAATGTGATGTCGAATTGTTCGGAGAAATGGCAGACGAATGGGTAAGACGTTTTTCCGGTAAAAAAATTAATAAAGTTTTGACTATTGAGGCATCTGGTATTGGGATGGCTTGTATTACAGCTCAAAAACTTCATTGCCCTGTAGTTTTTGCAAAAAAATCGAAAAGCATCAATATAGATGGTGATATGTATATCACCGAAGTCGAATCTTTTACTCACAAAGAAACGAATCAGGTTATTGTTTCCAAAAAATTTTTAGGTGAAGACGACCGCGTTCTCATCATTGACGACTTCCTGGCTAATGGAGCTGCGCTCCAAGGTTTAATTTCCATCGTAAATCAAGCAGGCGGTCGTGTGGAAGGAATCGGCATCGCTATCGAAAAAGGCTTCCAACCTGGCGGTAAATTTATTCGTAATCTTGGGTATCAATTAGAATCTTTGGTCATTGTTGACAGTATGGATTGGACAACTGGTTCTATTGTATTACGCAAGCAGGACTGATACAAGGTAAACAAATGAATGGCGAAAATAAAAGAAATGACGTTATATACCAATTAGACGGCAAGGTTCCTATTGACAAGGCAATTCCTTTCGGCTTGCAACATATTTTGGCAATGTTCGTGGCAAATATTGCTCCGATTATTCTCGTGGGCGGGGCCTCTAAGCTTGAGCAAAATCAAATTGCTGCACTCATTCAAATTTCTATGATCGTAGCTGGTATCGGTACCTTGATTCAGCTCTATCCTATTTGGCGAATCGGTTCTGGTCTTCCTATTGTTATGGGAATTAGCTTTACGTTCGTTTCAATTTCTAGCTTTATCGGTGCAACCTATGGTTACGAAGCACTTGTTGGCGCTGTTTTAGTAGGCGGTATCATTGAAGGTCTTTTAGGTTTGTGCGCAAAATATTGGTTAAAATTTATTACGCCCATTGTTTCTGCATGTGTCGTAACTGCCATTGGTTTTTCCTTGTTAGGCGTGGGTGCTGCATCATTTGGTGGTGGGTTTGGAGTTCAGGACTTTGGTTCTGTTACCAATTGGATTCTCGGTACGATTACTCTTTTAACTTGTATTCTCTTTAATATTTTCGCGAAGGGCTTTTATAAACAGCTTTCCGTTTTAGTTGCTTTAGTTGTCGGTTTTATCGTAGCTGTTTTTATGGGCGTTGCAGATTTTAATCACGTTAAAGAGGTTCCTCTCATCGCACTCCCACAAATTCTTCCTTTTACACCTGAATTTAATCCTAGCGCAATTATTGCGATGACTTTAATTTTCTTTGTATCTGCAACGGAAACTGTTGGTGACACGTCGGCTGTTGCAGCAAGCGGTTTGAATCGGGACGTAACGCAAAAAGAACTATCTGGTTCTATCGCCGTAGATGGTTTTCTCTCTGTTTTCTCTTCTATATTTGGTTGCTTGCCCATCACTTCTTTTAGTCAAAACGTCGGTCTCGTTGCTATGACTCACGTAGTCAATCGTTTTGCAATCGCTACTGGAGCTTTGATTATGATTGCGGCTGGTGTATTCCCAATTTTTGGCGCATTGCTCGCAACTCTTCCTGAAGCAGTTCTTGGTGGTTGCACAATCATGATGTTTGGCTCCATTGTTATCTCAGGCTTTCAGATGATGAGTAAATGTGGATACACGCAGCGTAATATGACAATTTCTGCCTTATCTTTAGCAATTGGCTTGGGCTTTACTTCCATGCCGGAGATTTTCAATCTTTTCCCGCAAATGGTAAAAAATGTTTTCGCCGAAAATTGTGTGGCTGTTGTATTTGTAATCGCAATGATTCTCAACTTGATTCTTCCCGCTAATATGGAAGTGTTTGAGCCAGAGCAAGAAGAATTTAATCAAAAATAAATTGACAAAAAAATAAGCGCTGATACTCAAGACTTTTCGCTCAAGGTATCAGCGCTCTTTTTATTTAATAATTTCTGGAAAAGGAATGAAGGTTTTTGCTTCGCTTGTATGCTCGCCTAGTTTTTTTTCCATCCAAACCAAATCGTACCACTCTTTAAATTTAAAACCGATGTCGTGAAAATGACAGCAGAGCTTGTAGCCAATTTTTTCGTGGAAGGCAATGCTTGCATTAGTCAAATGTGTATTATCAGGCTTTGCATAAGCGATACAGGCGTTAATGTCGAGAACGTTTTGCTTGATTAAATATTCTTCAAGCTTGGCGTACAAGGCTTTGCCATAACCGTGACCCTTGGCATCCGTGCGCAAATAGATGGAAGACTCCGTTGCCAAGGCAAAAGCTGCTCGCGGATGAAACTTTGATGCATAAGCATAGCCTAATATTTCTCCGTCATTTTCTAAAACTAAGTAGGGATAATTTTTCAAAGTATTTTCGATACGTCCGCGAAATTCTTCGACTGAGGGAACAACATATTCCATGGTAATTGCAGTTTCTTTGATGTAAGGAGCATAGATATTAAGTAGGGGCTCGGCATCATCCGGCGTAGCAATGCGAATAGAATAACTCATTTACTCTACCTCTAAAGCAAACATGGTTTTTAAGATGTGCTTACCGGTTTTTGTCTTGAAAATTTTTTCATAAACATTGATGATTGCCTTTTGGCGTTCTTGATCCTCGTGCATGTTGACGAGGAAATCTGCTTCCACAAGGATTTGGTAATCTAACCCGTCGATGTTTGTATACGTGTGGTGATGTCCAACCAAATAGCCGACGCGTTTAGCAACTGCCTCGCTGTATCCTGCTTCTAAGCACATAGCCTCAGCAACTGGCCAACCTTCTTTTTCTTGCAAGGGACCAAAGTGTTTCCCATATTTTTCATCGGCGATTTTAATGCCGACATCGTGAACTAAGGTGACTGCACGGATGATTTCCATTAACTCTTCTCCGACTTTTTCTTCTTCGGCAATTTTAATTGCAAAGCCGTGTACTTTTAAAAAGTGTTGAATGCGATGAGAGTTGCCTCCATCATGTGATAGCATTAAGTTAAAAAGTTTTAGTTCTTTGTTCATTTTTCCCCTCGCAGTAAAATGTTGAGTCGAAAAAAAATTTCGCAATCGTTAGTTTGTTTTGCAAATCAGTAATTATTAAAGATAGGTGACGGTTTCCTCTAAAGGCTTGCGGCTAAAGTGATTGCCAAGAGGTCCAACGCCTTCTTTTGCGTAACCAAGGTCTAAGAACATAACAATTTCTTCGTTTTTCGGAAGACCCAAGGAAGCTGCCAAAACATCAGGATTAAAACGGTTTACCCAGCAATTGTCAACGTCAAGACTTGCTGCTGCAAGCATCATATGGGTTGCAACGATGGTTGCGTCTTCTTTGCCAGAGGTATATTGATCACCAGGATAGGTGAACATATTATTTTTGTCGAAGGCTACAACTATTACAGTAGAAGCACCATAGCGACAGGGAGTTTCTGCATCGATCTTCGCAAGTGCCTCGGCAGATTGCACAACATAAATGCGTTGTTCTTGAAAATTTTTTGCCGTAGGAGCAAGTCTGCCAGCTTCTAAGATAGCGTCAAGCTTTTCTTTTTCTACCGGTTTATCACTGTAATTTTTGCATGCGTATCTTTTAGCAGCCAATTCTAAAAAGTTCATGACAATAAACCTCCTTATTAAATAAACATTTCCAATATAAATACACTAACGCAGCAAGCAATTGCTACGTTGAAAAGGCTGAAGCCTTTTAAAGAAAGTATAATACCAACTACAAAAGCCAAAGAACCTGAATAAATGCTTTGAGTTCCTTTGATTATAGCGGGAAACGTCATTACTGCCAGTGTTACGTAGGGAACGTAATGTAAAAAACTTTGGAAAAATTGATTCTTGATGGGTTTTCTTAGTAAAGTGAAAGGGAGCACTCGCACGAAATATGTTGCAGCCCACATTACGAAGATATAAATATATTTCTCATTCATGCTTCATCCTCCTCAATTGGCACAGGATACAAAATAGCTGCAATGCCTGCAATGATAATGGTGAGGATGATGATGCGCATGCCTTCCGAGATTTGGCTGATAACAGGAAGCACTGAGCACAAGTAACTTGCAATAAAAGAAATACCAACGACGCAGGCAATAATTTTATCTTTGCCGGCTGGTGTGATGATTACGGCAAGGAACATTCCGTAAAGAGCAACAGAAAAGGCACTGACGATATTCGCTGGCATAAGATTGCCGACCATCGCTCCGAGGGCAGTGCCTACGGCCCAAAGTGGACCAGCTACGAGACCAACACCAAAGGTATAGTATGGATTTAAGAATCCCGGTCGTGACATAGTAACCGCAAAAATTTCATCGGTGACCATGTCCGCCATAAAAAGTCTCATGAGCCAAGGAATATCCGGAGCTAAACGATTGCTTTCGGCACAGCCCATTAAAAGATAGCGGGCGTTAATAACAAGCATCATGATAACCATCTCAATATATGGCTCGTTGTTAATGATTACAGTATAGCCTGCGTATTGACCTGCGCTCGCTTTACAAAGAATTGAAGAGAGAAAGCCCTGAAAAGGAGTGAGACCAGCGTTATTAACAATGATACAAAGGGAAAAGGCAACCGCAAAATAACCCATGCCAATAGGAAAACCATCCTTCATGCCCTCGCGAAAGACACTCTTATTGGTGGGGTTGGAAAAAGAATATTTACCGTTCATAATCCACCTGAAGTATTTAGATTTCCCCTCAGATGAATTGTAACACTTTTTCCTCATTAAAACAAACTATTTATCTATGTTTATTTGTTTTCAAAGATTTGTTATAATAATTTTACCGATTATAGTAAAGGTGATGAATGTGTACAAATATTTATTGTGGGATATAGACGGAACTATTCTTGACTTTAAAGCTTCGGAAAAAATTTCCATTAAGAGACTCTTTGAAAGATTTAAGCTTGGAGTATGCACTGATGAAATGCTCGCCGATTATTCAAGCATTAATGTTAGATATTGGGAGCTTTTGGAAAGAGGTGAGAAAACTAAGCCAGAAATTTTAGTCGGAAGGTTTATTGAGTTTTTCTCTAAATACGGGTTAGACATTTCTCTGGCGGGCGCGTTTGATCACGATTACCAAATAGAACTCGGTAAGTGTCCTGTGTTTACGAAAAACGCAAAGGATGTCCTTGCTGCTTGCCAGGGAAAATATCGACAAATTGGTGTCACTAATGGAACGAAGGTAGCTCAGACTGGCAAACTCGAAACATCCGGATTGATAAAAATTTTAGACGCGGTTTATATTTCGGAAGATCTTGGCGTAGAAAAACCTCACGTAGAATTTTTTGAGCATGTTTTTAAGTCAGAAGGAATTGCTGACAGGAATACAGCGCTTATCATTGGTGACTCTTTGACGAGTGATATGCAAGGTGGAATTAATTACGGCATTGACACTTGTTGGTTTAATCCTCAGCATAAAGAAAATAAAAAAAATCTTCAAATAACTTACGAAGTGGATGACTTACAAAAAATTTTAAATATTTTAGCAGCAAGGGGATAAATTAAACAAGTTTTTCCTGTTGAAAAAAATTTTTTATGAAAGGATTATAAAATTTTTTTATAATCCTTTCAATTTTTACATTTTTGATGTATTATGTAAGATGGTATATGGTTTGTTAATGAGGGAGATTTAAGTTAAGAATAAGATTGTTCTTTAGAAGGAGGATATTCAATGGCTCTGAAAGTAGTGACTAACCGTTGCAAGGGCTGCGGTATTTGTGCTTACTTCTGTCCCAAAAAAGTTTTAAAAGTAAACGAGATTGGTAAAGTTGAAGTAGTTGCAGAAGAAAATTGTATTAAATGTGGACAATGCGAAATGCGTTGCCCCGACTATGCTATTTTGTTAGATAAATAAGGAGGAGTGAACGCATGTCAAGAATCCTTTTGTTACAAGGTAACCAAGCGGTTGTTGAGGGTGCTATTGCAGCAGGCGTAAAATTTTACGGCGGCTATCCTATCACCCCTTCTACCGAAATCGCAGAACAATTAGCTCTGCGCCTGCCTCAAGTTGGTGGCAAGTTCATGCAAACTGAAGATGAAATTGCAGGCCTCGGCACTGTTATTGGTGCGTCTTTAGCTGGTAAAAAGGCTATGACTGCCACAAGTGGTCCTGGCTTCTCTTTGAAACAAGAAATGCTCGGCCTTGCTTGCTCGGCTGAGATTCCTTGTGTAATTGTTAACGTACAACGTGTGGGCCCGGCTACCGGTCAACCTACCAGCCCGGCTCAAGGCGAGGTTATGCAAACTCGTTGGGGTACTCACGGTGACCATTGGTTAATTACCATCTCTCCGTCCAGCGTTCCCGAATGCTTTGATTTAACTTTACGTGCAGTTGCACTTTCTGAAAAATATCGTTGTCCGGTTATTCTTCTTATGGACGAAGTAATTGGTCATATGCGCGAAAAAATCGAACTGCCAGATAACTATGATGAAATTCCTCAAGCTGAACGTAAGGTTCCGACTTGTGCCGTAGAAGATTTTCTTGCTTACGGTTGTGAAGAAGGCTCCAAGGTTCCGGCAATGGCACCCTTTGGAACTGGTTATCGTTGGCATATGACCGGCCTTGTTCATGATGAAACAGGTTTCCCCAAGGGTACTGGTGCTGCAACTGTATCTGCTCAAGATCGTCTGCGCACTAAACTCGAAGATAATCTCGACGACATTGTTGAAGTAGAAAACTATCGTATGGAAGACGCAGAATTTGCAGTCGTTGCTTTTGGTGGTGCAGCTCGTACCGCTTACGAGGCAATTGATATGGCAAGAGCTGAGGGTCTCAAGGTAGGCTTCGTTCGTCCTATTACTATCTGGCCTTTCGCTGAAAAACAAATGAAAGCTCTCGCTAATAAAGTTAAAGGCATCCTCGTACACGAGCTTAACTGCGGTCAATACGTAATCGAAGTTGAACGTGCAGTTGCTGGTAAGGTTCCTGTAACTTTGTATGGTAAATATGATAACGAATCTGCAACTCCTGAAGAGTTACTTGCGGAAATCAAAAAAGCTATGGCTTAATGAGAGGAGAATTTTCTGATGAGCGAAATGGAAAAATTAGTTGAAAAATATTTCCGTCCGGGTCGTCTGCCTCACATTTGGTGCCCGGGCTGTGGTAATGGCGTTATTACTGGCGCTATTGTAAAAGCAATTGATAAGCAAGGCCTTGCTAAAGACGATGTTGCTTTAATCTCCGGTATTGGTTGTTCTTCTCGTAGCTCCGGCTACCTTGACTTCAATACTGCAAATACTTTGCATGGTCGTGCCTTGACTATTGCAACTGGCGTAAAGATGGCTAACCCAGCTTTAAACGTAATCGTTTGTTCTGGTGATGGTGACTGCACGGCAATTGGTGGTAACCATTTTATTCATGCTTGTCGTCGTAATATTAACATGACTCTCGTTGTATACAACAACAGCATTTATGGTATGACTGGTGGTCAATACTCTCCTATGACTCCGAGAGGATCCAAGGCTACAACCGCGCCTTATTCCACGATCGAACCGAGCTTCAATCTTTTAGATCTTGCTAAAGCAGCTGGTGCAACCTTTGTAGCTCGTGCAACTACTTACCACGTACCTGTTCTTGTTGATTGCATTGCTAAAGGTATTGCACATAATGGTTTCTCTGTTATTGAAGCCGTATCTGCTTGCCCGATTTCTTTCGGTCGTCAAAACAAAATGGGTGGCCCGGCTGAAATGATGGCTTGGCAAAGAGATCATGGTGTGATGGTCGCTGCTTGGAACAAGATGGATGAAGCAAAGCTTGGTGATGCAAAAGCACAAGGCAAGTTCCCCATTGGTGTTCTTTATGAAACCAACGACGTTCCTGAATACACCGAGCAATATGATGAAATCATCAAACGTGCACAGGGGGGTAAATAATTATGAAACAAAGCTTTCGTTTTTCTGGTACTGGTGGTCAAGGCCTGATCACCGCTGGTATTATTTTAGCTGAAGCAGCTCTCCTGGACGACAAGTTGGCAGTTCAATCTCAATCCTATGGTCCTGAAGCTCGTGGCGGTTCTTCTAAAGCAGAAGCAATCATCTCCGACGAACCTATTTATTTTAGTCGTGTAACCCGCCCCGATCTGCTCCTCGTTATGAGCCAAGAAGCAGCTGATAAATTTACCAATGATTGCAACGAAAAAACTTTAGTAGTTACTGATACTCTCTTCGTTCAAGAAGTTCCTGGTAATTACGGCAAAAGAGTCGATTTACCTATTACTCACACTGCTAATGAAGTTTGCGGCAAGTCTCTTTTCGCAAATATTGTTGCTCTTGGTGCAGTAGTTGGTTTAACTGGCTGCGTATCTGAAGAAGCTATTACTCAAGCTGTTCTTAATCGCGTACCGAAAGGAACCGAAGAGAAGAATAAGGCTGCTTTAAAGGCTGGTTTCGATTTAGTAAAATAATTTGCAAAAAAGTTCATAGCAGGTCTTTGTCTTGTCAGCATCTGACCTACCCTGAAAGTTTTACGTAAAATGTTTAACACGTAATGATAACGGGCTCTGAAATTTTTTTCGGGGTCCGTTTTATTTTAAGATTTGCTTGAAAATTGTTGCGTATTCAAGTAGAATTGATTACAAGGAGATTATTATATTTTTTAACGCGTGATAGAAAGGAATAATATTATGAAATGTAATTGTGCTAACTGCCCGACTCATGCTTGCTATACTAAGGGGGTAAATTGTACTGGTACTCCCCTTGAAGACGTGAAAGCAGCTTATACAGATGAAGAATTAAAAATTATGGAAGCAGCTGCTTATGTCGAAGGAACTTTTTACAGCAATATTTGTCGTTTGCAAGAGACGGCAGAATTTGCTCGTGCGATGGGATACAAAAAACTTGGTATGGCTTTTTGTATCGGTTTGTCTGAAGAAGCTCGTTTTATTGCCAAATATTTCGAAAAAGAAGGCTTTGAATTTTATAGTGTTTGCTGCAAGAATTGTTCTTTCCCCAAAAAGGAACTGGGATTAAAACAAGTTAATCCGGATAAGGAACATGAAGCTATGTGCAATCCTAAATTCCAAGCGAAATTTTTAAACGAGATCGGCACAGAGCTTTTCATCAGCTGTGGTCTTTGCGTTGGACATGACACAGTTTTCAATAAAAATTGCGAGGGACCTGTTACTGCTCTTGTTGTAAAGGATCGCCTTTTGGGTCATAATCCGTTGGCAGCAATTTATAGCCGCTACTGGAAAAAGAAGTTTGGCATTATGGATGAAGGAAAAGTTTAAACCAATTAGCAATTGAGGAGAAAATTTGCTGAGCAGATTTTTTGATCTAAATAATTAAAAATGCAGAAAGAACGTAAGTTGCAAAAGAAAAATCAATTGTTGATAAAATTTGTGCTGAGATAAGCGCATAGAGATGTATCTGATGTAAGAGCAAAGGATGCTTTGTGTTTTGCATGTTACGTGATGAATGCGTTTTGTGAAGGAGAAAATTAATATGGCGATTACTGGTAAAAATGTTGGTAAAACTTTACGTTGCCACTATCAAGGAACTTTTAACGATGGTACTCAATTTGATTCCTCCTACGATAGGGGTGAGCCTTTAGAATTTGAATGTGGTGCTGGCATGATGATTGCTGGCTTCGATGCAGCTGTTGCAGATATGGAGGTTGGCGAAATCAAAAATATTCATCTTCTTCCTGCAGAAGCTTATGGCGAAGCTGATCCGTCCCTCATCTTTACTATTCCTATGGAAAAACTCCCTGGCTCGGAAGCTCTCGAAGTAAACCAAAGAGTAACCTTGACTAATGCTTATGGTCAACCTTTCCCTGTTACTGTTACTGCCAAAGATGATGTAAACATTACCTTTGACGCAAATCACGCCATGGCAGGTAAAGAACTAAACTTTAAAATTGAATTGGTAGAAGTAATTTAATTCGCAAATTAATGACAAGGCTGTCGCAATCTTTGTGGCAGTCTTTTTATTTGCTTCCTTGAAGATATATGCAAATAATGATATAATTTTTGCATATCGGAGGTGCAAAAAATGCTTGATATCAGACCCAGTGCGGATTTAAGAAATAATTACAACGAAATTTCTAATATTTGCCATGAAACTCATGAGCCTATTTATATCACAAAAAACGGTAAAGGTGATCTCGTTATTATGAGTATTGAGGCATATGAAGGAATTTGTAATAAATTTGCCTTGTACGAATTGCTGAACGAAGGACTTGCTAATGAACGTAAGGGCGATGTACGTGACTTTAACGAAGCCATGCAAGATATTAAGCAGGTGCTGGAGCATGTATAAAATTATTATCACGAAAACTGCAGAACAAGATATTTTAGCTTCTGTTTTATACATAGCTCACCAGTCGCAAAATAGAAAGGCTGCCGAGGATTTATACGGAGCAATTCTTGCTACAATTAATTCTTTATCTACTTATCCCTCAAGATACCCCGTGGTTAACGATTCTGTTTTAGCAAAGCATGGATTTAGAATTGTACCCATTAAGAATTATCTTGTCTTTTACATTGTTCGTGAAGAAACGCAAACGATCGTGGTGGAAAGATTTCTCTACGCTAAACGAAACTGGGTGCAGCTTTTGTCAAGAAGTAACGCGCAAGAAACTTTTTACGAGTAAAGCACCGACGAAAGTGATATTCTTCATGAAAATAATGCAAAGTACGATGACAACGAACACTTGAAATAAAGAGGAATGTTATGAATAACGAAACGGAACTTTTATTTAGAGTGCTTTGCTTTGAAGAGGGGCATCCAAGACGCACGCAGCATATTTTAAAAGTATATGCTCTCGCCAAGCTTCTTGGGGAAAAAGCAAAGCTTTCTGCACAAGAATTACAAATCTTACAAGCCGCCGCAATTTTGCACGACATTGCCATTAAATATTGCAAGGAACATTTTGATGGTGTATGCAATCAAGCCTTGCAAAAACAAGTTGCCCCTATGCTCGTCCGTCAATTTTTAGAATTAGCGGATTATTCTCCAGAGTATATCCCTGTAGTTACTGAACTTGTTCTTAAGCATCATGATTATGACGCTCCGAAAAATAAATTGCTTCAGTTTTTGATGGAAGCAGACTTAATAGTTAACTGTTACGAAGCGTTTCCTGATGAAGAAAAATTAACTAAAATTAAAACCATTTTTAAATCTCAAGCAGGCAAGGAATTGTTTAATCTTTGCGTCAATGAGTAAAAATTAAAAAGTAAGGTTTAGTCTCAAGCAATTTAATTTGTAATTATAAAATTAAAAATAATTTAAAGAAAACAATAATAATTTTCCGTCGATATTTATCGTCGTTTACTCGTTGCTTGGAAAATGTTATAATTTTTATAATGTAAATAATTAAATCTTCCGTGAAAGATTGAGGGGTAAAAATAAATAAGATGGACAAGATGCATTTAGTCAAGGGACGTCCGGAAAATATTTTGGGAAGACTAGAAAAAGAAATAAGGACATACGATTTGCTCGATAGTCTGGGAATTGAATATGAAAGAGTCGATCACGAGGCTGCAGAAACGATGGAGGCTTGTAAAGCCATAGATGAGGTGCTGGCACCTGCTGTTATTTGCAAAAATTTATTTTTGTGCAACTCTGCTAAAAGTAAATATTATTTACTGATGATTCCCAGCAGCAAAAGATTCGTCACAAAAGTTGTCTCGAAATTGCTCAATAGTTCGAGGCTTTCCTTTGGCGACGAAAAATTTATGGAAGAGTACTTGGATATTACACCTGGCTCTGTCAGTGTCATGGGTCTCATGAATGATAAAGATATTAAGGTGCAGCTTGTTGTTGATGAAGATGTATTAAAGCAAGTATGTTTTGGCTGTCATCCCTGTATCAACACATCAAGCATTCGCTTAAAGGTTAGCGATGTATTTGAAAAATTTGTGCCCGCAGTTAAGCATGATTATATTACTATTGCCATACCGGATTAGTTAAGGACAAGGAGATGTTTGCGATCACTCTCCTTGTTTTTATTTTAAACAAAATTTGTTGATAATAAAAAATTAGGCTGCTTTTATCAATAATGATTATTGTTTACGCAATAATTCGAAAGTGTTATAATTAAAAGGGTAATAACCCATATGAATTTTGGCTCGTAAAATAATTTTCGTATCTTGAGTTTGATGGAGGAAAAATAAATGGCTAAATACAAATGCAGCATTTGCGGTTATATTTATGATGAAGTAGTAGAAGGAAGCTTTGACAATTTAGAGGCTTGTCCTGTTTGCAAGCAAGACAAAAGCAAATTTGTTTTAATCGAAGAAGCTTCTCAAGAAGATAAACCAGTTCAAAAGGTTGAGGCAGTTTGTAATAATTGTGCAAAAAATGAGCTTGCATATGACCCGGCTTATTTGAGAGTTGACCCGGGCAATAGGTATATGGATGAAATTCACGAGATGGCTCTCACAGGCAAGAGCATTATTGGTGCTATGGGCACGCAAATGAAAATGCCCAACTGGGATGACATTCTCATTCTTGGTGCGCAGCTTAACCCGGCTCCGCTTTTGGATGAAGAACCAGTTATCACGACTGTGGTTATCGGTAAAAATGCCAAGAAGCCTTTGATCGCCGAAAATCCAATTTTTGTTACGCACATGAGCTTTGGTGCGTTATCTAAAGAAACTAAAGAAGCTCTTGCCAAGGCTACGGCTATGTCCGGCAGTGTAGAAGAAAGCGGAGAAGGCGGTATTCTTCCTGAAGAAAGAGCTGCTGCTAAAAAATATATTTTTGAATATATTCCCAACAAATACAGTGTAACCAAAGAAAATTTGCAAAATTCAGATGCTATTGAAATTAAAATCGGGCAAGGCACAAAGCCTGGTATGGGCGGTCACCTGCCTGGAGAAAAGGTTACTCCTGAAATCGCTGCTATTCGTAACAAAGCTTTGGGGGAAGACATTCACAGTCCTTCAAAATTTCCTGACATTAACACTAAGGAAGATTTAAAAGCTTTGGTTGATGAACTGCGAACTCTTTCTGATGGCAGACCTATCGGTATTAAGATTGCAGCTGGTCGTATTGAAAGAGATTTAGAGTTCTGCGTATTTGCTGAGCCAGACTTCATCACTATCGATGGACGCGGCGGTGCAACTGGTGCAAGTCCCAAACTTTTGCGTGACTCCACAAGTGTGCCGACGATTTATGCTTTGTCTCGCGCTCGCAAATATTTAGACAGCGTCGGTGCAAGAGATATTGCTTTAATTATTACGGGTGGCTTGCGTGTATCTAGTGATTTTGCAAAAGCAATCGCTATGGGTGCAGATGCTGTTGCCATTGGTACAGCTGCTTTAATCGCAGCTGCTTGCCAACAATATCGTATTTGCGGTACAGGAACTTGCCCGGTAGGTGTTGCAACCCAAGACAAGGAGCTGCGTGCAAGACTAAAAGTTGATGCGGCTGCACAAAGAGTTACCAACTTCTTAAATGTTTCCTTGGCAGAGCTGAGAACCTACGCAAGAATTACCGGTCACAAAAATTTGCATGATCTTTCTGTAAATGATTTGTGTACCATTAACCGTGAGATTAGTGAATTCACCGACATTCCTCACGCATAAAAAATGATAAAATGTTTAGTTACGTAAAAATAAAAAGTAAATTAAACGAGAAGATTTAAAACAATAATTGTTCAAACGTTACACTTTGTTCAAAGCATAATTGAATTTTTAAAAAATATTACAAATTTGCAGGATTTTTCAAAGAAATGGAGAAACCTTTAATCACAGAGATAGATACTCTGAACCTTGAATGCAAGGAGGCATCATTATGAACGTTATCGTAAAAGGCAGAAACATCGAAGTAACCCCGGCTTTGAAAGAGTACGTGGAAAAGAAAATTTCCAAGGTAGTAAAACAGTTTAAGGCAGTGGATGAGGTGGTAGCAGTTTTGAAAGTGGCGAAAGGTGACCACACGGTAGAGATTACCGTTCCTGCAAAAGGAATTCTTCTTAGAGCGCAAGAAACATCTAGAGATATGTATTCGTCCATCGACTTAGTTTGTGAAAAGATTGAACGTCAAATCCATAAATATAAAACTCGTCTTGCTAAAAGAAAATACAATAACTTTGCTGACCATGTAGAAATTTCCGAAGCACTTCCTGAAGATGACGATGTTGAAATTATTAAAAGCAAAAAATTTGCAATGCATCCTATGACTCCTGAAGAAGCAATTGTACAGATGAACCTCTTAGGTCACGATTTTTTCGTATTCTACGATCCTGATGAAGGCGCAACATGTGTTGTATATCGTCGTAAAGACGGCAAGTATGGTTTGTTAACTCCTGAACTCAAATAAGCTCGCAGTCATTAGATTGACACAAAATTAATATATAATGAGAGTCTGACAATCGTCAGGCTCTCTTAATTTTTGGAGAGAAAATTTTTCTTACATAAATGGAAGATTTTACTCTCTGATTTTTTGCTTTTCATTTTTATTTCTGTTATAATGTATGATTAGGTGTATAGTCTTTTATACTCAATTTGATAAGGAGTTACCATTATGCTCGAAGGACTTTTGAAAAAAATTTTTGGCGATCCCAATGAAAAAGAATTAAAACAAATTCGCGTTATCGTAGATAAGATTAACAGCTTGGAAGATTCCATGCAAGCTTTAAGCTCTGGCAATTTAGCTGCTAAGACAAGAGATTTTCGCGTTCGCTTGGCTAAAGGCGAAACCTTGGATGATATTTTACCGGAAGCATTCGCAGTTGTTCGCGAAGCCTCTCGTCGTGTAACTGGCATGCGTCATTTTGATGTGCAATTAATCGGTGGTGTTGTTCTCCATCGCGGTAAGATTGCTGAGATGCGTACCGGCGAAGGTAAAACTTTAGTTGCCACTCTGCCTGTTTATTTAAATGCATTAACAGGTAAGGGTGTCCATGTTGTAACTGTTAACGATTACCTAGCTACTCGTGATAGCCGTGATATGGGTCGCATTTACGAAGCTCTCGGTCTTACCGTTGGCCTTATAACCCATGAGATGAATTACGCACAACGTAAGCAAGCTTATGCTTGTGATGTTACTTATGGTACAAATAATGAATTTGGCTTTGACTATTTGCGTGACAACATGGTTACCAATGTTAACGAAATGGTTCAACGAGAGCTCAATTATTGTATCGTCGATGAAGTTGACTCCATTTTAATCGATGAAGCTCGTACTCCGCTCATCATTTCTGGCCCGGGTGAAAAATCTACCGAGCTTTACCAAATCCTGGCACAAGTTGTTGCCAATATGGAAGAGGGTGAGGACTACACGGTTGATGAAAAACAACGCCAAGTAGCTCCCACCGAAAAAGGTATTGCTAAGGCAGAAAAAATGCTGGGCATTAAAAATCTTTATGATAATGAGCATGGTATGGACTTCTCTCACCAAATCATGTGTGCTTTGAAAGCTAAATCCTTAATGCATCGCGATCGTGATTACGTTGTTAAAGATGGTCAAGTAATTATCGTCGACGAATTCACCGGTCGCCTCATGTTTGGTCGTCGTTTCTCTGAAGGCTTACATCAAGCTATCGAAGCAAAGGAAGGCGTTAAGGTTGAACGCGAAAGCCAAACCTTGGCAACTATTACTTTCCAAAATTATTTCCGTATGTATAATAAGCTTGCTGGTATGACTGGTACGGCTAAAACAGAAGAGCAAGAATTTGAAAAAATTTATGGTCTCTCCGTTGTGGTTGTTCCTACTAACAAGCCGATGATTCGCAAGGATTCTCCTGACGTAATTTACAAAACGCGTATTGCTAAATATAAAGCTGCTGTTAACGAGATTTGTGAATGCAATGCTAAAGGTCAGCCTGTTCTCGTTGGTACAACTTCTATCGCTCAATCTGAGGAATTATCCGCTATGTTAAAACGTCGTGGCGTTCCTCATAATGTATTGAACGCAAAATATCATGAAAAGGAAGCTGAAATTATTGCCGATGCAGGTCAATTTGGTGCAGTAACCATTGCAACTAATATGGCTGGTCGTGGTACAGATATTGTTTTGGGCGAAGGCGTTCCCGAACTTGGGGGTCTGCATATCATTGGTACCGAGCGTCATGAAAGCCGTCGTATTGACAATCAATTGCGTGGTCGTTGTGCTCGTCAAGGCGACCCGGGTTCCTCCAAATTCTTCCTGTCCTTGGAAGACGACTTAATGCGTCTCTTTGGCTCCGACAATATCTCAGGCATTATGGATAAATTAGGTATGGACGATGACGAACCTATCGAACATAGCCTCGTTACTAAATCCATCGAGAATGCTCAAAAGAAGGTTGAAGCACGTAACTTTAGCATTCGTAAACACGTCCTTGAATATGACGATGTCATGAATCAACAACGTGAGGTTATTTACGCAGAACGTAAACAAATTCTCAACCAAGAAAATCTTTCCGGCAAAATTCACGAATTTATCGAAAAGGTTGTTCAACGCACCTTGGCAATGTATGCTCCTGCCGAAGTTTATTCTGAGGATTGGGACCTCGCAGCCTTAATTAATTATGCTGAAGAATTCTTCGCATATCATGGACAAATCGATAAAGATTACATTTCCAATCTCTCTCGTGAAGAATTGGATGAATATTTGCATGCAGTTGCTCAAACCAACTATGATATTCGTGAACAAACCTTTGGCCCTGAAATTATGCGCGAATTAGAAAACCTTGTTATGCTCAAGGTTGTTGATAATCATTGGATGGAACACCTAGACGCTATGGATATGCTGCGTGAAGGTGTGGGCCTGCGTGCATATGGTCAAAAGGATCCGCTCGTTGAATACAAGTTTGAAGCATACGACATGTTTGAAGCAATGCTTGAAGAAATTCAAGATGATGTTGTTCGTTACATTTATCGTGTCAACGTTGTTACCGAGCCCCAATATGAAGCTGGTGAAGAACTGCCGGCTCAAGAAGTTGAAGGCGATGTAACTGATGCAGAGCTTGCTGAATCATCTGTGATTAATTCTGATGGTAATAGCAAGCAAAATTTTGAATTTTAATTAAACTCACTTTAGAAAGGTTGTATTTATTTTGTTAATTGAAGAATTCAGACCAGAAATCAACAATTTACAAGCTAAATTAGCAGAGATGCGTACCTCTCTTGACATCGAAGTCAAGGAGGATCGCATTGCTGAATTGGAACATAAGATGGGCGACCCAACCTTTTGGGACGATCCGGACAAAGCTCAAAAAATCGCTCAAGACGTTAATGCTCTCAAGGAAGAGGTTGAAGGCTTCCATGGTTTGAGCGCAGATGTTGACGACTTAGAAGCGCTGTGGGAAATGGCAAACGAGGAAAAGGACGAAGAACTTGTTCCTGAGATGGAAGAACTGCTTGCTAAATCTAAAGAAACTCTTGATCATTTGGAACTCGGTATGTTACTTTCCGGCGAATATGATGCAAATAATGCTATCATCACTCTCCATGCAGGTGCGGGCGGTACTGAAGCTCAAGACTGGACTAGTATGCTTTATCGTATGTTCACTCGTTTTGCAGAACAAAATGGTTTTACTGTTGAAGTCTTAGATTTTCTGCCTGGTGATGAGGCAGGTGTTAAGTCTGCCACCTTCCAAGTCAACGGTCACAACGCATATGGCTTCATGAAATCTGAAAAAGGCGTGCATCGTCTCGTAAGAATTTCTCCTTTTGATGCCAATGCTCGTCGTCATACTTCTTTTGCAGCTGTTGATGTTATGCCAGAGCTTGATGACACTGTTGAAGTTAATCTGAACATGGCTGATGTTCGTGTTGATACTTATCGTGCATCTGGTGCAGGTGGACAACACGTCAACAAAACTTCATCCGCAGTACGCATGACTCATGAACCAACTGGCATTGTGGTTTCTTGTCAACAAGAACGCTCGCAAATTCAAAACCGTGAGAAATGCTTGCAGATGCTTCGCGCTAAATTGTGGGAATACGAAAAGGCTAAACAAGATGCTCTCGTCAGCGATATTGCTGGTGACTATCAAAACATCGAATGGGGCAGTCAAATTCGTTCCTACGTTTTCCAACCATATACCATGGTCAAGGACCACCGTACTAGCTGCGAAACCGGTAATATCGGTGCAGTTATGGATGGGGATTTGATGAAATTCGTCGAGGCATACTTACGCAGTCAGCAACGAAAAATATAGGTATTTACTTTTAAATTTCAAAAACGTTCATAGCAGGTCATCTGCTTTGTCGGCCTCGGTCGACGTACGCTTTATTTAGTACGACTCCCTCGGCCTCCTAGCAGCTAACCAACTCTGAACGTTTTGAGTGGAATTTACTTTTAAATTTCAAAAACGTTCATAGCAGGCTATCTGCTTTGTCGGCCTCGGTCGACGTACGCTTTATTTAGTACGAGTCCCTTGACCAACCAACTCTGAACGTTTTGAGTAAAAATTTTTTTCGAACAATTCAATTCATAATTCATAATCCATATTTTTTTAGAAGGGTGAGCTTTCATGAAGAGCCGTTATAATCCAATATTAATAGCGATTATTTTGCTTGGTTTTGTAGTTGCCATGATGTTAAATGTAACTCGTCACCAAGTGGAACAGAAAAATAATACCGTGGAAATGGCCATGGAATATGAAAATCTGCTCAGATTGGCTGCTTTAGAAGGTTTGCCAGAAGAAAAGGTCCTGAAAGATTTTAAGGCTGCGGGCATTAATTCGCTGATGATTTTTGACACGACCCTGCGTCGTTTGAGTTATAAAGGCGACCTTTTAGTGGCAACAGGTGAGGAACTCCGAGACAAAAAAGCTGCAGAAGTTTTTGCCAATGTTCCTGCTGATAAAATTGATAAGGATGCAGCTTTTATTTCTCCAGCTCAGGACGAAAATATTTACAATGACATTGTCGATGATTTAAGGCTTCGCTATGGAACAGAGCGTGTGGAAGAAGTATGTGCAAGTCCAAAAATTACTCGTGTCCTTGGTAGCACTGCAATTATTCCTGATGATAAATATGACGAGCCCCTTGGTGTTTTGCAAGCACCCTTGGGTTTGCCTGCTCAGGATATGAAGAAGGTCAGTGCTCTTGGCTTTAATATTATCGTTCGTCCGCAAAACTATATTAATCCTACTCGAGAAAAAATTGACGCAGTCTTTAACCGTATCGAAAAAAGCGGTGTAAAGGTTCATGCCTTCATGCCTTGTGGCAAGGAATCCTTAGGTTATCCAAGTCAAATTGGTTACTTAGGACAAAAACTTAACGAAAAGAAGATGACTGTCATTGGTCTTGAGCATTACACTCAACTTCAATTTGCCAAAATCGATGGCTCCATTCCTTTGATGGAAGCAGTCAATTATAAAGTTGCTCGTTCTTATGTTATTGATGGCTTAGAGCAAAAGAAAATTTCTGTTGGCACTGCTTTGCATCGCTGGGCACTTACTGATGAGGAACGCAACATTCGTGTGAACTACGTGCGTCCTTTTTACCTACCAGTTGACGGCAAGCCTTTGGTGGAAACAAATCTTCAATATGTGCGTGATATCGTTCAAAATGTTAAGGCTCGTGGCTACGAAATTGGTGAAGCGGGAGTATTCTCTGCAAGTGATGACTATGCTCCGTACTTCCCTAGCAAAATCAAATTTATTTTCATTGCTCTTGCTGTTGTAGCTGGCGGTGTTCTTTATCTTTCGCTTTTGCTCGATCTTTCAAGGAAAGTCGAGTTTGGTCTTTTGCTAGTACTAGGAATTGGAGCTTGCGCATTGCTCATGCTTGGACGCGGTCTTTTAACTCGTCAGCTGCTTGCTTTAGGCGCGGCTGTTATCTTCCCGGTTCTTTCTATGAACTTTATTTTTGATATCTGGGATAAGAACGAGACAAGTGATAACTCTTGCTTGAAAATTATTTTTAACGGACTTTGGCAATTAGCTTTAGCAATCGCTTTGTCCCTTGTTGGTGCGTCCTTCTTGTCAGGAATTTTAACTGACAGTCGTTTCCTATTAGAAATAGATATTTATCGTGGCGTTAAACTGACCTTTATTTTGCCGATAATTTTAGTGGCAATGCTTTTCATCAAACGTTACGATTTGTTAAACGTCAAAGATGGAAATCTCGGTTTACTCGCTACTCGTTTAAATAGTTTGTTAGACACTGGTCTTACCTTTAAGCATGTGGCTGCACTTTTTGTGCTCTTATTCATCGCTTATTATTTCGTAGGGCGCAGTGGTCATACGGGAGGCGTACCTGTGCCTGCCATTGAACTCAAGATGCGTGCTTTCCTTGAGCAGGTAATGTATGCCCGTCCTCGTGAAAAAGAATTTATGGTCGGTCATCCTATGTTCTTTATGGCAGTGATGTCCGTGTATAAACGTGCTCCTAAATTTTGTCAGTTTGTCTTAGTCTGTGCAGCCGTAATCGGTCAAGGCAGCTTAGTACAAACCTTCTGTCATATGCGTACGCCTGTTATTATGAGTTTTGTACGTGCTCTTGACGGTTATGTTGTCGGCATTATCTTTGGCATTGTAGGTGTCATCGTCATGTCCATGCTCTTGCCTCTATTCGGCAAGCTGAAAAGGAGATATCTCGACTAATGAGTAAAATCGTAATGTCCGGTTATTATGGATTTGCTAATGCCGGAGACGAAGCGATGCTTACTGCCATTATCAAGCTCTTGCGTAGCAAGGAAAAGGATGTTGAACTAACAGTCATATCCGGTAATCCTCATGAGACAAGCAAGAAGCATCATGTTAATAGCATTCATCGCTTTGCGTTTTTAGATATAATTTCTGCAATTAAAGATTGTGATTTGCTTTTGTCTGGTGGCGGGAGTCTTTTACAAGATGTCACAAGTAAAAGAAGCCTCCTGTATTATCTATTCATTATCTTTCTCGGCACCTTCTTCAATACTAAGGTCATGCTTTTTGCCCAAGGAATAGGACCCATTCATTCTGTATTTATGCGTAAGCTCACAAAATATATTTGTTCCAAGGCCGATTTAATTACCGTGCGTGACAAGGATTCTCTTTACGAAATCAAACGTATTGGTATTCCCGCGTCAAAAGTTGAGCTTACTGCTGATGCCGTGCTTACACTTCCTCGCGAGGGCAAGGGAGCAGGCGAAAATATTTTGCGTAGGGCAGGTATTCCCACTGATAAAATGCTTATCGCCATCGCCATCCGTAATTGGAAGGAAGACGATGCTTATCTTTTGGAGCTTGCTAAGGCGGCCGATGTTTTAGCTGGAGCACAGAACGCACACATTGTTCTCGTTCCCTTACAATACCCTGTGGATGTTGATGCTTGTGAACGCGTGGCTGATTACATGGCGGACAAATCTGTAGCCACGGTTTTGAATTGCAATTGCAATACCGAAGAATATTTAAGCCTGATGAGTAATTTTGATTTGCTTATCGGTATGCGTCTTCATGCTTTAATTTTTGCTGCAGTTATGGGTGTGCCTTTTGTAGCTGTATCTTATGATCCGAAGATTGACGGCTTCGTCAAGGACGTTGAGGGAGTAAGTGCAGGAAAAATTTCTTCCTTGGAAGCCAAGGATATTATTTTTGCAGCTCACAAGGCAATGGCAGCTAAGCCTCACGATTGTCTAGAAAAACAACGCGAGCTTTCTAGGTCCAACGCAACAAAAGCTTTTTCTTTACTGAACAAATAATAAGCAGCTTTTTCAGGCTGCTTAATTTTACTATTATTAATAGCGAGAAAGGAGATCTACGACAGTGTTAGTCATGGAAAATGTTAGCAAGGTTTATCCGGGTGGCTCCGTAGCCTTGCAAGACGTGAACGTACATATTGAACCAGGCGAGTTTGTGTTCTTAGTTGGTCCAAGTGGCGCTGGTAAATCTACCTTTATAAAATTATTATTTAGAGAAGTTTTACCTACAGAAGGTTCTATTTATGTTGATGGCATTGATCTTTTAAATCTTAAGCACGAAGAGATTCCTTTCCTGCGCCGTAAGTTAGGAATCATCTTCCAGGATTATCGTCTCTTGCCCGATCGTACTGTATATGAAAACGTTGCTTTTGCTATGGAGGTTATCGAAACTCCTCGACGCAAAATTAAACGTACCGTTTTAAATGTGCTGGATCTTGTAGGCCTGCGTAGTCGTTCAAATTCTTACCCAAACGAATTGTCCGGTGGCGAGCAACAAAGAATTGCCATCGCTCGGGCCATCGTAAATAATCCACGTTTAGTAATTGCTGACGAACCGACTGGTAACCTCGATCCAGAGACCAGCTGGGAAATCATGCAAATCTTTAAAGAAATTAACGAGACTGGGACAACTATTATTATGGCAACCCATGACAAGGACATTGTTGATGCTATGGGTAAGCGTGTAATTGCTATCGAGCATGGTAATATTGTCCGTGATGAAGCTAATGGGGTATATGGTTATGAGATTTAGTACGAAAGAATATTTTGTGCGGGAAACTTATAAATCTGTACGTCGTAACGGATTCATGAGCTTCGCATCTGTATCTACTGTCGCCGTTGCTTTATTAGTTCTCGGCATGTTCCTTCTGTTATTTTTGAACACGAATAACATGGCTAAGCATCTGGAAAGTCAAGTGCAAATTTCTGTTTACATGCAGGATGCTGCAAACGATGCCGATTTAAATAACACCAAGGCAGCTATTACAAAGATGCCCGGCGTCGTTAAGGTAACTTATATCGACAAAAAAGCTGCTCTCAAACGTTTTGAAGAGCGCTTGGGCGATCAAAAACAACTTTTAAATGCTTTGGGCAAGGATAATCCTTTCCCGAATTCTTTTGACGTACAGGTTGATAAGCCTGAGCGTATCAAAGAAGTAGCCCCACAAATTTCCAAGCTGCCGAAAATTGAAACAGCTAAATTCGGTCAAGAGATTCTAGAAAATCTTTTCCAACTGACGAGAATCTTACGTTTTGGTGGTGTTGTTTTAGTTTTCTTCCTAGCTATGGCAACTCTTTTCATTATTTCCAATACTATTCGCCTGACAGTTTTTGCTAGACGTAAGGAAGTAACGATTATGAAATATGTTGGCGCGACGGATTGGTTTATACGTTGGCCATTTCTCTTAGAAGGCATGAGTCTTGGTTTCATTGGTGCCGTCCTAGCATCAATTATCTTGGCTCTTATTTACAACAGTATGGTTGATAGAATTCATGGTACCTTGCAGTTCTTACCAATCCTCGGTGCTTCCCCTCTGCTTTGGTGGGTAAGCTTGGGATTATTAGTCGCTGGTACGGCGATTGGCGCACTTGGTTCTTTTATTTCTCTTCGCAAATTCTTGCGCGTTTAATGGAGGCGACGAGTATGTGGAAGAAAAAATTAGGAGCCTTGGGTTTGGCACTCATTTTCGCTGTAGCTCCTTTAAGTGCGGGCATTGGTCTTGCCGATGAAAGGTCGGACCTTGAAGCACAGAAGGCTAGTCACGAAGCTAACATGGCTCGCATGAAACAAAGGGAAGCAGCTGCTCGTGAAAAAGCTAACGCGGCAAGCGCAGCTATGAGCTCATTAAACTCGCAACTTAACGAACTTAATGCCGAAGCAAATATGCTTGCTAATAAAACAAATAAATTACAAGGCGCTATTAACGAAAACCAAGCAAAGATTGCTGAAAAGCAAAAAGAAATGAATGCAAGGCTTGGTATATACAAAAAAAGATTGCGCGACATTTATATTAATGGTCAGGTCAATTATCTTGACGTGCTTTTAGGTGCAAAAGATTTTTCAGACTTTTCCACGCGGATGTTCCTTTTACAAAAGGTTGTTAAAGGGGATATTAATATGATGGACGCCATCAAAAAAATTGCTGATGAATTAAACTCTCGTCAAGCAGCTCTTGACTCTGATATGCGTGACTTAAAAGCATCGAAGGCAGTTCTCGACGCAAAACGTTCTCGTGTACAAAAACTTCGCGAACAAAGAGCTGCTGCATTTAATGCAGCTGATGCCGAGGCAAAGCAAAGTCAAGAAGAATATGCTCGTGAACTGGCTGCTTCTGAAAATGTCGCAGCAATGTTGCGCAGCATGGAGGCGGCTGGGTCCTTGCCCGCAAGTAATAATGGTAGCGGCGGAGGTACTGGTCGGTTCATGTGGCCTTGCAGTGGCGTCATTACTTCTTATTACGGCTGGCGTATTCATCCGGTCTTTGGTACAAGAAAATATCATTCGGGTATGGATATTGGTGTGGATTATGGTACACCTATTCATGCGGCCGATTCCGGTACGGTTATTTGTGCTGGCTGGCTGGGAGGCTATGGTAATTGTGTTATGATTGATCATGGTGGTGGACTTGTTAGCTTGTACGGGCACAATCAAAGCTTGAATTGTAGTGAAGGACAATTCGTTAGCAAGGGAGCAGTTATTGCCTATGCAGGTTCAACTGGCTACAGTACTGGTCCCCACTGTCACTTTGAAGTTCGTTTACATGGCGAAGTAACTGAACCGCTTAATTATTTGCCTTAATTTGAGGGAACGTAACAATAATGAATAAATTAAAAGAATGGCTCGTGGCAGCTCTGCAGGTTATTTTTATCATTGTAGTTGTGCTTGCAACGGAATTTTATTTCGTGCAAAAATATACTGGCAGTGCAGGTAATCTGACAAGACTGTTTAGAGTTATGAAGATAGTTGAAGATAGATACAATGGCGAAGTTGATAAGGACAAAATGTTCGAGGGCGCTATGAAAGGCCTGGTAAGTGCTGTTGGCGACCCTTATACTGTTTATCTTGATCAAAAAAGCTTTAAAAATTTATCCGAGGCAACACATGGTTCATTTGGTGGAGTTGGCATTGTCTTCGGTAAACGTGAAGGCAAATACGTAGTTATCTCTGCTCTTGAAGATGGTCCGAGTGCAAAAGCTGGTGTTAAAGGCGGGGACGTTATTGTCAGCGTAGATGGTGAAGCAACTTCTTCTATGGATATGGAGCAGATTGCTACAAAAATTCGCGGCAAAATCGGGACCGAGGTAACTCTCGAGCTTAAGTACAAGGAGGAAGAGTCTCGAAAGATTCGTATCATTCGCAAGGAAATTAAAAATCCGTCGGTAGCTGGAAAATTGTTGGACGACACAAGCATTGGTTATATTCGCATCAGTATGTTTAACGAAAATACGGGAGAAGACTTCAAGAAGACTTACAAAGAGCTGGAAGACAAAGGAATGAAGGCAACACTATTAGATTTGCGAGGCAATCCAGGTGGTACATTGTCAGACGGTGTTGCTGTTGCAGGCATGCTTGTTCCTAAGGGACCGATTGTTTCTGTAACGGATAAACACGGTAAGACTTACACGGAAAATTCTACTCTAGAAAAAATAAAATATCCTTTAGCCATTCTTGTTGACGGAGGCACAGCAAGCGCAGCTGAGATTGTTTCGGGAGCAGTAAAGGATACAAAGTCTGGTAAACTTTTTGGTGTAAAAACTTTTGGTAAGGGTAGCGTGCAATCCATAATTTATTTGGGAAAACAATCCGCTGTAAAGGTTACGACTGCGAAATATTACACTCCGTCAGGTGTTTCCATTCATAACAAGGGTATCGAGCCCGATGTAATCGTTGAGCTTCCTGAAAAGCCAACCTTTGACAATCAGCTTGACGCAGCAAAAAAATATTTACTGGAAGAGCTTAATAAGTAAAAATAAAGCACAATCCATTTTTATGGTCGAATGGATTGTGCTTTTCGTTATGCACGTCATTTGCTCCTCATTTTGAATTATCATCTAGCATTGCTATAACGTAGCTTGATTATTTTTTTATAAATATATGGTCAAGCGAGAATTTTCTTTGTTGCTTGTGGTAAAATAGAAGCAAATAGAATTAGCATCAGTAAGAAAATATTAATGAAGGAGAAAATAAAAATGCAATTACCCATCAAGGTTCTCTTCGTTTGTCACGGCAATATCTGTCGTTCTACCATGGCCCAGTGCGTATTTACACACATGGTTAAGGAAAGACATTTAGAAAATAATTTTTATATTGAGTCAGCTGCAACGAGCAGGGAGGAGATTGGCAATCCTCCTCACTATGGCACGGTAAATAAATTACGTGAAGTTGGAATTAAAGTCGTGCCTCATCACGCGACGCAAATGACGACGAGAGACTATCGCGAGTACGATTACCTCATAGGTATGGATAACGAAAACATTTGCAACATAAAGAGAATTGCAGGTGGCGATGAAAATCAAAAAATTTTCAAGCTTTTAAGCTTTGCGGGAATGTCTCGCGATGTTGCGGATCCTTGGTATACGGGAGACTTTGACCAAACGTATGAAGATGTTTGCGTGGGGCTTGAGGGATTCTTGAGGTATTTGGGATTATGAAGAGAGAAAAGCTTGCTTGTAGTTGTAGAAAAATTTCTTACGGCGTGATTGAAGATGCCATCGTGAAAAAAGGTGCGAGAACATTTGCAGAGGTTCAAGAGCTGACAGGCTGCGGCAAGGCTTGTGGCAGATGTCAGGACTTTATCAAAATTTTAGTGCGTGATATTATCTGGGATTTGCCTGCAAATAAATGAATCGTGACAAAAGTGTAAAATGTGAACAAATTATTCAGTTGACACTTTATTTTATATACCATATACTAAAATGTATAGTAGGGGCGGTGTTTCTGTTTTTACTATCATTAAAATTAAATATTATTGGATGATGATATTGGGAGAGCTCATTTATAATGACACCGAAGGGGAAGCAAAAACTCTCAGGTTCCAGGACCGATATCGGACAAACTCTGGAAAGCTGCGTCAAGCAGCACCGACGATGTTAATCTTTCAGGTAAAAGGACAGAGGCGTTCTTTTAGGAATGCCTCTGTCCTATTTTATTTTGAAAATTTTCATTGCATTTAAGAAAGGAAAATCATTATGGATCAAAAAACACCTCTTTATGATGTTCATGTCGCTTCTGGCGGCAAAGTAGTTCCTTTTGCAGGTTTTCTGCTGCCGGTAGAATACAAAAGCTCTGGTATGATTAAGGAACACATGGCTGTACGTACCGCTTGCGGCCTGTTCGACGTTTCCCATATGGGCGAAATTATTTTAAGTGGTAAAGGTGCCTTGGCGTCCATTAACCATATCATGGCGAATGATTATACTTCCCTAAAGATTGGCAAGGTTCGTTATTCCCCGATGTGTAACGAAAATGGTGGCGTCGTTGATGACCTTATCATCTATCGTTTGGAAGAAGAAAAATATCTCGTAGTTGTCAATGCTTCTAACATTGAAAAAGATGATGCTCATATTCGTGCTAATCTTTTACCTGACACCGAGATGGATAATATTTCTGCAAAAGTTGGTCAAGTAGCACTCCAAGGACCTAAATCTACTGAAATCATAAAAAAACTTATCGGCGATAAGGTTCCAACTGGTTACTACAGCTTTACCCCTGACTGCGAAATCGCTGGAGTTAATTGCTTAGTATCTCAAACTGGTTATACTGGCGAAGTTGGTTACGAAATTTATAGCTGTGCAAGTGAAATAGCTACCGTTTGGAATGCATTGATTGAGGCAGGCAAAGAAGAAGGACTCATTCCTTGTGGACTTGGCGCAAGAGATACTCTCCGCCTTGAAGCAGCAATGCCTCTCTATGGTCATGAGATGGATGACACGGTTTCTCCTTTAGAAACCGGTCTCGACTTTGGCGTAAAAATGAACAAGGCTGAATTCATCGGTAAGGAAGGCATTGAAAAAATTGGTCGCACTAGAACTCGCGTTGGTCTCAAGGTTACTGGCAGAGGTATCGTTCGTGAACATCAACATGTTTTCGTCGGCGATAAAGAAATCGGCCACACTACTTCCGGAACCTTCTGCACTTTCTTAGGTGGTGCTTATGCAATGGCACTCGTTGCAACTGGTTCTGTTAATGTTGGCGACAGCGTTGAAGTAGATGTACGCGGCCGCAAGATAACTTGCGAGGTTGTAGCCCTTCCGTTCTATAAACACCCCTAAGGGTAATTCGGAATTGAAGGAGCAAGCCTGCGACCTGCGAATAAAAATAATTAGTAATTGTGGAATGAAGCTTCGCTTCATGATTAAAAACAAACATGCTTTGATACAAGAAAATTAAAAAAATTTTATATGTAAATAACAGGAGGAAAGCTATCATGTTACCTAACGATCTTAAATTTGCAAAATCTCACGAATGGGTTAAAGAACTTGGCGATGGCATCGTTGAAATCGGCTTGACCGACTTTGCACAAAATGCAATGGGCAGTCTCGTATTCGTAAACCTTCCGGAAGTTGGCGACTCTGTTGAAATCGAAGAAACCTTTGCCGATGTTGAATCTGTTAAAGCTGTATCTGATGTTTACAGCCCTGTATCTGGCGAAGTTATTGAAGTTAATGAAGAACTCCTCGATGCTCCAGAAAAAATTAACGAAGCTGCTTGGGATGCTTGGCTCATTCGCGTAAAAGTTTCTGAAGTTTCTAGCGAATTGATGGATGCTGCTGCTTACGAACAAGTTTGTGCTGAGGAGGCATAATATGTCTTATATTCCGAATACTCTTGAAGAAAGACAAGAGATGTTGGAATCGATGGGTCTAAAGTCAATGGACGAGCTTTTCGTAGATATTCCTGCTAGTATGCGTGCCAAGGAATTGAATATTGAAGCTGCGAAAAGCGAAATTGAAGTAAGACGTATAGTTGAAGGCTTGGCTAGCGAGAATAAAATTTATAAGTCTTGCTTCCGCGGAGCTGGTAGCTATGACCATTACATTCCTGCAATTGTCAAAACAGTAACCTCTAAAGAAGAATTTGTTACTGCCTATACTCCTTATCAAGCTGAAATCAGTCAAGGCGTATTGCAAAATATTTTTGAATATCAAACCATGATGTGCGAGCTCACAGGCATGGACGTGTCTAATGCATCTGTTTATGATGGAGCAGTTGCTTGTGCAGAAGCTGTCTTTATGTGTCAAGAACGTAAACGTGCGACTGCAATTATAAGCGGCACTGTTAATCCTCAGGTGCAAGAGGTTGTTAAAACTTATTGCGCAAGCCGTAACGTTCCTGTAATTGTTGTTCCAGCAAAAGATGGTTTGACAGATCTTGAAGGCATCAAAGCAAATCTGACTAAAGAGACGGCTTGCGTTATTATGCAACAGCCTAACTTCTTCGGCAATCTTGAAGACGCCGATTCTTTCTGCGCAGCTGTTCACGAGGTTGGTGCAAAAGCAATTATGTCTGTTAATCCAATTTCCTTAGGTGCAATTAAAACTCCTGGTGAATGTGGCGCGGATATTGCTGTTGCCGAAGGTCAACCTCTTGGTATGCCTATGGCTTGGGGCGGTCCGTATCTTGGAATTATGACTGCAACTAGTGCGATGATGCGTAAACTTCCTGGCCGTATTGTTGGTGAAACAGTTGACCATGACGGTAGACGTGCTTTCGTACTTACTCTTCAAGCAAGAGAGCAACATATTCGCAGAGAAAAAGCTTCTAGCAATATTTGTTCTAATGAAGCTCTCTGTGCTATGACAGCAGCCGTTTATCTGGCAGCTGTCGGACCCGAAGGACTCAAAAATTGTGCTAACCAATGCATGGCTAAGGCTCATTACGCAGCAAGTGAGCTGTGCAAAATTAATGGTATTAGCATGGCTTATGATACTCCCTTCTTCCACGAATTTGTTACCAAGACTGATGCGAGTGAAAAAATTATCAAAGCACTTGACACACAAAATATTCTCGGTGGTCTGCCTATTGAAGGCGGCATCCTTTGGTGTGTAACCGAAAAACAATCGAAACAAGACATCGATGAAATGGTTGCAATCGTTAAGGAGGTGTGCGCATAATGAAACTTGTTTTTGAAAGAAGCAAGGCGGGAAGAGGCATGGATCTTTTTCCGGCATGTGACGTTCCTGCTTATGACCTTCCCGAAAATTTAAAACGCGTAGTTGCTCCTCGACTTCCAGAAATTAGTGAAATCGATCTTGGTCGTCATTATACAGAACTTGCAAAACAAACTCATGGTGTAAACGATGGCTTCTATCCATTGGGGTCTTGCACCATGAAATATAATCCACGCATTAACGAAGAGATGTGTGCGTTGCCTGGCTTTACCAAGGTTCATCCTCTGCAAAGTGAAGCAAGCGTACAAGGATCCATTAAAGTTCTTGCTAAAGCTGAACAAATTCTCACGGAAATTACTGGTATGGATCGCATGACCTTCCAACCGGCAGCAGGTGCTCACGGAGAATATACTGGTCTGCTTCTTATTCGTGCTTATCATTTGGCTAATGGTAACACCGAGAGAACCAAAATTATTGTTCCCGACTCAGCACATGGAACTAATCCGGCGAGTGCAATTATGGCTGGCTTTAAGGTTGTAAATATTCCTTCCGCACCTGACGGATGCGTTGACATCGATGCTCTTCGCAAGGCTGTTGGCCCTGATACAGCTGGTCTCATGTTGACTAATCCTAATACAGTTGGTCTCTTCGATAGAAATATCGGTGAAATCACCAAGATAGTTCATGAAGCAGGCGGTCTGTGCTATTATGATGGCGCCAACTTAAATGCAGTTATGGGTATGGCTCGTCCCGGTGATATGGGCTTTGACTGCGTGCATATTAATTTACATAAAACCTTCTCCACTCCTCATGGAGGCGGTGGTCCTGGTTCTGGTCCCGTGGGCTGCAAGGAATTTCTTGCTAAATTCTTGCCAGGTGAAATGCCTGAAGAAAATAATGGTACTCTCACTATGGGTGTTCCCTCGGAGAGCTTTGGTCGTGTAAGAACCTTCAATGGAAACTTCCTTGTTGTTGTTCGCGCCCTGACTTATGTTTTATCCATGGGTAAAGAAGGGATTCCTGAAGCTTCTCAAAACGCAGTTCTTAATGCAAATTATCTCATGAATAAGCTTAAAGGAGCTTATGACATGGCCTTCGATAGAATTTGCATGCATGAATTCGTTATGACATTGGATAAATTGCATCATGACAAGGGAGTTTCTGCTCTTGACGTTGCGAAACGTTTGCTTGATTTCGGTATTCATCCACCCACGATGTATTTCCCTCTCATCGTTCACGAAGCTCTCATGGTTGAGCCCACTGAAACTGAATCCAAAGAAACATTGGATGAGGCTGCAGAAATTTTCTTGAAGATTATGGACGAAGCAAACAATGCACCCGACGAAGTTCTTTCTTCCCCTCATGGCACACCCATCAGCCGTCCTGACGAAGTTAGAGCAGCTCGTACTCCAGTTCTCAAATATAATTTCGAAGCATGATAAATTCTTTGACATACTTCGTGCAGTATGATCATGATCCCTACCTTAACTTGGCGCTCGAAGAATATTTCTTGCGTCACGTTCAGGTAGGGCAATGCATTTTATATCTCTGGCAAAATGAAAATACCATCGTCATTGGTAAGAATCAAAATGCTTGGAGTGAATGCAAGACGAGTGCCATTGAAAAAAATAAGGGACGCGTCGCAAGACGTCTTTCAGGCGGCGGAGCTGTTTATCATGATCTTGGTAATCAAAATTTCACATTCCTGCTCAAAGAAAATGATTACGACGTAACAAGACAGACCAATATTATTTTGCATGCCCTTAGCTCTCTTGGAATAAAAGCCAAGCTCACAGGCAGAAACGATTTAACTATCGAAGGTAAAAAATTTTCTGGTCATGCTTACTATTCATCAGGCGGCAATGCTTATCATCATGGAACATTAATGGTGGACGTGGATGAAGAAAAGCTTTCTGCTTTCTTGAATGTTTCCAAGGCGAAGCTTGAGAAACGCAGTATTGCTTCTGTACGTAGTCGCGTGATAAATCTTAAAGATATTTTACCGGATCTTAATCTCACAAACTTACGCGAGGCACTCGTTAAATCTTTTGCCAAAGAGTACGGATTAGAAGCTAAGCTATTAGACAAAAATGAGATCGATATGGACGCAGTCCTTGCTCTGCGACAAAAATATTCTGATTGGGATTTTATTTATGGCAGTAAGAATCGTTTCCCTGAAAAATTACAAGGAATATTTCCTTGGGGTGAGATTACTATCGATTACGTGGTTGATAAAGGACACATTAAAGACGTGGCTGTTTATTCGGATAGCTTGGATGCTGATTTAATTGCTTCCCTGCCAAAGCTTTTGAGGGGAACAAGATATGAAATTGTTTCCTTGAACGAGAGCCTGTCGGTAATTAATGATGAGCAGATCAAAAATGATTTGCTAGATTTATTTAGCAAGGTGTTTTTATAGGAGAATTCTATGAGTGAATTTGATGTTGTAGTAATTGGCGGTGGACCGGGCGGCTATGTGTGCGCTGCTGAATGCGCCAAATTAGGCAAGAAGACTGCTTTAATCGAAAAGAGTGATTTAGGAGGTACCTGCCTTAACAGGGGTTGCATTCCTACAAAGAGCCTGCTTCATGCAGCCGAGCTCTATAGTGAGATTTCACGTGGCGAAGAGTTTGGCGTACAGGCAGAAAATATTTTCATTGATTTTGCTAAACTTAAAGACAAAAAGAATGATGTCATCGTAACTCTTCGCTCAGGCGTTGAAGCAATGCTTAAAGCTGCAAAGGTTTCTGTAATAAAAGGCGAGGGCTTTGTCTTAGAATCTGGCAAGGTTTTAGTGAAAGCACTTGATGGCAGTGAAGCAACTATTTCCTGCAACGATATTGTTGTAGCAACTGGTTCTGTTCCTGCTCGTCCTCCCATTCCTGGTCTTGAGCTTCCTGGCGTTATGACTAGCGATGATATTTTAGAAAATGTTCCTGCTCTTAAAAGCATCGTTATAATTGGTGGCGGGGTAATCGGTCTTGAATTTGCAACTTTATACTCCGAACTAGGTGCTAAGGTAACTGTTATTGAAGGCTTGCCTAAAATTCTTGCGACGATGGACAAGGATATTAGCCAAAGTCTGACCGTGCAAATGAAAAAGCATGGTTTAGAAATTGTTACTGACGCATTGGTTGGTAAGGTAGAACAAGCCGACGACGGACTGAGATGTATTTACGCAGTAAAAGGTGAGGTCAAGGAAGCTGTTGGCGAGGCAGTGCTTGTGGCTGTTGGTCGTCGTGTGGAACTGAATAAAGTTTTTGCAGAAGGTTTTATGCCTGAATGTGAACGTGGCCGAGCCGTCGTTAACGAGCAAATGCTTTCCTCTATCCCTCATGTTTATGTAATCGGTGACGCAGCAGCTGGTTATCCGCAGCTCGCTCATGCGGCTTCGGCTCAAGGAGTCGTGGCTGCATGCGCAATTGCAGGAGCAGTATCGAAGATTAATTTAAATCTTGTGCCTGGTTGTGTTTATACTTCTCCTGAAATTGCATCCGTCGGTCTTACGGAAGCCGAGGCTAAGGAGCAGGGCATCAGCATTCACGTTGGTAAGGTTCCAACGACTGCCAACGGCAAGTCCATACTGACAAATCAAGAGCGTGGCTTCGTCAAAGTTTTGGCCGATGACTCAGGTAAAATTGTTGGCGCACAACTTTTTAGTGCAAGAGCTACCGATATGGTCGGTGAATTTGCTTTGGCAATTAACAGCGGTATGAATGAGGTTGATGCGTTAAGCATTATTCGTCCTCATCCAACCTTTGAAGAAATGCTTGGCGAAGCACTCGCCGTTTGCGTGCAAAAAGGTGCGAAAAAGAAAAAATAATTTTTAAAAAGTTGTAAAATGAAATACTGTCTTGGCAAAATATTTTATTTTGCGTGGCAGTGTTTTAAAAAGTTAAGTTAGTTCTCCAAGGTATTGTCGTTTAAAACATTTATGACTTAGACGATGATACCTTTTATTTTTTTTACGTAAATATTTTTCTCTTGTAATTTCTTCATAAAAAAAGTAAAATAAAATACTATAGAGAGTTCCTAGTTTATAAAGAAATCAATTCATGAAACCGAGAGGAGAAAAATATGAGCGTAAAAGCCGAAGAAATGATTCTTGTAATTGACTTTGGTGGTCAATACAATCAATTAATCGCAAGACGTGTGCGTGATAGCGGTGTCTATTGCGAGATCGTCTCTTATAAACACAACTTAGCCGATATTAAAGCCAAGAATCCGAAAGGAATTATTTTTACAGGCGGGCCTAATTCTGCATATCTACCCGATTCTCCTAATATTGACAAAGAAATTTATTCCTGGGGTATTCCTATTTTTGGTATTTGTTATGGCAGCCAAATGATGATGCATTCCTTGGGAGGCAATGTTTGCGAAGCTCCGGAGAGAGAATATGGCAAGACATTGGTTGATTTGGACAACACCAGCCCGCTCTTTAAGGGGTTGCCTGACAAAAATATCTGTTGGATGAGTCATAACGATTATATCGAAAAGCTGGCTCCTGGTTTTGAAATTATTGCTCATACTCCTGCTTGCCCTATTGCAGCTGTGCAAGACAAAGCTCGCAAGTTATACGCAGTACAATTCCATCCAGAAGTTCTTCATACCGAAAACGGCAAGCAAATCTTAAGCAATTTCGTTTACGAGGTTTGTGGTTGTGCCGGTACTTGGAAGATGGATTCCTTCGTGCAAGAAACAATTGCTAGCCTTAAGGAAAAAATAGGCGATGGCAAGGTTCTTTGCGCATTATCTGGCGGTGTTGATTCTTCCGTTTGCGCAGCGGCTCTTGCGAAAGCAATTGGCAAGCAATTAACATGCGTTTTCGTTGACCATGGTCTCTTGCGCAAAAATGAAAAAGAAGAGGTTTGCGCTGTCTTTGGTGAAGGCGGTCAATTCGACATCAATTTTGTTTGCGTAGACGCACGTGAACATTTCTACGGTAAATTAAAAGGCGTTGTTGAACCAGAAAGAAAACGCAAAATTATCGGCGAAGAATTTATTCGCGTATTCGAAGCTGAAGCTAAAAAAATTGGTAAGGTTGATTATCTTGCTCAAGGTACGATTTATCCCGACGTTGTTGAATCTGGTTTAGGCGGTGAATCTGCAACCATTAAGAGTCATCATAATGTCGGTGGCCTACCAGATTTTGTCGACTTCAAGGAAATCGTTGAGCCCTTGCGTGATCTTTTTAAGGACGAGGTTCGTCAAGCAGGTCGCGAGCTTGGTCTTCCTGAAGAACTTGTTATTCGTCAACCGTTCCCCGGTCCTGGTCTTGCAGTTCGCATTATTGGTGAGGTTAATCCTGAAAGCGTAAGCATCGTGCAAGAAGCCGATGCAATTTATCGCATGGAAGTTGACAAGCTTCCTTTCGAGCAAAGACCGAGCCAATATTTTGCGGCTTTAACTAACATGAGATCCGTTGGTGTTATGGGTGACGGCAGAACTTACGATTACGCAATCGCTTTGCGTGCAGTAACTACTACTGACTTTATGACTGCTGAGGTTACACTTCTTCCTCAAGAAACAATTTGTAACGCAGCTAATCGTATTGTTAACGAAGTGCCTCATGTAAATCGCGTCTTCTTCGATTACACAACTAAACCGCCTGCAACAATTGAATTCGAATAAAATTTTTAAGCACGAGCTTTTAAAAGGGCTCGTGCTTTTTATATAGTAAATAAAGAAGTTAATTAATAAAAACTTGAATGAATTTTAATAATAAGATATACTTACACTACTAAAGATTTTTTGTCTTTGACGTGATAGTATGTTGGAGAGAAAAAACTTGTTCAGTTCAAATCAATTGATGTTGTGAAATTGCAAAAGATAATTCGCGGAGAAAGAAAATTTTGTTGAACTGTTGAGAAAGAGGTAGCGAGAATGAAATTTCCTGATATTTCCAAGCATTCAAGCGAAATCCTTGAGAATGCAAATATCGGCCTATGGATTATAGAAGTAGAAGATGGCTGTGAGCCCCGCATGTATGCGGACGCAGCCATGAGAAAGCTTCTATATCTTGAAAAAGAATTGTCTCCCGAGGATACATATAAAGCATGGTATGATAATATTCATCCGGATTATTACGACCTTGTGGCCGAGGCCGTTGGGAAGATGGATGCAGGTGAACACGCCGAGGTACAATATCCTTGGTACACACCTAGCGGCAAAGAAATTTACGTTCGTTGTGGAGGAGTTCGTGACAATGATTTCACCAAAGGCTTAAGGGTTGCTGGCTGTCATCAGGATGTTACTGAGCTCGTTCATTTTCAAAAGCAGGCCAAAGAACAATTCACTATTTCCGAAGTGCTCGTTCATTGTACGAGATTATTATCCGAATGCAAAACTGCTAGCGAGGCAATTCATGGTATGCTTAAGGCAGTGGGTGAATATTATCAAGCTGACCGAGCTTATATCTTTGAGATTAATCCCAACCATACTCTTAGCAATACGTATGAATGGGCTGCGGATAAAATTTCCAAACAAATAGAAAATCTTCAGGACTTACCTTGGGAGGTTTGTGCTCATTGTTTTGAACGTTTTGAAAAAGACGGTGAGTTTTATATTACGTCCTTGTCAAAAGAATTCAAACCAGGTTCGTCCGACTATGATATTTTAAAGCCTCAAGGAATTGAAAGCCTTATGGCAGCTCCTCTCCTTGTTGAAGGTAAGGCAGTCGGTTTTCTTGGCTTAGACAATCCCAAACTCCATACTGATGAATTTTTCTTATTGCGTTCTGTCTCTGCCTATGCTTATGCAGAAATTTTATCACGTAAGCAATCTGACGAGGAGCATATGGTTCTTAATACGATACGCAGCCAATATATGACGATGTATTACGCCGATATGTTGACAGATGAAATGCGTACCTATAAGACTGTAGGTGAATTCAGCGAGAAGTATGGAATTACTACAAGTTACTCTGAGTCAATGGGTGGTTATATTCGAAATGATGTAGCGCCAAGTGATAGAGAACGTTGCCTTAAAATGATTGATCCAGCATATGTCATGGAGCGCTTCAAAACTGAGAATGATTTTTCTTTCGTTATTGAAGACATTACTCTTGATAGAAAATTTATTGGTGAATTTACCTACATTAAAGCCAATGAAGAAGGAACGAAGGCAGTTATCTGTGGTAGGGATATTACAGATGAGACTGAACGCAAGGCGGCTACAAGGAATTTAATCGATGCCCTTGTCTCCATCTATACGGATTTATTTGTCATTAATCTTGATACAGGGCATTTTACAGCGCAACGACTGAATGAAAGCTTGGTAGAATATTTTGGCAATGTTTTCGCAGAGGGATATTATGATGACGCTATTAAGCTGTACGTGGAGAAATCAGTTGTTCCCGAGGATCGCAAATTGTTCGAACCCATTAGGACAGTTACTGCGTTAAGAGAGATTTTTAAGGAAAAGGACGGGTACATCTTCAGGTTTAGACGTTTGAGAAACGACGTAGTTCATTATTATGAGTGTCAGCTTGTTAAACCCTCGGCCGAACGCAATGAGTTTGCTATGGGCTTTAGAAATATTGACGAGCAAGAGCTCGCTAGAGCGAGGACGCAAAAGCAATTGGAAATTGCCTACGCGGCAGCTGAGCAGGCTAACCGCGCGAAGACAACCTTCTTAAACAATATGTCCCATGATATTCGTACGCCTATGAACGCTATCATCGGTTTCACTTCACTTGCAGCTGCACACATTAATAATCCCGACCAAATGAAGGAATATTTGTCAAAGATTGCAACCTCCAGCAATCATTTGCTTTCTTTAATTAATGATGTGCTTGATATGAGCCGTATAGAAAGCGGCAAGGTGCAAATCGAAGAGAAGGAAGCCTCCTTGTCCGATATTATGCACGATATCAAGACGATTATCCAAGCGGATATAAATTCCAAGCAATTAGACCTGTTCATCGATACTATGGACGTGGAAAACGAAATTGTTTATTGTGATAGACTGCGTCTTAACCAAGTGCTTTTGAATTTGCTTTCGAACGCTATGAAATTTACAAAACCTGGCGGTGCCGTTAGCGTAAGAATTATTCAAAAAGAACGTGCTCGTGAAAATCATGCGGCTTTTGAGTTCCGGGTTAAAGATACAGGCATTGGTATGAGCCCGGAATTTGTTGAGCATGTCTTTGAAGCTTTCGAGCGTGAACGCACATCAACTGTCAGCGGTATTCAAGGAACTGGTCTTGGTATGGCTATCACTAAAAATATTGTCGACATGATGGGCGGCACTATTCGTGTAAAAAGTGAAAAAGGCAAGGGAACAGAATTTATTGTTTCCTTGATGCTACGTGTAAGTCCTCGCGATAATAAACCAGTTATCATTCCTCAGCTTATGGGCCTTCGAGCTCTTGTGGCAGATGATAACTTTGATACATGCGCAAGCATTACGAAAATGTTGGATCAAATCGGTATGCGTTCTGAGTGGACCACTTCTGGTAAGGAGGCAGTCCTGAGAGCTAGGCTTGCTCTTGAAAAGAACGACGAGTTTCATGCTTATATTATCGATTGGCTCATGCCTGACATGAACGGTATCGAAACCGTACGTCGTATTCGGCGCATAATCGGTGACGCTAAACCCATCATCGTTTTAACAGCTTATGATTGGAGCGATGTGGAAGAAGAGGCTCTCGAGGCAGGTGTAACAGCCTTCTGCTCTAAACCAATTTTCTTGTCCGAGTTGCAAGAGGTTCTTTCTAGGCCATTTGTGGAGAAAAAAGAAGATTCTGCGCAAGAACACGAAAAGGATGGAGTATCTTTTGCAGGTCGTCGAATCGTTTTGGTTGAAGATAACGAGTTGAATCGTGAAATTGCTATTGAGATTTTAGAAGAAAGCGGGTTTGCTGTTGATACGGCTGAAGATGGAACCGAAGCAGTGAAGCTCATGCAGAACGCAAAGCCCGGTCAATACGATTTAATTTTGATGGATATTCAAATGCCAATCATGAATGGTTATGAAGCAACTAAAAGGATTCGTAATCTTGATAATCCTAGTATTGCCAATATTCCCATTCTCGCTATGACGGCTGATGCTTTTGAAGAAGATAAAAAGCAAGCTTTGGATGTTGGTATGAACGGGCACATCGCAAAACCCATCAACATAAAAAAACTTTTCGAAGCAATTGCTGGGGTTTTGAATTTATAATGCATGGGCAAAGCCTTGCGAAAACATCTGCCTTGATGTGATGTAATTTAAAATTAAAAGCACGAGCTCACAAGGTTCGTGCTTTTTTATTTGACAAATATATAGATATTTGTTAGAATTTTTTGAGGAAATCGGACGGTGCTTAAGCACCTTGCAAGGCACACTTGTTATGAGTTGTAGCTGGATGGACATTTATGGCCAGATAAGGTTTGACCTGTCTGGCTTTTATTAATAGGAGGAAGACAATGGGTATTTATGAAGAGCTGCAAGCGAGAGGTTTGATTGCGCAAGTAACTGACGAACCAGAGATTAAAGAACTTATCAATAACGGTGGTGCAAGATTTTATATTGGCTTCGATCCGACTGCCGATTCTTTACATGTTGGTCATTTTATGGCTCTTTGCTTGATGAAAAGATTGCAATTGGCTGGTAATAAACCTATCGTGCTTTTAGGTGGCGGCACTGGTTTTATTGGTGATCCTTCTGGTAGAACTGATATGCGTGCAATGATGAATGCAGATACAATAGCTCATAACTGTGAATGCTTCTTAAAACAAATCGGCAAGTTCATCGAGTTTGGTGAAGACAAAGCAATTGTTGTCAATAACGCTGATTGGCTTTTAGATTTAAAATATGTTGATTTGTTGCGCGAGGTTGGTGCTTGCTTTTCTGTAAATAATATGCTGAGAGCCGAATGCTACAAGCAAAGAATGGAAAGAGGCTTGAGCTTTTTCGAGTTTAACTATATGATTATGCAATCCTATGATTTCTATTATCTGCATCAACATTACGGCTGTAATATGCAATTTGGTGGCGATGATCAATGGAGTAATATGCTTGGCGGCACTGAACTCATTCGTAAGAAAACCGGTGACGATGCTTATGCAATGACCATCACCCTGCTTTTGAATAGTGAAGGCAAGAAGATGGGTAAGACTGCTAAGGGTGCAGTATGGCTGAATCCTGAAAAAACAACTCCCTATGAATTCTATCAATACTGGCGCAATGTTGACGATGCCGATGTCATGAAATGCTTCCGCCTTTTAACCTTTGTTCCTCTTGATAAAATTGTGGAGATGGAGACTTGGGACGGTTCGCGAATCAACGAAAAGAAAGAAATCCTTGCTTATGAGCTTACTACCATGATTCATGGCGAAGCAGAGGCTAAGAAGGCACAAGAAACTGCAAGAGCTCTCTTTAGCGGTAAGGGTGATGACGAAAACATGCCTACAACTATTATCGAAGAAGGTCAGCTTGTTGATGGCACTCTCGATATTATTTCCATTCTCGTTGCAACTAAGCTGACGAAAGGTCGCGGTGAGGCAAGAAGACTTATCGAACAAGGCGGCGTCTCTGTTGACGAAGAAAAAATCACCGATATTTATCAAAAATTTACTAAGGAACAACTTAGTGCTGGCATTAAGATTAAAAAAGGCAAAAAAGTTTTCCATAAAGTAACTATGTAATTTTAACAAGTAGCAAAAAATCACGAACCTTTTAGGGCTCGTGATTTTTTGTTTAATCGCGTTTTTGAATTTGCAGTTCAGGAACGTAAGGAGAAACTCTTGTGTTCTCTGGGATAGAGTAAGTAACGAAGGTGTTACCTGCGATGACGGAGTTTTTACCAATAATTGTTTCGCCGCCAAGAATTGTTGTGTTGGAATAAATGACGACGTTGTCACCGATAGTAGGATGACGTTTCTTGCCTGAAAGCTCTTGACCCTTAATGGTGGAGAGAGCACCTAAGGTAACGCCTTGATAAAGCTTAACGTGATTGCCAATCTCACAGGTTTCGCCGATTACGATGCCCGTTCCATGGTCGATGTGAAAATATTCGCCGATGACTGCACCTGGGTTAATATCAATACCTGTTTTGCTGTGAGCAAATTCTGTCATGATGCGAGGGACGAAGGGAACATTTTCTTGATAAAGAATATGCGCGATTCTATAAACAAAAATTGCGTACAGACCCGGATAAGAGAAGATAACATCCTCCAAGCTTTGAGCTGCAGGGTCACCATCAAAGAGAGCTTGCACATCTTTTAGCAACATTTTTTGTACCTTAGGAAGCTCTTCAAAAAATTTAAAGGTTGTCTTTTCGGCCATTTCTTCAATTTCTTTCAAGCTTGTAGCAATGGGTTCCCTGCCATTAGCAAGAAGCTTTTGATTTTGAAACATGAAGGCAATACGAATTTGTTTATAAAGCTCTAAATAAATTCCTGCCAAGGTGTTGCCTGCAAAATTATCAAGAGAGACGTAGGCGATGTTTTCAGTTCCGAAAAAACCAGGGAACATGACGCGACGGATTTCGTTGATAATCTCGACAATGGCAGCTCGCTTAGGTAATTTCATACCGATGCCAAGCTCAAAAATGCCTTGCTCTTTATAATTTTCTTCTAAGAGCTTTGCGGTCTCGTTAATTCTATCTTTAATATTCATTGTCTTCCTCGCTTATTCTTCGACAAAAAGTGGAGTGGAGTAATAGCGATCGCCACTATCAGGCAATATTACGACGATGGTTTTGCCGGCATTTTCTTCTCGCTTAGCAAGCTCAATGCCTGCCGTCAGTGCTGCGCCAGAAGTAATGCCTACGAGAATGCCTTCTTGTTTTGCCAAAAGCTTAGCATTGCTGAAAGCTGCTTCGTTTTCAACGGCGATGATTTCGTCGTAGATTTTCGTATTCAAAAGTTTGGGAACAAAATTGGCTCCAATACCCTGGAGTTTATGAGGACCTGCGTATCCTTTGCTTAAAAGAGGAGAAGACGCTGGTTCAACGGCGATGATTTTTATGTTAGAATTTTTTGTTTTTAAGTATTCGCCTATGCCTGTGATTGTTCCGCCGGTACCAATGCCAGCAACTAAAAAATCTACTTGACCATCCGTATCTTGCCAAATCTCAGGACCGGTAGTTTGACGGTGAGCTTCGGCATTGGCTTGGTTTTCAAACTGCCCAGCAATGATGCTGTCAGGAATATTTTTTTGCAGCTCTTCTGCTTTAGCAACTGAACCAGCCATACCTTGAGCACCTGGGGTAAGAATAATCTCTGCGCCATAAGCTTTTAAGATGTTAATTCGTTCTACACTCATCGTATCTGGCATGGTAAGAATTAATTTGTAACTGCGAAAAGCACTGATAGATGCAAGACCAATACCCGTGTTGCCACTTGTTGGCTCGATGATAGTGGAGCCGGGCTTTAAGAAACCTTTAGCTTCCGCGTCCTCGATAATAAATTTCGCTGCACGGTCCTTAATGCTACCTGCAGGATTCAAATATTCAAGCTTTACTAAAAGTTTAGCCTTGAGACTTTGACTCTTTTCGATATTAGTAACCTCCATCAAAGGAGTGCGGCCGATAAATTCAGTAACATTTCGGTAAATGTTTGCCATGATAAATTCCTCCAAATAAATTATAAAATGAGCATAAATAATTAACAAAATTAAAAATAAAAAATCCGGGGGCAAATTTTACTCCCGGAATAGAAATGTCGATTTTATATCAACAAGAAGGCGTGTCGAATAATTACGACTTGTCCTTTCACCCAGGAGTAGAACAGCGCATACAACACAAGCTACAATTTTGTTGACAAGTGGTTTTTTGCATGACTGTTGCTCCTTCCCGAATTATTGCTTTGAGTATACACCTGAAAATTTATGGAGTCAACAAAAATATGTGTAAAGCTTTTAATAATCTTAACTAAAAACTTGCACAAGAGAAGGATTTTCTATATAATTTCAGTAATTGTTAAATGTTTTGTTGAGGTAGATGTTATGAAAAAATCTTTGACAACTCGAGAAACGATTGCCATTACAAGTATGTTGTTTGGCATGTTTTTTGGAGCAGGAAACTTAATTTTTCCGGCTAAAGTTGGAATTGACGCAGGAGCCAATATGTGGCCTGCAATTTTTGGTGTGTGCGTGAGTGCTGTTGGGATTCCCATGCTTTCTATTGTAGCTCTTGGTTTGTCAAAATCGAGCGGTCTTCAGGATATGGCAGATAGAGTTGGCAAGAAATATAGCATTATTTTTACGTCTTTGCTTTATTTAACCATTGGACCACTTTTTGCAGCACCAAGATGTGCCAGCACATCCTTTGCCGTTGGGGCAGTTAATTTAATTAAGGGAGCCAACGAGCAAATTTTTTTAGCGCTCTTTTCCTTTCTTTTCTTTGCTGCAGTCCTTTATTTTTCTTTAAGGCCTGGCAAAATTATGAATTGGATCGGCAAATTTTTAAACCCGCTTTTTCTCGTATTCCTTGGTTTATTGGTTATAGTTGGCTTGTTGAATCCTGTTAATTCTATCGAAAGCGTTAAACCTATTGCCGAATACAATACAACTGGTACAGCTTTCTTCAAGGGAGTTATAGAAGGATACAATACTCTAGATGCAATTGCTGGACTTGCTTTTGGTATTCTTGTTATCGATGTTGTTAAAGCTCTTGGTGTCAAAGAACCAGAGGGCGTGGCTAAGGCTACGGCGAAAGCCGGAGTTTTTTCTTGCATCCTCATGGGCATCATTTATATTTTTATCACCCTCGTTTGCGCACAGAGTGCTGATATTTGTCAAAACGCGACGAACGGCGGTGCGATTCTCGGACTTATCGCTAATCATTATTTTAAAACTGCTGGTGCGATTATCATGACCTGCATCGTTACTCTTGCATGCTTAAAGACTGCAATAGCTCTTTTGAGTAGTAATGCTAGAGCATTTGAACGGATGTTTCCGAGTGGACCTAATTATAATCAGTGGACCATTGGTTTCTGCATCATTTCCTTTATCATTGCTAATCTCGGCTTGACAACAATTGTTAAATGGTGTATCCCCGTGCTCATGTTCTTATATCCGCCGACAATTACTTTGATTCTTCTCGCGCTTTTTGAAAATTGTTTTGAAAAAAGCAAGAGCGTTTATGTTTGGACCACGGTGTTTACAATTTTTGTAGCCATCTTTGATCTCTTAGGAGTTGTAAATGGTATGCTGCCCGGCATTGGTTGCGTAAGTGAAGCAGTTGCTTTTGCGAGTAAGGTTTTTCCACTCTACTCTCTTGGACTTGGTTGGGTTGTCCCCGCGGCAATTGGCTTTGCAATCGGATTGATTTTGAAAAAGAAAGCGTGATTATTTATGGATAAAATGTGGAAGGGTATTGGTCTTTGTCTTGTAATTGCAATTCCTTCTTGGTTTTTAGGAAAAATGTTTCCCATCATTGGTGGGGCAGTTATTGCAATTTTAGTTGGCATGCTGCTCGGTCAATTTATTAAAGATAAAAAACCTTTTGCCGATGGCATCAAATTTACCTCGAAAAAAATTCTTCAATGGGCAGTCATTCTTTTAGGCTTTGGTTTGAACCTGAATGTTATTTTAAAAACAGGTCAAGAATCCTTGCCCATCATCATCAGCACCATTGCGACTTCGCTCATTATTTCTTATGTGCTCTGTAAAGCCATGAATATTCCTGAAAAAATTTCTACGCTTGTAGGTGTTGGCTCCTCAATTTGTGGAGGCAGTGCGGTTGCCGCAGCCGCACCCGTAATCGATGCGGATGACGAAGAGGTTGCTCAAGCAATTTCCGTAATCTTTTTCTTCAATGTTGTAGCAGCTCTTGTCTTTCCGACATTGGGCGTGCTTCTAGGTATGTCACACGCAAGTGGTTATGGGTTTGGCGTATTCGCGGGCACAGCAGTTAACGATACTTCATCTGTTACGGCTTGTGCCGCCTCTTGGGATAGTATGTGGAATCTAGGCGCAAGTACTCTAGACACGGCTGTCACCGTCAAGCTCACTCGAACTCTTGCAATCATTCCAATTTGTCTTGGCCTCTCGTACTTGCGTATGCAAGCTGTTAAAAAAGAAGGTGGCGCGAGTAAGTCGGTCGATGTCAAAGCAATCTTCCCTATGTTCATTCTTTATTTTGTTTTGGCAAGTGTCATCACAACCATTTGCACAAGCATGGGTGTAAGCGCTGATATTTTCGCTCCTATTAAAACTACGAGTAAATTTTTCATCGTTCTTGCTATGGCAGCTATTGGTCTAAATACCGACATTGTTAAATTAATTAAGTCAGGAGGCAAACCCATCGTCATGGGTTTCTGCTGTTGGGTTGGCATCACCGTCGTTAGTCTCGTGATGCAAAAATTCTTAGGAATTTGGTAAAAAAATATCCCGCTCTCAAAAAGTTCTTTTTGGGGCGGGAATTTTTGTATTTACTTATTATCGTTTAGGAGGATATCCGCACTGAAAAATCAGTCTGCTTTTCTTTCCCAAACTAATTCGCCGGTACGCACAGCTTCCTCGTAGCAGGAAATTTTATAATTTAGACGAGCGATTGTTTCGTCTAATTGTTTGTATTGAGCTACGAGTTCATTTCTTTGCTCGGTTAAAAGCTCTAAACGTTCTTGGAAGGTCGAGCTACCTTGCTGGTAAAGTTCTAAGTATCTAATAAGTCCATCCACAGCAAGACCGGCTGAGCGCATGCATTTAGCGTGCTCAACCCAGCTGATATCCTGTTGATTAAAATCACGCACGCCACTTGCATTACGATTAATAGGAGGAATGACTCCGACTTTTTCGTAATAACGAATTGTATCAGCTGATATACCGTATCTTTCACTTACCTGTTTAATGCTTAAGCCCATGGTGTCCTCCTATTTTTTGTTTCCTTTTGTTTTTTTATATTCTTCAAGACGATTTTGAGTAATCAAAGTGCAGGTAATATTGCCGGGACCGAAGAGACCTTTAAGGTCGTGATTATCTTCCTTGCTCACGCGACCTAGTCTTGTGAAATTCCATTGGTTTTTGTCGTAATAAATTACGAAGCGACTACCTTGATAAAGAATGACATCGCCTTGATCGGTGCTGATTTCTTCATCGTTACGAGGCAATGTAAAACCTAATTCGCCAACCTTTTCAAAATTACCAAAGTCATGCATGTCAATAGTAACATTCTTTGTTTCCAACATCTTTAGCAAGGCTGCAGAACTAGAGTTGCCCGTTAAATCTATTTTGATAATTTTCTTGCCCACGTCAGCATAGATGCTTTGACCTTGAGCTTGTGCATTTGTTTGTGTTGGTGCAGCCTGTTTTTCTTGCTTAGCTTCGCTCTTAGATGCACTGCCACAACCGACGCAACAAATAGTTAGCAGTAAAATAGTCATAATTAATAAACTTTTTTTCATGGTTCAATCCTCCTCGTTTAAATCTATTATATCCTTTGAGTTAACTCTAAGGCAAGAGGCGAAAATAAAAAAGTGCCCTCAAAAGAGAAGGCACTCATTAGCTTAATAATTAATTTGAATTTCTGTGTTACTTTTTACATCAATATCAGCTGTGTAAAATTTTTGCAAAGCTTTAATCATCAGCTCCACGTCTTTTGTTCCAGCAGTTTCGTAGGCTGAATGCATGGCGAGCTGGGGCAGACCAACATCAACAGTATGCATACTCACTTGTGTATTAGCAAGATTACCCAAGGTGCTGCCACCAAGCATGTCGCTGCGATTCAAGAAGGTTTGCGAGGGTACGCCTGCTTCTTTACAAATTTCTCTAAACACGGAAGCACTGATGCCGTCGGAGGTATATTTTTGATTGGCACTAAATTTTACAACAGGTCCGCTATTCATAAAGCAACGGTTTTCCTTGTCGCAGTATTCAGGATGATTAGGATGGAGAGCATGAGCATTGTCTGCACTGATCATAAAGCTTTTAGCAATGGCTTGATAATATTCTTCTGCAGATTTTCCCAGGGCAGTGTTAATGCGTTTTAAAATATCAGCCAAGAATGTTCCGTTAGCACCTTGCTTAGAAGTGCTGCCAACTTCCTCGTTGTCAAAGCAACAAGCAACATTGATACCATATTTGGACTCGGAGGAAGCAAAAGCTTCAAAGGAAGTAAAAGCGCATTCTAAGTCGTCAATTTTTGGAGAACCTATGAATTCGTTCTCATCGCCAAAAATTGAACCCGGCATGCGATTATAGAGATATAAATCATGGGCGATGATGTCTTCGACCCTTACGTTTAAATTTTCAGCAATTAACTTCAGGAGCTTGCCTTCTTTATTGCCATTAGCAAAAAGGGGAAGCATATCAACTTGGTTATTAATAGCAAAACCTTTATTAATTTCGCGGTTAAAATGAATTGCTACGTTGGGTATGATGAGCAAGTCTCTGTCCATATTGACGAGCGCCGCCTTAATTCCTTGTTCGGTGCGAACAAGCACTCGACCTGCGACGCTTAAGGGGCGATCAAACCAGGTGGAACAAATCATACCGCCATAAGCTTCAACGTTGAGCTTTGTGTAATCCTTGTCGGCACTATCAAAGCTAGATTTTAATTTGAAGGTGGGGCTATCGCTGTGACTGGCAACGAGCTGGTAGTGGTAATTACTTAAATTCTTGGCAAGAGCAAAGGCGATGATACTGCTTTGATTTCGAACGACAAAATATTTGCCACCATTTTTTAAGTTAAAGTTTTCCGTTTCATTTAGTTCAACGAAACCGGCATTTTCTAATTTGTTTTGCAAATTTTGAACTGCATGGAACATGCTCGGACTGTTTTTGATAAAATTTAAAAATTGCGTAACCATGTTTTCACTCCTTGGCTATGATGTTAAACATATTTTAACACAGACTGAGTCAAAAGGAGAAAAATTTCTTTTGCAAGTTAGGGGAAATTTTACTATAATTGAACCAATAAATCTTTAAATTTTGAGGCAGTATGAAAGAACTTAGTGATTACATAAAAGTTTTACAAGAGAATAGCGATTTGCCTGATAAGGAGCTTGGCTTAGTTGTTGCAAGTGAAGAGGCCAATGTTTTGCTTGCACCAAGAGCTGACAGCGTTCGTCAAGAACATTATGGCAAGGACGTGTACGTACGTGGGCTGATTGAATTTACGAATTATTGTCGCAATAATTGTTATTATTGTGGTATACGTGCAGGTAATACTCAGGCTTTGCGATATCGTCTTACGCAAGAAGAAATTCTTTCCTGTTGCGCTGAAGGATACGACCTGGGCTTTCGAACCTTTGTTTTACAGGGCGGGGAAGATTTGCATTTTAGTGACAAGGATATTTGCAGCCTTGTCACTGGCATTAAAGAAAAGCATCCCGATTGTGCTGTGACCCTGTCTGTCGGCGAAAAAGAGAGAGCGAGCTATAAGGCATATTTTGACGCTGGGGCCGACCGCTATTTGCTGCGGCATGAAACGGCTTGTGACACGCATTATAGAATGCTGCATCCGGAAAGTCTGAGCTTAGCTAATCGCAAGAGATGTCTTTGGGACCTTAAAGAAATTGGCTATCAAGTTGGCTCTGGCTTTATGGTTGGCTCGCCTTATCAATCAACGGAGAATTTAGTTGCAGATTTGCGTTTCTTGCAAGAGCTCGAGCCGGACATGATTGGTATAGGGCCATTTCTTAGTCACAAGGATACTCCGTTTAAGAATCAAGCAAATGGAAGCTTTACGCAAAGCATAAGATTAGTTTCCATACTGCGTTTAATGTTTCCTTACGCGCTTATACCCGCAACAACTGCCTTGGGAACAATTCATCCACAAGGCAGAGAGATGGGCATCAAGGCAGGAGCTAACGTCGTTATGCCAAACCTTTCTCCTTTGCGTGTACGCAAGCTTTACCAACTGTACGATAACAAAATTTCCACAGGCGAGGAATCGGCCCAATGCATAGCAGATTTAAAAAAGCGAATGGAAGGCATTGGCTACAAGGTTGTCAGTGCAAGAGGCGACGTGAAGAGATGAATTTTTTATGAGGGTAGATGAAAATGCAAATAATATGCGAAAAACTTGGAATCAAGAATACCTGCATTGATTTAGATTTTATGAATAAATATTTTAAATCCGATTTGTTAAAATCAGGCGGCGAAATTCCCGAGGGAGCATACAATGCGGATAATATGGAGTCAACGGTTGTTCCTTTTAGGAATGGTATTATGCTTGCAATAGCAGCTGGCCTTGCAGAAAGCAGATGCTTAGATGTGCTCGTGCTGGGTAATCATAGTGGTGACCATACGATTTATCCTGACTGTCGACCAAAATTTATTGCTGGCATTGAAGATGCGATTTTTCATGGAACTTCTAACAATGTGAAAGTGATTTCGCCGTTCTGTGATATTACTAAAACTGATATTGTTAAGCTTGGCAAGAAGCTTGGTGTAGATTTTTCCTTGACTTATTCTTGTTATAAAGGCGGGGAAAAGCATTGCGGGAAATGTGGAACCTGTCAAGAGAGAATAGAAGCATTTCATGACGCCAGGGTTAAAGACCCTACAATCTACGAATAAACGCGGAGGGGCAAATGATTACCAAATCTTTTATTGAATTTTTATATGAAGCAGCGCATATTCAACGTTGGAACGATCATATTCGTCCTAATGGTTTCACTGAGCTCGACAAGCAAGCCCACAAGATGATGATTATGTACGTTCTCGCTCGTCATGAAGAGGATGATCATAATGCTAAATTAAATTGGCGCGTTTTGGTCGAGGGCGGCATTTACGAATTTTTGCATCGCAATATTATTACGGATATTAAGCCCCCGATTTTTCACGAGCTTATGCGCATTCACGGTGCGGAACTGAACGAATGGGTTTACAAGGAAATTCGTCGTCGCATTCCGGATATTAGCGAAGAATTTATGACAGGCATCAAAAATTATTTGGAGAAGCCGGAAGAACATAAATTAGAAAAGAAAATTCTTAGGGCAGCTCATTATCTTGCAACCCAATGGGAATTTGAAATAATTTACCATTTTAATCAGGGTATTTACGGAGTAGAAGAAACGAAGCAAGCCATCAACAATGAAATAGAGGACCATTACGATTTATCTGGCGTACAAAAGTTGGCGCTTAAAGGCAAGACTTCGAAATTTGTGGATCTCATTGGCAAATTGCGTTTCCAAAAACGTTGGGCTCAGTCACCTCGCGTGCCTGAAACATCCGTTATGGGGCACGTGCTTATCGTAGCAATTATGGGATATTTCTGTGCTTTGGAGATGGGCGCATGTGATGAGCGCATTGTCGACGATTTTCTCTGTGGACTTTTTCATGATTTACCAGAGGTTTTAACTCGCGATATTATTTCACCAGTGAAACGCAGTGTGGAAGGCCTCGACGTTTTAATTAAAACCATCGAAGAGCGTCAGATTCACGATCAAATTCTTCCGCTTATTCCTGCAAACTGGCACAAGGACATCCTGTATTACACAATGAATGAATTTGCTAACAAGATTACTCTTGATGGTAAGGAGGTCGAGGTAAGCATCGAGGAGCTCAACAGTAAATATAACATGGACGGCTTCAAGGTTATCGATGGAGCCGTGCTTAAGGGCTGCGATAATTTGGCTGCCTTTGTGGAAGCATGGCTCAGTAAAAGATACGGCATTACGTCTCATCATTTGGAAGAGGCAATCGTTTCCATTAAAGCTCAATATAAAAATAAAATTGTCGGTGGCGTAAATTTTGGACGCGTTTATGACGAGTTCGAGGATATTTGACAACCATTTAACTTTGTTATATAATTCTTACGTTATTTAACAAGACAGTTCGCGACCATCCTGTCTTTAAACAAAACTACGGACCAACGCTTGAATAAAGCATTACTTTGTTATGCAAGGGTTTCGTCTGTGGGCGAAGCCTTTTTTATTTGCAAAGGGTCCTTTTATCTAGGAGGACAAAATGAATAATAATCGTAAGCTTGCCATCTCAGCTATGGCTATCGCTCTCTATGTTGTTGTTATGATGTGTACCCAAAGCTTTGCCTTTGGTCAATATCAAGTACGCATTGCCACTTCTCTTTATGGTTTGAGCGCTCTCTTTCCCTTTTTGGTTGTTCCTATGGGCATTGCTAATGTGTTAAGCAATACAATCATGGGTGGCTTGGGTATTTTAGATATGATTGGCGGTTTTATTGTCGGTATCCTTACCACAAGCCTTATTGTTTTTGGCAAAAAGCAAGGTTGTGGCAATTGGATTATCGGTGTAGCCGTAACCTTCGTTCCAGGTCTTTTAGTACCTGTTTGGTTAAGCTATCTTTTAAATATTCCTTATCTCGTACTTGCTTCTTCTCTTTTAATTGGCCAATTTATTGCAGGTGTTGCAGGTGTGGCTCTTGTGACTGCGTTAGAAAAAGTTGGCGTCGGTAGTGTGATGTTCGTTGGAGGAAACAAATAATGGCTTCTGGTCGCAGCAAGGAAGAACTTCAAGGCGTAAGTCTTTTAGGCAATAAAAATACTAAATACAAAAGCGATTATGCTCCTGAGGTTTTGGAGTCCTTTCAAAATAAGCATCCTGAAAATGATTATTGGGTAAAATTTAATTGTCCGGAATTTACAAGTCTTTGTCCCATGACTGGGCAGCCGGATTTTGCAACTATTTATATTTCCTACGTACCTGACCAAAAATTGGTGGAGTCCAAATCCCTCAAGCTGTATCTTTTCAGCTTTCGTAATCATGGTGACTTTCACGAAGATTGCGTGAATATTATCATGAAGGATTTGATCAAACTTTTAGAGCCAAAATACATCGAGGTCTGGGGAAAGTTTTTGCCCCGGGGTGGTTTATCCATCGATCCCTTTGCGAATTATGGTAAAAGCGGAACCGAATGGGAAGCGGCTGCTAAAAAACGTCTTTTTATGCACGATATGTATCCGGAAATCGTTAACAATCGTTAAAGTCTTAAGTCTCTGTGAAAATTTTGCAGAGACTTTTAATTTTGCGATTGTCTGTAAAAACTTTTTTCATTTACTCTCTGAACCTTGCGTTAATAATTTTTTTCAGTATGCCCTCTGAATTTTGTCAAAACTTTTTATTCGGTACAGAAAAGTAGACTTGGCTAAAATTTTTTTGCATCGAAGCTTTATCATTTGTTCTTGTTTTTAATCCATCGAACGCACAGCTCGATTCCACAATTATCAATCATTAATTACAAATTATTAATCATAAAGCCGAGGTTTAGATTTCTTCACTTATAACTCAGTCCATATCACTAAAAAACTGGGACGAAATTCGTCTCTTGTACTTTATTTATCTATTAGAGTATGCTAAAATTAGAATGATGGAAATTTGACTTTCCGTTTTCCCGATGATGTCCGTGGGACATTGAAGGTTCCTCGGTGGACAAGTTTTTGTTGAGGGGCTTATGGATACTATAATTAATTTACAAAAGAAAATAGTTCCCGAGCTTACTGATCTTTTAGTAACTCGTTACCAAATTCTATTGCAGGTAAGTCATGAACATCCCATCGGACGACGTGCTTTATCTGTAAAGGTTGGTTTGAGCGAAAGAATTTTACGTGCTCAGGTAGATTTTCTCAAAAAAAGCGGGCTGCTAGAATTTTCTCCGGCAGGTATGACAGTAACTGACGAGGGCATGGGTATTTTAGCTGAGCTAGCCGATTACGTTCGTAAGCTGCAAGGCATTTCCTTCCTCGAAAAAGCTTTGAGTGAAGCACTTGGTATTAAACAGGTTGTAATCATTACGGGCGATTGCGATGAAGATGAAGTTGTTAAGCAAGAAATCGGACGTACCTGCGCTAAAATTTTGAGCAAGCTTTTGGCCGATGGCGAAAAGCATATTGTAGCTGTATCAGGTGGCACAACAATGGCTGCCATGGCAGCCAACGTGTTTGGGACTAAGCCTAATACAGTTGTTGTTCCGGCTCGTGGTGGACTGGGGGACAATGTCGATTTGCAAGCCAATACCATTGCTACGGTTTTAGCTCAAAGACTTGGTGCAACTTATCGTCAGCTTTATGTTCCAGATTCAGTAAGCTCTGACATTATGAACAGCATTTTGAAAGAGGATGTAGGCGTTAGAGCTGTTGTGGATATTATTAAGCGCGCCGATATTCTTGTTCACGGTATGGGTTTAGCTTCCGTAATGGCAAAGCATCGTAGGATGAGCGAGGAGCTCGTCGATAAACTCATGGCTGATGGAGCTGTTGGTGAAGCCTTTGGTCAATATTGTGCCATTGATGGTAGACCAGTTTATTTAACAAATAATGCTGGATTAATGCTTCAGGATTTGGATAACATTCATACTATTATTGGTATGGCAGGTGGCAAGAGCAAGGCCGAGGCAATTCTTTCTATTACAAGAGCTTCCCGTCAAGATATTTTAGTTACGGATGAAGCAGCAGCCAACGAAATTATGCGTTTGGTTGAAGAACATGTTTAACAAGCACCTTGGGTGCGTATTATTACTCTCATAATTTTAAGGAGGATTTTATTATGACAAAGATTGGTATTAATGGTTTTGGCCGTATCGGCCGCGAAGTTTTCCGTGTAGCATCTAACAATCCTGATGTTGAAGTTGTTGCAATCAATGACCTCGGTGACATTGGTCAATTGGCCCATCTTCTGAAATACGACTCTGTTCATGGTATTTTTGATAAAGAAGTTGCCGTTGATGGCGACTGCCTCGTAGTTGACGGCAAAAAAATTAAAGTTTACTCTTCTCCGAACCCGGCTGAAATTGGTTGGGGAGAAGCTGGCGCTGATATCGTAGTTGAATCCACTGGTCGTTTCACCGAAGCTGCTAAAGCTAAAGCTCACTTAGAAGGTGGCGCTAAAAAAGTTATTATTTCCGCTCCGGCTAAAGGCGAAGACATCACCATCGTTATGGGTGTAAACGAAGACAAATATGATCCGGCTCAACATACTATTATTTCTAACGCTTCTTGCACTACTAACTGCTTGGCTCCCTTCGCAAAAGTTCTTATGGATAATTTTGGTATTGAATCCGGTCTTATGACTACCGTTCACTCCTACACTAACGACCAAAAGATTCTCGATCTTCCTCATAAAGATATGCGTCGTGCTCGTGCAGCAGCTTGCTCCATTATCCCGACTACCACTGGCGCTGCTAAAGCAGTTGCACTTGTTATTCCTGAGCTCAAAGGCAAACTCAATGGCTTCGCTATGCGTGTTCCTACTCCTAACGTATCCATCACCGACCTGACTGTAGTTCTGAAGCAAGACACCACTGCTGAAGAAATCAATGCAAAACTTAAAGAAGCTGCTGAAGGAAAGCTTAAGGGCATTCTTGGTTATTGCGAGCTTCCTCTCGTATCTAAAGACTTCAATGGCGATTCTCGTTCCTCCATCATCGATGCTCTCTCTACCATGATGGTTGGCCCGCGTATGGCTAAAGTTGTTTCTTGGTACGATAATGAATGGGGTTATTCCAACCGTATCGTTGACCTCTGCAAATACATCGGCTCTAAAGGCCTGTAATTAAGGAGAGATTTCCGTGGATAAAAAATCTTTACTAGATTTAGACGTTGCTGGCAAAAAGGTTCTCGTTCGTGTAGATTTTAATGTTCCCTTCGATGATGCTGGCAATATTTCTGACGACACTCGTGTTCGCGCATCCTTGCCGACTATTCAATATCTTTTAGACAACAAGGCTGCTGTAATTCTTATGGCTCACCTTGGTCGTCCTAAAGGACAAGTTAATCCTAAATATTCATTAGCTCCTGTAGCCAAGCATTTAGGCAAGCTTTTGAAAAAACGCATTGCATTTGCTCCAGATTGCGTCGGTCCTGATGCAGAAGCAGCTGCTAAAGCATTGAAGCCCGGCAAAGTTTTAGTTCTGGAAAATCTTCGCTTCCACAAAGAAGAAGAAAAGAATGACATGGATTTTGCTGAAAAGCTTGCGTCCTTGGCTGAGCTTTATGTTAATGATGGCTTTGGTGTTTCTCACCGCGCTCATGCATCTGTAGAAGGTGTAACTCATTACCTTCCCTCTGCTGCTGGCTTCCTGCTTGAAAAAGAAATCGCTTTTGTTGGCAAAGCTGTAACTGAACCGACTCATCCTTTCGCTGCGATTATTGGTGGTGCAAAGGTTTCCGATAAAATTGGCGTTATTAATAACCTCCTTGATAAGGTTGATACTTTAATTATTGGTGGTGGCATGGCTAATACTTTCTTGGTAGCTCAAGGCTATGCTCTTGGCAAATCTCTTGTCGAAGCAGATAAAGTTGAGCTTGCTAAAGAACTTATCGCTAAAGCTAAAGCCAATGGAGTTAACATGCTGCTTCCTACCGATTTAATTATGGCCGAAGCTTTTGCACCCGATGCAAAATTTGCCAATGAAAAGGTAGCTAAGCTTAACCAAGAGGCTATGGCTCTTGATATTGGCGAAGCAACTCGCACTGCTTATGCCAATGCTTTAAGTGATGCAAAGATGATCGTTTGGAATGGTCCTATGGGCGTATTCGAAATGGATGCTTTCTGCAAAGGCACAGAAGCAGTTGCTAAAGCAGTTGCAAAATCTCGTGCCGTTTCCATCGTCGGTGGTGGTGACAGTGTAGCTGCAATCGAAAAGCTTGGCCTTGCTTCAAAAATCTCCCACATCTCTACTGGTGGCGGTGCTTCTTTAGAATATCTTGAAGGCAAAGTATTACCTGGTGTAGCTGCTCTTGACGATTTGCGTGTTAAATTAATCGCAGGCAATTGGAAGATGCACAAAACTGTTGATGAAGCTCTCGAGCTTGCTGAGGGTCTTGTTGAAGAAACAAATGGTTCTACTAGCGAAATTTTAATCTTCCCGCCTTATACAGCACTTGAATCTGTTGCTGCTGCAATTGACGGTAAGCATATCCATTACGGAGCTCAAGATTTGCACTGGGAAGATAAAGGTGCTTTCACGGGTGCCATTAGCGGTGCACAAATCGCTGATATTGGTTGCGAGTATGTTCTTGTTGGTCATAGCGAAAGACGTCACGTATTTTTTGATAATGAAAAGATTGTCGCTCAAAAACTTATTGCAGCTTATCGCAATGGTTTAAAACCTATGCTCTGTGTTGGTGAAAACTTAGCAGAACGTGAAGCAGGCAGAACGGCTCGTATTATCAGCATGCAATTAAAGAGCGCTCTTAACGTTATCAGTCCTGAACAAGCCGAAGACTTATCCATAGCTTACGAACCCGTTTGGGCTATCGGCTCAGGTAAGGCTGCAACTCCGGCTGATGCCCAAGAGGTTTGTCACCTTATTCGTGAAAAAGTCGCTAAGCTTATGAGTCCTGCTATTGCTCGTAAGATTCGCATCCTATATGGCGGCTCTGTTAACGAAAAGAATGCAGCATCCTTCAGCATTGGCGATATTGATGGTGTGCTCGTTGGTGGCGCAAGCCTCAAGGTTGATGCTTTTGCAGAAATTGCTCGTAGCTTCTAAGATATTATGAAACCTATATTATTAATGATTTTAGATGGTTGGGGAATTGCACCGGCAAGCGATACCAACGCCGCTGTTGTGGCAAAAACTCCTCATCTTGACTCATACTTTAAAGATTATCCTAATACAACTCTCGAGGCCAGCGGTTTATCCGTTGGTCTTCCTGAGGGTCAAATCGGTAACTCCGAGGTTGGCCATCTAAATATTGGTTCAGGTCGCATTATTTACCAAAGTCTGACCCGTATTTCTAAAGCAATTGCCGACGGAGATTTTTTTGAAAATTCCGAGCTTTGTGCTTGCATGGATAAAGCGATAGCAATGGGTGGAGATCTGCATTTAGCAGGGCTCTTATCTGACGGCGGTGTGCATTCACACATCAACCACGTTATCGCCCTTTTAGAAATGGCGAAGAAACGCGGCATCAAAAATGTTTTCCTCCATGCTTTTCTAGACGGACGTGATGTTCCTCCTAAAAGCGCCTTGATTTACATTGAGCAAATCGAAAAAGCCATGGAAGAGATTGGGCTTGGTAAAATTGCAGTCGTAAGTGGCAGATATTATGCAATGGATCGTGATAAACGTTGGGAAAGAGTTGAGAAAGCATACAATGCTATGACTCGCGCCCAAGCGGAAGTTTTTGCTAGTGCAACTCTTGGAATTGAAGCCAATTACGAAAAGGGTATTACTGACGAATTCGTCGTACCCTTCGTAGTAGGAGGTGTGAATGGACAAGTCAAAGCTAACGACAGCATTATCTTCTTTAACTTCCGTCCTGATCGGGCTCGTCAAATTACTCGCGCGTTAAACGATAAAGAATTTACTTATTTTGTTCGTGAACCAAAGGCTTTGCCGGTTAATTACTGTTGTATGGCTCAATATGATGCAACAATAGACGCACCTATAGCCTTTCCGCCAGAAAGTTACGCCGATACATTGGGAGAGGTTTTAGCTAAAAATGGACTTCATCAGCTCCGCATTGCTGAAACTGAAAAATATGCTCACGTAACCTTCTTCTTTAATGGCGGTGTTGAAGAACCGAATAAGAATGAAGAAAGAATTCTCGTTCCTTCTCCGAAAGTTGCAACATACGATTTACAACCGGAAATGAGCGCAGAAGAAGTAACACAAAAACTTCTTAGCGCAATTGACGAAGACAAATTTGAGGCCATCATTCTTAATTATGCTAATCCTGATATGATTGGTCACACTGGCATCATGTCGGCAGCAATTACTGCTATGGAAAAAATTGACGACTGCGTTTATCGTGTTGTGGAAAAAATTAAATCCAAGGGCGGTACGGTATGTATCACGGCAGACCATGGCAATATTGAACGTATGGCGGAACCCGATGGTGTTCCGAATACGGCGCATACAACAAACCCTGTTCCCTTCATTATCGTAAGTGATAAGCAATATAAATTGCATCAAGGCATTCTTGCAGATATTGCTCCTACAATGTTAGAGATTTTAGGAATAAATCAACCCGCTTTGATGACCGGACATAGTCTGATAGAAAAATAATTTGAGGTGAATTAATCATGGCAATGATTACTGAAGTTTATGCTCGCGAGATTATGGATTCTCGTGGCAACCCGACCGTAGAAGTTGAAGTTGTTTTGGATGACGGCGCAGTTGGTCGTGCAGCTGTTCCTTCTGGTGCGTCCACTGGCGTACATGAGGCTGTTGAACTGCGTGATGGCGACAAAACTCGCTACCTTGGTAAAGGCGTTTTGAAAGCAGTTGAAAATGTTAACGATGTTATTGCTGATGCAATCATCGGACTTGACGCTACTCGTCAAACTGAAATTGACGAACTTCTCATTCGTCTTGATGGAACTCCTAATAAAGGCAAATTAGGTGCCAACGCAATTCTTGGTGTATCCATGGCTGTAGCCAAAGCTGCTGCTACATCAGTTGGCTTACCTCTTTACTTATATTTAGGTGGCGTTGCTGCTAAAGAATTGCCTGTTCCTATGATGAACATTTTGAATGGTGGTTCTCACGCAGATAATAACGTTGACATCCAAGAATTTATGATCATGCCTATCGGTGCGAAATCTTTTGCCGAATGCCTGCGTATGAATGCCGAAATTTATCATAATCTGAAGGCTCTCTTGAAAGAAAAAGGTCTTTCCACCGGTCTTGGTGATGAAGGCGGCTTCGCTCCTAACTTAAAATCTAATGCCGAAGCAATCGAAGTTATTCTTGAGGCTACCGAAAGAGCTGGTTACAAGCCGGGCAAAGATATTGTTCTTGCTATGGATGTAGCTTCTTCTGAGTTCTATGTAGATGGCGTATACAAGATGGCCGGTGAAGGCATCGAAAAAACCTCTGAAGAAATGGTTGAATATTTGGTAGAGCTTTGCAATAAATATCCTATCATTTCTATCGAGGACGGTCTTGCTGAAGACGATTGGGATGGCTGGAAGAAGCTTACCAAGAAGCTTGGCAAAAAAGTTCAACTCGTTGGTGACGACTTGTTCGTAACCAACGAAACTCGTCTTGCTCAAGGTATTAAGAAAGGCGTTGCTAATGCAATCCTTATTAAAGTAAACCAAATCGGTACTCTGACAGAAACTTTTAACGCAATTGAAACTGCTAAACGTGCTGGTTATACTTGCGTAATTTCTCATCGTAGCGGTGAAACCGAGGATACTACCCTGGCAGATATTGCTGTTGCAGTTAATGCAGGCCAAATCAAAACTGGTGCACCAGCTCGTACCGACCGCGTTGCTAAATACAATCAATTACTCCGCATTGAGGAAGATCTCGGTGCTTCTGCAAAATATCGCGGTAAAGAAGTATTTTACAACATTAAATAATTTTTGAAATAAAGTTTGGTCAACAAAATTTTATGAAAAACTTCACATAGAGGGGCCGTTTTTGTTGGTCCCTCTATCTGTCGTCAAGGAATGTAAAATATTTTACAAATTCTGTTGCTACTTGTACATCTTTGTGATAGAATACTGTGGTACTAAAAATATGAGGAGGTAAAGCTCTGTGATTGAAACTGTCTTGATTGTTCTCGAAGTTATCGTCTGCATTGCTCTAATTGCCGCAATCATGATGCAATCCGGCAAGGGTGGCGGTATGAGTGGTACTTTCGGTGGCAGTGACGGTGCTTTCTTCGGCAAAGGTAATGACTTAGACACTGTATTAGCAAAAGCTACTATTTGTTTAGGTACTGCGTTTGCTGTAATTACTTTAGCGCTGGCTAAAATCAACGCTTAATTTCATCATGTTAAATGGAGCGTATAATCGCTCTTAAAGTTTTTCAATTTTTTATTTAGGAAAGGGGTTAGAGTTCTTTGGGTTCTTATTTAACCATCTCTATTGCCGTTGGTATTTTGGCTTTAGCAGTTGCTATGTTCCTGTCCAATTCCATTGGTAATGCAAGCGCTGGTAATGACCGCATGAAAGAAATTGCTGGTTATATCCATGAAGGCGCTATGGCTTTCTTGTACGCTGAGTACAAATATCTTGCTATTTTCGTATTAGTTGTTGCTGCAGTAATCGGTGTTTGCCTTTCTCCGCTCACAGCTGTATGCTTTGTATGTGGTGCAGTATTCTCTATCTGTGCTGGTTATCTTGGTATGACCGTTGCAACTAAAGCTAATGTTCGTACTGCTGCTGCCGCTCAAAAAGGTGGTATGCCGGAAGCTTTGAAAATTGCTTTCTCTGGCGGTGCTGTAATGGGCTTAGGTGTTGTTGGCCTCGGTATTGCAGGCGTTGCTATTGCTTACATGATTTTCCATGACGTTGATATCGTAACTGGTTTTGGTTTAGGTGCTTCTTCTATCGCACTCTTCGCTCGTGTAGGCGGTGGTATCTATACTAAAGCTGCTGACGTTGGTGCTGACCTTGTAGGTAAGGTTGAAGCTGGTATCCCTGAAGACGATCCGCGTAACCCGGCAACCATTGCCGATAACGTAGGCGACAACGTGGGCGACGTGGCTGGTATGGGCGCTGACTTGTTCGAATCCTATGTTGGTGCAATTATCTCTGCAATCACTCTTGGTGCTGTTGCATATAAAGGCGGCGAAGGCGTTATGTTCGTTTTCGTTCTTGCATTTATTGGTATCATCGCATCCATCATTGGTATTCTTTTTGCTGCTAACAGCAAATCCACTAATCCTCAAGCTGCTCTTAACAACGGCACCTATGTTGGTGGTGCAATTGTTATCGCTGCATCCGCTTGGTTGTCCAACACTATCTTCGGTGACTTGAATGCATTCTATGCAATTGCTTCTGGTTTGATCGTTGGTTTAGCAATCGGTAAAATTACCGAAGTTTATACTTCCGCTGATTATGATTCCGTAAAGAAAATCGCTCAATCCGCAGAAACTGGTCATGCAACCGTAATTATTTCCGGTCTTGCTGTTGGTATGTATTCTACTTTCATTCCTATGATCTTAATCTGCATCGGCGTTCTTATTTCCTACAAATTCATGGGCCTCTTTGGTATTGCTCTTGCAGCAGTTGGTATGCTTTCTACTACTGGTTTAACTGTTGCAGTTGATGCTTATGGTCCTATCGCCGACAATGCTGGTGGTATCGCAGAAATGTCCGAGCTTCCTCCTGAAGTTCGTGAAATCACTGATACTCTTGACTCTGTTGGTAATACTACCGCTGCAATTGGTAAAGGCTTTGCAATCGGTTCTGCATCCCTGACCGCTCTTGCTCTGTTCAGCGCTTATGCTCATGTAGTTAATCTCAAAGCCATTGACGTTCTTAATCCTATGACATTGATTGGTCTCTTCATTGGTGCAACCCTTCCGTTCCTCTTTGGTGCAATGACCATGGAATCTGTAGGTAAAGCTGCTTACCAAATGGTTGAAGAAGTTCGTCGTCAATTCCGCGAAATTCCTGGCCTCTTAGATGGCACTGGTAAAGCCGATTACAAAAAATGCGTAGAAATTTCTACAACTGCAGCTCTCCACGAAATGGTAATGCCTGGTATCATGGCTATCGTAGCTCCCTTGGCTATTGGTCTTATCTTAGGACCTGAAGCTCTTGGCGGTTTGATTGCTGGTGCATTGGCTGCTGGCGTACTCTTGGCTATCATGATGGCTAATGCTGGCGGTGCTTGGGATAACTCCAAAAAATACATTGAATCCGGCGTACATGGTGGTAAAGGTTCTCCTTGCCACAAAGCAGCTGTAACCGGCGATACCGTTGGTGACCCGTTCAAAGATACTTCCGGACCTGCGATGAACATCTTAATTAAATTGATGACCATCGTAGCTTTGGTATTTGCTCCTTTGTTCGCTAAAGGCGGCTTATTCTAAGAATAAAAATTGCGTCTGCTCTTGTATAAGAGCGGACGCTTTTTTTTATTTGCTCGCAGACTTTTTAATTTTAAATTTACTCTTGATGATATATAATAATATTAGTAAAAGTTTTGCCCATTGGCAATTTAGGGAGCGTATTATGGAAATCATCAAGGGAGCCGAGAGTTATCGTCTCGAAGGAACAAATAAAAAAGCAGTGCTATTAATCCATGGTTACACGGGAACTCCTGACGAGATGCGTCCTTTAGGAGACTATTTGAACGAGCAAGGTTATACAGTTCTTTGTGAACGCTTGCCAGGTCATGGCACGAACGTAGAAGATTTAAAAAATACTACAGCTAAGGATTGGTTTTTAACAGTATATAAGGCTTGCGAAGAACTTTTGAGCGAGTTCGAAGACGTTTATGTTTGCGGTTTATCCATGGGAGGTCTCTTAGCAATCAAAATTGCTGCGACTATGCCAGTAAAAAAGGCTGCCTTTCTCGCAACCCCCATCTTTTTACCTGATAAACGTGTTAAATTTTATCCAATTCTCAAATATTTTATTAAAGAACTTCCTAAGAGTAAAAAAAATTATGGTGAGATGATGAAGTACAATCATTCCTATAATGTTTTGCCGACAAAGCCTTTAGGAAGTATGTTTGACTTGTTAGAAGAAGTAAAAAGTAAATTATTAAAGCGGATTACCATTCCGTCTATTGTCTTTCAATCAAAAGTGGAGCATACAGTTGTGCCTGAGAGTGCTCAATATATTTACGATCATCTTGGAACTACAAAAAAAGAATTGCATTGGCTTTATAATAGCGGGCATATCATAACCTTAGATAAAGAAAGACCGCAAGTTTTTGCTGAAATTCATAGATTTTTTCAAGAATAGGAATTTCTTGGAGGAGGAAAATGTTAAGAAAAGATATTCATAATTTAATTTTAGATTTGCTCCATACAGGCAAAAAGCTCAGTGCTGAAGAAATTATGGAGAGCATGCCTTCCAGTACTGATACAAAAACTGTTTGGGAAGAAATTTTGAGTATGGAAGAGTCATACGAAATCATGCGCACGAAACGACAGACTTACGTTTTACCAGAGAACGCGGGTTATGTGGTTGGGCGCCTGCAACTTACGAGTAAGGGATTTGGTTTCGTGATTCCTGACAACAAGGGTGATAAGCCAGACATTTTTATCGGCCAACGCTTGCTCAATAGTGGGATGAACGACGACCGCGTGCTGGTCCATGTTACTTCGGCTCCGTCAGATAAGAAGCCCGAGGGAGAAATCGTGCGCATTATTTCGCGTGCTAATAGTAAAATTGTGGGCGTCTTTCACCAAAGCAAGGATTACGCTTTTGTAACTCCCAAAGACAACCACATTGGCAAAGATATTTACGTTATGCGTAAAAATTTCAATGGCGCTAAGGATAATCAAGTAGTCGTTGTGGAAATAACGGTTTGGCCTGAGGGTGAATGCAAGGCAGAAGGCAAGGTGACCGAAATACTTGGCCGCGTAGGCGACGTAGGTCTTGAGATTCTTTCCATCATCAAGCAACACGACTTGCCTTTAGAATTTCCTAAAGAAGTTCTTGACGCAGCCAAAAGCATTCCCGAAAAGGTTCAAACATCCGAGCTCGATGGTCGTAGAGATTTGCGTGACTTACCAATCGTTACCGTTGATGGTGAAGATGCTAAAGATTTAGATGATGCTGTTTACGTAAAAAAAATTAACAATAACGACTACCTTTTGGGCGTTTACATTGCTGATGTATCCCATTACGTCGAAGAGGGAAGCATTATCGATAAAGAAGCATATGTTCGTGGTACCTCTGTTTACTTAGTTGACCGCGTACTCCCCATGCTTCCTGAAAGACTTTGCAACGGAATTTGCAGTTTGAATGCTGGTGTTGATCGTCTTGCCATGAGCTGCGAGATGCATATTAACACTAATGGCACCATTACTTCTTACGAAATTTTTCCGTCCGTAATTCACGTGCGTCATCGCTTGAGCTACAATATTGTCCGTAATGTTTTAGCGGGCGATGAGGAACTTAGCAATAAATACGAAGATGTTGTGCCGATGATTAGTGTTATGGATGAGTTGCGTCAAATACTTCATGCCAAGAGACATAAACGTGGTGCTGTGGATTTTAGTTTGCCGGAACAAAAGGTAATTCTAGATGAAAAGCTGCATCCTGTTCGCATCGAGCAAAGAATTCAAGGTGATGCAGAAAACTTAATCGAAGAATTTATGCTTGCTGCAAATGAAACTGTGGCTCACCATTTATATAAGAAGCATCGACCTTCTGTTTATCGTGTGCATGGACAGCCTAAGGCTGAGAAGATGCAAGATTTAGCAAAATTGCTGGCTAATTTTAACGTTAAATTTGCACCCCAAGAAGAAGTTAAGCCCAAAGAAATTCAAAAGGCAATTGAGGCTATGCATGGCAGAGTAGAAGAACGACTTGTGACAGCTGTTGCTTTAAGAAGCATGCAACAAGCTGTTTATCAAACAGAAAACATTGGGCATTTTGGTTTGGCAGCTACTTATTATACTCATTTTACTTCGCCTATTCGTCGCTATCCTGACCTTTTAGTGCATCGCCAGTTGTGTAATTGGATGGAAAATCCGCGTATGAAAAAAGAAGACGTGGAACCATTAACCGATCGCTTAGAGGTTGCTGCAGAGCATTCTTCTTTGCGTGAACGTGCTGCGGCTGAAGCAGAACGCCAAACTGTGGAACTGAAAAAGTGCGAATACATGCAAGAACATATTGGTGAAGAATTTGACGGCGTTATTTCCGGTGTTGCTAATTTTGGTTTATTCGTTGAATTAGCAAATGGTGTGGAAGGACTCGTCCACATCACAAGCTTAGTCGATGACTATTATGATTTTTACGTAGACCGCTACGCATTAGTTGGCTCTCACACAGGCAAAACTTATCGGTTGGGCGATAGCTTGCGCGTAGAAGTTTTAAATGTTAATATGGAAGAGGTAAGCATTGATTTCATTCTTGCAGGAGAAAATGCAGGTGTGCGCGAACATATTAAGCAGAATCTTTTAAGTAAAAGCTCTCTTCCGGCTAAGTCAGCTCCAACTAAGAAAGCTAGCAAGGTTAGAACCAAAGCACATATTGCTGTCGGTTTTGAGCCGGACGGTTTCTCTCGCAAACCGAAAAGCAAAAAAGGTAAGGGCAAAGGCAAAGGTGAACGCAAATTTGCAGCCATGAATAAGCCTAAGTCCAATAAAAATAGAAAGAGAAGATAAGAATGGCTGAAGGAAAAATTAAGGTGATTGCCGAAAATCGTAAAGCACGCCATGAATATTTTATATTAGAAACATATGAAGCAGGCATTGCCCTCACGGGTACGGAGGTTAAATCCTTACGTGCGGGCAAGTGCAATCTTAAGGATAGTTACGCACAAATCACAAAAACTGCAGAGATTGTGCTTTTTAATGCGCATATCGAGGAGTATGAGCAGGGCAATAGATTTAACCATGACCCCAAGCGTACGAGAAAGCTTTTGCTTCATAGAGCCGAGATCAATAAACTCGTGGGTAAGATTAAAGAAAAAGGTTTAACCTTGGTGCCTTTAAAATTATATTTTACTCGTGGCAAAGTAAAGGTAGAATTGGCTCTTTGTAAAGGCAAGGACTTGCATGATAAACGTCAAAGTGATGCTGAACGCAGTGCTAAGCGAGAAATTGAGCAAGCTATGAAAGCAAGATATCGTTAAAGTTTGACATTTTGACTATTGCGTTTAAAATATTTTTGTGCTACAATTCTTTTTGAAAACAAGCGTATCAGCTTACAACCTGGGGATGTACTGGTTTCGACGGGGGTAGGTGGTGTATGATAAGCGAGCCGTGGTTCCATCTGCACGTTAATCGGTGGGAACGTTTAAATATAAACGCTGAAAACGAATACGCTTTAGCAGCCTAAACTGCTACTGCCTCTTGAGCTCCTCCTATAGGCGAGGGAAGGCAGTCAATATGTAGGATACTCTTTGGTCTTCTCCCTAGGGCTAGAGGGGAAACAAATAGGGATAGCAAGTAGGCGGCCCGTCGTTAGGCAGTTTAGGAGCGAAATCCTAGTATGACGTCTGCGCTCGGAGAAAGTTGTATGACAATATTTTCGGACAGGGGTTCGACTCC
>JAUNIS010000041.1 GCA_030523325.1 Phascolarctobacterium sp.
ATTATGGGTCAATTTTTTGTTTAGTTGTTCAATTTCATTTTACAATTTAAGTTTTTTCATGTTTATCATTTATTCTAAATATATTAGTAAGCAAATAGAAGTGCTGAGTTCATAGCGAAGGTATCAAGAGAAACTCGATGTTTGAAAAATTGATAATTAATAATTGCTAATTGCTCATTACTAATTTCTAATTGACTTTACTCTTTCACCTCGTACAAGAACTTACTGATTCTCACAATTTTTTCTTGCGGTCCTTTTTGTTTCTTTTTCATAATGAGGTAACGATCGCGTTCGGAAAAAACGCAGCCACAATATTGCTGACGATAAAGTCCCATCTCCAGACTAATGTCCACGCCTCTTTGATAGCCCATACGAAAATCCTCGTAATAAAAAGGAATGCCAAATTCTTCAGCAGCCTCTTCAGCGATTTTTCGAATGAGCTCATGCTTTTGGTAAATGCTGACTAAAAGAGTTGTGGAAAAAGCGTCGTACCCATTTTCTTTGGCAAATTGTGCCGCATATCTCAAACGCATACGATAACAATAAGCACAACGAATAGTTTCTTCCGCCATCATTCCGCAAACGCACTTTTCTAAATCGTAATTTTTATTCACATAAAGAGAGACTTCTTTTTTCGTACAGAACTCTCGCAATGTTGCAAGACGCTGTTTAAATTCTTTGTAGGGATGAATATTCGGGTTGTAATATAAAATATCAAAATCCTTGCCGTCCGCCCTCAGTTTTTCTGTAGGATAACAAGCACAAGGACCGCAACAAGCATGCAGTAGTAACTTCATAATTCGTCCTTAACAACATAAATCAGTGCTTAATGCTGAGTTGTGCGAGCTGAATTGCCGAAGGATAGATTCCTCCACTCAGCACTTCTGCACTATGCACTTATAACTTTTATAAGATTTTACTTTTCAGGATATGGAATTCCCAAGTACCTGTAAGTTTCTCTAGTTGCAATGCGTCCTCTCGGAGTACGTTGTAGCATGCCAAGTTGCATTAAGTAGGGTTCAATGACATCTTCAATGGTGCCAGCTTCTTCGCTTACTGCAGCGGCAATAGTTTCGATACCAACAGGTCCCCCGCCAAAAGTTTTAACAATTGTTGTAAGAATGCGACGATCTCCACGGTCGAGACCAGCACGGTCTACTTCTAGACGTGCAAGAGCTTCATCAGCAAGCTGGCGTGTAATCTTTTCTTGACCTAGAACCTGAGCAAAATCGCGGACGCGTTTTAAGAGGCGATTGGCGATACGAGGAGTTCCACGTGAACGTCGAGCGATTTCATCGGCACCGCCATCATCGATTTTCACACCCAGAATTTCTGCAGCACGGGTGATGATGAATTTTAATTCCTCCGGCTTGTAAAATTCCAAGCGCAATTGTACGCCAAAACGATCCCGCAAAGGAGCTGCGATTGCACCTAAACGAGTTGTAGCACCAATTAACGTAAAATGAGGTAAATCTAGACGCATGCTGCGAGCAGCAGGACCCTTGCCAATAATAATATCTAAAGCAAAATCTTCCATTGCACTGTAGAGAATTTCTTCCACAGTTTTAGAAAGACGATGAATTTCGTCGATGAAAAGAACATCGTTATCCCCGAGATTTGTTAAAATCGCAGCAAGGTCACCTTGACGTTCAATAGCTGGGCCGCTTGTCACGCGAATATTAACACCCAGTTCATTAGCAATAATATTTGCCAAGGTCGTTTTGCCAAGACCAGGAGGTCCAAACAGTAAGCAATGGTCCAAGGCCTCATGACGTTCGGCAGCAGCTTTAATGAAAATCTCTAAATTTCCCTTAGCTTGCTCTTGACCAATATATTCTTTTAAATACCTAGGACGCAATGAATATTGCCAGCCATCAGCATCTTGTTCGCCACCGGCAATTAATCTATCATCAAATTCCATGCTTATCCTCCATTATCTTTTTGCAAAAAGCTTTAAGGCCTGACGGATAATTTCTTCACTGGCAAGACTTTCAAGATTTTCAATCCTCTTCAAGGTCGGAACAATTTCACTATTCGAATAACCGAGAGCAGTCAGAGCCTCCATAGCCTCGCCTACTGCATTATTCTTCGTGTTAACAGAAGAGCCGTAATCCGTGCCTACAACTTCTGTAAAGCCATCACCAATTTTATCTTTCAGTTCAAGTAGCATACGTTCAGCTGTTTTCTTGCCGATACCCGGCAATTTTGTCAGCACCTTCATATCTTTTGTTTGCACTGCCAAATAAAATTCGTCCGGCTTGCAAGCAGAAATAATACCATTAGCCATCTTAGGACCAACACCACTTACGGTGAGTAAAAGCTCGAAGAGTTCGTATGTCTCTAAGTTTAAGAAGCCATATAAAGTAATAGCGTCCTCACGAACTGCCGTATGCACGTTAAGTCTAACTTCCTTACCCAAGAAAAGCTGAGCCAAATGAGAGGAAGGCATGTAAACTCTGTAGCCAACTCCGCCCGGTGTATCGATGATAGCATTGTCCGAGCCAAGATAAGCAACTATTCCTTTAACTGCACCAATCATTATTTTCCCTCCTGCCAACGACGAGTTGCTGCTACATTCAGGCCTGTAATTGCTGCGGCTAATGCATCAGCTGTGTCGTCAGGCTTAATCTTTTCACGAATATTAAGTAAATGCATGACCATGTAAATTACCTGTTCCTTGGTTGCACTGCCCGTGCCAACTACGGATTGTTTGATTTGCATGGGAGTAAATTCTAAAATAGGAATCTCGTGATTGGCAGCAGCCAAAAGCACTACCCCACGAGCCTGACCTACGGGAATAGCCGTGGTAACATTACGATTAAAGAAGAGCTTTTCCACACTCATAAAGTCAGGATGATAATGCTCGATGATTGCAGAAATATCGTCATATATTTTTTTTAATCTTAATTCAGGCGCCATATCCTTTGTAGTAATAACAGAGCCGTAGAAAATAGGACGAAGCTTATTCCCTGTCATATCCACTACCCCATAACCACAAATGGCAGTGCCTGGGTCAATGCCTAGTACGAGCACGACAATCACCTTACCCCTAATACAAGAAAAGCAGGCGTGGTTATCCCATCGCCTGCTAATCGATTACTCTTCTTCGTCTTCCGGAAGATCTGCATTAGTATAAACGTCTTGAACGTCGTCCAAGTCTTCCAATGCATCCAGCATTTTTTGAACCTTTTCTGCATCTTCGTCGGAAAGTTCAGCATAGTTATCAGGAACCATGGTGATTTCAGACATTTCTACTTCGATGCCAGCATCAGCCAATGCTTTTTCAACATCGTCATAAGCTGAGGGATCGGTTACGATTTCGAAACCGCCATCTTCACTCTTAATATCTTCTGCACCAGCTTCAAGAGCAACCATCATCAGGTCGTCTTCACTAACGCCAGCTTCTTCGGAAATTGCAAAGATACCTTTTTGTTGGAACATATAACCTACGCAACCAGATGCACCTAGGTTACCGCCGTGTTTAGAGAACACATGACGAATATCCGCAGCAGTACGATTACGATTATCCGTTAAGCAACTAGCCATAACAGCTACACCTGCCGGACCATAACCTTCATAAGTAATTTCTTCGTAGCTAGAACCATCAAGTGCACCTGCACCTTTTTGGATGGCACGTTGAATATTGTCTTTAGGAATGTTATTTGCTTTAGCCTTAGTCAAAGCTAATTTTAATTTCATATTACCAGTGGGGTCAGCACCGCCCATACGAACTGCGATAGTGATTTCGCGAGAAATCTTGGTGGTAATTTTACCACGCAGTGCATCTGCTTTACCCTTTTTATGTTTAATATTGGCCCATTTAGAATGTCCTGACATTGTTTATTTCCTCCAAACTGAATTATCATCATAGTTTAAACACACTATAATATTGTATCATCTTTAACAGAAAGTTACAAGAGAAAAGTTAAAAGATATGAGTTATGAGTGAAGGTTGTTTTTGCTTCGAAAAAACTTTTAAAAAACAAATTTCCTGATCAAAAACTATTTTTTAAAGATTTCTTTTATGCTATCGTAATGAAGAAAAATTCCTTGGCTCGCAAGCTCTTGGATTTCGGAAAGAGCTGCAAGCTTAAAACCCATTGCTTCCTCGACCTGAAGTTTGATATCTGACTCGGAGAAGTCAAGTTCAAAAAGATAGTAGTCAACAAAATAATTGTCACCTTCGCCCGGATTTTCTCGAACATAAGTAAGCATGCAAATCGGTTCAAGAGCAGAAACGTCCAGACCTGTTTCCTCTAAGACCTCACGATTAACAGCTTTTCTTGAAGACTCCCCTGCTTGCACGCCTCCTCCAGAAACCTCCCACCAACCAGCAGCCCAAGACTTTGTCATTACGCGCTGAGTAATGAGATATTTCCCTTCCTTGTTGCGAATAATTCCAAGCACAGTCAAATGATATTCGTCATCCTTAAGCTTCCAGTCGTTGCGAACCATGGTACGACCAGTCAATTGTTTATTTTTATCGTAAATATCCCAAAGCTCCATTTTATCCCTCTATCTCATCCATGGTTTCCATAGAAGTGAGTCTCTTGTTAATTTTATTAATGTGTTTATTAGCTGCTTGAATATTGTTTTGCGCTTCTTCCAACTTTTTGGCAGTTTTATCCAGCGATGCCCCAAGGCTCGCCATGTCTTGACGAACTAAAGCAAGTAGCGTCCAAACCTCATCCGTACGTTTTTGAACAGCTAATGTTCTAAACCCAAGCTGCAATGAATTAATCAGCGCAGCAAATGTACTTGGTCCCGCTAATGACACGCGATATTTTCTTTGCAATTCATCTGCAAGTCCTGGGATAGAAATTGCTTCAGCAAATAAACCCTCGCTTGGCAAATACATAATTGCAAAATCTGTCGAATACGGCGGACAGATATATTTTGCAGAAATATCGTCAGCCTCGGATTTGAGTCGTCGTTCTAATTGTTTGAGAGCTTGCGTTTGCCCTTCAGCGTCCCCAGCCTCCCGCGCATCCTGCAGGCGTTGGTAATCCTCTTGAGGAAATTTCGCGTCGATGGGCAACATAACCTCTTCGTCCTCAGGACCAGGCAAACGCAAAGCAAATTCCACTCTTTGCGAGCTATGAGGCACAACCTCAACATTGGTCGCGTAACGAGATTCACTAAGCATATCCTTAAGAAGATTACCGAGCTGCATCTCACCCCAGATTCCACGAGTCTTCACGTTGGTAAGCACGCGTTTTAAATCGTCCACGCCATTCGTCAAGGATTTCACTTCACCAAGACCAGTGTGAACTTCGGCCAAGCGCTTGCTAACTTCAGAAAATTTTTGTTCCAAGCTTGTGTTTAAGCGTTCGTCGACGGTCATGCGAATCTTTTCCAGATGTTTATCCGTAACATCTGCCAGACGTTCCACGCGTTTATCTATTTGCTCGGACAAATGATCCGTCATCGCCTGACTTTCCACGCGTTGCATGCTAGCAAAATTTTGCTGTTGGTCACGCACGTCCCTAAGGGAATCGTACAAGCCTCGTTCTAAATGCTCAAGCCTTTGCTCGTATTTATCCTGAAAATTATTTTTTTTTTGCTTCAACAACAAGTAAATAAGTAATGCTATCACCAAAACAAGAGGTGCTACCAAAACTAAGGCAATTATGGTTATGTCCATAGCAAATACCTCCACCTATAAATATTATAACACAAATTTGATTGCAAATTTTACTTTATAGTGTATAATTAAATAAATGTCTAATTTATAGGAATTTAGGAGAATTAACCATGACTCAACCTGTGGAACAAACAAGTGCTGAAAAAATTCTTGCAGCTGCTACAGAATTATTTGCTCGCAACAATTTTGATGCCGTAAGCGTAAAACAAATTGCTGAGGCTTCCAATTGTAACGGAGCTCTTATCTCCTACTATTTTGGTGGCAAGAAAAATCTTTATCAAGAGGTTCTCTATACACAAGCAAAAGAATTCATCAACATTCAGGAAGCTATTCGCGTAAAAAAACTCTCCCCTTTCACAAAACTGCATGCTTTCGTAGACTCCATCGCGAAATTACAAGCTGAACATCCTTATCACATTCATTTGATTTATCGCGAGATGCTTTCTCCCGAGCCCATGTTCGAGAAATATATTCATAGCCATTTGTATCGCGTACATACTTTTATGGCTGAGCTTGTCGAAGAGGCCATTGCTAATGGTGAAATCAAGACAAATATCAGACCTACCCACGTAGCTTTTACACTTGAATCCATCATCCTCTTCTTTTTCTTGGCAAAGCAACCCATTATGATGCTCGGTAATTTCGATACTGGTAAGGAAACAGATTATCTTTTAGAAGCTCTTGACACATATATTATGAGTCTCAGATAAAATTTATATGACCATCCTTCGGGGTGGTCTTTTGTATTTTCTAGTGCCAATCCCTTCAAGTTTATTGACATTATTTTCCAGATAAATTATAATTTAAATGAACGTTTAAAAATATTTTTTTACTATTAGATTAAAAATGACCAAGATATAATTTTAATTTTAAAAAATAAAATTTTATCTAGAAATCGGGTGAAATGATATGTTAGAAAATTATACTAATCAACCGAAGGCTATGGCGGTTGCAGCCATTGTATGTGTTGCAGGAGTTTGCTATGGTCTTTTTCTTCGTTTTTCGCCACAGCCAGTAGAGGAAAAAATTATTCCCGTAGTCCGTACCATCACAGCAGGAGATAAAGAAGGTACTTCACAAGTTGAATATCCTGGTGAATTAAAAGGTCGTTTTGAAAGCAATTTAGCTTTTCAGGTTGCAGGAAAAATTAATTCCCGTCTCGTAAATGTTGGAGATAAAGTTTCTCAAGGTCAAGTACTTATGACCCTAGATACAAAAGACGTAATTCAAGGCGCCTTATCATCAAACGCAGCTCTTGAAGCCGCCCAAGCTAATCAAAAACTTGCCGAAGATAACTTTAAGCGTTACGCCGAGCTTCATAAACAAGGCGCAATTAGTCAAGCGACTTACGATAACTTTAAAACTCAGCTTGCTGCGGCCAATGCTCAGCTTCGTCAAGCTCAAGCTCAAGCAAGTGTCAGTGGTAATCAATTAGATTACGCAACCTTAAAAAGCGATGCTAACGGCGTTGTAGCAAAAGTTCTCGCTGAAGTAGGTCAAGTAACAGGTGCAGGCACTCCTGTAGTGACTGTAGTTCAAGATGGTGAACGCGAGGTGCAAATCAACGTACCTGAAAGTGCTCTTAAGAATCTCAAAATCGGAGACACTGCAAAAATTTCTTTCTGGGCTTTGCATAAAATAGAAACTCAGGGTACAGTGCGTGAAATCTCCCCCATCGCCGATACGCTTACGAGAACGTACAAGGTTTGTGTAAGTATTCAAGACATACCTGAAGAGGCAAAGCTCGGGATGACGGCCAAGGTTAGTTTCCAAAATTCCGGCAGTGGCCAGGCGCTTACTATCCCGGCATCTTGCATTTACCAGGTCAATAACCAACCTGCAGTTTGGCTAGTAAACCAAGATAATAAGGTTGAGCTGCAAGACGTCGAGATTCTTAATTATGCTGGCAATGACGTTCTTATAAAGTCGGGCGTCAAGGCCGGAGATATCGTCGTAACAGCTGGTATTGCTAAATTGACTAAGGGTCAAGAGGTTAGATTGGAAAAGAACGGTGGAAAATAATGAACAGCGAAAAGAAATCTACCAACTTTGCGTCTTGGGCAATTGACCATAAAATTTTGGTCTATTTCTTTGCTTTCCTCACCTTGATTATGGGTTTGTATTCCTTTAATACCTTAGGAAGAAGTGAAGACCCCAGTTTCCCTGTCAAAGAAATGGTCATTAGTTCTGCTTGGCCAGGAGCAACTGCTCAAGAAGTTGAAGAACATTTAACAAATACAATCGAAAAACAAGTTCAAAACCTGCCGCAGGTCGATAAAATCGTTAGCTATTCCAGGCCAGGCGTGTCCGTTATCAAAGTCACTTTAAAAGACCAATTCCCTGTTAAACAAGTTCGTCAGCACTGGTTGGAATTGCGCAATTTAATTAACGATATTAAAAGCGATTTACCTACGGGCACCTATGGTCCATACTATAACGATCGTTTCGATGACGTTTATGGTAATATTTACGCCCTCACAGGTGCAGACTATTCTTATGAAGACAAACGTAAATTTGCAGAAAAAATTCGTCTCAATTTTTTAGCTATTCCAGATGTCAAAAAGGTCGAATTAGTCGGTGTACAGACTGAAAAAATTTTTATCGAAATGCAAACCGACAAGCTTGCGAAGATGGGACTGGATATTGAGACATTAGCGAATCTCATCAAAGCGCAAACCGGTATGAATCCCTCGGGTATGTTAGAAACAGATAAAACTAACACCTATCTGCGAGTAACTGGTGCTCCCTCTCAATTAGAAAATCTGCGTACTCTTCCCCTTAACGCTAACGGCAAGGTTTTTCGTTTAGGTGATATCGCCAATATCCGTCGTGATTACGTGGATCCTCCTAGTTACATCATGTATTATAATGGTCTGCCTGCTGTAGGAATTTCTATCTCCATGGAGGACGGCGGCAACAATATTACTTTAGGAGACAATCTAGAAAAGGAAATCAAACGCGTCAAAGCTGAGCTTCCTTTAGGCCTAGAACTAAACACCGTTGCCAACCAGCCGCAAGTAGTTAAAGATTCCATCGCAGAATTCTCGCAATCCCTTTGGGAAGCAATCATCATCGTCTTAGTCGTAAGTCTCTTCTCTTTGGGAAGACGAAGTGGTTACGTTATTTCCTGTTGCATTCCTCTGATTTTACTCGGTTCCTTCTGTGGTATGGCAGTCATGGGCATAGATTTACACAAGGTTTCTCTGGGAGCTTTGGTGGTTTCCTTGGGCATGCTCGTTGACGACGCAATAGTCGTAGTCGAACTCATGGAAGTTAAAATGTCTGAAGGCTTAGACCGCAAAGAGGCTGCAAGTTATGCATTTAAAACATGTGCACGCACCTTGTTTGCTGGCACGGTAATTACCTGTTTAGGTTTCATGCCTATTTACTTTTCCAATTCTAATGCTTCAGAATATGCTGGTTCCCTTTTCCCCGTCATTACTATTACTTTAATTTTAAGTTGGGTTGTCAGTGCAACTCTTGCACCCGTGCTTGGTTACGAATGGATTCGTCCGACCGTAATCAAAGAAGAAAGCTATAATACTCCCTTCTATAATAAATTACGTAACATACTCCATTGGTCAATGAAAAATCGTTGGCTGGTTACAGGTATTACTATCGCCACTTTCGTAGTATCCTGCTTGATGTTAAGATTCATCAAACAAGAATTCTTTCCCGCAAGTGTTCGTCCTGAACTCTTAGTGGAATTAAATTTACCAGAAGGTTCAAGCATTAAAGCAACTGATGAAACAGCAAAAAAATTGACTGAACTCATCAAAAACGATGAAGACTTAGACCATATGACGACCTACGTTGGTCAAGGCTCTCCTCGTTTCGTCCTCGTCGTAACACCCGGGCTCCCGCGTACCAATTACGCACAGCTCGTAGTCGTAGCCAAAGATGTGGAAGCGCGTGTACGCTTAGAAAAGAAAATCAACAAATTAGCTGCTGAACAATTTCCTGAAGCAGTCGTCTACTCCCGCTCCATTCCTCTCGGTCCTCCAGCAGATTATCCTGTTATGATTCGCGTAAGCTCTTCTAATCGCGAATTAGCAAAAGAATATGCAACCAAGGTTCGCGAAGAAATGGTTAAACATCCAGATATCATCATGACAAGATATGACTGGTACGAAAAGGCTAATGCTTTAAAATTAATCGTCGACAACGATAAATTATTGCAAATGGGTATTACTCGTAAGCACGTTGCCTCTGCTCTCCAAGCCCAGGTCAGCGGTTATACTGTCGCTACCTATCTCGAAGGCGATCAAGAAATAGATATGGTTTTCCGTCTCGACCCAGATGAACGCAAAACCATTAACCAAATCGAGTCCATCTCTGTCCCAACTAGTTTAGGTGCTGTGCCTCTCTCTCAGGTTGCTCATCTCGAATATGTTTCTGAAGATAATTTAATCTGGCGCAGAAATCTGCGACCTACCATAACCGTAAATGGTGCAATCAGAGACGGTGTCACGGGCAACGACGTAACTCAAGCCGTGTATGATAACCTTGCAGAGCTACGCAAAAATTTACCTGCTGGAGTTACTATCGAAATTGGCGGTTCATTAGAGGATTCCAAAAAGACTTTGTCAAACTTAGCTAGACCAATACCCATAATGATTCTCTTAATCATCATTATCGTCATGCTCGAGTTACAGGATTTGCGTAAGTTAATTGTCATCCTTTTGACTGCTCCACTTGGTTTGATAGGTGTAATAATTGGTTTATTGATTTTCAATAGCACACTCGGTTTCATGGCCGAGCTTGGAGTCCTTGCTCTAACGGGCACCATCATTCGTAACTCCATGGTACTTGTGGACCAAATCAAACAACACGAAGAAAAGGGCATGAAACCAGTTGATGCACTCGTAGAAAGCTCCATCGTGCGTTTCCGTCCGATCATGCTCGCTGCTTTCACAACGGTCCTCGGTTTAATTCCCATGTTCTTCAGTCGTTTTTGGAATGCAATGGCAGTAGCAATTTCCTGCGGACTTACCGGTGCAACACTTCTTACTCTCCTCGTACTTCCAGTTTTCTATGCTTTAATTTTCAACATTAAAGAAAAAGCATAATTTAAAAGCCTGCTTCTTGAGAAATTTCAGGAAGCAGGCTTTGTTATTTATTAAATTCTTTGAGATTATTCTTTGTTCATATTATTCATGAACATTTGGGCTAATTGGGCCATATCACCATTGTCGCCTTGTTGTTGGCCTTGTGCGTTCATTAGCATCTGTCCCATAGAAGCCAGGTCCATACCACCTTGTAGATTTTCTCCACCTTGCAGCATATTCAACATTTGTAACACATCTGTATTGCCTTGACCTTGCTCCTGGCCACCCATGAACATGCTTGCCAGACTAGCAAGGCCATTATTTTCGTTACCACAAAAAGCAGAAGCGACGGATGATAAGTCCATTTGCTCACCATTTTTATATTGAGCATAAAGATTTTGCAAAATTTCCAGACCTTGAGCGATTTGTGCGTCAGAAATTTCAAAACCATGTTCAGCAGCAAATGCTTGAATTTTATTAGTAAAAATTGTTTTGGTGCTGCCTTCAGCAGCTTCAGAATCTAAAAACATTTGTAATAAAGCTTGTAAATCCATAATTATTCTCCTTCTACTTCATCGTATAATTTACTTACTGCTGCATCAACGAGAGCGCTTATGCTAGAAACAGATTTTGCTTCAGGAAGTCCAGACGCATCGTAGCCTAAAGGCAACTCAGTGCAAGCAGTCATAACTAAAAGGTCACGCTCAGACCATAGCTCTTCGCAAAGATTTTTCATAATGCATCCTGCTTCAGTCATTTTATTAGCTTTAACATTAACAATTACTTCTTGAGCAGCATCGCTCTGTTCTTCGTTAGGAATGAAAAGCGTGTAGCCGTATTTATCTGCAACCTTTTGATAAAGGCCGGACGCACGCGTTCCCTTAGTAGAAAGCATCCACGCGCCTTGAGGCGAACGTTTCATGGCCGCTTTAACAGTTTCCTCAATAATGTGGCAGAACTCAACAGGAATTTCATCAACAAATTCGTTAATAAAATAGTGAGCCGTGTTACAAGGAACTGCGATAACATCAGCACCCCATTCAGCTAATTTAAAAATATCTTGCTTTAGCATGGAAAGCGGGCTTTCACCTTTGCCAAAAATTGCTGTGCCACGATCAGGAATATCGCAGTCGGCAATCATATAAACCACAGGATGCTCTTGGTCACAATTAGCAGGGCAACGCATTGCTAATTGACGCAAAAACTCTGCACTCGCCGCAGGACCCAAACCCCCGAGCACACCTAACTTCTTACCATTCTTTTTAAAACTCATAGTAATCCTTCACCTTTCAGTTTTAATCAATTTAATCAACGAATTAATTTTCCTGCCATCCCTTGCATAAATCGACCCAAGCAACGAAGCCTTTAGAAGTTTTTTCTAACTCTTCACATGTTAATTCTATGCAGGAGTTATGACTGCCGGCCGCAGGAAAGAAAGTAGCAAAACGTTTTAAAGAAACGTCTAAATAAACCTTTACATCGTCGTTAATGCCAAAGGGACAAACACCACCGATAGCATGACCTATCATCGGTTCAACCTCGTCTGCGCTGAGCATTTTTGCTTTAGTACCGAAATATGCTTTGTATTTACCGTTGTCAACCTTAGCGTCACCAGCGGCAACAATTAAAATAGCGCTACCGTCATTTAATTTAAAGCTCAAGGTTTTGGCAATACGTTTAGGTTCACAGCCCACCGCTTGAGCTGCAAGCTCTACTGTTGCACTAGAAGTTGCAAATTCTTGAATTTTATCATCCATACCAAATTGTTTTAAATATGCACGTACCTTTTCAATAGCCATCTTACACCTCTAATTTTTATTTTAACCTCTTTATAATAGCACAAAAATAATTGTCAGGCAATTTATTGTCTAATTATAAAGCCAAAAGACGGCTATCTAAATGCAGAAATCGGCTTGAAAAATTTAGCGACGTTTCTTTTTATTTTGCTTTACTGACACTTCTTCCTTGGCAGTGCGATAAGCCAAAGCTTTTTTGCGAATGACATCTCCCCCACGAGTTCCATCCGTAGCCCATGGATTATATTTAGGAGACTCAGGAGTTCCTAAATATTCTAAGTCACCTCGAGTATCATGATCGCCATAAGAATCGTTCCACCAAGAATATGGTCTGTGAGCTTTCGTATAACCATCTTCGTTATTGGCAGCTTCACCATGGGTCATAACGTGATTTTTATCGATGGGAATGCCTAGCTTTTCTGTAATGACAGCAATAACCTTGGCAAGACTTTCGATTTGCACAGCTGTCGGAGGTTGGTCACCTAATGTAATTCTCCCTGAACCTTTACCGCAAGTCAGAGAAAGACCGATACTTCCCGTATTACGACGCCATGTATGATGACCGGGCACACTTAAATCTCCCAAGGATACAACTGACCCATTCTTGAGGATGTTAATGTGATAGCTAGGATATGCCCTATTATAAGAACCAGCCGTCCAATGTAAATAAAGCTTTGGCTCTAAACCCTCTTTAGCGGCCTGCTTCCAAAGACTTTCCTTGGCATTTGCTGTTAGGTCACCTATTTCATTATACGTCATCTTTTGCAATGTTCGAGGATTAATTGTTTTATTGTGAGATTCGGTAATTGTTAAGCAAGTCCCAATTATATTGGCATTTAAATTTACCTGCACCCCTATAGGCAAAAAAGTATTATTCACACCGTGTCCTAATGGCAGACCTTTAACACAAGGTTTTCCTGCAAGCTTTGCATATTTCGCAATGACTTCATCCGTAGTAAAGTCGCCCTTATTCGTAGGACAGTTGACAAATTCACCAAAGACGATACCATTTACCTCTTTGAGAATACCTGCTTGATAAAGATGGTTCATCATTCGATCAATGCTGTAGCTTGCTTCGCCTACATCCTCTAAAATTAAAATTGCACCTTTTGTCTCAGGCATATAAGGGGTACCGATAAGCGAAACGAATGTTGTTAAATTACCGCCGATAAGATGACCCTTAGCTTCACCAGGCACCAAGGTTTGTAATTTGCTTCCCTCAGGCAAAGCAAGTTTGCCAATTGCTTCCGTACTTTTAACTCCGTCAAGTAATTGCTTCCAACTATACTCCGAATTTTTTTTCAGTGTCGAGATCATCGGAGCCGAGATGCCTACAATATTTGCCTTCTTGTAAATTGCATTGTGCAAAGCAGTGATATCGCTAAAGCCGATGAGCATCTTCGGATTATTAGTGATAACCTTATAATCCAATTTGTCAAGAACTTGAGCACTGCCGTAGCCCCCCCGCAAGCAAAGAATGGCATCAACAGTATCATCGCCAAACAGACGATTTAATTCTTCGGCTCGTTCTTCGCTAGTACCGGAGTAATTGCCATAATTTTTTGTAGTCGTCGGCTCAAAGCGAACCTGATAACCTTCGGCTTCGATTCTTTGAATAACTTTTTTGAAATTTCCCTGCATACTTGAAGCTGGAGCAGTTACGGCAATGACGTAATCTTTTTTCAACGCGTGACCTTTAAAAACAGCCTCCGCGTGCTGAGGCAAGACAGAAAATAATCCTGCTGCAAATAAGATGGCTAAGGAGCCAAAAGTTTTTTCCATAATATCACAATCCTAATTATAACGAGTTAACTGCTTTGGCAAGCAAACTCCATATCATAATGAAAAGCAACAAAATACCAAAGACCCGTACGAATACGGATGATATTTTATCAAAGCTCGTGTAAATTGGCGTAGCTGTTTTATCGGTAAATACTAAAGCAAAATTTAGCACGATCATGAGAAGCAAAATTGCCAGCAAGCCTAAAAGCGTATATATCACAAGAGGAAATTCTGACGGATAAGGCATATTTATTTCCTTTTTTAGAATCGATGTAAATTTATTGATGTAAATTCAACTCATATAGTAAATTTTATCACTTAAGCAATGTCAATTCAACAAAAAAGAAACCCAAATGAGTGATCATTTGGGTCCCGTCTTGTTTATTCTGCTTTTTTAGATTTAGCGGCTTTCTTCGCAATCTTTTCCGCTTCCTTTTGAGCCTTAGCTTCGGCCTTTGCTTGAGCCTTGGCAGCTTTTTCTGCCTCCTTTTGAGCCTTGGCTTCCTCCCTAGCCTTAGTCTTTTCTGCTTCCTTTTGAGCTTTCGCCTCGGCCTTTGCTTGAGCCTTGGCAGCTTTTTCTTCTTCCTTAGCAGCTTTTAGATTTGCTTTTTCTTTAATCTTAGCGGCTTTTTCTGCCTCCGCAGCTTCCTTAGCCTTAGCTTCTGCAGCCAATGCACGAACTACGGTAATACTTTCACCACCAAGCCCCCAGTTATCCATATCAACTTCGTCGATAACTACAACAGTAGATTTAGGATTTTTACCTAAGACATCTACAAGGAGTTGAGTTGCACCTTTAATGAGAGCAGCTTTTTGTTCAGCGGTAACTTCGCCTTCTTTGGTAATTTTAATATTAATATATGGCATGATAGATTTACCTCCTAATACTATTTGCTTGTATTATTCGACAAATACTTTTACTCTTCCTGCAGTTTCTTGAAATTTTACTTTTCTCAGTTCGAGATATAAATTTTGAAATTTTTTTTGCAAATACAAGAGATTACTATTCTTTTGACCACGAAGTTGACTTTCTAGTCTCGGACTGTAACACAACACAACTTTTTTTGCACCTTGGCTTGCAAATACTTCTAACTTGCTCTCTAGTTCATTACGAAGAACACGCGCTTTCACTAATTCTCCCATACTCGGATGCCAAGGACCCGCAATAATATTCCCCGGCTCACAGAGTTCTTCGTCAGCTTGCAGACCTATGCGAATGACCTGTACATTAGCATCAGTTAATTTTTTGTACAAATATGCTGCTTGCTCAACCGCTTCGTTAATAGTCAAAGGAAGAAATTCACCAGACGTGTATGATTTTTCTAGTGGCGTGTTTTTGATTACTAAAAGCGGATAAATACGAGCAAGATCAGGCTTCATGCTGAGCGCTTGTTCTGTTGTGTCCTTTACACTGGCAAAATCTTGCAAGGGCATACCAACCATCAGCTGAAGCCCAAGTCTAAAACCATACTCTTTAATGAGTTTTGCAGCCTCATAGACGCAAGCAGAACGGTGTCCTCGCTCAGCCTTTGCGAGAACCTTGTCATCTAGAGATTGCACGCCCAATTCTATAGTACGCACGTGATGTTCAGCAAGCAATTGCAAGCGTTCTTCATCAATGTAGTCCGGACGCGTAGAAAGGCGCACGGAAGTAATGACACCTTGTTCTTGTAAATTATCTGTCAGCGCAAGCAATTCTTTTTGTAAACTTAAATCCAAGCCTGTAAATGAACCGCCGTAAAAAGCTGCCTCGTGCTTAATGCGTGGATTTAAAATTTTCAGCCATTTATTAATTTGTGCTTTGGCTCCCTCAATGGCTGCAGTCTGCTGTCCGCTAATAGTCCTTTGATTACAAAAAACACATTGATGGGGACACCCCGCATGAGGGATAAAAATTGGAATGATGCTCATGGTGTGGAGACCTAATGCGAGTTCATAGTACTGAGTGCATAGTGAAGGAATCGATCTATTTATAATGTACCCATAACCTTGGACACGAAAAAATGATTAGTACCCCTGGATTTAG
>JAUNIS010000080.1 GCA_030523325.1 Phascolarctobacterium sp.
TTCATTATAAACATTATCTTTTTGTTTTTCAACGAAAGTTAAAAAGTATACTTGTATACACAATATTGCAATTTAATTTTAATTGTATTTTTTGATAATCTCTCAAACCGGTCAAATCGTAAATGAATTTTTTCAGAACAGAAATAACACTTTTCAATGTTAATTATTTTACAATTTTCCTCCAATCTTTATTTATACTGTATACAATTTGACTAAATAATCAGATAGTTTTATATTTACGTCAAGGCCTGCTATAAAATAAAATTTAGGCTGTATTTGAAAGGAGGGGGCATGATTCGGGGGAATCATGCAAATAAAATTATGGGTCCTACATTAATTTCTGCTAATCAACCTTGGTTAATCTGGATGGTCATCATCCTCGTCACAACATGGGCTATTTGGGGTGAACAAAAATATAAATGGGGCGGTCAGATTGGTGGCTCCATTATAGCAATCTTCACTGCTATGTTTTTAGTTAACATCAACGTAATCCCGGCTTCGTCTCCAGTACACGCAGCCGTTAACGGATACATTTTACCGTTATCCATTCCTTTGCTCCTTTTCCAATGCGATTTAAGAAAAATTATCGCTAAATCTGGTAAATTAGCAGTTATCTTCTTTGTTGCTGCTGTCGGCACTTTAATCGGTGTTGGCATTTGCGGTATGTTCTTTAAAGGAACCCCAGGTGTCGCAGGTATCGCTGCAATGACTACCGGCGCACATATTGGTGGTACTGTTAACATGGTTGCCATGGGTGCAACATTCAATATGGGTGCAGATTATACTAATGCTTGTGCAATTGCTGCAAACCTTATTCTTGCATTCTACATGCTCATTTTATCTGCTGCTGCAAATAGCAGTTTCATCAGAAAAACTTTCCCACATCCTTACATCGATAAAATCGAAAGTGGTATGTCCGGCGATGAATCTATGGCAGCTCATTATTGGAAACCGAAAGACATTTCCTTACTTAGCTTTGGCATGAGCCTTGCAACTGGTGTTGCAATTACCGCTCTCTCTTGGTTAATCTGCCAAAAAGTTAATGCAACCAATGCTCCTTTTATCATCAAACAATTATTTGGTAGCATTTACTTAGTTATGACTTTGGTAACTGTTATAGCTGTAACAGCATTCCCGAAATACTTTGAAAAACTCCGTGGTGCTGAAGAACTTGGCAACTATGCAATTATGATGTTCTTTACTTGCATAGGCTGTGCAGCAGACCTTGTTAAAACCGCTCAAGTTGGTAGCGTAGTTATTATTTTCATCTGCTCCATCATGGTTACAAATTTCTGCTTTACCATGTTGGTTGCAAAACTCATGGGTTGGTCCTATGAAGAAGCCTCTTGTTGCTGCAACGCAACCTTCGGTGGTCCTACTACCGCAGCTGCATATTCCATTAACAAAGGCTGGCATGACCTTGTAGTTCCTTGTATCTTAGTTGGTCTCTTAGGCTACATCGTCGGCAACTACTTCGGCGTATTCATCGGTAACCTTTTAAGCTAGTCGAATCGTAGGTGAATTTCATGTATGATTTATTGATCACAAATACTAAAATTATTGACGGCACTGGCTCACCTGAATTTATCGGACAAGTTGCCGTTGAAAACGGAAAATTAAAAGTTCTTTCTGCTGACGAAAAAGTCGAAGCAAAAGAAACAATTGATGCTAAAGGACATTATACCGTTCCTGGCTTTATAGATCCCCATTCCCATGGTGATATTCCTTTGGGTCAACCATTTGCGTCACTTTCTAAAATCTCTCAAGGTATTACCACTCATGTAACAGGCATGTGCGGATTCTCCATGTTCCCGGTTAATCCTAAGACCTCCCCTATGCTTAGAGAAAGTCTTGGTCTCCTATCCTTGACCTTCCCAGATGAAATGGATACTTTTACAACATGTGCCAATTTCATGAAATATTCCGATACTGTTAAACGTCCGGAAAATACTCAATTTTTAATTGGTCTAGTTACCCTGCGTGTAGCTGTTATGGGTTATGACAACAGACCTCCTACAGCAGAAGAACTCGAAAAAATGAAGTTCCTAATGCGTGAGGCTATGGAAAATGGTGCTGCTGGCTTCTCTACTGGTTTAGTTTATGTTCCTTGTGCATATGCGTCCGAAGATGAAATCGTTGAATTATGTAAAATAGTTGCTGAATATGATGGCATTTATACAACTCATATTCGCAACGAGGGCAGTGGTTCATTTGAATCTATTCAAGAAGCAATCAATGTTGCACGCAGAAGCGGTGTACGTACAGTAATCTCTCACCACAAGATGCAAGGTCAAGCCAACTGGGGCAAAACTAAAGAAACATTAGCTATGATTCACGCAGCTATTGACGAAGGGCTCAACATAACCTGTGACCAATATCCTTACACAGCCTGCATGACACATCTCTCCGTTTGTGTTCCGCCTAATTATTACACTAATGGTTTATCAGGTGTATGTGAACTCCTGCAAGACCCCGTTATGCGTGAGCAAATCAAAAAGGAAATGAACGATCCTGCAACACCATACGATAACTATTATCTGAATGCAGGAGGTTGGAAAGGAGTATTCGTTTCCG
>JAUNIS010000081.1 GCA_030523325.1 Phascolarctobacterium sp.
TAGGTGGAGAACAATGAAAAATAGTGACGGCTTGGAGCTGGATTATGTTCCTCCATTTACCATTACGGATAAAATTATGCGCCATGTTTCTTCCATTAGCGAAAAGCTTGGCAAGCTAAGTAAGTTTGAAAATTTACAAAGCAAGCCCCATTTACGAAGAAATAATAAAGTGAAATCGGTACACGCGTCTGTGCGAATTGAGGCGAATTCACTTTCTTTTGTGGATGCTTTAGATATTTTGAACGGCAAGCAGGTCTTGGGGGATAGAAAAGAAATCCAAGAGATTAAGAATGCTTACGCAGCTTATGAAAGACTTGCCGAGATTGATGTTTACAGTCTGGAAGAATTAAAGTACATGCACGGTCTCATGACTAAATATCTTTTGGATGAGGCGGGTGTGTTCCGACGTGGGGAAGAGGGCGTATTCGCTGGGGGTGTGTGCATCTTCATGGCTCCTCCAGCTCGGCTTGTTCCTGAGTTGATGCGTCAGCTTTTTGTGTGGATGCAAATGCAAAAGGATGTGGTTCATCCGCTTATTCTTGCGGCTGTATTTCATTATGAGTTTGTTTTTATTCATCCATTTGCCGATGGGAACGGTCGCATGGCTCGTCTTTGGCACAGCGCAATTTTAAGTAAATGGCGTCCTGTTTTCGAGTTTATTCCCATGGAAAGTCAGATAGAAAGGTTTCAGGAGGAATATTACGGGGCCATTTCCCAGTGTCATGCTTTAGGAACTAGCACTCCCTTTATTGAATTTTTCTTGGAGAAGCTGGATGGTTTGTTGGACGAATTTACGCAAGAGCTTCTTGAAACTCACGAGGAGCCTAGCAAATACGTAAAAACTTTGCTCCGAGTTATGCAAGAGGGCACGTATTATTCGGCGAATGAATTGCTTGAGCTCTTGAACTTGAAATCGAAGGAGACCTTGCGCAAGAACTATCTTGGACCAGCGATCAAAAGCGGGCTCATACGCATGTTGCTTCCTGACAAGCCAAACAGTAAGAACCAGGCGTACGTTAAAGTTGGAGGAGAGTGAGTTTTATGTTACTTCCAACAACTCCCGAGCGTTCGAAAAATATGCAGGCGATTCATAGCAAGGATACGAAGATTGAGGTGAAGCTGCGCAAGGCTTTGTATCATGCGGGGATTCGTTATCGCAAGAACGTGAAGGTTTTAAACTGTCATCCTGACATCGTTATTAAAAAATATAAGCTAGCGATTTTTTGCGACGGAGATTTTTGGCACGGCAAGGATTACGACAGATACGCAATTAAAAATAATCGGGTTTACTGGGACGAAAAGATTAAGCGCAACAAGGAGCGAGACCTGGAGAACACTATTGCACTACGAGATGCGGGGTGGACGGTGTTTCGGTTTTGGGAAGAGGAAATAAACGGAAAGTTAGAGGAATGCGTGAGTGTGGTTGTGGAATTCGTTTGTTCTAAGAGAAAGAATTAGCGATTAGCAAAGAGCAATGAGCAAAAGAATTAGCAATTAGCAAAGAGCAATGAGCAATTAAGGATGGATTTTGCGAAGCAAAATCCGTACGATTGAAAACTAATTATGAATTATGGAATTATGAATTACGAATGGTGAATCTCCTTCCTAAATAAAAATCACCGAGAAATAATTTGCTTTACAAAATCTGGAAATGGTGTAATAATTAATCGAAACAATTTTTGCTAATGAAGTATTAGTGGGATGCTAAGCGGAGGCAATAGGGCTCTTGTCGGATTGAAGGTTCAAGCTGATTTGAGTGGCAATTAACAATTTTATATGGTTCTATTTAAGCAGTATGTTTCAATTCTAAGTGAGTCTTGGGCTTGTTCATACTGCTTTTTAGTTTTTTATGGCTAATTAAAGGATGTGATAGTTTAAAATTTGCAGGCCAATATTTTTTGAAAGGAAAACAAAAATGAAAAACAAAAGCTTTGAAGCTGCCGGTATAACCGACAATTATCTGTTCCAGGAAGTTATGCATGATAAAGAATTGTGCAAAGAACTTCTGGAGATTATTCTTGATGTTGAAATTGATCACATTGAAGAGGCAAAGACTGAGTCAAGCATCAAAAACACTTATCAAAGCAAGGGGATTCGCGTTGACGCTTACGTTAAAGACGAGCAAAACGCTGTCTACAATATTGAGATGCAAGCGTCTGACATTAGCATAATCTTGCCGCAGAGAATTCGTTATTACCAGTCATGCATGGATATGAATTCGCTTTTGTCAGGGCAGTACTACACCGAGCTCAACAAATTAATCGTTATTTTCATTTGCACATTCGACCCGTTTGGATTACAATATAATCAGTATAGGTTTAAAAACATCTGTCTTGAAAATAGTGGTTTAGTGCTTGATGATGGTCGTACAATTATCCTGCTGAATAGCAAGGGCAAGGGCGATAGCATTAGCCAAAAGCTGAAGAATTTTCTAAAATATGTTAATGGTGAAAAGACGCAAGGAGATTCGTTCATCGAACGTCTAGACGCCAAACTCAAAGAAATTAAGGAAAGGAAGGAATGCGATATGAATTGGGTAAGTTTAAGTGCTCAAATGCAGGATGAACG
>JAUNIS010000011.1:0-10928 GCA_030523325.1 Phascolarctobacterium sp.
CATATGAAAAATGTAGGGATATTGTTTTTTGAAGATAATTTTGAAGATAATTAGGATATTTTATGATTTGCTTGTACAATTTATCTTTTTTTCTTGAAGAATCTTTTTCAGAGTGATAAAATACTTATATTCTACTAAAATAAATTTAAGAAATGAGGGAAAGTCCTATGAAATTTGCTGATCGTATGGAAGGCATGAAAGCCTCCGAAATCCGTGAACTTTTAAAATTAACTGCTCAACCGGAAATTATTTCTTTTGCTGGTGGTCTGCCTGCTCCTGAACTTTTCCCGGTTGAAGAAATTTCTAAAGTTACCACTGAACTTCTCGCTAAAGAAGGTCGTCAACTTCTTCAATATGCTACAACCGAGGGTCGTCCTTCCCTGCGTGCAAAAATTGCTAAACGCATGGCTGATAAATATCATACTGTAGTTGATGCTAACGACATTCTCATCACTACTGGTTCTCAACAAATGCTTGATTTCTGCGGCAAGCTCTTTATTAACCCTGGCGATGTAGTATTGTGTGAAAGCCCATCCTATCTTGGCGCATTGAATGCATTCAATGCTTATCAACCTAAATTCGTAGAGGTTCCTACTGATGATGGCGGTTTGATTCCTGAAGAATTAGACAAAATCCTCAGCACTACTCCTAACTGCAAATTCATCTATGTAATTCCTGACTTCCAAAACCCGACTGGTCGTACCTGGTCCATGGAACGCCGCAAAGCTGTTATGGAAGTTGTTAATAAACATAACCTGCCAGTTGTTGAAGATAATCCGTATGGCGAGCTTCGTTATGAAGGCGAAATCCTTCCTAGCTTGAAATCCTTGGATACTAAAGGTCTTGTAATGTTCCTTGGCACCTTCTCCAAGATTTTTGCTCCTGGTCTGCGTCTTGGCTGGGTTGCTGCAGAGCATTCTGTTGTTGAAAAATTTGTTCAAATCAAACAATCCGCTGACTTACATACTTCCAACTTCGACCAAGGTGTTGTTGATGCTTATATTGAAAACTGTGACCTGGACGAACATGTAAAACAAATTGTTGCTCTTTACAAACATCGTCGTGACGTTATCCTCCAAGCTATGGAAGATAATTTACCTGCTGGTTGCACCTGGACTCATCCAGAAGGCGGACTCTTCCTTTGGCTCACTTTCCCCGAAGGTGTTTCCGCTCTCAAAGTATTCAACAAATGTATCGAAGCAAAAGTTGCTGGCGTAATCGGTGATGCTTTCTATCCCAATGATAAGACTGATCGCTCCATGCGTATCAACTTCTCCAACATGCCGGACGATAGAATTATCGAAGGCATCAAACGTATGGCTAAAGCTATCAACGAAGCAATGGCTTAAAATTTTTTGCGAGACTTGATTAATGCTTCGCTAATTGAAAAATTAAATTTCAAATTAAAGGACAGCTCGAATGGGCTGTCCTTTTAATTTTTTCAGCCGCTAGCAGCCTTGACCTCGTCGTATGCTTCTTGGAACGTCTTTACATCATAGACACTACGAATCCCCGTATGGTAATCATTCCTCATAGAATTAGTCTTTGAGAGCAAGTCAAACTGTGCCTGCTTTTTCGGCCATTGTTTATGCTCTTGTGTTATGGTATGCGGCCAAATTACGAGCATCACTTGCAGATTGGTTAAAGGATTGGTAATCTGTGCTAAATTCGTTCCGTGATAAACTACCAATGGTTCGCCATTTTCATCCAAAACTTTGGAAGCATTCTCTTTATAGTTTTCCCAATCGCCAAACTACTTTTTAAAAGACGGCGTACGTACTTGCAGTCATTGTCGTTCGGTAAGATTCGTTGACTGTCCGTTAGGAGCTTTCATCCATTGTTCTGTGCCTTCGTATTGCTTGCGTACTGATTCAATTTCCGCTTCAAACTGATTATATACACCATTTACTTGTGGAGCATCCTTTAATCCTGGTACCGATAAAGCAATACGTTTAACCGCGTCTTGGCAGGTGTAGTCCTTTTGTCCTGCTTCTCTATGTGCCGCTACTATTCTGTCTGCCATATGCGAGAAAAAAATACGTTAAAATTATTCCTGAATTTTTCAGATTGATTTTTCTCCGCGAATAATATAAAATAGTATCAAATGATACCGTGAAGGAGCAAGCTATTGGCAAAAGAAAATTTTCGTATTGAATCTGAGAATGATGTAAAATCATATCTGCAAAACTTGAAATATGCTCTTGAACATGGAGCAAGAATTAATTTACAAAAAGAACGTCTTGTTGACCAAGAACGCGATATAAAGTTTAGCAATACTTACACTATTGCTAAACTTTTTCCAAACCAAAACCCTATCGTTGCACTGCGCAGAGAATTAAAGAAACTTACTGTTGAAGAATACATAGCAACAGTTAAAGATTTGCGATTTTCTGAGCGAAGTGAGATGAGAGAGTTTGGACGTATTTATAATGGAGAAGAAGATGTGTATATAAAAATTCGCGTTGAACTTTTAGGAGATAATGGAAATCATACAGCTTTCGTCATGTCTTTTCATTTTGCTGTTGTGAATTTCAGCGATGAAATGTTTCCGTATAAGAGAGGGAAGGGGTAGGAATATGAAAATCGCAGATCAAATTAAAATGAAGTGTCCTTGCTGCCTGAAGGAACATGTTGTTGAAATAGTTTTACTACCGGAAAAAACAATTTTTAAAGACGTGTCAGTCGATTACGAGGGAGCTTATCTTTACTGTGATGTTGTCAATGAATTCGTTGCCAATGAAAAGCAGGTTCAAGAGAACGACACACGGATGAAGGATGCCTATAGAAAAGCAGTCGGCCTTTTAACTTCTCAGGATATTGCTGCTCTCCGCACGAAATATCAGATCTCGCAAAATGATTTATGCTTGCTCTTAGGTTGGGGCTTAAAAACAATTACTCGTTACGAAGCTCATCAGATTCAAGATCGTGCTCACGATAGTATTTTGAAAAAGCTTTCCGAAGACCCGGGTTGGTTCCTTGAACTTTTACAACAAAATGCTGATAGATTTGCCGCAAACTCATACAAAAAATATTTTGAAGTTGCGACGCAGCTTTATAGGGAAAAGCAAAATAATTATTTGCATAATTCGTTGTGTGATGTTGTTGAAAAAATTAAAGAGGAAAGCGCAAAGCAAGTTCTTACGGAAGTAGCGAAAAGTTTATATGCGGATGGAATGAACGTAGAATTAATTGCAAAATATGTTGGATATTCAGTCGATGCTGTCAAGCAATGGCTTGGTATCGCAGCGTAAATTTTTTATAATCTAATTAAAAAATCCTTGAACTGTAAATGTCAATATAAATTTGAAGGTTCTCTTTCCAGTCAACCTGAGCCTGCATGCCAGGCTCTGTCTCATATCTGGGATAGCCTTTCGCCAGTCAAGATCGTACATACGGGCAAGCTCCGCATAGTTAGGTTTAGTTCTGCTCATTTTTAGAATTCTCAGCTGAGTAATAAGTGCTGTATTCATGGAATCACCTCCATGAATAGGTTACCACGTTATGGAGAAAACCTACATTTTTATTTTCCACTAAACCTACACTTTTATTTTACTCTTTACATCTAGCAACCATTCTGTAATATTTATTATTTTTATTCCTTCATATTGATACTCTGGATGTCGTGTTCTAGCAATAAGCATCTTGGGATACGCATCTTTTATTTGTAAAAGTGGTGTTATTTCTCGATTAAAAGTGGTACTTTCCGTGATGTTGTCTGAAACTTGGATGTAAATTTTTTCATTACCCTTAATGGCAACAAAATCTATTTCCTTTTGGTAAAGTTTTCCAACATATACCTCATAACCACGACGGAACAGTTCAATGCAGACCATATTTTCATATATTCTGCCAAAATCTAGATTCCTATTTCCGAGAATTGCATAGCGAAATCCTAAATCACAGAGGTAATATTTGTTCGTTGATTCAAGATACTTTTTGCCTTTGATATCATACCTTCTAACATTATAGAAGAAAAAAGCGTTGCATAGATATTTTATATATTTGCCTATGGTATTATGGTTTGCTGGAATAATATTAGCTGTAATAAGGGAACTTATCTTGTTGGGAGATGTCAAATTGGAAATGTTGTCCATTAAAAATTCAGTTAAATGGTTAAGTACTGTTAAGTCAACAATACGGTATTTATCGACAAGATCACGCTTGACGATTGTATTATAGACATCCTTTAGATATGTAATGCGGTCCTGTTCTTTGCCGTATATATATGAGCCAGCTAATCCGCCTTGATATGAATATCGTTCTAGTAAATGCTCAATATCTTGTTCGTCTGAATAATACGTACAAAACTCACTGAAACTGAAAGGATAAATGGGAATTTCTATAAAGCGTCCGGTGAACAAGGTAGCTAAATCAGAACTTAACAGAAAGGCATTGGAACCAGTAATATAGATGTCGAAATCTCCACTATTATGAAGGCTATTGACTGCCAACTCAAACTGTGGGCATAATTGCACCTCGTCAATAAAAACATAATTCGTTATTTCGTCTATTCTACGCGCCTTTATATAGCTATGCAGCTTTTTATAGTCCTTCAGATCTTCAAAATCAAGGTTAAAGAAATCGACATATATTATATTTGCTGATGGCTCATTGTCTAGGATGTAACGGATATAAGCTTTCATCAATTCCGATTTACCACTTCTTCTAATACCTGTGATAATTTTTATATCGGGTGTATTTTTTAATCCTATTAATCGGTCAAGGTATTGCTTTCTGACTATGTACTTCATGATAAACACAAGCACGAACCCAACAACTTCAATAGCGGGCAGGAGTGCTTTTCTCCTTTCTATCCAAGTATATTGATTTTCCAAATCTAAAAATTTATTTTTCGACATCAATTATATCATTAATTTTACGAAAAATCAAAATTTTTAAACTTTCGAAAGCGAAAAGCGGTCAAGAATTACAGTTTCGCACAATCATACGAGTTTCCTTCTAGACATACAAAAACTCCTTACATCAACCCGCCCATTAAGGTCTGGCAGTCAGAAGATTATAAGAGGGCAGTCCTTGACTTAGTCATTCCTCTTCGATATGTTTCAGTTAAGGGGGCAAGCCCTTAGACAGAATTATATTATTTTATCTTATCATCTGACTGTATTGTTCAACACTGGTTACTGCCTAGTGTCGAAGAGGAATCTGTTTCTGAAGTCCTCGAAATTTTTAAAGTCTCGTCCTTTCGAATACATACGCTGACCGCAGGTGGGATAAAACAGGAGATTGATTTTTGTGGAAAGAGTGATGATATTGCAAGAACTTTAGGTTGAGACGTCGACAGTTTCAATTTCAGAGTCTTCCAGGTCTAAGAATTGTGTTATACTATCCATAAGAGAGCTCGTTTCATTAGTTAGGATATATATTTGGGGTTTTAATCTTAATTAAAAACGAGCTCAGAGGCAATAAAAATTGCTGAAAAAAATGGAAAGGTGCAGCGACCAAAAATCGCTGCACTTTTTCTATGCAAAAAATTAAGTTGTAGAAAGCTCTCAAAAATTGACCAAAAAAACAGACCTCAAAAAGGGCTGCCCCCAAAAAACTTTGGATACCCGTGAAACCGAATGGTAACACCAGGTCCATTTCATTTTAGCGATTTTTTAACATCGCCTTTTTTGTTCTGTTTCTATTAAATTAACAACTGTTGATGATTTGCATTGAATTTTAGTTGAAAAGAATATAAAACTTGACTTGCATACTGTATACATTATATAATGTATACAGCTTAAAAATAGCATATCATATTATTAGGGAGGTAAATTGGTATGAATATTTTCGAAATGGCAAAGATTCCTATGAATAAGGCAATCGAGGTCATGCATCTTGATCCTAATGCTGCGGCAATTATCGCTAGCCCCGAAAGAACTTTAGAAGTTTCTGTTCCTGTAAAAATGGATGACGGGACTGTCAAAGTTTTTACCGGTTACCGTAGCCAACACAGTACCGTCCTTGGTCCTGCTAAAGGTGGCATTCGTTACCATCAAAACGTGAGTATGGATGAGGTAAAGACGTTGGCTTTTTGGATGACTTGTAAGTGTGCAGTTGCTGGTCTTCCTTATGGCGGTGGTAAAGGTGGTATTATTGTGGATCCCGCTAAGCTTTCCAAAAGGGAATTGGAAGCGCTTACCCGTGGCTACACTGATAAAATTGCACCTATTATAGGTGAAAAACGTGATATTCCTGCTCCTGACATGAATACAAACGCACAGATCATGGGTTGGATTTTAGACGAATATAGCAAGCTTACAGGTCAATACGAACCTGGTTTCATTACTGGTAAGGCAATCTGTATGGGCGGTTCTTTAGGTCGTACAGCTGCTACAGGTCGTGGTGTTGTTGTAGCAGCTCTAGAGGCAATGAAGGTAAAAAATATCGATCCTCATACAGCAACAGCCGCTGTACAAGGATTTGGTAATGTAGGCAGTTGGACTGGCAAGCTTTTCTGCGATGAAGGTGTGAAAGTTGTTGCGGTAAGTGATGTTTATGGTGCCATTTACAATCCTGAAGGTCTGGACTGTTATGCTGTAGGTGATTTCGTAGCTGAGACAGGTTCTGTAGTAGGCTTCCCTGGTAGCCAAAAAATTTCTAATGCAGAGCTATTAGCATTAGATGTAACTGTTTTGGCACCTTGTGCAATGGAACTCCAATTGACTAAAGATAATGCTGATGCTGTTCGAGCTAAGATTGTCTGCGAAGGTGCAAACGGTCCTACTACTCCTGATGCCGACGAAGTTTTCGATAAAAAAGGTATTATGGTTGTTCCAGATATCTTGGCCAATGGCGGTGGTGTAACAGTAAGTTATTTTGAATGGGTGCAAAATTTGTATCGTTACTTCTGGAGCGAAGAAGAAGTTATTGAAAAACAAAATGCAATGATGCGCAAGGCTTTTAAAAATGTTTATAACAAGGCAGAAGAATTCGGAGTTAATATGCGTGTAGCTGCCTATATTGTTGCTATGAACAGTTTAGCTGAACCTATGCGTATCCGTGGTATGATTTAAAAATTATAAAACAGGCTCTGTCTATATTTAGGCAGAACCTGTTTTTATTTTTACTTCATAAGTCCGTTTTTCTTAAGCCATGGTTCGATTAAACTGCTGTCGTTAGCTAGTATCGCATCACCTATTTTTGCTTTGGGGGCAGCCTTGCTAACAGTCGCGATGCTTGGATCAACAGGACTGCCGCCACTTGTTGCAAAAATTAAAATGGTTTTGCCATTTGTATCTATTTGTCTGAGGAAGGATTCGATGAGCAATGGTTCGCGATAATACCAAATCGGGTAGCCAAGAAGAATTGTATCGTAGTCGGACATATTAAGCTTAGTAACTTTAATCTCGGGAAGCTTGCCGGAATCAAGTTCGAGCTTAGCAGCCTTAACTGTGCCCTTGTAGCCCTCGGGATATTGGTTTGCGGGACGAATCTCAACAATGTCGCCACCAACTTTTTTATGAATAGCTAGTGCTAGCCTACGGGTATTGCCGCCCCAAGAGTAATAAGCAACGAGTACGCGCTTGCCATCTTTCGTTACATTGCCAACTGAATCCGTTGTCTCGGCTGCTACTGGTTTGTTAGTGAAGGTCATGCCTACGCGGCCTAATACAAAGTTTTTATGAGTGAAATAAAAAATTCCTCCGCCAACAAGTAAGGCGATGATTACGTACAATAAAATTTTTTTCATAGGTTGTCCTCCTGATATTTATCTAAATCTTCTTATAAAACTTTATGTCGTCTATTTATCCCAATTTATCACCATTTTTAACAGGACAATCTGGTTTTATCAAAGCAACTCCGCCCTCACTATAGGTTCCCAGCACAAGAATTTCTGACATAAAATTGGCAATTTGCCTTGGAGAAAAATTCACTACGGCAAGGACTTGTTTCCCGATTAGTTCCTCTGGCGTATATCGCTCTGTGATTTGAGCAGAAGAATTTTTCACGCCGATTTCGTTTCCTAAATCTACTTTTAATTGGTATGCAGGCTTTTTTGCTTTGGCAAATATTTTTGCCTCTACAATTGTTCCAACACGTATATCCAACTTTATAAAATCATTAAATGTTGCCATTTCTATATATAATTCCCCTCTTCCATTATAATATAGAGTAAGACACTCTTGTTTTTGATTATCTAGAAATATTACAATCATAAAAATTTGGTGGCTAATTTAATAAAACTTTGATTTAGAACGATGAAGCGACTTCGAAGGAAAAAATTTATTTCAATAATCTCTGCCTAACTATATATAAAATTTTAAACTTGTTGTTTTTACTTGTAAAGTAGTTCAGCATGTTTTTTATTTGTCAAATTCGAGGGCAATCAGTTTTTTCTTGCACAAAAATCTGAAGAAAATTATTCAGCACCTCACGGTACGGGACGTATAATTTTAAGGCAAAACTATATTTGCAAAAATTTTTGCAAAGTGCACGAAATTTAAATTGCCAAACGTAACTATAGATAAGAAGACATTGATAAAGCTCGAAGAAGTCAGCGAGACTTAAAAAACGCGAGAGGGAGGTAATAAAATGCAAAAGGAAATTACTTACAGACTTAGTGAAGAAACGGAAGATGGTGCCATAAATAACGGATTATATCTACATGTTGAACTGGACTGTCCTATGACTCAAGAATTATTCGAGAAAGATATAGTGCCTACATTCCGCGAATTAAAACACAATGATGACAGTCCTGACGACTTTATCATCGTAAGCTTCAACTACCAACATCCAGCTGGGGTAGTCTTCATCCAAACTTCCGCTAACAGTGAGGGTGATCACAATCTTGAAATTGCCCGTTACGAAGAAAACATTCCGCTAGACGCCTTAGTCTATGAAGATGATGACGGCAATCCATATAAATTGTATTGCGTGGAATCTGACCCCTCGGAGAGTTCAGAGGAGGAAGTAATAGCCATACTGAGAAAGGTTATAGTAGAAGAGCAATGTCCGGAGCTTGTTAAACCATGGCGGGATATTACCGAAATTGCGATTAAAAATTATTGGAAAAAAAGACTTGAAGCATTATCATTGCAGAAAGTAGACAAAGAAAGTATGAATTAAAGCTCAAATGTTACAGGGCAAGCAGCCTCTATGACGAGGTCCCTGAGCAAGGTAACCTTCGCTAAGAAAAATAGCCCCTGCTAGTTAAAAGTTCTAGCAGGGGCTATTGATATTTTGCAAAATGTACGCAAGAATATGTAAATTATTAAATCTGAATAACGTTGACGTCATTGCCGTGTTGCTGAATGATTTTAATTAAATCTTCTGCTTTGAGCCAAACTGTCGCCGTATTATCATTAGGGTGAACACCGATTAATCCTAAATCGCTAGTGAAGTCGTTGTCTAAGAACAGCGTTACCTTGTGCTCAGAATCGTTCAATAATCCTAAGGGAGTTACTGCACCGGGTATCAGTCCCATGATGTTCATTAAATCGTCGGACGATGCAAAAGACAAAGCTCTCGTGTTATTATTTTTGCGAAATTCTTTTAGGTCTACCCGTTTATCTCCTTTAACCGTAATAAGGTAATAATTTCTTTTCTTATCATTGCGAACGAAGAGATTTTTTGCATCGTATTCTGGGTAAGGTATCTCAATATTGGCAAGCTCTGCCATATTATATACGGCTTCGTGTTCCGTTATTTCGTGCCAAATATTTGCTTGTTTTAAAAAATCGTATATTTGTTGTTTATTCATAAATTTTCTGCCATCGCATACATCCATGTAAATAAAAGAAGCTTTTTATTGGGCGTTGAATCTTGCAAGTACACGCTCGAACATGATGTGAATAACTTCTGCAGATTCATTCGGATACTTAAAGATTAAATCTCCATTTTCTTTTGTGTGATAGGTGACGATGTTCATACCGTCGAAATCGCTGCCTACGAGATCCTCCATACCACAATAGAATACTTTTTCCTTACCAAAGAAGATAATACGTTTATTGGTAATCAAAAATGCACCGATATCTTCAACGGCGGTAATGTCTTCTTTTTTCATGGGATTAGCTAGCTTTTCACCTTTGAAAGAAACTTCTTCGTCAATGCGGAACTTACGAGTATATTCCATCAAATTGTCTTCGTATTCGACAGTTTTATTTACGCAAAGACCCGAGTTAGAAATCATATAGCATTCTTCGCCAGGGTCCATAGGCAGACTTTCATCTTGGATAGGTTCGATATCTTGGTTTTCGACATTCCACAGATTACGATACTTATCGAGGGCAGTTTGAATGTTTTCCTTGAATTCGTAAGGAATGTCAAGGTTTTCACAATCCTTACGCAAGCCTGCCTCATCCTCCGGAGTATAGCGAGCTCTTTCGGAGATATCTTCGAATTTAAGGTTGAAGTGACCAGTGAAAACCTGCTTACGCATAGCGATAGTGTCTTCGTAGTCGTAGCCAAAAAGCTTGTGAATCTCTTGAATAGTAAGTTTTTCTTCACCTTTTAAAATGCGATTGCAACGAATCAAATAAGCGGCAGTGCGAGAGTTTTTGTTAGAATTTTTTACCAAGTGCTCTGGCATATCTAAAATATCACCGAGAAAATCTAAATCCTTGCTAGCGAATTCTTCTTCATTCATAGCATCGGAATAAATCATATCGGCAATTTTACGGTAAATGCTGGCTCTTTGCACTTCATTTTCTTCGGAAGCCTTCACGCCCCATTTTTTTAGAGCTTTTTTAACATCATCCTTGCTAATGGAATGCAAATCATTGGCATCGGCAAAAAGATTGTTCAGTTCCTTCCAAGCATTTTCTGTAGGAGTGGAGCCAAAAAGTTTAGAGAAAAAGCCGCAGCTTTCTAATTCTTGATGAGTAAAAGGTTTCAAAATGACACATCCTTTATCTGATACTAAGCATTACGCTTGCAATTTTAAATACACTAACTTTAATTATACTTGAAATTGTCCATTAAAT
>JAUNIS010000011.1:10938-62393 GCA_030523325.1 Phascolarctobacterium sp.
AAGAACTTTTAAAAATAATAAAATTTTTATAAATAAAATCTATACATTTTAAGACGAGAATTTTTTTGGCAAATTGTCGCTTTGTGGTATAATATACAAAGATATTTTGGTTTATGAGGGCTAAAAAATGTCTGAAACTATTAATAACACACAAGAAGAAAAAATAAATTGGAAAATTAATTTGCCAATGCTATGGATTGGCGTCTTTTTATGTTGCGCGAGCTATACTAGTTCCATACCCTTCTTACCCGTGTACGTGTATCGTGAGTTACATGTTCCCCAAGAAGCGGTTAATTTTTGGAGCGGTATTGCTTTTGCGGCAACTTTTTTAGCCTCGGGGTTTATGGCTCCCTATTGGGGTGCTTTGGCCGATCATGTTGGTCAAAAACGCATGGCTATTCGCGCAGGTCTTGGTATAGGAATTACATATTTTGGCATTGGGGTTTGCCAGGATGTTTATCAGCTGGTGCTCGTAAGATTTTTCTGCGGAGTTGTTTGCGGCTTTGTGCCTGCTTGTTTATCTATGGCTTCTTCATCCTTGCCTCAAGATAAAATTGGCTGGGGTATGGGACTTATGCAAACTGCTATTGCCTCTGGCTCTGTTATGGGACCCTTGTTGGGGAGTTATTTGAGTTCTTGGTTTGGTATGCGAGCTTCCTTTTACGTAGGTGCTGCTGCTCTTACACTGGCAGCTCTCGGTATTTATTTTATTGTTAAAGAGAAAAAATATAAAAAGCTTTCTACAACAAAAGAATTGCATTTAATCCAAGACTTAAAAGAATCCTTGACTAATCGCGAACTCGTTTACACTATGTTTATGTTTTTCTCTATGCAAAGCTGTGTTCTGATGGCCCAACCCTTGATTACAGTTTATGTGGGTGAGCTTATGGGAAGCATGGGGGACGAAACCGTCAAGATGGCGGGCATTATTTTTTCTCTAGGAGGTATCGCAGGCATTATTATGGCTCCCTTCTGGGGAAAATTCGGACAAAGTCATGGCTTCGTGAAAACCTTTGCTATGCTAGCACTTATTGCTGGCGTAATTAATCTTTTCCAACCCATTGCCGCAAATGTTTGGCATTTCGCAGTCATTCAGCTTGCTCAAGGCTTGTTTCTAGCAGGGGCAGTGCCCAACATTAATGCTAATCTAACTCGCGTGACAACATTGGAGACACGTGGCAAGGCCTTCGGTCTCGTAACAAGCGCTCAACAATTTGGCGGTGTAGCCGGTCCTTTAATCGGTGGTTTTTTAGCTTCCTTTATGCGACCGCCTTACGTTCTCGTAGTTTTAGGTTGCATTTTAATTACGGTCGCAGCCTACACTTATTTTGTAAAACTTAAAAAAGCGTAAAAAGAATCCCTTGGTCTCGCAGCTTTAAGCTGTAAGCCAAGGGATTTTTGTTTGCAATTAATTGTAATTAACTTCGTTGATTGACGAGCCTGCGAATTAATTATCTGAATCGTAGAAGGGTTGTTTCCCAAAGACAATATGTTCAGGGAGAATAGGCAGGTCTCTGAACCAATGACCCGTTGCACGGAAAATTGCATGAGCGATAGCAGGAGCCGGAGTATTGATAACGATTTCGCCGATGGATTTGGCACCGAAGGGACCAGTTGGTTCGTAGCTTTGTTCAAATTCTGTTCTGAGCACGCCAACATCTTGACGAGTTGGGATTTTGTATTGCATAAAGTTTTCTTCGACAATCTTGCCTTCGTTATAGGTGACGTTTTCCATTAGAGCCATACCAATACCTTGAGCGATGCCGCCTTCGGTTTGAATGCGGGCAAGATTGGGGTTAATAGCAGTGCCGCAGTCCACAACGGAAACATAATTGAGAATTTGCACATGACCAGTCAGTTTGTCAAGCTCAATCTCGACCATACCAACCATATAGGGCGGAGGGGAAACTGGGGAAGAATGACTGACAGTTACGATACCAGAGTCGTTGGAATTGCACTGCAATTTATAAGAAATATTTGCTAAAGGAAGAGTTTCATCAGTGCCGGTGCGTTTGACAAATTTACCAGCGAATTCAACTTCTTCTTCCGAGCAATTCATCATGCTTGCAGCAACGCGACAAATTTCTTTTTTGAGTTTGTCGCAAGCTTGTTCAGTTGCTTTACCTGTAATATAAGTAGTTGATGAAGCATAGGAGCCAGAATCGTAAGGTGAGTAGTCCGTATCAGCAGAAATTACGGCTACATCGTCTACATTACAGTCCATGCATTCAGCAACAATTTGAGCCAAAATAGTATCGGAACCAGTGCCCATATCTGCAGCACCGTGAATTAAATTATAAGTGCCATCATCACTGAGCTTTAAGGTTGCCGAACCAACGTCGAGATTTTGAATGCAGGAGCCTTGCATAGCCATGGCTACACCAGCACATCTAACCTTGCCGTTGCCCATATCACGTACGGGAAATTTTTCATTCCAATGAAAAATTTCTTTGGCTCTTGTCATGCAACGGTCAAGGGCACAGGCATTACTTTTTTCTCCGTAATAAGCATCCATGACCATGCCTTCACGAACCATATTTTTTAAACGGATTTCCGTTGGATCCATGTTAAGCTTAGCAGCTAATTCATTAACACAAGACTCAACAGAAAAAATACCTTGAGGCGCTCCATAACCACGATACGCACCGGCAGCTTGAACGTTGGTATAAACAACTTCCGTGTCAAATTTAAATGCTTCAAGGTTGCCAGTATAAAGGGGAATGGATTTTGTTCCCGATAGATGCACGGTCGTCGGACCATGTTCGCCGTATGCACCAGAGTTAGAAAGAGTATACATTTGGATGCCGCGAATAGTTCCATCATTCATGGCACCAATTTTGGCAGTGACTTCCATTTCGTGACGAGGGGAACCACAGAGCTGACATTCCTTACGAGTGTAAATCAGTTTAGCAGGTCTTTTCGTCATCCAGGTTACGAAAGCAGGATATACTTCGTTAACAGCAGTTTGTTTTGCGCCGAAGCCTCCGCCAATACGAGGCTTTTCGGTACGAATTTTACTTTTAGGAATACCAAGTGCGTGAGCAAGAATACGACGCAGATGAAAAACGATTTGCGTAGAAGAAATTACGTGCAAGCGACCATAACGATCAATCTCCGTGTAAGCGCGGAAGGTTTCCATCATAGCTTGTTGAACCGGACGGATATGGAACTTGTGCTCAATGATATGGTCGCAGGTTGCAAAGACTGCTTCAACATCTCCGTGTACGTGACTTTCACTGGCAACAAGATTTCGCTTGGGGTCACCGCCAACAGGCAAGGACTCAACCCATTCGTCAGGAGCATGAACTAAAATAGGATTATCTTTGGCAGTGTGATAGTCAAGCACTGGCTCGAGAACTTGGTATTTAACCTTGATAACCTTCATGGCTTGCTCACAGGCTTTTTCTGTTTCAGCAGCAATGATTGCGACAGGGTCGCCGATAAAACGGACGTGACGATCGATAATTAAACGATCATAAGGAGAAGGCTCGGGATAAGTTTGACCTGCAATGGCAAATCTTTCCTTAGGAACATCTTCCCAAGTATAAACGGCGACAACGCCAGGAAGTTTTTTAGCGATAACGGTGTTAATACTTTCGACAATTGCATTAGGGTGAGGACTTCTTAATAATTTAACTACAAGAGTGCCAGGTCTATCCGTAATGTCGTCCACATAAACAGGTTGACCTAAAAGTAATTGCTCGGAATCTTTTTTGCGATGGGCTTTACCTACAATGCGAAAATTTTTTTCTTGCATGGCTTACCCCTTTCTGCTATTGAGGAAAGCTCTAATGCCGCGTAATTGTCCTTCATAACCAGAACAACGGCAAAGATTTCCTGATAAATATGCACGAATTTCATCATCAGTCGGGTCAGGGTTTTCTCTAAGCAGGGCAACAGTATTAACAACAAAGCCTGGATTACAGAAACCACATTGGTCCGCACCTTGGTCGGCAATAAAACCGATGAAGGCGCTTGCTTCGTCCTTGAGACCTTCTAAGGTAACAATTTTATGTCCGGCAGCTCGCACTGCTAAAACGGAACAGCTGAGCACGGGAACATTATCCATAAAGACTGTGCATAAACCACAGTTAGTTGTCTCGCAACCACATTTAACGCTATAACAACCATGCTTGCGTAAAAAATCCATGAGCAGCAGGTCAGCGTCAACTGAGTCAGTGATCATGCGTCCATTGACATTAATCTTCACTTCCATCAGAGTATACCTCCTGCTTCATTTATTGCACGCGTGGTAAGAACCTTGGCTAAATGTTTACGATATTCGGCGCTGCCTCTAGTATTCTTTTTTGTTTCGATAGAATTGGCAACGAATGTGGCAAATTTTTCGCTAGACTTTTCATCGATGCCATTTGCCAAAATATTTTCTTCATCTAAAACTAAAACTGCTTTGCCGGGTCTTGCACCAATGACTGCTTTATAAGTGCCGCCAACTTTTGAACAAGCACAAGTGAGGACAGGAAAATCCGTACGTTGAATGCGCATGGCTTGGTAAGAAAAAGTTGCTGGGATTTTTTTCACGATGATGCGAACAAGCACGTCACGGTCGTAGGGCATCTTCACGAATTCGTTTAAAGGAATGATGCCGCCCTTAAACATTTCTACGTATGAGTCCATGGCTAAGAAAATTGTTAAGACGTCAGAAAAGCCGAAGCGACCGAAAATACTTCCGCCTAAAGTCGCTCCGTTACGAAATTGTACGCCTACAATATCTTGCAGTGCTTTAGTAACACAACCATTCGTATATTCATTAAGACCTGTGTGTAATTCTAACTGATGCAAGCTAACCATAGCTCCGAGAGAAAATTCTTCAGGGCTTTCTTCAATTTTATTCAAACCTAAATCGCACAAATCGATCATGGTTTGTACAGTTCTTGTTGTCATGCGCAGCCACATCATGCCGCCCATGATACAATTAGATTTCTTTTGATTTAAGTCGTAAGCTTCTTCGAGACTTTGAGCTCTTACATAATTTTTAATCGTAAGCATAGAATCCTCACAAAAATATTAAAAATAATTTTAACACTACATAATATCATAACATTTTTTTGCCCAGATACATAGTAGACAAAATTAATTTTTCGTTAGATTAGTTAGAAATCAACGATTTTCCTTGTCAATGTTTTTTTCTTTTTGTATAATTTTACTATCGTTATATCTGATAAAATACAATGGATGAAATACAATGATTGGTCAAAGAAATGATTTATTTAGATAATGCAGCCACGTCAAGCCCTAAGCCAGCGTGTGTAATCGAGGCCGTATGTGCTGCTATGAAAAATTTTGGTAATAGCGGAAGAGCAGTTCATGGTAAGGCAATGGATGCATCAAGAACGATTTACGAAGCAAGAAGTAAAATTGCTGCGTTATTTAATTGTTCTCGTCCACAAAATGTTGTCTTCACATGTAATTCAACAGAAGCCTTGAACATGGCAATCTTTGGTATATTAAATGTCGGAGATCATGTTATCAGCACAGACTTAGAACACAATTCAGTCCTGCGACCTCTTTATCGTTTAATGGAGCAGGGTGTTGAGGTTGATTTTTTACCTGCCGATATCAAGGGCTGTATTAATTACGATGACTTTGCTACTCATATAAAAGAAAATACGAAAGCTATCATCTGTACGCACGCGTCGAATTTAACGGGCAACCTTTTGGATATCAAACGTATTGGCGAGTTTGCCTTCAATCATAAATTAATTTTTATTGTGGATGCCTCGCAAACAGCTGGAGCAATTCCCATCGATATGGAAGCCATGCATATTTCCATTCTTTGTTTTACAGGGCACAAATCCTTGCTTGGTCCTCAAGGAACGGGTGGATTGTGTGTGGCCGAAGGAATTAATATTCGTCCTTTAAAATGCGGGGGCACGGGCGTACAAACTTATTTGAAAGATCAGCCTGATGAATTGCCCACGCATCTTGAAGCTGGGACCTTGAACGGGCATGGCATAGCTGGGCTCCTTGCAGCACTAAATTTTATTGAAGAAGTAGGCGCAAAAAATATTCATGCTCAGGAATTAAAATTGATGCAAAAGTTTTATGCAGGCGTGAAAGAAATTCCTGGCATGAAAATTTACGGAGATTTTTCTTCCGACAGGGCACCTATTGTAACTATAAATTTTGCAGATGTGCCTTCAGGAGAATTAGCGGATATTTTAGCCGAAGAGTACGACATTGCTACAAGACCTGGGGCTCACTGTGCTCCAAGAATGCATGAGGCCCTCGGCACGGTCGGGCAAGGCGCAGTGCGTTTTAGCTTTGGCTATGCCAATACACAAGAAGATGTTGACACGGCTCTGGCAGCTTTAAGGAGTATTTGTTTATGAGAGAAAAACGTTTACAATTTGTCGTCGTATTTCATACAACGGCAGATGCCATGGCCATGGAAAAGCTATGCAAGAACCTTGGCATAGCCGGTAAGTTAATTTCTGCACCTAGAGCTATCTCGGCGGACTGTGGTATTGCTTGGAAGTCCGAGCTAAGTGAAGCAGCTGCCATTAAGAAAGCTTTAGCGAATGCAGAATTTGAAATACAAGGCACGTATGAATTGCTGTTATAAATCATGAAAGAAAATTTAGTTGAGCTTTTGCAAATAAAAAAAGGAATGACATCCATCATTGGTGGGGGCGGTAAGACGACTTTAATGTTAGTTCTCGCTCAAGAATTAGCAAAGCAAGGAAAGGTTCTTGTTACCACGTCGACGAAAATTTTACAGCCGCAAATTTGTGAGACCTTACTTGATCCAACTGCAGATGAAATTCGTGAGGTGCTTACGCAAAAGCAAATGCTTTGCGTTGCTAGCTTGCATGCATCGGGCAAGCTCTGTGCACCAAGCATTGGTTTTGCTAAACTTAGTGAGCTCGCCGATTACGTTTTAGTTGAAGCCGACGGGTCAAAGCATTTGCCTCTTAAAGCTCACGCAAGCTTTGAACCAGTGATTCCTAAAGAAACTAATAATACGATTTGCGTAATTGGTATCGACGGACTTGGTAAAAAAATTTCTGAGGCTTGTCATAGACCAAAAATTTTTGCCAAGCTTGTTGGAACAACTGAAGACGATTTAATCACGCCTGACTTCCTTGCAAAAGCAATTCGCAAGGAAGCTTTGGCGCAGAGATTTTTTATAAATAAAATTGCAACTTCTGACGAATGGAAATTAGCGCAAGAAATTGCAGCTTTGCTTGACAAACCAGTCGTTGCAGGAAGTTTATGGAAAGGAGAATACAGATGCTTGTTGTAATTCGCGGAGCAGGGGATTTAGCTAGCGGTATTGCTCTTAGACTTGTGAGAAGCGGGATTAAGGTCGTGATGACGGATCTTGAGAAACCACTTGCCATTAGACGCAGTGTTGCCTTTTGTGAGGCCAATCGTTTGGGCGAGATAACTATTGAAGATAAAACTGCTAAGCATGCAAATGATAGTGCTGAAGCTTTAAATTTTTTGTCAGAAGGTTTTATCCCTGTACTTGCTGACCCAGAGGCCAAATGCATTGACGAAATTAAACCACTTGTGGTTGTGGATGCAATTCTCGCTAAACGCAACCTGGGTACAAAAATTACTGACGCACCCATCGTGATTGGTGTGGGACCGGGCTTTAGCGCTGGCAAAGATTGTCACGCAGTTGTAGAAACTATGCGCGGCCATACACTTGGTCGAGTTATTTACGATGGGCCTGCCCTGCCTAACACGAATATTCCTGGACTCATCGGAGGCTTTGCAGGTGAAAGAGTTCTTCGAGCTCCAGCGACAGGAGTTTTCAAGACAGCTCTTGAGATTGGTGCCATCGTCAAGCAAGGCGACGTCACTGGTTATGTAGAGGATAAGCCCATGCTTGCCACTCTGGACGGAGCTCTTCGAGGCTTGATTGCCGATGGTACCTTCGTTAAAGAAGGATTAAAATGTGGTGATGTGGATCCACGAGGAGATGCATCCTACTGCAAGCTTGCTTCCGATAAAAGTCTTGCTATAGGCGGAGGTGTCCTCGAAGCAATCTTGCATTTTAGCAAAGCTCTTGAGGAGGTGTGAATTTGTCAGAAGAAATTAAGCTTACAAAATTAGCCAAGTGTGCTGGCTGTGGTGCCAAGGTAGGTGCAGGTGTTTTAGCAAAACTTTTACAAGACATCAAGGTTCACACGGACCCGAATCTTTTGGTTGGCTTCGATAAAAGTGATGATGCATCCGTTTATAAAGTTTCTGACGAGATGGCTCTCGTGCAAACGGTTGATTTCTTTCCTCCAATTGCCGACGATCCATATACCTTTGGTGCGATTGCAGCTACCAACGCATTAAGCGATGTTTATGCTATGGGCGGCGAACCAAAGCTGGCCTTAAATATTATGGCTGTACCTGAGAAGATGCCTAAGGAAGCAGTGCATCAGTTGCTTAAGGGCGGCTACGATAAAGTTTATGAAGCGGGCGCCATTATTACAGGCGGTCATAGTATTTTAGACGACGAGCCTAAATACGGACTTGCTGTAACAGGCTTTGTGCATCCACAAAAGCTTTTGAAAAATTGCGGAGCTGAGCCAGGCGACATTTTATTTTTAACGAAGCCCCTTGGCATTGGCATCCTTACGACAGCGGCCAAGGTCGACATGGTTAGTAAGGAAACTTATGCTCGTGCTATTGAACTTATGACGACACTGAATAAATCGGCGCGCGATGTCATCGTTAAATATCGCGTGCATGCTTGTACGGATGTAACTGGTTTCGCTTTACTTGGTCATGGCTGCGAGATGGCTCAAGGCAGTAATGTGGAACTACATCTAGATGTTGACAAAATCGATTTAATTCCTGAGGCTCTTGAACTTGCAAGAATCGGTATTATTCCTGAGGGCGCGTATCGCAATCGTGCCTTTGCTGAAGAACATGTGGACGGAGGCAATGTCTTACTTGCTAAACAAGATATGCTTTACGACCCACAAACCTCGGGAGGACTTTTGGTAGCAGTGCATCCAGATGACGCGGATGCTCTCCATAAAGAATTGAAAAATGCAGTACCAAGTGCTCAACGCATTGGTATTTGCAAAAAATATGCAGGAGGAAAATATATTTTCCTGCATGACAAAGGAGATGTGTAAAAGATGAATCCAATTATTATTGGAACTGGTGTAGCCGTAGGCCTTGCGGCAGTTGTATTGACGATGCTGGGCAACCCTGCAAATATGGGTTTTTGTATCGCTTGTTTCTTGCGTGATATTGCTGGTGCTTGTAAATTTCACCAAGCTCCGGTAGTTCAATACGTAAGACCGGAAATTGTTGGTCTTGTTCTAGGCTCTACGATTATGTCTTTAGCTACCAAAGAATTCAAAGCAAAAGCAGGTTCTTCACCGGCAACTCGTTTTATTCTTGGTGCTTGCGTTATGATTGGCGCACTCGTGTTTTTAGGCTGCCCCTTGCGTATGGTTATTCGCATGGGCGGTGGTGACTTAAATGCTTTTGTCGGCCTCGTTGGTTTTGCCATTGGCATTCTCATTGGTATTTATTTCTTGAAAGCAGGTTTCTCTTTGAAGAGAACTTATAATGTTACGAAACTTGAAGGTTTCACCCTGCCTGGTTCTATGGTTTTGCTTTTTGCTTTAGTTACAATTGCTCCCGCACTTTTTGCTTTCTCTAAGGCAGGTCCTGGCTCTAAGCATGCTCCCGCAATGATTGCTCTTGTCATTGCTCTCGTCATCGGTGCTCTCTGTCAAAAATCTCGTATGTGCATGGTTGGTAGTATGCGTGACATGTTTATGTTCAAGGATTTCAATTTGCTCAGCGGTTTCGTAGCAATTTTTGTAACAGTACTTGTTGGCAACATGGTCCTTGGCAAATTTAATGGCTTCTCTACTTATCTGCAACCTATCGCTCACGAAGCTCAAATGTGGAATCTTCTTGGTATGGTAATTGTTGGTTGGGGCTCCGTGCTGTTAGGTGGTTGCCCGCTTCGTCAGCTTATTCTTGCTGGCGAGGGTAATGGCGATAGCGCTGTAACCGTATTCGGTATGATCGCTGGTGCTGCAATTGCTCATAATTTTAAACTTGCAGGTGGTGCGGCGAGTCTGACTAACGGCGTATATAAGACTGGTGGCATTGGTTCAACAGGTCAAATGGCAGTTGGACTAATTTTAGTCATTCTTTTGATTGTCAGCTTCGTTAATTTGCCGAAAAAAGATTAAGATAAAGGAGTAATAAGATTATGGTAGATGCTAGAGGTTTAAGTTGTCCCCTACCGGTTGTCATGGTACAAAAGGTTGTTAATAGCAGCAATCCCAGTGAGCTCGACGTACAAGTTGATGCAATGGTTTGCGTAGAAAATGTAACTCGCTTTGCTCATAGCCAAGGCTACGAGGTAACCGTTGAAGAAAATGACGGGGAATATACTCTTCATTTGAAAAAATAAAGGGCAGCAGTTTGGTCAATTGATAATTGAGAATTAAGCCTGCTTGATGAATTGAAAATTTTTAGTACAGTCAGAAGGTTTGCGAATGATTTTAAATCTCCGCAAATCTTTTTGTTTGCTTCAGTTTGCTCCGGCTTGATTATTTTATCAATTAATTATTGCAAGGCATTGGTTTATAGTGATTAAGAATGTTATAATATCCTTGAGTTATAAACTGCAAAAGTAAATTTTTAACTCAACCATAATATTTTAATTTATAAATCACGCGGTGATTTATTACTCAATTGTTCATTATTAATTATTTTGTGGTGTACTATGGAAAAGATTTTTAATAAATTGCAAGAACAAATGTCTCAGGGCAAAGACTCCGTCCTCGTAACAATAGTTGAGCAAGCAGGTTCAACACCTCGTGGACTTGGCACGCAAATGCTTGTGGGAACACAAGGAATTTTGGCAGGCACAGTGGGTGGTGGAGCTATTGAGGCTAGGGCAATTACTAAAGCTATGTCTTTGCTCGAGTCTAAAACAAGTGAAATTTCTGTTTACGATTTAAGTGGAACGAATACAAACGATTTAGGCATGGTTTGTGGAGGCGGAGTGACTTTGCTTTTCGCTTACGTTTCTGCAAAAGACAAAGCTTGGCAAGACGTTGTGCACGAGACGCTCGCTTGCTTTGGAAATAATTCTGAAGCATTATTCGTACAAAATCTTACAGACGGTAGTGCGAGTCTTCTTGATGAAAATGGCGAGCTTTTAGCTGGAAAAATGGTTGCACTTGAACTTGACGCAACAAAATTTAGTGGTTCCCGTTTGGAAAATAGTTTTGTGCTTCCTCTTGCCATTAAGCAAAGAGTTATCCTTTGTGGAGGAGGTCATGTGGCACAAAGTCTTGTGCCAGTGCTTAAGAGAGTGGATTTTCGTGTGATAGTCGTCGAGTCAAGGGAAGAATTTGCCAGAAAAGAACTTTTTCCTGATGCGGAAGACGTGCGCCTTGTAGATTACAATTATTTAGCTCAATACATCGATTTAAAGCCGAACGATTTTATTATTATCATGACTCATGGTCACGTGCACGATTATATTTTACAAGAACAAATCTTACGTAAAAAGTATGCTTATATTGGCGTCATGGGTTCGAAACGCAAGATTGCTTCCGTTAATGCAAGACTTGTGGCAGCAGGAATTGACGAAAAATCTCTTGCGAGCGTACATACACCTATTGGCGTAAAAATTGGTGCGCAAACTCCTAGCGAAATTGCTATCTCTGTTACAGCCGAATGCATTGCCGTAAGGGCTGAGCTTCGCAGGCAAACTATTAGTATTTGTCCGAGTAATTTGTGAGGAAAATTATGAAACCTGCAATTAAAGTTATGATCATCAATGATGAGGGTGAGAAAATTTTTGGTGAGGGACCATATCGCATGCTGAAATTAGTCGAGGAAACTGGTTCTCTGCGTCAAGCTGCCATTCGTATGGAAATGGCTTACACTAAAGCGAGAAAATTGCTCATTAATGCGGAAAAAGGTTTTGGAATGCAGCTTGTTATTCCCACGACTGGTGGAGCACATGGAGGCGGCTCTGTTCTATCCGAAAACGCAAAAATAATTCTTGCTAAGTATGAAATTTACAAAGCGAAAAGTAAAGAGGCGAACGCACGCATTTACGCAGAAATTTTTGGAGCGGGATATGGAGAATAAAGTTTGCAAATTTGCTTGCATTATTATGGCTTCTGGTGAGGGCAAACGCTTTGGCTCGAATAAATTAATGGCAAATTTTGCTGGGCAGCCATTGATTAGTTACGTCCTAAGTGCTACCCAAAATATTTTTGAAAAAAGAATTGTTGTAACGCGTCACGAAAATGTTGCGGCCTTTGCAAAAGAACGGGAAATTGACTTCATTCTTCACCAAAAGCCTCATCGCAATGATACAGTAAGGCTTGGCTTAGAAAAAATTGGCGCAGGCGTAACTCACTGTCTCTTTTGTATGGGAGACCAACCTTTAATTACAAGAGCGAGCATTGAAAAAATTCTTTTAGCTGCGCAAAAAGAACCGAATTATATTTGGCGTTTTATTTATCAAGAAACTCTTGGGGCTCCTGTGCTATTTCCTGCACAATTTTTTGATGAGCTAAAGGATCTTCCCGAGGGCAAGGGAGGAGGCGTTTTGCTGAAAAAATATGCTGATAGGGTGCGGACTATTTCTGTAGAAAATCCTCAAGAATTGATGGATATAGACACGCAAAAAGATTTGGGCAATTTATTAAAATATTTAGAGCAGCTTTGACTGCTCTTTTTTTCTTGAAAAATTTTGTAATTGTGATATTATGTTATCATTAATTATATTTTTGTTTTTCAATTGGAGGAGAAAAGTATGGACAGTAAAGTTAACGAGGCTGCTTTTAATTTCGAAGCTCCTATGTCACTTAAACATGCCGTGCCCTTAGGGTTACAACACGTTCTGGCTATGTTCGTCGGCAACTTAACACCCCTGCTGATTATTACTGGTGCTTGCGGCATTGCTACTGGTGAATTTGCAGAGCTGCAAATCAGTCTTTTGCAAAATGCTATGTTAATTGCCGGGCTTGTAACGCTCTTACAATTATATAGTATAGGTCCTATTGGTGGTAAGGTTCCTATTATTATGGGTACATCCTCTGGTTTTATCGGTGTCTTCCATTCTGTTGCTGCAAGTATGGGTGGAGGCATTCTCGCATATGGTGCGATTATGGGTGCGTCCATCATCGGTGGTATATTTGAAGGTGTTTTAGGGTTTTTCTTAAAATCCTTGCGTAAATTCTTCCCGCCTGTTGTCACTGGTACGGTTGTGTTATCCATCGGTCTCTCCTTGATTGCTGTTGGTGTCAATTCTTTTGGCGGAGGTATGACGGCTAAAGATTTTGGCTCCGTAGAAAATCTTGGTCTCGGCTTGTTTGTTTTAATTGCGATTTTAGTCTTCAAACATTCAAAAAATTTTTTAGTGAGTTCTTCATCTATTTTGATCGGTATTATTTTGGGTTATATTGTTGCAGGTATTATGGGTATGGTGCTTCCGACAACAGGTGTAACTCCTGAAGGTGCAACTTACGTAAAGTCATGGGTTTTGAATTGGAGTAAGGTTGGCGCTGCAAACTGGTTTGCAATTCCTGCTCTGATGCCCGTGCCTTTAATTTTTGATATGCGTGCTATTATTCCTGTGTGTATTATGTTCATTGTTACGGCAGTAGAAACTGTCGGCGATATTTCAGGTGTAATCGTAGGCGGTATGGACCGTGAGGCTACCGAACAAGAACTTGCGGGCGGTGTTATATGTGACGGTATTGGTTCAAGCTTTGCAGCAATTTTTGGCGTCTTGCCTAACACTTCCTTCAGCCAAAACGTAGGTCTCGTTTCTATGACGAAGGTCGTTAATCGTTTTGCTTTGGCAACTGGTGCCATCTTCTTAATTTTGTGCGGCTTGATTCCTAAGCTCGCGGCACTTGTTTCCATGATGCCACAATCCGTTTTAGGTGGTGCGGCTGTTATGATGTTCTCGTCCATTGTAGTATCCGGCATTCAACTGATTACCCGTGAACCCTTGACTCCGAGAAATCTTTCTATCATTTCAGTTGCTCTTGGCTTGGGCTATGGCATTGGCGCAAACTTTGGTATATTAAATCATTTGCCTCCTTATATTCGTTTAGTATTTGGTGGCTCAGGTATTGTGCCTGCATCAATTGTAGCCATCCTTTTAAATATCTTGCTTCCTCAGGAGAAAAAATAAAAATTAAATTGCAAGCTCTCGAAGTTTTTCTTTTAAGGCTTTGCTTTTAACAAAAATTTATGAACTACGTTATATTTTCATATAATTAACGATTGCTAATTTAGCAAAAATTTTATAAAATATTGATAGTACAGAATTGTTAAGGAGATGAATTTATGAATAAGAAAACACTTGCTTTAGGTCTGAGCTGTCTTGTACTTTTTGTTTTAACAGGTTGCGGCGGTGATAAACAGAAAGCTAACAAGGAACCACAAAAATTAACTGTCTTTGCAGCTGCGTCTATGACGGAAACCTTAAAAGAACTTGGCGACAAATATATGGCGGAAAACAAAAATGTGAAGATTGTTTATAATTTTGATTCTTCCGGCACCTTGAAAACCCAAATCCAAGAAGGAGCTGCTTGTGATGTTTTCATTTCTGCTGGTCAAAAGCAAATGAATCAACTGGACATTAAAGCCGGAGAAAAACTTAATCCGAAAAAACTTGACTTCATCTTGGACGGTTCTCGTTTTAATATTCTCGAGAACAAGGTTGCTTTGGTAGTTCCCAAAGGCAATTCAAAAAATATAAAATCCTACGACGATTTGTTCAAAAAACTTAAATCTGAAAAAATTATGTTGGCAATGGGCAATTCTGACGTTCCTGTTGGTCAATATACTTTGAAAATTTTCAATTATTATAAGCTGGACGACAAGAGCCTTGCTAAAGCCGGAAAAATTACTTACGGTTCTAACGTTAAAGAGGTAACAACACAAGTTAGTGAGGGCACTGTTGATGCTGGTATTATTTACCAAACAGATGCGACCTCTGCCAAATTGACTGTTGTTGACACTGCTACTAAAGAAATGTGTGGTCAGGTAATTTATCCCGCGGCAATTTTGAAGAATTCTAAAAATCAAGCTGAGGCTAAAAAATATTTAGACTTTTTGAAAACTGATGCTAGCGGCGCCGTCTTTAAAAAAGTTGGCTTTACTCCTGTAAAATAAAGTATAATATCTAAAGGACGGACGTTAAGCGTCCGTCCATTTTCTCATAAAGAGGTGAAAAATATTGGATTTGTTTCCTCTGTGGAATTCAATCCGCATAGCTATCATAAGTACAATCGTCATATTCTTTCTGGGCATTTGCTCGGCTTACTATATTTCCAAGGCTCCCAAGGCTGTGAAAGGATTTTTAGACGTGCTTTTAACATTACCCTTGGTGTTGCCGCCGACCGTAGTAGGTTATCTTTTGCTGCGAGTTTTGGGACCGCAACGCGTCATTGGTTCCTGGTTTTTGTCTAACTTCGATTTAAAACTGACAATGACCTGGTGGTCTGCAATATTTGCGACCGTGGTTGTAATTTTTCCTTTGATGTACAGAACGGCAAGAGGTGCATTTGAATCCTTTGATGAAACTCTTGCATATTCTGCTCAAACGATCGGATTGTCCGACACGTTCATCTTCTGGAAGATTCGTATGCCCTATTGTCGTCCGGGCATTGTCGCTGGGACAATCCTCGCCTTTGCGCGGGCTCTGGGTGAATATGGTGCAACTAGCATGATTGCTGGTTATACTCCAGATAATACTGCAACCATTGCGACTCATGTTTATCAATTATGGCGTACCAACAATGACGAATTAGCCTTTCAATGGGTAATGGTCAATATGTGCATTTCCTTTGTTGTTCTTTTGGCTCTCAATATGATTGAAAAAGAATACACTAACAAGAGCAAAGCGAAGGGAGGCATCTAAATGTCAATTTTTGTTGATGTTGAAAAAAACTTTGGCGATTTCCATCTTAAAGTTAAATTTACAACCGAAAATGAAGTGTTAGCTCTGTTAGGTGCGTCTGGGTCTGGCAAAAGCATGACCTTAAAATGTATTGCCGGTATTGAAAAACCCGATAGAGGAAAAATAATTTTAGATGGAGTTACTCTTTTTGATTCCGAAAAACATATCAACTTAACTCCTCAAGAACGACACACAGGTCTGCTGTTTCAAAATTACGCTCTTTTTCCTAATATGAACGTTTTAGAAAATATTGAAGCGGGAGCAAGAAGAGAGAAGAACGTAGAGAAGAGAAAAGAACTTGTTAATTCCATAGTTTATAATTTTGGTTTGAAGGATTTATTGACGCATTATCCAAACCAGTTGAGCGGAGGACAACAACAGAGAGTTGCTTTAGCAAGAATTCTTGTTTCTGACCCTAAGGTTTTACTTTTAGACGAGCCTTTCTCAGCCTTGGACAGTCATTTGCGTTTCCGTTTGGAACAGGAAGTAAGAGAAATCATTCGCCAATTCGCTAAGCCAGTAATCCTTGTTTCTCATGACCGCGATGAGGTTTTCAGGCTTTCCGATAAAATAGCTGTGATGCACAAGGGCGAAATAGAAACATTTGGTTCTAAGGCAGAAGTTTTTGCTAATCCCAAGACTAAACAGGCAGCGCTTTTAACGGGTTGCAAAAATATTTCGCCTCTCGAAAAAATTAACGACAATAAAGTAAAAGCAACTGCCTGGGGTATTGAACTAGAACTCGCTACTCCTGTAGACAATGCCAAATATCTTGGCATTAGGATGCACGAATTGACTACAAGCCTAGGCGAAAATTCTTTTGCGTGCGAAGTGGTAGAAATAATCGAGAATCCTTTTTCCATGACGATTATGCTCAAAGCAAATCCTAACGCAGAGAGTTTTGGCTTGGAAGTTGACAAGGAAACGTGGAAAAGTATAGAATCAAAGCAAATCACCATTTCTTTTCCAAAAGAAAAAATTTCTCTTCTTGGTTAAATAGATTTCTTTAAAATTTTTGGATAACTGCTAGATACGAGGATGAGTAAATGAAAAAAATAAATGTAGAGGATGCCATCGGCATGGCTATTTGTCACGACATCACAGAAATGCGTGACGGCTTTAAGGGTGCTCGTTTTAAACGTGGACACGTAATCATAAAGGAAGATATTCCTAAATTTTTAGACTTAGGCAAGCGCACCGTATTTGTCTGGGAAGAAAATGCAGGCGAGATTCATGAAGAAGATTGTGCTCTGCGTATGGCTGAGATGACACGCCTGCCTAACGTGCATTTCGATGGACCATCCGAAGGTAAGATGCTCATGTTTGCCGATGAACGGGGCATGTTTAGAGTTAATACTAATTTGCAAAGAGAAATTAATTCCATCGGCGATCTTACAATTTCTTCTTTGCCTGATCATTATCCCGTGGAAAAGGGTGCGCGAATTGCTTCCATGCGTATCGTTCCTCTTGTAACGAAGGAAGAACAAATCATTAAGGCAGAAGAATTATGTAAACAGCAAAAGCTTTTTGAGCTCTTGCCTTATCAAAATAAAAAAATCGGCGTCATTATCACCGGTTCCGAGGTTTATACGGGTCGCATCAAGGATAAATTTGAACCTGTAGTACGAGCAAAGATGCAAAATTTTCCTGCGGAAATTTTAGGCGTGACTATTTGTGATGACGACTTGGAAATGATCGTTACTGCTGCCAGAAAATATTTGGGTGCTGGTGCAGACTTTTTAATCTTTACGGGTGGCATGTCAGTTGATCCTGACGATTTAACCCCCACGGCTATTCGTCAGCTTGGTGCAGAAATTATTAGTCATGGTGTGCCTGCTCAACCTGGTAACATGACTCTTGTAGCCTATCTACAGGATGTAGCAATTTTAGGTGTTCCTGGTGCTGCCATTAGTTTACCCACAACAATGTTTGATGTATTTCTGCCTCAAGTTTTTGCTAGCGTAAAATTTACAAAAAAAGATTTAGTCAATTTAGGTGACGGTGGTCTATGTCAATTATGCAAGCATTGTCATTGGCCTAATTGTACCTTCGGGAGATATTAAGATGCAGGATAAGTTCGGGCGGACAATTACATATTTACGGCTATCTGTCACGGACTTATGCAATTTGCGTTGTAAATATTGCATGCCAGAAGCTGGTGTTTGCAAAAAAAATCATGAGGACATGCTCAAGGAAGACGAGATGATTCTTGCTATCGAGGCAGCCGCGAGTCTAGGCATTCGTAAATTAAGAATCACAGGCGGAGAGCCCTTGGTAAAGAAAAATATTCTCTCTATCTGCAAAAGGGCGAGCCGCGTAGCTGGAATTGACGAAGTATGCGTGACAACAAACGGTGTGCTTTTAGAAAAATATGCACAGGAACTCAAGGACGCTGGTGTAAAACGCTTGAATATTAGTCTTGATACCCTGGACGCGGGGAAATTTTTCGAGATAACGCGAGGCGGTGACTTAAAGCAAGTTTTAGCTGGTATTGACGCGGCGCTTCAAGCCGGCTTTGCAAAAATAAAATTAAACGCAGTGCTGATGGCCGGCTTTAACGATGATGAGATTCGCAGTTTAGCCGAGCTTAGCATTAATAAATCCATTGATGTGCGTTTCATCGAGCTTATGCCCATGCTTGATACAAATTTTGACCAAGTGGCCTATATGCCGATAAGTAAAGTTTTAGACGTATTACCCGAGCTTTCGGAATTATCTGTTGATGGTATTGCTAATCTCTATAAATTACCTGGAGCTCAGGGTAATATTGGTCTAATTAGTCCCGTAAGCAATAATTTTTGTGCTGGTTGCAACAGAATTCGTTTAACGGCGGATGGCAAGTTCAAGCCCTGCCTACACGCCCCGGAAGAATTTTCCATCAAGGGCTTGGATTTTCTAGGCATGGTCGAACAGATGAAAAAAGCAATCCTTGCTAAGCCTGAGCGTCACGACGATTTAACAGGAAAAAATATTAGCAAGGCTGAGCGATCTATGAATGCAATTGGCGGTTAAAAAATTTTCCGAGGAGAAGCCTATGGATTTTACACATTTTAATGAGCAAGGAAAAGCGAAAATGGTTAACGTGGGTGAAAAGGACTGCACAAAACGTACGGCATGTGCTGGTATAAGTGTTTTGGTTAACAATGAAACCTTCGAACTAATTAAATCTGGAGGAGTGAAGAAGGGCGACGTCTTGACTGTTGCTCAAATAGCTGGGGTTATGGGTGCTAAACGAACAGCAGATTTAATTCCCATGTGCCATCCGATTATCATTGACGGCGTTGACCTAGTTCTTGATTTAGATGAAAATAAAAAATCCGTCGAGATTCGTGCAACAGTTTCTTGCACGGGGCGTACGGGTGTAGAGATGGAAGCTTTGACGAGCGCATCGATTGCGGCCCTCACTGTTTATGATATGTGCAAGGCTATGCAAAAGGATATGGTGATTACAAACCTGCGTCTTATTAGTAAAACTGGTGGAGTGCATGGAGATTTTTCTCGGGAGGAATAAAGAAATGCTTTATACAGCTGCAATTATTACCGTTAGCGATAAAGGTTCTCGAGGAGAAAGAATTGATACAGCTGGACCAGCCCTTGCAAAAATTTTAATTTCTGCGGGCTATGAGATTCTTCATACAGCAATTGTGCCTGACGAATTCTTTGACATTCAAAGAGAAATCGTAAGATCGGCAGACTCATATAAAGCTAATTTAATTTTAACGACAGGAGGAACGGGTTTTTCCCCGCGAGACATTACTCCCGAGGTAACAAAATTTGTTATTGAACGTGAGACTCCTGGTCTTGCTGAGTTGATGCGCAGTGAAAGTATGAAGATAACTTTACATGGTTGCCTATCTAGATCTGTAGCAGGAATTCGCGGACGGAGTTTAATTGTAAATTTGCCGGGCAGTGAAAAGGGCGCTCGAGAAAACCTCGAAGCAATTTTAAAACCCATCGGACATGGCATCAAAATGCTTTTGTCAGAAGGCAGTGCTGAGTGTGCAAGTAGCTTCAGCGATAAAGAAGCAAAACAAAACGTTTCGTCAATCTGCAAAGATGACGTCAATTCTTCAACTAATGTCTGCACTCAAATTGCCAAGATAAAGGTTTCTTCTGTCTGCAAAGATAACTCAGACCCTGCGCCTAAAATTAACTGTAAAAATGCAAACGCAGAGGCTCCATCCTTAGATGCTTGGCTTATAGAAGCGCAAGAGGATGCCAGCGCGTCTCAATGCGGTATGTATTTGCAGCATGTGGGCGTAGTCCGTGAGACCGCTAAAAAAGTTGTACGTCAAAGCGAATCCTGTGAGAAAGTTTTAGGCATGGAATTTGCTTTTGACTCGCAAAAGGTAGAAGCAGCCATTAAACAAGCAAAAAATTTGCCAGGCATTTATTACGTAAAAGTTTGGCTTGCTCAAGGCGAATTAAAAGTTGGCGATAAAATTATGCAGGTCCTCATCGGAGGAGATATCCGTCCTCACGTAGTCAGTGCTTTAGAAAGTCTTGTTAGTGAACTAAAAAATAATTGCATCACGGAAAAAGAAATGTTTTGAATTTCACACCCCAAGTTCATTTTATGACTTCGGGGTGTTTTGCTTGCCAAAAAAATGACAGATATCCAAGTTAGTGTTACAATATAATCGGAAAGGTTTTTGTAAAATTAGGTACTATGTTAAAAAATATTCCTACTTACACAAAAAGAATATTGAACCTTTTAAATGCTGCAGGCTTTGAAGCTTATCTTGTAGGTGGAGCCGTCCGAGATCTTTTGCTAGGGCGTGAGCCTGTGGATTACGATATTACGACGAATGCTAAGCCTGAAACAGTTCGCGATTTAGCACTCAAGGAAGGCTGGAAGGTTATAGATAATCTCGGTCAAAATTTTGGCTGCTGTGTCATTGTTTTAGATGACGTGTCCACCGAGGTAACAACTTTTCGTAGCGAAAGATACGGCGAGGATGCTCATAAGCCAAAGGATGTTTGGTACTGTGAGACTTTAAAAGAAGATTTAGCTCGTCGCGACTTTACGGTTAATGCTATGGCTATGGACGCAACTGGAAATATTTACGATTATTTTGGTGGTCGTGAGGATTTAGCAAAAAAAATTCTGCGCACTGTTGGTCATGCTTCCTCTCGTTATGAAGAAGATGCTTTAAGAATGTTCAGGGCTTGTCGTTTTGTCGCTCAGCTTGGTTTTACTTACGTAGAAGATAATCCATCCATCGGCGGCTTCGGTATGTTAAACACGCCTTACTATTTAGAAAAAAATTACGCCTTTCCTATTGAGCGAACAAGAGGACTTTCTTTAGAGCGCGTTCGCAAGGAAATCGATAAGATGCTTGTGGCACCTTATGCGACGCAAGGCTTGATGCTTTTTGTTGCTACTGGTTTAAGCGATAGCACTTGTCGTGTAAAGGAAAATGGCAAGGTCGAGGAGATTGCCATTTTGCCAGAACTCAGACATATTGTCGGTCTTAAGCAAAACCCACGTTTTCACTGTTACGATACTTGGGAGCATACACTTTTTGCCATGGATAACAGTCCTCGGGATTTACTTTTACGTTGGGCACTATTACTTCACGATATTGGTAAAGGGCAAGAAGGTATTCGCGTTATTACTGAAGAAGGTCAGCCTCGTGACGCAGGTCATGAGAAACGTAGCGCTCGAGACGCGGAAAAAATTTTCGCTCGGCTTCGCATGAATAAAGATTTTGCAAAGCTTGCGACCTGGCTCGTAGCCAATCATATGCGTTTCGTCGGACTTTTTAAAGCTGAAGGCAACACAGCTCTCTTAAGATGGCTCAGGCAAGAAGCTCATAGCGGAATCTTTCGAAATAATAAAGAGCTAGTCTTTGCCTATGAAAATTTAGTAGAGGTTTATCTTGCAGATATGGGAGCAACTCATGCCGGCTTTAAGAAGGAGCTTATGGATCAAGCACGTGCGCTAAGCTCGAGACTAGTTGAGCTTGCTTTAGGCATGCCCGTTGCTACAAGTGACTTAGCAATTACCGGGAAGGACTTGCTATCCATTATTCCTCAAGAGAGAATTAAAGATGAGCTTACCTATCTTTTAGCACGAGTGCAAAATGGTGATTTGCAAAATCAAAAAACAATGCTTGTAGAAGCTGTGCAAAAACATCTTAAGCGTGGCTAAATTTATTGGGGGTTGATTTTATGTTAAAAAAATTCTTAGGGATCCTCGTGTGTGTAGGTGTTTTATGCGTGGGCTGTTACAATTATCAAGACCTGCTTTTCCCTGTTAAGGAGGGGGAGCCGCAGCCTGAAACTGGACCAGATACTCTCGTTGGCAAAATCGACGTGAAAAATTCTCCCTATTTTACAGCTCCAGATTTTTACAATATGAAATCTGGAGGCAGTCTCATTCTTTTAGAGAAATTTACCACACATCAACAAAGAAGTGGCTATACCTGTGGCCCAGCAGCAGCTTCCATGGTTATTGAGCATTTTACAAAAAAGCGCGAGGATGAATTTGCTATGGGAAAGATTATGGGCACGAATAATACCAATGGCACAACTGTTAAAGGTATGGTGAAGTACTTTGAAGAAATCGGTTGGGATGTAAAATCCTCCGAGAGTAAAAGTGCACCCAATACTTACGAAGATTTTTTAAAATTTGTTGACGAAAATTTACAGAACAATACTCCCATCATCGTGGAAAACGTTGACTGGGGTGGTCATTATAGAGTAATTATTGGACATGACAGCATGGCAACCGAATTTAGCGGGGACGATGTTTTAATTATGGCGGATCCTTTCGATACATGTGACCATGTGCAGGACGGTTATGTGGTGCAACATGCCGAAAAATTTTATTATATGTGGTTTGACCATCAACTTTTTGCCAAAAACAAACAAGATAAACCGTATCTAATTGTCAGGCCCAAATAAAGGAGACTACTTATGACAAGAAAAAAATATTTGTCTTTGCTTCTTGCTGCTCTCTTCACATTGGGAATGATGCAGGACGCACAAGCTGTTGGCATACTCCGTCCAAATATTCAGGTGCGAGACAAAACTGGTACGCAGCAGCCTGGTGTGTCAACGCAACCAAGTAGAGAAACAAATACAAATAAAAATGATACAAAAGAGCGAGTTGTAATTTCTACAAAGCCTAATGTTAAGCAAGACACTAATGTAATCGCAAAACAAAATGCGAATACATCAGCTAAAAAAGAAACAAAAGCAGAGCCTAAAACCACTGCAATAATATCTAGAACGAAGCAAGCTGCACAAGCAAATGATTTAGTGCAAAATTTTGCTCTTGACGGCGAGCTTGCATCCATGCTGGGGGACAAAGGTACGCAGGTTCCTGGTCTAGGCGTCGTTGCTTACAAAAATTCTAAAAAAATTTACGAAAACTATGGCGGTCGTCGTTATATTTCGGAAGATAAACTAGGTGATTTGCCTTTTACGAAGGATAGCCGTTTTAGAGTGGGCACAATTTCACAAACTCTTGTTGCTCTAGCAACCTTGCAGCTTGTGGACCAAGGAAAATTAAATTTAGACGAAGACATTAGTAAATATTTAGGCTTCACTTTACGTAATCCCCATAATGCGGATATAAAGATTACCACTCGTATGCTTATGGCTCATACATCGAGTTTGCGTGATGGTAGCTACGACGGGAAGCGACCTTGGCAAGAAATTTTCGCAAGCTCTAAGGGGATGTTTGGACCTAAGGATCAAAAGACCGGTGAATACTTCCATTATGCTAATGTGAATTATCGTGTCCTTGCGACTATTTTGGAAAAGGTTTCCAATACTCGTTTTGACTTATTCATGAAAAATGGCATCCTCAAGGATTTAAACATTAAGGGTAGCTACAATATTTGCGATTTTAAAACTAAAGAGCAAAAACTTTTGGGCGGCGTTTATCAAAAGCAAACCAAGGGAACCTGGGATGAAAACGGTGCTTGGGTTCTGCAAATGGATGATTACACTCAACTTAAGGGGCACAAGAACACGGAATTTTTCGTGCAACCAGCTGAGGCAAGTGAAGATGCCTGGCTAAATCTTTTGAATTATAAAATTGGCGAGAATGCAAGTGTTTTTGTTCCCGAATGTGGGTTGCGTGCATCTCTTGATGAGTTAAGCCATCTTTTAGAAATGATTTTCGCTCAAGGAACCTATATGAATAAGCAGGTGCTTAACGAAAAAACTCTTGAAGAAATGTTTAAGATTCATTGGTTCTATGATGATTGGGATAAGACGGGTGAAACATATGGCGGACTTTTCGAAGCGTATGGTTTTGGCGTGATGCCTTACTTTAATGGCAGCACTACACGTCTTACAACTGTTAAGGATCATCAATGGTGGGGACAAATAGGCGATAGCCTTGGCATCATCTCTGGTCTCGTCATTGATCGCAGAACAAAATCTGGTTACGTTTATCTTGCCAATGGTCAAGCGATGAATTGGTCCGACTCGAGAAGTCGCGGAAAATTCTCTAAGCATATTATTTGGCAAGAAAATATTAACGATGCAATTTGCAGGAATTTATTTAAGGATTAATAATGAAAAACGGAATTTCCATTTATTTTGGTTTGGATAATACATTAGAAGAAAATCTTGAGCTTATCAACAAGGCTCATGGGCTTGGCATCAAAAGAATATTTACTTCTTTGCAGATTCCTGAAACAGACGGAGCAAGGTTAAAGCCGGAATTAAAAGCCGTGTTAGACGTTACCAGGCAAATGGGCATAGAGGTTATTGCTGATGTCAACGCAACTCTTTTAAAAGGCGATCCTAATCTTGCGGCCTTGGGCATTCAACGTTTACGTTTAGATGACGGCTATAATTTTCACGAGATTTCAAGCCTCAGCCGAAGGTTTCCTATTAGCCTTAATGCCTCGACGTTAGACGGAGCTGCTTTAAAGAAGCTTGCGAGACTTGAGATGAACTTTGATAATACGGAAGCGAGCTTTAATTTTTATCCGCACCCCTTTACAGGGCAAACAGCTGAGCTTGTGTACGAGCGCACAAAATTATTAAAAGCCTTTGGTGTGAGAGTCAGTGCTTTTGTGTCTAGCCAAAATCGTAGGCGTGGTCCTTTGCATCAAGGCTTGCCAACAATTGAGCTGCAACGCAACACACCGGTTAGTATTGCAGCCTTTCAGCTTGCTTGCATGGGCGTAGACGGAGTGTTTATTGGCGATTCCTTGCCAAGTGAAGAAGAACTTAAGGTTTTAGCCAAACTCAATGCACCAAGCGTTTTAGAAATTCCTTGCGATTTTGCAGAGAATACTGTTAATTTGCGTGAGCAAATTTTTACCGTGCGTCCTGACATTTCTCCTTATATCGTGCGTAGTCTGGAGGCAAGAAAGCTTTTTGCTAATACTGATATTGTGTCTATGCATACGACAACAATTACGAGAGGCAGCATTTTGCTTGACAACAATGAGTACGGTCGTTACAAAGGAGAACTGGGCTTGTCAAAGCTTGAACTTCCTTGTGACAGCAAGGTCAATGTTTTAGGAAAAATAAAAAGCGAATCCCTTTATCTTTTGGATTGTTTGTGGCCGGGGGTAAAATTTAAATTTGTCTGAGGGTTTTATGGAAAATTTTGAAGAATTGCGCAATGATGTTGTGGAGCATTTAATAAAAAATAATATTACCATTTCTTGTATGGAAAGCTGCACCTCGGGTCTTGTGGCTTCTTTTATTACAGATACCGCTGGAGCGAGTGCGATTATCTTTGGCTCTCTAGTTACTTATGCTAATGCTACGAAAATTCAAGTGGGTGTGGATGCAAAAATTATCGAAAAATTCGGTGTGTATTCTAAAGAAACTGCCTGCGAGATGGCTCGCGTCGCACAAAAAATTTACAACACGGATTTGGCAGTGGGTGTTACAGGAACTACAGGTAATTTAGACCCGAATAATCTTGATAGTATTAGCGGAGAAGTTCATTACGCAATTTTTTATAAAAGCAATTTACAGGCTTTTACATTTAAGGCAGATGTGATAAAATTAACCCGTAGGGAAATTAAAATTTTATATGCTCAAGAGATTTTTAAATCTTTACATGCACTTTTAAATTTGTAAGTATTTCAGGAGGAAATCATGAAAAACAAATTAACTTTATTGATGTCTACCTTTATAGCCGTTTTCTTTTGTTGTATGCTCTATATCACTCCGGCCCTTGCTAAGGATGTAGATATCTGGGCCGACGACAGATTCGATTTCAAGAAAATTAATTCAGTTGCTTTTGATGAAATTTATTCCGATTGCGACACTGAAGCATTCGAGGATGACATGTTGGTTAGAAAAATTGATTCTGCTAACAATCAAATTGCGGCTAAGGCGAAATTAAATGTTATTGAACCTATGGATAATATGCCTGGGGACTCCATTAAATTTACTGTTACCTTTGAAAGATGGGATTCTCACAAGCAATGGCATGAACCCTACACTTCTTGGGAAAGACGTAGTGCTACTCGTGAAAAAAGGGATAGCAACGGTCGCAAAACTACTGAGACTTATTACTACGATGTTCCTGTACATCATCCTGGTTATTATAGCTATTGGTCCCATGTACAAGTTCGTTACGACGGTTATTCATCCGATGGTAAGCTTGTTTATACTCATAGAGAAGCTCGTAACCGTGAGGATGGAGATGCTCATTACAAAATGTATGAACGCATTACTAAGGACTTCGCTAGCAGATTTGCGAAATACATTAGATAGTTCTTCTGTTTTGCGTATGTCTGGTATCGGCTCGGAGTTTCGAAGTTGGAGAGAAGAGAACTTTATAATTAGCAATTAGCAAATTAAAAAAGTAAAACGCAGGTCAAAAGCCTGCGTTTTATTTTATTTGTTTGCACTTCTCGGTCTTTCGCTGTACAATGATTAAAGTAAAGGGTGTGCAAGGAAGAAAATTATGCTGATAAAAAATTTACGAATATATACAACTCAAGGAAAATTTGTCCAAGGGGATTTGGCATTTGCTGAAGGAAAATTCGTTGAGGCCGATACTTATCAGGGTGAGGACGTGCGTGACGGCAAAAATTTTTACGCAATTCCTGGACTCATCGATTTGCATGTGCATGGAGCCTTAGGTGGCGATGCATCGGATGGCTCCAAAGAGGCTTTGCAAAAGATGGCTGAATACGAATTATCTCAAGGTGTTACTTCTATTTGTCCGACGACAATGACAATTCCTCTTGTAGATTTAAAAAAGGCTTTGCAAGTCATTGATGAATTTGCCAAAGAAAACAAAAAGGGTGCACGTATACTCGGCGTGAATATGGAAGGCCCATTTATCTCTCCAAAGAAAAAGGGCGCGCAAAAGGAAGATGATATTTTAACGGCTGAAGTGCAAACTTTTTTAGAATTGAACGAGGCAAGTGGCACGAGAATTAAAATAGTTGACCTTGCTAGTGAAAGACCAGGAGCTTTAGATTTTATTGCTGCGCTCAAGGACCAGGTGAGAATTAGTCTCGCTCATACGGAAGCGAATTACGACGAAGCATATCGTGCTTTCGAACTAGGGGCGAGGGAGGTCACTCATTTGTATAATGCTATGCCTCCTTTTCATCATCGCGAGCCCGGAGTTATCGGGGCAGCCTTTGACCATGAGCATGTTAAATGCGAGCTTATCGTAGATGGAGTTCATTTGCATCCGTCCGTAGTAAGAGCGACCTTCGCTATGTTTGGGTACGAAAGAATAATTTTGATCTCTGACAGCATGCGAGCTGCCGGACTAGAAGATGGCGAATATACTCTTGGCGGGCAAAAAGTTTTTGTTCAAGGCAACGAAGCTCGTCTAGCGGATGGCAGCCTCGCAGGGTCTGTGACGAACTTGATGGAATGCGTGCGCAAGGCTGTATCCTTTGGTATTCCACTTGCTCACGCAGTTTATGCGGCGAGCACAAGCCCGGCTCTTGCGCTAGGCGTTTTTGATAAGCTTGGATCTCTCGAGCCGGGCAAGCTCGCCGACTTTGTCTTGCTCGATGACGAGTTAAAAGTTCAAGCTATATATAAGCATTAAAAAAACGCAGACCGCGCGGTCTGCGTTTTTGTTATTTCGCTAGTAATTATTTACCAGTTCTCAGTTGAGTCCAGTATTTGTCATAGATAGCGATGGTGTCGCCAAGGTCGATGAACCATTCACCTTTAGTTTTGGAATCGTCACCAACTTTAAAGATTTCGTCGTTCTTGTATTTGTCGGAAGCAAATTCTCTAGCAGCGGTGTTCGGGTTCGGCAGATAAATGTAGTCAAAGTTCTTGGCACTTACTTTCGGGTCATTCATAAAGTTGATGAACTTTTCAGCAAGCTCTTTGTGTTTAGCACCTTTAGGAACGCAGAAGCTGTCGCACCAAATGGTGGAGCCCTGGTCCGGAACCATGAAAGCAATGTTCGGATTGTCACGACGGCAATAAGCTGCGTCGCCAGAAGTCATGTTACCAATCCAAGCTTCTTCAGCGATGAATTTTTGCTTATTGGTAGCAGTATCATAAGCCAGGACATTGTCGTTCAATTTTTGTAAATCCTTGAAAGCAATCTCCAATTCCTTAGGATCCTTGGAGTTGTTGGAATAGCCATGTTTTTTCAGAGCCATATTGAAGTGTTCACGAACTTCGTTGAGCACGATTAAATGACCTTTGTATTCCGGCTTCCAAAGATCGTCCCATTTAGTGGGTGCTTCTTTGATATATTTTTTATTGTAGACAATACCAGTCATACCCCAAGCGAAGGGCACGGTATATTCGTTTTTCGGATCATACACGGTGTTCTTGAATTTTGGATCAATATTCTTGGCATTGGGAATATTCTTGAAATCCAATTTTGCAAGCATGTCAAGCTTTGTCATGGTAGTTACCATGTAGTCACTAGGCATAATTACGTCGTATTGAGCACCACCAGCTTGCATCTTAGCTAGGAGCTCCTCATTGTTACCGAATACGTCGTAGGTAACTTTGCATTTGTTCTGCTTTTCAAATTCTTCGAGGAGAGCAGGATCAAAATAATCGGCCCAACCATATACATTTAAAACAGCAGTTTCGTTGGATGTAGGTTTTTGTGCTCCTTGTTCTTTCTTCTCTCCACCACCGCAACCGGTAAATAATGCGAGGCAACATGCGAGAGCGAGCATTTTCATAGAAGTTTTCATTAACACGTCCCTTTCTTTCTCTGACAGATTTGAAGTCTTTCATCCAATGACTTCACATTTTGATTATAAATGCAAAAACCCTATTTGGCAATAGGGTTGCGGCAGGATGAAAATGTATTTTTTTTAGATGATTCTTTCAGATGAATTTTAAACCTTGCAGAAAGTCGTCCCGAGTCTATTTCAATAAAGGGAATTTGAGCATGGTATCGGTTACATATGGTTTTCCAAGATGTCTTGAGGGAACGAAATCTCCATGACAATCGGACCCGCCTGTGATAAGCAAATTGTTTTTTTGTGCATAGGAGAGTAAGTTCCTGGTATCTTCTTCCGTGTGATTGGAGTGGTAACATTCAAAACCATCGAACTTTTCATCGCAGAGAATTTCCATGACCTTGTTTAGTCCAGGTCCATGAAACCCGCTGGCTGCGTGAGCGCAGATAGCTAGACCACCTGCCTCGTGAATTGTTTTAATAACCTCTTCGACACTGGGAAAGTCGGGAAAGCCTAAATCGTGTTCCGCTGTAAAAATTCTTGTGAAGAAATCGTTCACGTCCGTACATAAATTTTTGTCCTGCAAATAGGCAAGGGAACTCCAGCCTCCACGCGTTCTGTTGTAAGAATAATTTTTAAATTCTTCTGCACTGACGTTCCAACCTTCTTTTTCAAGTTGGGCAATGGAATCAATATCCTTTTGTAATAAAAGATCAATGTTGTGGTTCAAGAGCTCTTGTAAAATTTTATTTTCTAAATCAAAGCCGTAGCCGAGAATATGAAAGTTTAAGCCCGACTTGGTTGAATTAATTTCCACGCCGCGAATAAATTTTAAATTAGCTTCCTTGGCTAGGTGCTCGCCTTCTAAAACATTACCGGTTGTATCGTGGTCTGTAATAGCGAGGGTGCCTAGTCCGACACGTTTTGCCTCGCAAATTAAATCCTTGGGCCTCCATGTTCCGTCGGATGCACAGGTGTGAATGTGTAAATCTACTTGCATGATGCGTCCCCTTAAAATTTTTCAAACTTTACTTCTTAATCTTATTATAGTAGATGTAACGAAATTTGCAAGGGAAAGAATTAGTTATGAGTTAAGAGTTATGATTTATGCAAATCACTAAGCGATTTGTGAAATAAATAATTTAAAGATGGTGGGTAATAAGTAATTATGTGGCAAAACTTGATATTTAAAAATAAGTAATTTCGGTTCGAGCCCTCGGCTTGTAATTTGTCGTCATTATTGCTCATTGCTAATTTCTATTTGATTAATGCTAACCCTAGGAGTATAATTTAATATTATAAGACATATAAAATTATTTTTGGTTTGGGAGATGAGATTATGGCTCTATTGTCCTTAGGGCTTTTGATAGTAGCAATTATTTTAGGCTTTACCAGGAAGATGAATACGGGCCTTTTGTGCATGGCTTTTGCGATGATTGTGGGTCGTTTATCAGGCATGACGGACAAAGAAATTATCGCTGGCTTCAATTATAATTTGTTCATCATGCTTTTAGGTGTAACTTATTTGTTCAGCTTGGCTCAGATAAATGGTTGCTTAGATTTGTTAGCGAAAAAAGTTGTCGCTCTCGCAGGTAAACGCACCTTCTTGATTCCGATTATTATCTATTTGTTTGCTACCGTGCTTTCCGCTATCGGACCTGGCACGGTTCCGACTATGGCTATTCTCATGGTTTTTGCCATGGCTCTCGCAGCCGAGCTCTCAATTAACCCGGCTATGCTTAGTGCTTTAATCGTACTTGGTGCGTCTGGTGGTGGTGTGAGTCCACTTGCCGCAACTGGTATCATCGGCTTGAATTTATGTGCGGGCTTTGGTCTCACTGGTATCGAAAAAGAATTCTTTTTAAATGGACTTCTGGCTGCAACAGCTTATGCAACCTTTCTTTATTTTGTAACTGGCGGTTATAAGATGCACTCCGACAAGGTTATGAACCTCGGTGATATTCCTGACTTCAATGCTAAGCAAAAAATAACTTTAGCTGGCATCGTTATTATGGTTTTTCTAGTTATGGTTCTTAAGATTAACGTTGGTCTCGTAGGTTTCTTGATCGCAGGTATCCTTAGTTTCTTAAAAGTTTCTGACGAGTCCGAGGCTTTAAAAAAAGTTCCTTGGGGCACGTTGCTTTTAATCACGGGCGTAGGCATGCTCATGAACATTATTACTAAACTTGGTGGCATTAAAATTTTGTCAGCGGCTTTGGTATCAATTATGACGCAAAGCACGGCTACTTCTATAATGGGCTTGTGCGCAGGTATTACCTCGTGGTTTAGCTCCACATCTGGCGTAGTAATGCCAACCTTGATACCGACCATTCCTTATATCAATGCGCAAATGAATAACATTTTAAATCCCGTTGAGCTTGCTACGGCAATTACGATGATTTCCAATACTGGTGGTATTTCTCCTCTCTCAACCGGTGGTGCTCTTGCCCTTGCTGCTTATACATCGGCAGCTGGCTCAACACCTGAGGACCAACAAAAGCTTTTTATGAAAATGTTTTCCTTCTCCTGCTTGGGCATCGTTTTCCTTTGCATCATGGCGTACTTGGGGTTATTTAGATGGCTCTTGTGATTGGGAGGTAACATGAAGGTTCGTAATTCTTATGATACATTGGTGGATTTTGATGCTGCTCTCTTGAACATGGATAGTGAAATTAAAAACCGCTTGCAAAGGGAAATGCCTGATGCAAGCGAGCAAGAATTTTTCAATGCTTATGCGAAAGAGCACGAGCTTAAATGGGAAGAGGAATGGGAGATGGATGTTATCCATGCCTGTGGTTGACTAAAAATTGTCATAAAAAATGGTTCTGACTTTTGGCCAGAACCATTTTTGTATTTGCTTGAAAATTATTTTGCCAACTCTTGAGCAACAAGATGTCCCATTTCAGAAGTAGAAACTTTCTTCAAACCTTCAGCATAAAGGTCGGGAGTGCGATAGCCTTGTTCCATAACACTATTTACTGCTGCTTCAATAGCATCAGCAACGTCAGAGCGATTCAGGCTGTAACGCATCATCATAGAAGCGGAGAGAATAGTTGCCAAAGGATTAGCAATACCCATGCCAGCAATATCAGGAGCAGAACCATGAATAGGTTCATACATACCAGTGCCATCGCCCAAGGAAGCGGAAGGCAAAAGACCGATGGAACCAGCGATGGTAGATGCTTCGTCAGAAAGGATATCACCAAAAATATTATTAGTCAAAATTACATCGAATTGTTTCGGATTGAGAACTAATTGCATAGCGCAGTTATCAACGTAAAAATTATTCAACTCGACTTCAGGATAATCCTTTGCTTGCATTTCGGCAACAATTTTTCTCCACATACGGGAAGAACCAAGTACGTTAGCTTTATCTACGCTCGTAACCTTGCCGCGACGCAATTTTGCAGCCTCGAAAGCTTTCTTCGCAATTCTTTCGATTTCCGGACGAGTATAAAGCTCTATATCGGACGCTTCTTCAATACCATCGGCATTGATGTGAGCTTCATTATGTTCACCAAAATAAATGCCACCGGTTAATTCACGCACAATCATAATGTCTGCGCCTTCAGCTCTTTCGGTTTTTAACGGAGAGAGATGAGCTGTGAATTTAGAAACAGTCATAGGACGAAGATTGCAATAAAGTCCTAAACCTTTACGAATGCGCAGTAAACCTTTTTCTGGGCGAATGCTGGGGTCAACATTATCCCATTTAGGACCGCCAACAGCACCAAGAAGAACTGCATCAGCTGCTTGAGCTGCTTTTAAAGTTACTTCCGGAAGAGGATCGCCAAATGCATCGATTGCACAGCCGCCAATTAATTGTTTGTCATATTCGATTTCGAAACCAAATTTTTTAGCAGCGGCGTCCAGCACTTCAACAGCAGCGTCAACAATTTCTACGCCAATGCCGTCGCCAGGTAATAAACAAATTTTCATTATTAGTTTCCTCCTTTGAGGTATTCGATTAAACCGCCGCAATCAGCTATTTTTTGAATGAACGGGGGCAGAGGTTTGCAATTGATGGTAATATTTTTATTAACGATGGTAATTTTACCAGCAGCCATATCTACGTCGAGAGTATCGGTTGCTTCGATTTGTTCTACATCAGCACCAATTTCCAGAAGAGGAAGACCGATATTGATGGCGTTGCGATAAAAAATACGTGCGAAGCTATCAGCAATAACGCATTTAGCTCCTTTAACTTTTAAAACAAGAGGTGCATGTTCACGGGAAGAACCGCAACCAAAATTTTTTCCGGCAACAATGATATCACCAGGCTGAGAGTTTTGTGCGAAGGGATCGGTTAAGGATTCTTTCGCGTCTTCCATTGCATGTTCTGCAAGCTCAATAGGATCGGAAATATTTAAATATCTTGCGGGGATGATTACGTCGGTATCAACATGGTCTCCGTAACGCCAAACTTTGCTCATTTCATTACCTCCTCAGGACTAACGATGTAACCTGCAATTGCGCAAGCTGCAGCAGTGTAAGGGCTTGCCAGGTAAACTTCAGAGTCTACATGTCCCATACGACCGCGGAAGTTACGATTGGTAGTGGATACTGCACGTTCGCCAGCAGCGAGGATACCCATATAACCACCTAAGCAAGGACCACAGGTAGGAGTAGATACTGCACAACCCGCGTCCAGGAAAATATCAAAGAGACCTTCGTGCATTGCCCTGCGATAGATTTCTTGAGTTGCAGGGATAACGATCATACGGACATGATCAGAAATGTGTTTGCCTTTCAAAATGGAAGCTGCGGCTTGAAGATCTTCAAAGCGACCATTTGTGCAAGAGCCAACGATAACTTGGTCAATCTTAATGTCATGACCTTCACATGCAGGATGAGTATTTTCCGGCAGGTGAGGATAAGAAACGGTCGGTTTTAAATCAGCAAGATTAATGTCGATAACACGAGCATATTCTGCATCAGCATCTGCTTCAACAGGTTCGAAGGCACGAGTTACGCCACGTTCCTTTAAGAATTCGATAGTTTTTTCGTCAACTGGGAAGATACCATTTTTTGCGCCAGCTTCAATAGCCATATTGCAAATAGTCAGACGGTCAGCCATTGTGAGTTCGGCAATGCCTTCGCCAGCAAATTCGATGGATTGATAGCGAGCACCGTCAACACCAATCATACCGATTAATGTAAGAATTAAATCCTTGCCACTAACATATTGCGGGAACTTGCCAGTTAAATTAACCTTGATTGCAGAAGGAACCTTGAACCAAGCAGAGCCGGATGCAAATGCTGCACCGATATCGGTAGAACCCATACCAGTAGAGAGAGCATTAACTGCACCATAAGTACAGGTGTGAGAATCGGCACCGATGACGATTTCGCCAGGAGCAACGAGACCCTTGTCGGGTAAGAGAGCATGCTCGATGCCCATTTGACCTACCTCGAAATAGTTGGTGATATTATTTTCGCGAGCAAAATCACGCATGGTTTTGCACATGGTTGCGGATTTAATATCCTTGCAAGGAGAGAAATGGTCGGGAACGAGAGCAATCTTCGTATTATCAAATACAGGTTTGCCGATTTTTTTGAATTCAACAATTGCCGGGGGACCAGTGATATCGTTAGCCAATACCAGGTCGACTTGGGAAACTAAGAGATCGCCAGCGGATACGCTGTCGATACCAGCATGCTTCGCAAGAATTTTTTCTGTCATTGTCATGCCCATGAGAGAATACCTCCAAAGTGAATTTATAGTTTTTTCTTTATAACTAAAAGAAAGAGGAGAATCAATTAGCAATTAGAAATTAGAAATTAGCAATTGTGGTATAAATCGCGTTGCGATTTATGATTAAAATGATGAGTCAGCAAAAAAATTTCATTTTTAATCATAGGTTTGCGTAGCAAATCATCCTCAATTGCTCATTGCTCATTGCTCATTACTAATTAAAAAATAAAAAGACCCCTACCTGCTTGTGTGCAGATAGGGGCGAGTTAACAGTTTCGCGGTACCACCCTAGTTTAGTACTTCATTCATCCTTGAACGTGGCGTTCAAATGCTTAACGTAGCATTGACGTTCATTCCTACTAAGTTCAAAATGACAGCTCCCAGGTGAGCGCTCTTTCTTAACTGTAACGATTTTCACCAAACATCGTCTCTCTAAAACTTGGAAAAGAAAAATTATCCTGTTCATAGCCTTTGATACTTTTAAATTTTCGTTAAACATTCAGAGATGTTTCAATTATTATGACAATTTTCCAAGTCTTTGTCAAGCCGAAATGTAAAGTATTATTAAATTTAATTACAAATTAAGTGTGCAGGTGTTTTATATCAGTATTCAAAAAAATTTGTCCTGTGATATAAAATTTTTCAATTTGTATCTTTTCTAACAAAAAATTCAGGCATAATTTTTTAATTACTCAAAATTAAAAATATACTTGTATACAATTTGCATGATTTGTTTTACAAAATTATAATATAAAATATCTAATTTTATTTATTTTTATGCTTTGGAGGGACTATCTATGAGTAACAATCTTCCTGGTAAGCAAGGCTTATATGATCCTTGGTTTGAGCATGACGCTTGCGGTGTTGGTGTTGTTGCCAATATCAAAGGAAAGAAATCGAACAAAATCTTGCAACAAGCATTGATTGTATTGCATAATATGGACCATCGTGGTGGTCAAGGCGCCGATGAAAATTCTGGTGACGGTGCAGGTGTTCTCTTGCAAATTCCTCACAATTTCTTTGTGAAAGAATTGGCAAAGCAAGATGTGGATCTGCCCGATGCTGGTAAATACGCTGTGGGTTTTATATTTTTGCCGCCTGACGTTGTAGAAAGAGAAAATGTTGAACGTCATTTTGAACGTATTATCAAAAATAACGGACAAGAAATAATCGCTTGGCGTAATGTTCCTGTTAACCCAGAGGTTTTGGGCGAGAAATCTCGTCAGAGTCAGCCGTTTATGGCGCAAATTTTCATCAAACCTTCTGAAGAAGTATTGGATCGACTTGGTATCGACGACAATGCTTTTGAAAGAGTTTTATATTCTATTCGTCGCGAAGCTGAAAAACATATTCGCTATGGTAATCTGCGTGGCGGTAAATTTTTCTATATTCCTTCTCTGTCCAGTCGTACCATCGTTTATAAAGGTATGCTGACCACGGAACAACTGAGAACCTTCTATCTTGACATGCAAGATACTTCTGTTGAAACCGCTATGGCCCTCGTCCATTCTCGTTTCAGTACCAATACCTTCCCGAGCTGGGAGAGAGCTCATCCCTATCGTTATTTAATGCATAATGGTGAAATTAATACGCTTCGAGGCAATATTAACTGGATGCGTTCTCGTCAAACCATGTGTAACAATTCCTTGTGGGGCAAGGACATTAATAAAATTATGCCCATTATCGATGAAACTGGCAGTGACTCTGGTATGTTCGATAATACTCTGGAATTTTTGGTTTTGTCGGGTCGCAGTCTGCCTCATGCAGTTATGATGATGATTCCTGAGCCTTGGGGTAAGAATCCGCATTTAGACGAAGACTTAAAAGCATTCTTTGAATATCACAATTCTATTACGGAAGCCTGGGACGGTCCTGCAGCTATGGCCTTCACAGATGGTCGTACTATTTGCGCAGCACTTGACCGTAATGGTTTGCGTCCGAGTCGTTATTATATTACTAATGACGATACTATCGTTTTGGCCTCTGAAGTTGGGGTTATGGATATCGATCCGGCGACAATTGTCAAAAAGGATCGTTTGCGCCCTGGTCGTATGCTTGTTGTTGATACCGTACAAGGAAGAATTATAGGTAACGAAGAGATTAAACATCAAATTGCCACCGAGCATCCTTACAAGGAATGGATTAAAAAATATTCCATCAAATTAAAAGACATTAAGTTAGATAGTCCGCTGCCTATTCCCGACGTAAAAACTTTGCGTCAAAGACAAAAGGCTTTTGGCTACACTATGGAAGATTTAACTAAGTTCTTGCGTCCTATGGCTACCAAAGCTTTGGACCCTGTTGGAGCTATGGGTCATGATATTCCACTCGCAGTGCTCAGCGAAAAGCCTCAGCTTCTATACAGTTATTTTAAACAACTCTTTGCTCAAGTAACGAATCCACCTATTGATGCAATTCGTGAAGAAGCATTTACTGATACAACATCCGGCATTGGACCCGAACATAATTTGATCGATCCTAAGCCGGAAAGCTGCAGGATGATTAGTGCCGAGTCTCCAATCTTTAGCAACGAAGAGCTAGCAAAGCTTGACCACATTCCTCATTTTGGCTGTGTACGCATTCCTATGCTCTACAATGTGGCTGAAGGAGGAGCTGGTCTTGAGAAAGCCTTAAACAATATTTTCGAACAAGCAGATAAAGCTCTTGAGGCTGGTAAATGCATTATCATTTTGACTGACCGCGGTATTGATAAGGAGCGTGCAGCTATCCCGGCTCTGCTTGCTGGCGCAGGCCTGCATCATCATCTCATTCAAAACGGTACCCGTCTGCGCGGCTCTATTATTATTGAATCTGCTGAGCCTCGTGAGGTTCATCACCTGGCTTTGCTGCTTGGTTATGGTGTCAGCGGTATCAATCCCTATCTTGCTTTCGAAACCTTGGAAAACATGTGTCAAAACGGCATGATTGACATTGATTACGAAACTGCAACCAGAAATTATATCGACGCTTGTACCCACGGTATTGCCAAGATTCTCTCGAAGATGGGTATCTCTACAGTTCAATCTTATCGTGGTGCGCAAATTTTTGAAGCCGTTGGTATTGCTAGTGACGTCATCAACAAATATTTCACAGGAACTCCTAGCCGTTTAGAAGGCATCGGCCTCGATGAAATAGCTCAAGAGGTTGCTATGCGTCATGAACCTGCTTTCCGTGAGGGCGTTGATTTATTCAGCTATGAATCTGGTTCTAAGTTCCAATGGCGTAAGGACGGCGAACAACATCTGATTAATCCTGAGATGGTCGTTAAGTTGCAAAGCGCTTGCAGAACTGGTGACTATGCTCTTTATAAAGAATTTTCTAAATTTATTCGCTCCGATGCATTTGCAAATCAAAATTTAAGAAGCATGCTCAGCTTCAGTCCGCAACGTTTGCCAATTTCTGTAGATGAAGTTGAATCCGTTGAAAGTATTTGCAAACGCTTTAAGACCGGTGCGATGAGTTATGGTTCTTTAAGTCAAGAAGCGCACGAATGCTTAGCTATTGCTATGAATCGTATTGGCGCTCGTTCTAATACAGGTGAAGGTGGCGAGCATCCTTCTCGCTTCACTCCTTTACCTAATGGCGATAGCAAACGTTCTTCCATTAAACAAGTAGCATCGGGCCGTTTCGGTGTAACAAGTAATTACTTAGTTAATGCCGACGAAATTCAAATTAAAATCGCACAAGGTGCAAAACCTGGCGAAGGCGGTCAGTTACCTGGCGGCAAGGTTTATCCTTGGATCGCTGAATGTCGCGGCACAACAGCAGGCATTGGTTTGATTTCTCCTCCGCCTCATCATGATATTTATTCTATCGAAGATTTGGCTGAATTAATCCACGATTTAAAGAACGCTAATCCGCGTGCAAGAATTAGCGTTAAGCTTGTTTCTGAGGTTGGCGTTGGCACTATTGCAGCTGGCGTAGTAAAAGCTTGCGCTGATGTCGTGCTTATTTCTGGTTATGACGGAGGCACTGGTGCAAGTCCGCGTACCTCTACTATGCATGCAGGCTTGCCTTGGGAGCTTGGTCTCGTAGAAACTCACCAAACATTGCTCATGAATAATTTGCGTGATCGTGTGACTCTTGAAACTGACGGCAAGCTTTTGACTGGTCGTGACGTTATTATTGCAGCGCTCCTTGGTGCAGAAGAGTTCGGCTTTGGCACAGCTCCGTTGATTGCACTTGGATGTATTATGATGCGTGTCTGCAATTTGAATACTTGTCCTATGGGTGTGGCAACTCAAGACCCGGCTTTGCGTAAAAACTTTAAAGGCAAACCGGAATACGTTGTCAACTTTATGCATTTTATCGCCCAAGAAGTGCGTGAGTATATGGCAATGCTTGGTTTTAGAACTATCAACGAAATGGTTGGTCGCACGGAAGTGCTCGTACCTAAACCGATTGAAAAAAGAAATTGGAAGAATAAACATCTCGATCTTTCTCCCTTGCTTTACAAACCAGAAGTTGATTCTAGCGTTGGACAAGTTTGTACGAAAAAACAAAATCATCATCTTGATAGGTCTCTTGATATGCGTGAGCTTCTTGATATTTGTAAGAGCAATGTCGAAACAAAGAAACCCATTAGCGTTACTTTGCCAATCAAAAACACGGACCGCGTAGTTGGTACGATTTTAGGCAGCGAGATTACTCGTCGTTATGGTCTTGAAGGTTTGCCACAGGATACAATTAATCTTCATTTCCGAGGTTCTGCTGGTCAAAGCTTTGGTGCTTTCCTGCCCAAGGGCGTTACCATGGAACTGGAAGGCGACGCCAATGACCACGTAGGTAAGGGACTGTCCGGTGGCAAGATTATCATTTATCCTGACAAGGAGGCAAAATTTAACGCTCACGAAAATGTTGTTATTGGTAACGTTGCTTTGTACGGAGCTACAAGTGGTGAAGCATATATTCGAGGCACAGCTGGGGAACGTTTCTGTATCCGTAACTCAGGTGTTAGTGCTGTTGTTGAAGGCGTAGGCGATCACGGTTGCGAATATATGACAGGAGGTACTGTAGTTATTCTTGGTACAACAGGACGCAATTTTGCTGCAGGCATGAGTGGTGGCACTGCTTATGTTCTCGACGTCAACGGCGATTTTGCAACCTATTGCAATAAAGATATTGTTCTCCTCGAAAAAGTTGAAGCTATGCAGGATGCATTAACCATTAAGAAGCTTGTTCTTAACCATGCAACCTACACAGGTTCTAAGCTTGCTTATGAAGTTCTTGATAAATGGAACGATTATAAGAGCAAATTCGTTAAGGTTATTCCTAAAGATTACAAGAAGGTTCAAGCAATGCTTGTTGAATATCAACAGCAAGGTCTGAGTCTCGAAGAAGCAACCTTAAAAGTATTTGAGGAGGTGAAAGCATAATGGGTAAGCCGACAGGATTTATGGATTACAAGCGCAAAGAACTTGCTCTGCGTGCTCCTTTAGAAAGAATTAAAGACTGGGAAGAAATTAAAAACTCTTCCTTGGAATACAAAGCAGATGTTCAAGAACAAGCATCTCGCTGCATGGACTGCGGCTTGCCGTTTTGTCATACTGGTATGATGATTAAGGGAATGGTTAGTGGTTGTCCTCTTCATAACTTAATGCCCGAATTCAACGATTTAGTTTATCGCAATATGCCTGACGAGGCTTACGCACGTCTTAACACAACCAATAATTTTCCCGAATTTACTTCTCACGTTTGCCCGGCTCCCTGCGAGGGTGCCTGCTCAGCTGGTGTGATTACGAGTCCCGTAACTATTCGTAACGTGGAACAATTTATTATCGAATCAGCTTTTGCAAATGGTATTGTTAAACCTAACGTTCCTGTAAAACGCAGTGGTAAAAAGGTTGCGATTATTGGTTCCGGGCCCAGCGGCCTTGCCTGTGCTGACCAACTTAATAAAGCAGGACATCTTGTAACTGTTTATGAACGTGCTGATAGACCTGGCGGACTTTTGATGTACGGCATTCCTAATATGAAGCTTGACAAGAAAATTGTTGCTCGTCGTATTAGTCTTCTCGAAGAAGCTGGTGTAACATTTATTTGCAATGCAGAAATCGGCGTCAATGTTTCCTCCGAAAGCTTACTTGCTCAATACGATGCTGTAGTACTTTGCAGCGGTGCAACTCAGCCTCGTGATTTACCTGTGGGTGGTCGTGATTTAGAAGGAATTTATTTTGCCAAGGATTATCTTCATGCTGTAACAAAGAGCATGCTCGATTCCAATTTTAAAGATGGCAGGGCACCAAGTGCTAAGGGCAAGGACGTTATTATCATCGGTGGCGGTGATACGGGTAACGATTGTATCGCAACAGTTATTCGTCAAGGCTGTAAGTCCGTACGTCAATTGGAAATTAATCCTTGTCTGCCTCACGCTCGTACGGAAAGTAATCCCTGGCCTGAATATCCCCGAGTTTTTAAAACGGATTACGGGCAAGAAGAAGCTATCGAGCTCTTTAAGAAAGATCCACGTTCTTTCTGCGTATCCTCTAAAGAATTTATTGGCGAAAAAGGTAAATTAACTGGCTTGCGCCTATGCCAAAATACTTGGAAGACGGAAAATGGCAGACGTTTCCCTGTAGATTTACCAGAAACCGAAGAAATTGCTCCTGCCCAATTAATTCTTCTTGCTATGGGTTTTGCTGGCAGCGAACAAAGAATTTTCGACGAATTCAAAATCGAAAAGGATGATCGCAATAACGTGAAGGCTAATGACACGGATTATCAAACCTCCAACCCCAAGGTTTTTGCCTGTGGCGACGCACGTAGAGGTCAAAGCTTAGTTGTATGGGCTATTGCGGAAGGTAGGGCTGCAGCAAAATCTGTTGATCGCTTCTTAAATTTATAAAACGCCCATAGCAGCCCATCTGCTTTGTCAGCCCGGAACATTTTGCAAATGTTCCTCTTGCTCGACGTACTAATTGTACGCCGTCGTAAGGCTTCCTCGCATCTGGACTACTCTGAGCGTTTTGTGAAAATCTTAGGGCCATAGCAGCCCATCTGCCTAAAATATTGCAAACCTTAAGCATCAATCTGCGCATTTGCGTAATTTTGCGAGACTGATGAATTTATAATCAACTAATATAAAATGCTATTCGCATATGATTAGATTATCACTAGCGGGTAGCATTTTTATTTGACAAATTAGGACGATAGTGTTAACCTTGTTGTTGAAATAAGTTTACGGAGATAGAATATGGTTTTGAATAATTTTTTAAAGCTTTCTCGTGGCATGAAAAGATATAACGGCGGAGAATATGATGGCTTTGTCATTGTAAGATTAGAATGGCAAATCTTGGGCAATGTTCAGGAGGCAGATGCTCAGGTTTTAAGGGAACGTACTGGTTATTGTCAAATAAAATCTACTGGTAAAGACAAGGACGAAGAAACTGGTTATATTATTATTACCATGTTAGGCGGGAAACTAGATGGCAACAGTGAAGTAGGTTTACAAGTTTCCGAGGGACTTAAGGATTTAGCAAGCTTGTCATTTAACGAAGCAGAAGTTCTTGAGTATCTTCAGACTGTGGAGGATACGAATCCCATTCATCAAGGAGCAAATGCCATTGTTCCCGGTGGCATGGTCCTTGCATATTTGCAGGACAAGGTTTTTGAGACCAAGGAATGGTTTGAGAATAAGGAAGCAAAATTTACAGCACAATTTCTTGCACCAATTAACGTGGGCGAGAAGTTTGTTATTGCCCAAAGTGAAAAAGGATTATGCGTTTATACTTCTCGCTTGGGTGAATGCATTAGGATTACGAAAAAAATCCGTTAGAGGGAAGTTTTTATGAAGAATGTTTGTATTGTAGGCGGGCTGAGAAGCTTTATTGGTGTGGAAAAAGGTATGTATAAACATCTGGCGGCAGAGGAAATTGGCGCTGATGTCGTGAAGGCTTTGTTAAAAAAGTTTCCAGTTCCCATTAGTGATATAGATGGAATAATAATGGGCAACTCCGTGGGAGGCTGTGGCAATGGAGCTCGTCTTCTCACCTTAGAGGCGGGACTGCCTGAAAGCATTCCTGCGCTTACAGTTGACACTCAATGTGGTTCTGGTCTCGAAGCAATGGCTATTGCCGCAGCCAAAATCGAAGCCGGACTGGGGAACGTGTTCATCGCAGGTGGTGCAGAAAGTTGTTCTACAAAGCCTGTACGTACACGTAGTGAAAATCATCCAGACTACAAGGCTGACGGCAACAATATTTATAATGTAGCAAAATTTGTTCCAGGAACTCCCGACGAGCTGACGATGTTTCGAGGTGCTGAAGGTGTTGCCGTCAAGTGGCAGATGCAAAAGGACGAGCTTGACATGTGGGCTCTGCGTAGTCATCGTTTAGCCGCTGATGCACAAGCAAGTGGTATTTTAAATGATATCATCATCGCTCCGCATATGCGTGATAGGGACAAGGATGTAACGAAGGACGAAACCATTCGCCCGAAAATTTCTGAAAAACTTTTAAAGCGGCTGCAACCCTTAGTGCCTGGAGGAAAATTTATAACTGCAGGTAATGCGTGTTTAACGCAAGATGGAGCTGCCTTTGTAATTATTTGTTCTAAGGAATATGCATATAAACACAATCTGCATGTCGAGGCCGAGCTTGTGGATGTGCTTTCCGTTGGTGTTGATCCCAATTTTAGTCCCGCTAGCACGGTTCCCGTCGTAGAAAAGCTGCTGGACCGCAATAATCTTTCTGTCAGTGATATTACGGCTTGGGAATTCAACGAAGCATTTGCCGTAATCGACATCCTTGCTACAAGGGAATTAGGTATTCCTGAGCAACGTTATAATATTTTTGGTGGCGCCATTGCTTATGGTCATCCCTATGGTGCCTCCGGCGGAATTATTACACTGCATTTATTGAAAGCACTTGAGCTATTAGAACCAGCACAAAAAGAAGCTTATGGTATTTGCTCCATTGCGGCTGCTGGAGGCATTGGCACAGCAATGCTTGTAAGGAAAGTAGAAGATGAATTATAAAAAACTTATTGAAAGCATTGATAAAAATCGCACAATGATTACGGAAAAGGATATGACATTAACTTACGGGGAGTTTCTTGATTTAGTTAATGCTAAAGAAAAAGAACTGAAGTCAAGCGGGGCAGCTAATTCGCGAGCTCTTTATCTTGTGCAAGAGTCAACAGTCATCGACGAATTAGTCACATGGATTGCTTGCCAAAACCTGGATATCGTGCCTGCAATTCTTCCACCTGACATTAAAAAGGAAAGCATTGATATAAATATTGCTGTTCCCGAAGAGGCTTGTATGGCTGTGCTGACTTCTGGTACAACTGGGAATCCTAAGGTTTTATTCCGTTCCTTTCATAGTTGGGCTGATTTTTTCTGCGTGCAGGATGAAATTTTTCATATAAATAAGGATACGGTGCTCTTTACTTCGGGAACACTATCATTTACCGGAAATTTAAATCTTTATATGGATTTATTTGCACTAGGTGCTAGCGTCATCGCTGTACGCGATTTTCATCCTAAAACTTGGCGTGAAGCTATCGTCAAGAATGGAGCAAATTACATTTACCTCATTCCTGCGAAAATGAAAGCGCTCGTGAAGGCTATCAAGGAACCAATTGATAGTGTTGAATATTTGGTGACTGGTTCTCAAAGCTTTGGCAAGGAGGATATTGCACTTACTAAAAAAGCATTCCCTAACATTAAAGTTTGCCTTTATTATGGGGCAAGCGAGGCCAATTACATGACTTATGTGTGGGACAGCGAGATGGGGGACGACGCTCGTCTCATTGGCAAAGCTTTTCCAAAAATGGATTTGCGTTTAATTGACGGAGTTTTTTATACAAATAACACTTACGGGGTGATGGGTATTACCAATCCTTATTGCACCAATGACGAAGGCTTTCAGGACGAAGCTGGCAACTTTTATTTTCTCGGCCGTGTGGACGATCGTTTGAACGTGAACGGACGCAAATGCTCGGGCTATAAAATTTCTGAAGCCATGAAGCATGTTTTCGGTTTAGACGCACTTGCTGCAGTCCAAAAGGAGGCCGAGCGTGAATCTTTGGTGGTTTATTACGAGGGCAATGAATTGACCTTGCCTGTAACTGAACTGCGTAAATTGCTCAGGGAAGCTTTGGCTGATTACGAGCTGCCGAAGAAATTTATCAAGGTTGATTGCCTCCCTCGCACTGCTAATGGTAAAATTAAAGCAGTAAAAAATTTTAAGGCTTAATTTTGCCTGGGAGAGCAAGATGATTACTTTTAGAGATAGAGTGCGCTTTGGGGAAACGGATTGCATGGGTGTAGTGCATCACGTGAAATATTTTCATTGGTACGAGATGGGGAGAGTGAAATACTTAACCCTAGCCGGCTTCGACGTGGATTGGATGCTGCATAACAATATTCACTTTCCTATTGTGGATTTACAGATGAGCTATAAAGCTTCCTGCAAATATGACGATGAATACGAGGTGCAAGTGGGCATCACCGACTTAAACCGCGCTCGTATGGATTTCATTTGCAAAATTTACCGCGTAAGTGATGGAACTTTAGTGGCTGAAGGTTCTTCACGCAATTTATTCACCGACTCCACAGGAAAAATTACACGTCTTGACGCAAAATGGTACAACCCTTTAGAAAAAATGTATCAAGAACATAAAGAAAAAGCAGGCTGGTAAGGCCTGCTTTTAATTTATTATGGTGCGCCTGAAGGGAATCGAACCCCCGCACGTGATTCCGGAGACCACTGCTCTATCCACTGAGCTACAGGCGCGAAAGTAATTAGCAATTAGTAATTGTGGTATAAATCACTGCGCGATATATGATTGAAATATAAAGGTATGGATTAATTCTGCAGGTTTGCGTTTTTCAAACGAGGGCTTTGCAGAAAATGTTAATTGAAAAAAGTTTGTGGGAAAATAATTCATTTGACTTGTTGATTATAGCATAAAAAGGAAGTGCTTTCCATAATAAAAATTTTATATTACAGTTGGATAAAGTGTGATATAATATCTCGGTGAACAAAATTTGTGAAATACAACTTTATGGAATTAGCATTTTGCGTAGAGCAATTAACAGTGAAGGAGCAAGCCTTTGGTTTGCGGATTAAAAAATGATTAATTAGTAATTATGGATAGTTTTGCTATGCAAAAGCCAACCACAATTGCTCATCGTACATTGTTAATTTCTAATTTATTTATAGGAGACCAAAAGAATTATGATCACAGTTAGGGGTAGAGTTCGTTTCAACGAAACTGATACCATGGGTGTAGTTTATCATCCGAATTATTTGCATTGGTTCGAGATGGGACGCGTAGAATATTTGCGTGGGTGCGGTGTGTCCTTGAATGATTTGATGGACGACGGTATTCTTTTCCCCATTGCCGATGTGCAAATGCATTATATGAATTCCTGCAAATTTGATGACGAATATGAAGTTCAAGTTAAAATGGCTGCTTTTAATAGAGCTAAAATGGATTTTTCTTGCAAAATTTATCGTGTTAAGGACGGGGCTTTGGCAGTGGAAGGAACTTGTCGCAATGTTTTTACGGACAGGGATGGCCGCGTGATTCGCTTAGCTCCGAAATGGTTTGATAAAATTAACGAAGCTTATAAGAATGAGGAAAAGGGTGAATAAGATGGAAAATTTTGAGATTGTTCCTGTGCCCACTAGAATTTTAACTCATCACGATAATATTTGTGATGCGATTAATGAATATGGCAAGGATAAAATTGGTCCAGACGATGTTGTCTGTGTTGCTGAATCCGTTGTAGCGATTACGCAAGGTCGTGCTTTGCGTTGTGAAGAATTAAAACCTGGCTTTTGGGCGAAGATTCTTAGCCAACTTTTTCCTTCCAAAGGGAGTATTGCTAGCTGGTATAGCATGCAAGCTCTCATCGATGCAGAAGGTGCTGGTCGAGTAATTTGGGCAGTCATCGTTGGTTTTGCTGCTAAATGCGTAGGTGTAAGCGGAACCTTTTATCGCATGGCTGGTGAGCAAGCTCGTCTGATTGACGATATTACTGGCACCATGCCGCCGTATGATAAGCATATTGTTTACGGACCTTCTAACCCGACTAAGGTGTCTGAAGAAATCACAAAGGCTTGCGGTTGCTATGGTGCGGCTGTAGCTGACGTAAACGATTTAAAACGCAGTGCAGTTCTTGGTGTTTCCAAGGGTGTGGACTCAGACGAGGTCGCACAAATTTTAATTGACAATCCCTTTGGTAACGGTAGCGAGAAAACTCCTATCTGTATTATCAAAGACTATAAAAATAAAAAGAAAGCTTAAGGAGGAAGAAAAATGTTGTGTTTAATTTTAGAAATACTCGTTGGTCTTATTATCCTTGGCGTTCTGGCAGTCGCAATTTTTATCTCTATGCGTGGGGATTGCAATATGATTTTCGATGTCAAGAAAAGAGGCGAGCTCGTTGTCGATGCTGTTAGTGATGAGCGCTTAGATTTTTCCTGCTTGCTTCCGGTGTCTAATCCTGGTAAAGAAGAGGGGACGATCATCGATACATACATGCGTATCTATCTGCCTGACGAACAATACGACGATTTATTATTGCGTGGCAAGGTAAATTTCGAAGGGCGACTTCGCAAGGATGATTATTTCGAATGTTTACTTTTCCCTGAAGGCTGGAAGAAAAATTTAGTGTTACGTTTCGAAGCATATCCAAGACATGGCAAAACTTTAAAAGAAGCACTCGCAAATGTTCCCGACGTAGACGTAGCATTTTATGCTGACTGTCGTGGTCGTAAAAATCTTTTCACCAAGAAAGAATTTTTCACGCTTACCGCTGAGGAATTGCGTGCTTTAGTTAAATAAGGATGTGTTACATAACAACGCAGGATTCTTTTTATGGAGTCCTGCGTCGTTTTATTGTATAGGAAAAAAGAATCAATTAAAAATTTTTTTCACTATATTTAGCGTTGCATCCTAAAAGATTGCACAAAATACTGTAATGTTAATGTGTAAACTATGTTACGGAATAAATTATTTTTCGTAACTTTTAAAATGTATACATAATAAATTTAAAAAATTTCTTTTAGAAATCCGTTTTTTTAGAAAAATTTCTAGATGCATAGAATAAGATTATTTAACGCAAATAATTACTGATGAAACACTAGGGAACGTGGAAAAAAGAAAGTGCGTTTTCAAGCCTTTTTAGACACGAAAAAAAATTAAAAAATTTTCAAAAAGGTGTTGACACACAGTAAGGGTGTTGGTATAATAGACAAGTATTGCGGCAGAACTATGCCCTAACTATGCTCTTTTGCATGGAGGTAGAACATGGAGCTTGAAGCTTTGAAGCAAGCGACCCAACGAACTGTGGGCGTGAAAATGACTGAAAAAGCTGTTAAGAAGCAATTAGTTAAGTTGGTGTTTATAGCTAACGATGCTGATGAACACGTAGTTGAAAAACTTCGTGAGCTTTGCGAGACAAACAATATTTCCCCGTTGACGAGTTGGAATATGTTAGAGCTTGGAAGAGCTTGCGGAATTCATGTTAAAGCGGCAGCTTGTGCAATACTTTAATTTCGATAAGGGCTTGGCGAAAGTCAGGTTTTTATAATCACTAAATCTAATTGTTTGGAAAGGAGGCTGACTATATGCCTACAATTAACCAATTGATTCGCAAAGGTAGAGAAGTTTTGAAATCTAAATCTACTGCTCCGGCATTGAAAGAATGCCCGCAAAAACGTGGCGTATGCACTCGTGTTTACACCACTACTCCGAAAAAACCTAACTCTGCACTTCGTAAAGTAGCTCGTGTGCGTTTGACCAACGGCATCGAAGTTACCGCTTACATTCCTGGTATCGGCCATAATCTGCAAGAACATAGTGTTGTTCTGATCAGAGGCGGCAGAGTTAAGGACCTTCCTGGTGTACGTTACCACATCATTCGCGGTGCACTGGATACTGCAGGCGTTGCTAACCGCAATCAATCCCGCTCTAAGTACGGTGCTAAGAAAGCAAAAGCTAAGAAAAAATAATTCTTAAGCAAGCTCGATGAAAAACGAAAGAATGATTAGGAGGAAATACGAATGCCAAGAAAAGGCCCTGTAACCAAAAGAGACGTATTACCCGATCCGGTGTACGGCTCCAAGTTATTAACTAGATTCATTAACAAAATTATGCTCGACGGCAAAAAAGGTGTTGCTGAACGTATCGTATATGATGCATTCGACGTAATCGCTGCAAAAACCGGCAAGGATGCTCTCGAAGTATTCGATGCTGCAATGCAAAACGTAATGCCGTTGTTGGAAGTACGCGCTCGTCGTATCGGCGGTGCTAACTACCAAGTTCCTGTTGAAGTACGTGCTGATCGTAAAACTACCCTGGGTATCCGCTGGCTGGTAAAATACGCTCGTCTTCGTGGTGAACGCACCATGCACGAACGTGTAGCAGCTGAAATCCTTGATGCTTCTAATGGCGTAGGTCAAGCAGTTAAAAAACGTGAAGACACTCACAAAATGGCAGAAGCTAACAAAGCATTTGCTCATTACCGTTGGTAATAGCCTGACTCATTAGGAGGAAATACAGTGAGCAGACAAATCGCACTTGAAAAAACAAGAAATATCGGCATCATGGCTCACATCGATGCAGGTAAAACTACCACTACCGAACGTATTCTGTTCTATACTGGCAGAACCCACAAAATCGGTGAAGTTCATGAAGGCGCAGCTACCATGGACTGGATGGTTCAAGAACAAGAACGTGGCATTACCATCACCTCTGCTTGCACAACCGCAATGTGGTCTGGTTCTGAACACCAATTCGACACTCACCGCATCAACATCATCGACACCCCGGGCCACGTTGACTTCACCGTAGAAGTTGAACGTTCCCTCCGTGTACTCGATGGCTCTGTTGCAGTTTTCTGTGCTAAGGGTGGCGTTGAACCTCAATCTGAAACCGTATGGCGTCAGGCTGATAAATACAACGTACCTCGTATGGCTTATGTAAACAAAATGGACATCACCGGCGCAGACTTCTATCGTGTAGTTCGCATGATGAAAGAACGCCTGAATGCTAATGCAGTGCCCATTCAACTTCCGATCGGCTATGAAGATTCTTTCTCTGGCATGATCGATTTGATCAAAATGAAAGCCATCACTTACAATGATAAACTTGGTAAAGACGAAGTTTACGTTGATATTCCGGCTGACATGATGGATCAAGCAGAAGAATACCGCATGGCTCTCATCGAAGCAGTTGCTGAATCCGATGACGAGCTTATGATGAAATACCTCGAAGGCGAGGAATTCACCGAAGAAGAAATCATTACTGGTATCCGCAAACAAACTATTGCTTGCAAAATGACTCCGGTATGTTGCGGTTCTTCCTATAAAAATAAAGGCGTACAACCTTTACTCGACGCAGTCGTACAATTCATGCCTGCACCGACTGATATCCCGGCTATCAAAGGTGTTAACCCTGAAACCGGCGAAGAAGACGAAAGACCGGCTGGCGATGATCAACCGTTCTCCGCATTGGCATTCAAGATTATGACTGACCCCTTCGTTGGTAAGCTCGCATTCTTCCGCGTTTACTCTGGTACCTTAACCGCTGGCTCTTATGTTTATAATTCTACTAAGGGCAAACGCGAACGTATCGGCCGTATCCTGCAAATGCATGCTAACCACCGCGAAGAAATCGAACAAGTTTACTCCGGCGATATCGCTGCTGCAGTAGGCTTGAAAGATACCACTACTGGTGATACTCTCTGCGACGAAAAAGCAGAAATTATTTTGGAATCCATGGTATTCCCTGATCCTGTAATTTCTGTAGCAGTTGAACCTAAGACCAAAGCTGACCAAGAAAAGATGGGCATTGCTTTGGCAAAACTTGCTGAAGAAGATCCTACCTTCCGCGTACACACTGATCCTGAAACTTCTCAAACCATTATTTCCGGTATGGGTGAGCTTCATCTGGACATCATCGTTGACCGTCTGCTTCGTGAATTCAAAGTAGGCTGCACTGTTGGTAACCCGCAAGTTGCTTATCGCGAAACTATTCGCAAAGCAGTTAAATCCGAAGGTAAATTCGTTCGTCAATCCGGTGGTAAAGGCCAATATGGTCATTGCTGGTTGGAAATTGTTCCTCAAGAACCTGGCCAAGGCTTCAAATTCGAGAACAAGATTGTTGGTGGTGCTATTCCTAAAGAATACATCGCTCCGATTGAAGCCGGTGTTAAGGAAGCTATGGAAAACGGCGTAGTTGCTGGTTATCCTATGGTTGACATCGCAGTAACTGTTTATGACGGTTCCTACCATGAGGTCGACTCTTCTGAAATGGCTTTCAAGATTGCTGGTTCCATGGGTTTCAAGTCCGGTGCTGAAAAAGCTCAACCGGTTATCCTTGAACCTTATATGAAAGTAGAAATCACAGTTCCTGAAGAATACATGGGCGATGTAATTGGCGACGTAAATTCTCGTCGTGGTCGCATCGAAGGTATGGAAGCTGTAAATGGCGCACAAGTCATCAGAGCTTTCGTTCCTCTGGCTGAGATGTTCGGTTATGCAACTGACCTGCGCAGCAAGACCCAAGGTCGTGGCAACTACTCTATGGAAGTTGACCACTACGAAGATGTTCCTAAAAACATTGCAGAAGCAATTGTTGCTAAAAACAAAGGCACTAACTAATAGAGCCTGATTCAAAACAAACTCAAGGAGGAAATTTCACAATGGCAAAAGCTAAATATGAAAGAACTAAACCCCATCTG
>JAUNIS010000082.1 GCA_030523325.1 Phascolarctobacterium sp.
AGGTTCAAGTGAGTTAATTAATGCAAGTGTTCAATTTGGACTTGCAATTTACCTATATATTTTTTTTAAACAAAAACCTTGAATTTTTTCAAATTTAATATTCACTTTACGATATTCAAAACGCATTTTTAGGTTGTAAATATCTTCATTAGGTTCAATGACAAAGAAAATTTTCTTGTCTTTTAGTCCCTTGATTGTCATTGCATTTTAAATACGTTTACGCAAAGAAAAACCGTCACAAAAAAATGTGACGGCACGCATTCTATAAATTTTCTAAATACTTTAAAAGTTGTTTAAAATCGCCATGGGGAATTTTTTCGATGTCGATATTACCACGGTCGTAGCAATATTCATTAGTTAGTAAGAAACCATGTAAACCCACATCGATACAGTTCATATCGTCGCGAGTATCATTACCAACCATAAGCACATCCTCTGGCTTTAGGTCCAGCTTCTCACAAAGCTCGAGATAATAGTTAGTGTCGGACTTAGTATAATGAGAATTATCATAATAAGTCACGTAGTCGAACATTTCAGGAGCAAGTCCTGTCCAACTCATGCGCTGGTCGGTAGCGAGAGGAGGAAAAACTGGGTTAGTTGCCAGCACAACCTTTAAACCCTTTTTACGACATATTTCTACCGCCCGGACGGCGTCTGGATTATACTTGATAAAAAGCTCACGCAATTCCTTCCATTCGTTATTGTAAAAATCTTCAAAAATTTTTTCGTCTTCGGTGTAGTCGGTTTTTTCAAAAAGCTGACACCATGTGTCCCAAAAGGTTTCACTGCAAAGCTTCGAGCCATCGCACTGCATGAGAGCTATGGAAGCATCCCAAAATTTTTTTGTAAAAACTTGAGGGTCGTAACCTTTTGCGGAAAATTTTTTCGTTACTTTGCGAGTGTATTCTTGCATAAAGGCATAAATCTCTACGAACAAGAGCGTGCCATCTAAATCGAAAAATACTGCTTTCATTTAGTTGCCTCCAAAAAATATCTGACTGCGCCGTACATACCTGCTTTATTTCCTAAGACTGCCGGACGAAGATCTATATCGGTAAACATTGCTGCTGTATCTTGTTTGAGCAGAGCTTGCTTAAGATAAGGAAGGACAATAGCGGACGCTTCCATGATTCCCCCTCCAAGTACGATGCAATCCGGGTCGACGGTTTTAGAAATATTTACCATACCCTCGGCAAGATAGTTCATCGTTTTTTCCAAAGCCGTAATAGCTTGAACGTCGCCCATTTTTACTCTGTCGATAATAATCTTGCCGTTTAAGGAGTCTCTGTTTTCTCCTGTCAAACTAGCCAGACAATTCACTAAGCCACGGGTAGAACCAATTTCATCAAGCTTAGAGCCGTCGGAAAGCTTATAGTAGCCTACTTCACCCGTTGCTCCGTGACGACCGACGATGAGCTTGCCGTCGAAAATAATGGCGGAGCCAACACCGGTTCCCAGTGTCATCATCATCATGAGGCGAGAACCCTTACCTGCACCAAGAAAATATTCTCCGAGAGCAGCAGCATTGACATCGTTAGCGACGATTACGGGAAGTCCCGTTAATGCTCGTAAGCTTTCGCCCAAGGGATAACCACAATAGCCTTTAAAATGCTCGCCTATTAAAAGTATTTTTCCTGTGTGCTCTTCTACAATGCCAGCCGTACCGATGGCAAGACCAAGCAAGTGTTCACCGCGCAGACAATAATCGTCGAAAATTTCCATAACCTGCTCAACGAAGGACTCAACGCCTTCTTTCGTAATTTTGTTAGGCACTGACTTCACTTCGGACAAGTTGCCGTCCGTACTCGCCAAACCGTATTTAAGCATGGTGCCGCCTATATCTAGGCACATAATTTTTTGCGTATCTAACATGAGGACTCTCCTCCACTATATTTTCTACTTATATTTTAACATAGTTTAAGCAGTTGGATATGAATTTTTCAGCACACATTTTTTGTGGAAAATAAGATGGAATTTGGCGTAAAATTTAGTGTCGTACATTTTTCAGGGAAGGATATAGCATTTTGCATCAAATCGGATGTTACTAATTTCAAAAAATGCATCAAATCGGAGGTTGTCTTTTACGAAAAATGCATCAAATTGGATATTGACTTTTGTGAAATTTGCATCAAATCGGAGGTTGCACGTAAAAATACTGGAATAAAAAGGATTATAACATAATTTATGGTATGGACACCCCTATAACAATTTTTATGGTGATTTGACCCTTTTACAAAGTATGGTCGACCTATTACACAAGTATGGTCGGCCTTTTACTTTTGTATGGTTTTTATTGCAAAAAGAAAACCTCCTGCTTTAGAATTAGTTTGCGCCCTAATGAATAAAGAGGAGGTAAGGCTAATGCCTTGGAATCATTTTATCACACATATATTAATGGAGACAGGAAATAATAAATTCGTTTACCAGAATAGAAGGAGAACGCATAAACAAC
>JAUNIS010000012.1 GCA_030523325.1 Phascolarctobacterium sp.
AACTTTTCCATAAACTTTACCATAAATTTTTATTAATAAAATTTTGTATAAATCTGTAACTTTCCCTTTTCTTTTAATGCTTTTTTAGTTATAATTATTAAGATATGAATATCCATTTCTTAAATTAATGAAAGGTGGAATATATTAATGAGTAAGAGGGAAGACATTAAAACAGTATTAATCATTGGTTCCGGCCCGATTATTATCGGTCAAGCATGTGAATTTGACTATTCCGGAACACAAGCCTGCAAAGCTTTGCGTAAGCTTGGTTATCGCATTGTTTTGGTTAACTCCAACCCTGCAACCATCATGACCGACCCTGGCATCGCAGATGTAACTTATATTGAGCCTTTGAACATAAAACGTTTGGAACAAATCATCGAGAAAGAAAGACCCGATGCGGTTCTCCCGAACCTGGGCGGTCAATCCGGTTTGAATCTTTGCTCCGAGCTTGCTGTAAAAGGTATTTTAGACAAATACGGAGTAAAGGTTATCGGCGTACAAATCGATGCTATTAAACGTGGCGAGGACCGTGACGAGTTCAAAAAAACCATGAACGACCTCAATATCGAAATGGCTCGCAGCGAGGTTGCTTATTCTGTTGAAGACGCTCTGAGAATTGCAGATGACCTGGGTTATCCTGTAGTTCTTCGTCCTGCTTATACCATGGGTGGTACAGGTGGTGGCTTCGTATATAACGTAGAAGAATTAAAAACAATTTGTGCTCGCGGCTTGCAAGCATCTCCTGTTCATCAGGTTCTTGTTGAAGAATCCATTCTTGGTTGGGAAGAGCTCGAAGTAGAGGTTGTTCGTGATGCGAAGGGCAATATGATTACCGTTTGCTTCATCGAAAACATTGACCCATGTGGTGTTCATACCGGCGACTCCTTCTGTTCTGCTCCTATGCTTACCATTTCTCAAGAGTTGCAAGATCGCTTAAAAGAACAAGCCTTCCGCATCGTTGACAAAATCCAAGTTATTGGCGGCACCAACGTTCAATTTGCACATGATCCTGAGACCGACCGTGTTGTTGTAATCGAAATTAATCCTCGTACCTCTCGCAGCTCTGCCCTTGCGTCTAAAGCAACTGGTTTCCCCATCGCTCTCGTATCCGCAATGCTTGCTTCTGGCTTAAACCTGGATGAAATTCCTTGCGGTAAGTATGGCACTCTCGACAAATACTATCCCGATGGAGAATACGTCGTAATTAAATTTGCTCGCTGGGCTTTTGAAAAATTCAAAGGCGCTGAAGATAAGCTCGGCACCCAAATGCGTGCAGTTGGCGAAGTTATGTCCATCGGTAAAACTTATAAAGAAGCTTTCCAAAAAGCTATTCGCTCCTTGGAAATCGGTCGCTACGGTTTAGGCTTTGCTAAAAACTTTAACGAGCTGACTAAAGGAGAACTGCTTGAAAAATTACAAATTGCAACCTCTGAACGTCAATTCTTAATGTATGAAGCTCTTCGCAAGGGCGCAAGTGTCGAAGAACTTTACCAATTAACCAAAATTAAACATTATTTCATTGAACAAATGAAAGAGCTTGTTGAAGAAGAAGAAGCTCTCATGGCTCACAAAGGTTCCGTTCCGGAAATCGAAGTTCTTCGCTCCGCTAAAAAGAATGGCTTTGCCGATAAATATCTTGCTAAAATTTTAGAAGTTCCTGAAGCTGATATTCGTAACGCAAGAATTGCTGCTGGTATCGTAGAAGCATGGGAGCCTGTACATGTATCTGGCACCCAAGATAGAGCTTACTATTATTCTACTTACAATGCTCCTGACAAAACCACTATCTCCGACAAGAAGAAAATTATGATTCTCGGTGGTGGTCCGAACCGTATCGGTCAAGGCATTGAATTTGACTATTGCTGTGTTCATGCAGCCTTTGCTCTGCGTGATCTTGGTTTTGAAACCATCATCGTTAACTGCAACCCCGAAACCGTATCCACCGACTACGATACATCTGATAAGCTTTATTTCGAACCTCTTACCCTTGAAGACGTTCTCTCCATCCATGCCAAAGAGAAACCTGTTGGCGTAATCGCTCAGTTTGGTGGTCAAACTCCGTTGAACTTAGCAGCAGAACTTAAGGCTAACGGTGTAAATATTCTCGGCACTTCTCCTGAAGTTATCGATATGGCTGAAGACCGTGACTTGTTCCGTGCAATGATGGATAAGCTTGGCATTCCTATGCCTGAATCAGGTATGGCAGTAACTGTCGATGATGCTTTGGAAATTGCTCATAAGATTGGCTATCCTGTAATGGTTCGTCCTTCTTATGTATTAGGTGGTCGCGGCATGGAAGTTGTCGGCGATGACGAAAACCTCAAACAATATATGGAAGCTGCTGTTGGTGTAACTCCTGACCGTCCTATTCTTGTTGACCGTTTCCTGCGTCATGCTCTTGAATGTGAGGCTGATGCAATTGCTGATGGTTCTCACGCATTTGTTCCTGCCGTTATGGAACATATCGAGCTCGCAGGTATTCACTCCGGCGACTCCGCTTGCATTCTTCCTTCCAAGAACATCCCTGAGAAGCTTGTAACAACAATTAAAGAATATACTCGTAAGATTGCTGAAGAGATGGGCGTACGTGGTTTGATGAACATGCAATATGCTATCGAAAACGACAAGGTTTTCGTTCTCGAAGCCAATCCCCGTGCTTCTCGTACCGTTCCACTTGTATCTAAAGTATGTAACGTACAAATGGTTCGCTTAGCAACCCAAATCATGACTGCTCCTCTTACAGGAGCAACAAGCCCTCTTCCCGAACTCAAGGAAGTTCATCCCGAATATTATGGCGTAAAAGAAGCTGTATTCCCCTTCAATATGTTCCCGGAAGTTGACCCGATTCTCGGACCTGAAATGCGTTCTACTGGTGAAGTCCTTGGTCTTGCAAAAGATGTTGGCGATGCTTTCTTCCTAGCACAAGAAGCAACTAAAACCGAGCTGCCTACATCAGGTACAGTTCTCTTCTCTGTAAATGACAGCGACAAGGCAGAGGTTGTTGATGTTGCTAAAACCTTCGAAGCTTGCGGCTTCAAGATTATGGCAACCGCTGGAACCTATACTTGCCTCAAGAATGCTGGCGTAAATGTTGAACGCGTTAACAAGGTTCAAGAAGGTCGTCCTAACTTAGTTGACTACATGATGAACGGCAAAGTACAAATGCTCGTTAACACTCCTGCAAGAAAAGAAGACTTAGTATTTGATGACGGTTATGTTCGCAGAACTGCTATCAAGACTCGCATTCCTTACATGACGACAATGGCAGCTGCCAAAGCAAGTGCTGAAGGCATCAAGCTGTTCGTTGAAGAAGGCGACGTTGGTGTAATTTCCTTACAAAAGGTTCACGAAGCAATTAAATAAAACTAAATCGCGTGGTACTTCATTAAACAAATGGACCTCGACGTACTTGTACGACGAGGTCCTCTTTATATGTAAAGATGGAATAACAAAAAGAAAATTGGCACATAAGAAAAGTGGCTAAGCGAAATCGCAAAGCCCCTTTTCTTTTTATATACCGTATTTATTTTTCAGTTCTTCAAGATGCGCCTCTAGTTCAGCAGCATTCTTAAAACCACAGCAGTATTCCATAGTTTGAACTGCGTTTGGTGCATAAGTTTTAACTGCTTGGAAATAGGAATCCCAATCAATGTTTCCTTGCCCTACAGGAAGATGCGCGTCCCCTGTTCCATCATTATCATGAACGTGACAACCAATTAATACAGGAGCAACAGCCTTGACCGTCTCTGCTAGATTCCATCCGTTTACGTGAGCATGACCAGTATCGATTAAAAATTTAGCATCGGGAAATTCTGCAGGCAATTTAATGAAATCATCAAAAGTGAAGAGAACATTATTTTTGCAAACAAGCCCAACATTTTCGATAGCAACCGTTACGTCGTAAACCTTAGCAAGATCTATAATTTTATGGAAGCGGCTAATTACTAAAGCCTTCAATTCAGCAATGTCACCATTGGTAGTTTCATTAGAATGAACTACAACGAATTCTGCTTTACATTTTTTTGCATATTGGAAGGTTTGGTCATATATTTCCAAATAATTCTCATCTGCCGGATTAGCTAAATCCACTGCAACACAAGGACCATGAATTGTTAAATCTCTGTCATCCCAAGCGATGATTTCCTTGTCCCAATAATAATTTTTACCGAATTCATAAAAGTATTCGATGCCATATTCCGGTTTCAATGCTCTCATAGCAAATTTTTGAAAACCAGGAAACAGTAAATCACTTACCGCGATTCTCATTATTATTCCTCCAAATTCATGCCAGTTTCCGCGTCAAAGAGGCAAACTTTCTTCCAGTCAAAATCAAAACCTGCAATATTTTCCATATCAGTATCTTGATTACTGTCTTGAATATAGTATAACTCACCAGAAGGCAAAGTTAAACTTACAGTTTGCAAATTGCCGGTATTTTCAAGGAATTCAACGGAACCTTTAACCATGGGATTTTCTTTTTTAGGAATAGAACTTTCAGGACGTAGACCAAATTGCACTTCGCCTCTGCCAGCTACCATAGCCGCTTTATCAACAGGCATTTCCACACAACTGTCACCAATGATTAATTTATTACCAACGACCTTAGCTTTAACAATATTCATGGCGGGAGAACCAATAAAGTTTGCTACGAAGGTATTAGCAGGATGATTATAAATATTGTGAGGAGTATCGATCTGTTGAATCTTACCTCCATTCATAACTGCAATACGAGTTGCAACTGTCATCGCTTCGATTTGATCATGAGTTACATAAATCATAGTGGGTTTAAAAAGTTCATGAATCTTAACAAGTTCAGTTCTAGCTTTTTGACGGAGCTTGGCGTCCAAATTGGATAGAGGTTCGTCAAGCAGGAAATATGGCGATTGTTTTACCAATGCACGACAGAGGGCAACACGTTGTTTTTGACCACCGGATAATTCATAGGTCTTCTTGTTTTCATAACCTTGCAGATGGAGAATTTCCAGAGCTTGATTAGTTCTTTTAATAATTTCTTCTTGAGGAAGCTTTTGGATTTGCAGGCCAAAAGTAATGTTATCCCAAACAGAAAGATGTGGAAAGAGCGCATAGCTTTGGAATACCATCGCAATATTTCTTTCACCAGGAGCCAAGTCGTTAACTACTTTGCCATCCATATAAAGCTCGCCACGAGTAATTTCTTCAAATCCAGCAATCATACGGAGGGTAGTTGTTTTTCCGCAACCAGAAGGTCCTAAAAGTATCAGGCGTTCACCCTTTTTTATTTCTAAATTTAAATCTTCTACGACTAAATTAGAGCCGTAAGCTTTATCTACATGAGAGAATACAATGCTATTTTCCATATTATCCTTTCACTCCAGAATTCATAAAAGTATTGATAATAAATTTTTGGCAGAAGATGTAGAGCACTAGCGGCGGCAAGCTTGTCAAGGTTGCTACAGCCATTGCTACACCCCATTCGCTACCACCCTCGGCGGAGATGAAGAGTTGCAAAGCCAAGGGAAGGGTCAGGTTTTCATTGCTTTGTAAAATAAGCAGAGGCCAGAAATATTCGTTCCAGGAATTAATAAAGAATAGAATCGCATTTGCGAATATCGCAGGTTTAATTAGAGGAATTACAACCTTAGTCAAAATGTGGTGAGGTTTTGCACCGTCTAGCACCGACGTTTCCAGTAAAGCTTTAGGAATACCGCGCATTGTTTGACGCATCAGATAAATGCCCATGCCGTCTGCGAATGCGGGAAGCATTACACCATAAGGAGTATCCAGCAAACCAAGCTTACTCATAAACAAATAGTTCGGCATAATCAGTACGGTTACCGGAATAAAGAACGTGAGCAGCATCGCATTAAAAATCGTTTCTTTATACTTAAAATCATAATAAACGAAAGAAAATGCTGCCATTACGGAAGTAATCACTTTAGAAATAGTTACACAAGCGGCAATGAAGAAGGTATTCCAAATATATGTAAAGAGCGGAAATTCCCTTAATACATTTGTGTAGTTGCTAAATGTAGGAGGGAAAGGCAGAGGATTCAGCGTGGATTCGAATACCTGGTCCAAATCCTTGAATGATGTGGAAATCATAAAGACAATCGGCCAAAGCATTACAAAAATCGCAATCAACAATAATACGTGCCATACCCATTCGTCTTTCCATCTCTCAGTTTTCATAGTACACCTTCTTATCCAAGAATTCATGCTTCAAATAGAGGAAGAGCAGATAAACAACCATGGTGATGAATGCGTAAGCTGCTGCGGTACCCGTCTTGAAGAATGTGAATGCGTATTGGTAAATAATGTAAACCAAGTTAGTAGAACCTTGATCAGGACCGCCTTGAGTGAGCATATTAACAGGAGTTAATACATATTGCAAACCAAAGACAATGGTAATCGTGAATACGTAAATAGCAGTCGGGCTAGTCATAGGCAAAATTATTTTTTTGAAAATTACCCAGTTGGAAGCATTTTCCAGTTTAGCAGCCTCAATCATTTCCTTCGGAACGGAAACCATTGCAGCCAACATGACGATTAAGTTATAACCAAATGTTTTCCAACCAATAATGGTAGTAATCGCAAAAATTACTAAATAATTTTCTTTAAACCAAGCAGGAGACGATATGCCAAACCATCCAAGGACGATGGAAACCGGGCCAGCTAATGGATTGTAAATCCAAAGGAAAAGGATACTTGCAACAGCAAGAGAAAGAGTCGCGGGCAGGAAAAGAGACGCTCTATAAAACGTATTGCCTTTCTTTACTAAATGGCCAAGAATAAAGGAATAGATATAGGGCAAAACAAAGTTAAATATTAACAAGAACAATACGAAAAGAACCGTATTGATAATAATTTTGATAAGCTCAGCAGAAGCAAATAACTCGGTAAAGTTTTCCAAGCCCACGAATTTCATATTCGGACTTACCATATTCCAAGAGAAGAAACTCAAATAAATATTTTGGAAAAGCGGCCAATAGTAAAATACGAGAAAGATAATCGCAGCAGGCAGGAGGTACAGTATAGCTTCCTTGAAATTTTTACTCATAATTGCACCTTCTTTCTAATATTGAACGAACTCTCCCACCTTTACGTAAATGAACCACAGACATAAAAGCAGGAGAGTTTTAAGTTCATAGATTAAAAATTATTTTAAGAGTTTGTCGATTTTTTCAGCGGTTTGATGGAGAGCATCTTTTGCACTCATCTTGCCGGAGAGGATGATGTCACGAACATCAATCAAGAGTTGTTCTGCTTGCAGACCGTTAGCTCCAGGGAAAGAAGCCCATTTGCTTACCTTCGGCATCATGCCAAGAGCCATTTGAATGTTCTTGTTTTCGTCAACGATTTTTTTGAAGCCTTTCGGGTCATCAGCAACACCTTTGCGAGGAGGCAAGTAACCGGTACCGGTAGACCATTTAGCCAATGCTTCAGGAGATTCGATATATTCGATGAACTTAGTAGCTGCTTTTTGTTTTGCTGCGTCTTTAGAGAAAATCATCAAGAAGTTACCACCAGCAGGAACCTTAACGGGTTTGCTACCAAATGCAGGGAATTCAGCTGCTTTAACATTGAACTTAGCAGATTTTTCAAAGTTAGCGCGTTTGCCGATGGTGGTGCAAACCATACCAAGTTTACCAGAGAGATAAGCTTGGAAGCCTTCTTCGTTGGTTGCATGGAGACCATGACCAGCTTTAACCATATCAGCTAAGAGTTGGAAAGCTTCAGCAGCTTCCGGAGTATCGAAACCAGAAACGGTCTTGCCATTAACTTTTTTCAGCATAGCGCCGCCATTAGATTCGATCAAGCCTTGTTGTGCCCAGTTATCAGCATATTCTTGCATGAAAAAGCCCATGTTACCAGTTTTTGCTTTGATAGCAGCAGAATATTCTACAACTTCTTTCCAAGTTTTAGGCGGTTTGTTAGGATCTAAACCAGCTTTGGTGAAGAGTTCAGGGTTGTAATATAATACGGGTACGGATACAGAATAAGGAAGACCTACTTGTTTGCCATCTTCTGTTTGAGCGAGGCTCAATACATTCGGCAGAAAGTTATCTTTCATGAAGTTTGCATTGCCGGATGCTTTGAAAGCTTCATTCAAATCAACATATTTGAAATTATCAGCCGCATAGTTGAGGAAGGAGTAACCCATTTGTACTACGTCCGGATTCTTGCCAGAAGCCATAGCTGCTTGTAAGTTTTGAGTTAAACCTTTGTACATATCTGGGTTATATTTTGCAATAACCTCGATGTCTGGATTCTTTTTGTTGAAGTCAGCAACAAGTTCTTTAACGGTTGCACCACCAAATGATTCAGCTGCTACGTGCCAATATTCGATGGTTACTTTTTTGTTACCTTCAGATTTCGCTGCTTTCTTTTCACTGCCGCCGCAACCAGCGATAACGCCTGCTGCTAACATAGAAACTACTGCAAGTGCTAATGCTTTTTTGAATTTCATTTTTATTCCTCCAAAAAATTATTTTTTAATTCAGTCATCCTTAACGACCAACTATATTTTACTAACAAGCAACATATCATTCAAGTAAATTTTGCGTAAACAGTGTATGCTTTAGGTAAAATTCCCCGATAAATTCCAATTAATAGACAATATAATGTATACCTATCGTCAAGAGCGTAACGCTATTTAAATATTTTCGTATTCTTGTAAAGAACTTTTGAAACATAAATAAAACCGTCATACAAGTTTTGCATGACGGTCGTTCAATAAAGAAACAAATTTTTAAATTTTACTAATTTTTGACATTTATAATTGTCGCTGAGAAATATTTTTACAAAAGTATTTCGGCTAACTTTTCCAAAGCTTCAATATCCGCAGGTTTAACAGCACCGCGAATAGTCACAACAGGCTCAAGAATATTAATGTCCTTCATCTTTGTTAAAGTAGCTTTCATAGTCTTAGCAGCAGCAGGAGCCCAGGAACCATTTTCAATCAATGCGATAGTACGATTTTGATAATTTTTGATTTCCAAATGATGTAAGAAATCTCCCATAACAGGTGCGACACCCATATTATAAGTTGGTGCAGCGAGAACTATCTTACCATAGCGGAATGCGTCTTCTAAAGCTTCGGCAGCATCTTCGCGAGCAAGATCTGAAATTTGCACCTTCACGTTAGCCGCTTCGAGAATTTCTGCGAGCTTGTGAGCTGCCTCAGCCGTATTACCATGCATAGATGCATAAGCAATAAAGACGCCCTCACTTTCTACACCATAGCTAGACCAAATAATATATTTTTCTAAAACATGACCAATTGTTTCTTTAAGGATTGGTCCATGCAACGGACAGATCACTTGAATGTCGAGGCCGCTTGCTTTTTTCAAAACTGCTTGCACTTGCGCACCAAACTTGCCGACAATATTAAAATAATAACGTCTTGCTTCGCAGTCCCAATCCTCATCCACATCAAGAGCTCCGAATTTACCAAAGCCGTCGGCACTGAATAAAACCTTATCAGTCTTATCGTAAGTCATAATTACTTCCGGCCAATGAACCATGGGGGCAGCAACAAAAGTCAACACATGCTTGCCAAGATTAAGCTCGTCACCTTCTTTAACAATTTTGGCCCCAGAAACATCCAAGTCAAAATACTGAGGCATCATATTCTTTGCGCCAACAGAAGTAACGATTTGCACATCAGGGTAAGCTTCTACAACTTTTTGAATACAGGACGCATGGTCCGGTTCCATATGTTGAACAACTAAATAATCCGGCTTTCTCCCATTGAGTACTTTAGCAAGATTTTGCATGAACTCATCTGCTTTTCTTTTATCAACGGTATCCATAATCGCAATTTTTTCGTCCATAATAACATAAGAGTTATAAGAAATACCGTTAGGAACTACATACTGACCTTCGAACAAATCAATGTCGTGATCATTCACGCCAATATAAATGATATCATTTGTAACCATATTATTACTCCTTTAAACACAGAATTTTCATTTTTAATTATCCATACTGACATTATAACTTGTAAGACAGCAATTAGCAACCATAAGTCTTACATCAACAAAACAATAACTCGACTAAATTAGCCGAGTTATGCGGGACGTTAGAATAAATTTTATTGTACAAATTAATTTATAGTTTTTTAGCCCAACGAAGTTTTGTCGAATGAGCACGACTGTTTTGGAAGCATTCTTCTTTGGACGGACGTATAACGTCTTTAGAAAAATCGCTGTAAACTCCACCTCGATACAAAGCTTGGAAGGCTTTCTTAACGATGCGATCCTCTCCAGAATGGAAGGTCAGCACTGCAACTCTACCACCAGTACGCAAAGCATCGGGTAATTTTTCCATGAAGGCTTCCAAGACCTCGTACTCATGATTAACATCTATACGCAAAGCCTGAAAGGTTCTAGCGCTAGATTTTTTAATTAAATCTTTTCTTTCTTGAGGCGATACGCGAACCTTTGCCAAGGCTTTTTCGATCTCCCTGTAAAGAGCTAGCGTTGTGGCAATCTCAACTCCCTTATTACGACTGCTAATGATTTGGTGAGCAATTTGTTCGGCATATGGTTCATCCGCGTTATATATGAGTAAATCACAAAGCTCGTCCTCACTAATATTACGCAAGCGTCTAGCAGCACTCATGCCTCGCGTAGGATTAAGACGCAAGTCTAGCGGTCCGTCCGATTTATACGTAAAGCCACGCTCGGGATTATCGATTTGCATTGAAGACACGCCTAAATCTGCCAACACAAAGTCAAACCCGCCTACTTCATTAGCAAGCTTGTCTATGCCTGCGAAATTCATCTGTCTCGGGGTCCAAATCTCTTCTCCGTAACCAGCCCCACGTAAACGTTCAATGGTTTTAGGCAATTCTAGAGCATCAACATCACCGCTATAAAGATGTCCCTGTCCTTGCAATTTATCTAACATAGCCCGAGTATGCCCGCCGTAACCCAACGTTCCGTCAAAGCCCTGTTCGCCCGGTTTAATATCAAGAACCTCAAGAATCTCCTCAACCATAATCGGACGATGAGTGCCCGCAGGAGTATTACCCTTGGCAATAACATGGGCGGCCTGCTCTCCATATTTTTCCGGATTTAATTCTTTATATTTTTCGTTAAAATTTTTCGGATAGCGCCCACTGTAATGTATGCGACGCTTATGAACCTCTTGCTTTTCTTCGTTCTCCATCCAAAACCTCCATTAACTATCAATGATGAAAACTCCAGTATCATTACTGAGCCGAAGCTTTAAATTTTTCTGTTAATCCTTTTTGCGTACGCAAACGTTTTTTTATTTGCTCCACTAGGTTTTCTGGTCCGAGTACCTTGAGCACCGGTCCAAATCCCAAAAGCTTCACTAAAATCTCTGTCTCATCCAACGAATCGTACCACATAGTAACTAAAAGCAGTTCCCTCTCTTTGTCAAAGACAGCTTCTTTTCTATAGTTAGAAAATTCTACCATAAAACGCTCTCTAGCATTGCGTTCGTCAGATAGTTCAACTTCTAAAATTCTCTCACTCTTTAGTCTTTTACTGGCAAAATAACTGTCAATGTCTTTAGGCCAGGCTTCGCCAATTAATTCCAGACTTTGAATGCGTCCTAAATTCAAAATCGTATAATCCGTACATTCGTTATCTTCGACGAGCACAACTAAGCAGCGAATTTTATCATTCTTAGGTGAATATTCAAATTTACAAGGAGCATAAGCCCCTTCTAACACCTTGCCCTTGGCAGATAAATAATTTATTTTTACTACTTGTCTTTTCTGTGCTGCCTCTAAAAGCAGAGCGAAATGCTTGCGGATTTTTTCGTCAGCATAATCATCGCCTGCATCGAATTGATCGAACTCAATAATGTGCTCATTTTTATAAAGAGGTTCCACATCAATAAGTTTTTCGTTAATGGCAGCAATTTCTTCATCTGTATAAAAAAGCTTGGCTCGTTCATCCTTGAGCACAGACTTAAGCCATGCTTTTTCAATTGCGGTTGGTGGCAAGGAAGGCACGTTTTTGATAATGGGTTCAAAGGTTCCATCTGCGTGCTTTTTAAAAAGAGGCCAGTTTTCACCCATAATATTTGGTTCAAAATAGAGAGCAGTCTCCCCGTAACCAAGCTCGTCAATGGTCTTACGCATCTGACTAAGGGTTTGCTTGCCGTTTTTTAAAAGTCTGGACATAACACGGTAATATTGTCCGTAAATTTCAGAAAATATTTCCATCATACATCCTCCTTTAAATATAACTCATACATGCGCTGGGTATCGGAAGCAAATACCTCTTCTATCCTGGGATTTTGTGAACGCACGGAGATGATACGACCCGTAAAACTTTTAATCCAGGGTAGCATTTCCCCTGCGTCATAGGTTGTTGTCGTATATTTAAAGTGATTGTCGCGAACTTTTTCTACAACTCCGTTGCGACCCTCTTTTTCTAAACGCTCGAGTATGTAATGCTCCTTCTCTTCGTCCACAAATATTTCCATCTCTACCTTGTCTAAGTGTGACAATCTTTTGATGCAGGTTCCCCAAGCAGCCTTTAATTTTTTATTCAGTACAGAAATTTCCGTCTCAGCCGTTTTCTTCGAAAAGGGATCTAAAATAGTTACGGATTTTATATAATCCAAGCGGAAGCAAGAATAAGCTCGACAATCTGTGCCAACCATAAGTGCATAGCGGCGACCGTTTTGCACACTACTAAAAATTTTCATAGGAAAGGCAATAAAGCAACGACTCTCATCGAGTCTTTCACTATAATTATCAAACTGAATGCACTTACGCTCTTCTATGGCTTGCATGATTTTTAACAGCACCGTATCATCGAGAACCTTTGCCAAATAATGATGCTTGAAACAGAAATGTTCATTTGCTAGATTGTTTTCTTCCTGTAAATAATGACCTATTTCCCCAAAGGGTGCAACCTCACTAAAGAAAGCAAGAAAATCCTCGGCTTTTGCATCCGGCAGAATATCGCTAAGTTTTTCTTGATTCAAAGTATATTTTATCGTACGTCCTTCCTTGACAAAAGTAAAAATACCTTCTTGTGCATACTCCTTGAGTTTTTTACGAATAGTTTGTACATCGAATAACAGCTGAAACTCGAGGGAAATGTAATCGGCAATTTCATCAGCAGTCATACTTTTACCATCGAGAATAGCCAGCAATAGAAAATGCAAATTGATATCATTATCAGTAAAGCTCTTGCATCCATAGGCAGCGTAGAAAGGATTACTAGCGATGTTGGACGTGGAGACGGTAATGCTCACGCGCTTACCATTTTTATCTTGACTAGAGTCCACATAATCATTCAAGAAGCTAGCGATACGACGACGAGCATCATCATAAGAACGAGCGGATTTTTTGTCGTAGTCATCCCTTGTTTTGTAGCCATAGATAAAAAATTCCCGCATATAATCGCGAAGCTTATCAAAATTTTTTACAAGCTCATTGTAACCAGCCATGTTTTTCCCCTTCTACAAGTAATGCTTTAATTCTTCTAAATATATTTTAACATAAAAATAAAAATATGTTATCAATTTCGCAGAACTTTCAAAATCTGACATTAAAATTTTATTATAAATTGGCAATACTAATATAGTCAGAACTTCTGTATAATAAAAAACCGTAAGGAAAATTTACAAATTCTTTAAATAATTTCAATAAAAGAGGCGAAGAAAATGAGTAATTTAAAAATTTATAAAGCTATGACCATTGCCGGCAGCGATACTTCTGGAGGAGCAGGTATGGAAGCGGATATGAAAACCTTCGAGGAAAATCAAGTTTATGGTACATGTGCTCTCACTTGTATCGTGGCTCAACATCCTGAGGATTGGTTCCACGAAATTATCCCTCTTGATATCGTTACTATCGAAAAACAACTCAACACCATTCTTGGAGCAATCGGCTGCGATGCAATGAAAACAGGTATGCTTGGCAGCGCTGAGCTTGTGGAACTGGTAGCACATACTATCGACAAATATGAGCTAAAAAATGTTGTTATCGATCCCGTTATGGTTTGCAAAGGCATTGACGCAATTATGGTTCCTGAAGCTGCTGCAGCTATTAAAGAGCTACTCATCAAACGTGCTGATCTTATGACTCCGAATCTTCTTGAAGCGGCTTACCTTGCCGATTTACCTGCAATTAAAAATATTGACGACATGAAGGAAGCTGCGGGTGTTATCGTAGAACGTGGTGCCAAATGCGTAGCTATGAAAGCAGGTGACCGTTTTGGCGGAGACAAAGCTATCGATTTATTATATGACGGCAAGGAATTCAAGATTTTCGAGGCTCCACTTATTAAAGGTGCTTATAATCATGGTGCTGGTTGCACTTTCAGTGCTTGCATGACCGCAAACCTTGCTAAAGGTAAAACTGTTGGCGAAGCTATGGAGATTACTCAAAACTTTATGCAAAAAGCATTAAGCGGCTCCTTCCCCATTTGTAAATTTGGCGGCGCAACTCGTCACTGGGCTCACAGAGAATAAAATTTTAAAAGAAAAAAGGATCACATCTGCTCTTAGACGCAAATGTGATCCTTTTTAATTACATTGCCAAGCTAACGACAATTTTTGTACCTTTACCTTCACTACTCTCGAGATCGATTGTACCATGCATGTATTCTACAGCATGTTTCACGATGGAAAGGCCAAGACCAGTGCCGCCCGTTTCCTTAGACCTGCTTTTATCAACTCGATAGAAACGTTCAAAAACGTGTGCTTGATGTTCTTGGGGAATGCCAATGCCAGTATCCTGTACCTCAATATGGGCTCGTTCATCTTTTTGATAAACCCTCACCGAAACGCTACCATTTTTAACATTATATTTAATGGCATTTTCACAAAGACTGTAAATGATATCGTGAAATAATTGACGAACGCCTAATATTTCCAAATGGTTTCCCTGAACCACAAGATTTACATTGCATTTTTCAGCGATCGGTTTTAACACCTGAACCTCTTCGTAGGCTAAGTCGTATAAATCCAATTTTTCAAAACTGAAATCGCCTTTCTCATCCAAGCGAGACAAACTGATAATATTATTGATTAAAGTCAACAAGCGTTCTGATTCGCTACGAATACGCCCTAAAAAGATTGGCACGTCCTCTTTTTTGACAAAATCATGTTCTAAAAGCTCAGCGCTACCCATGATCGCCTGCAAAGGCGTCTTGAGTTCATGAGAAACATTAGCAGTAAATTCTGCTCTCTCTTTGGCAAGTTCTTCTGCTTGAGAAATGATTTTCTTGCGTTGCTCTTCCATACGTCTAAGAACAGGAGCGAGTTCATCGTATGTATCGCTAGTTAAAGGACGTTCATAATTTATAGAAGTAAGTGGTTCTACCAATTTTTTAGAGAGTCTATTAGCAAAGAAAATTGCACAGGCAGTTGCAAAAAGCAATATTAAACAAATTGGCTGCACCATCGAAAGAATCAAGGCAAGCAAAGTCAAACGAGTCACAGAAAGACGCAAAACACTTCCGTTCTCTAAGCGCATAGCATAATATGTAGTTTCCTCGGTCATAGTTTTACTATAACGGGTAGATGAGGCTTTGCCATTAGCTAAAGCTTTTTGAACCTCTTCGCGTTCTCTATGATTCGGCATCAGTTTAATATCTGCTTTATTGTCAAAGAGAACATCGCCGTTAGCTGCAATCAAAGTAATGCGAGTTTCTCCTTTGGGCAATTTTTCTAGATAAGTGAGTCCGCTTTCTTCCACAGCACTAACGGTATATTGTAAATGCTCCTCTAATTGTTTAATCTGCTGATCACTAAAATATTTGTACAAAACTCCTAGAAAGAGAACAAAGCTTGTACATAGGACCAACATAGAAACAAATAAAATATTTTTAAATATTCGTTTTGTCACTTGGAGGCCTCCAAACGGTAACCAACATGACGAACGGTTTCTATTCTGTTACCATAGTGTTTTAGTTTTTGACGCAATGTTTTGATGTGCATATCAACAGTGCGACTTTCACCAATATACTCCATACCCCAAATTTTCTCGAAAAGCATATCCCTTGTAAAAACCTTGCCCGGATTAAGTAAAAATAATTCTAAAAGTTCGTATTCTTTAAAGGTTAACTGTATTCTTTCTTCATCAATATTAACCGTGTGATCGGTTTGATTCAACACCAAAGTATCTAATCTTAAAAACTTTTTTATCTCGCTCTTTTGAACGCGTCGTAAGACAGCTTTTACTCTACTAACCATTTCCATCATACCGAATGGTTTAACCATATAATCGTCGGCGCCAAGGTCGAGGCTTTGAATCTTATCGTATTCACTGCCCTTAGCAGTCGCCATAATTACAGGAATATCAGAGGTTTCAGGATTGGTTTTCAAGCGGTTTAGAATTGCAACTCCATCTTCTCCAGGAAGCATAATATCTAAAATAACCAGTTCAGGAGTTGCTGACTTAAGTGCTTCGAAGAATTCAGTTCCAGAAGCAAATCCAGACGCTTGAAAGCCTGTGGAATTTAAAGTATATACTTCTATGTCTCGAATATTTGCATCATCTTCTACACACCAAATCATTTTACACCTCGTAAGTTTATTCTGACTTATGACTACCTGTAACAGAAAACTCTACCCATTCAGCAATATTCGTTGCATGGTCACCAATGCGCTCGAAATATTTCGCAATCATCAAAATGTTAAGAGCATATTCTCCATCCTCACGATTATTAGCAATCATGTTAATAAGAACTTCTTTAATCTGACGAAAATATCTATCAACTACGTCATCATATTCTATCACATTTTTGGCAAGACTTACATCTTTTTTTACATAGGCTAACACACTAGTATTAACCATCGTCATTGTAGCTGCAGCCATTTGCTTAATAATTTCGCACTCACTAATAGTTCTGCCTTTAAGCGAAGGAATAATCGCAACTATATCTCGAGCCTGATCACCAATACGTTCCATGTCAGTAATCATTTTTAGTGCTGCAGATATTTGACGAAGGTCTCTCGCGACCGGTTGCTGTTGCAAAAGCAATTTTAAGCAAAGAGCTTCGATGCTATGTTCCATATGGTCGATAGAATTTTCTAGTTCATTGGTCTTCTTCTCCAGTTCAGCATCAAATTCTACCAAAGATTTTGTTGCAAGATTAATTGCCTCTTCGCACATCTCACCCATCTCTATCATATTATCATTTAAAAGATGTAATTGTTCATCGAAACGATTTCTCATTAACCGAACCTCCCTGTGATGTAATCCTCTGTGCGTTTATCCATAGGTTGATTGAAGATACTCTCCGTATCACCGTTTTCAATAAGCTTACCTAAAAGGAAAAATGCTGTCTGGTCAGAAATACGTACTGCCTGTTGCATATTATGTGTAACAATGATAATAGTGTATTTCTTTTTTAATTCTTGAGTTAGATCTTCAATTTTAGATGTGGAAATTGGATCAAGAGCACTTGTCGGCTCGTCCATAAGGAGTACATCAGGTTCAACAGCCAAAGCTCTCGCGATGCAAATTCTTTGTTGTTGACCGCCGGAGAGACCTAAAGCATTTTTCTTCAGCCTATCCTTGACCTCGTCCCAAATAGCTGCACCCTTTAAAGAATTTTCTACGATTTCATCAAGCATTGCCTTTTTAGTAATACCATGGGTACGCGGACCATAAGCAATATTATCATAAATGCTCATAGGAAAGGGATTAGGCTTTTGAAAAACCATACCAATATTTTTACGTAAATTTGTTACATCAACATCTGGAGAGTAAATATCTGCTCCTCGATAAAGAATATCTCCGGTAATTTTTACAATGGGAATCAAGTCGTTCATTCTATTCAAGCTACGCAAGAATGTTGATTTACCACAACCAGAAGGACCTATTAAAGCCGTAATATTTTTTTCTTTAATATCCATGCAGATATCAATGAGAGCCTGCGATTGACCATACCAAAGGCACATATCTTTTACAGAGATAACATTACTCATTCTGTTCTCCTCTTATTAAAATACTTTCCAACAAAAGTTGCTGCAAGATTAATACCAACCGTAAGAATCATAAGAATTGCAGCTATTGCAAAGGCTACCTCAAATTCACCCTGCTCTTTAGCATATACGTAAAGTGCTACGGTAAGTGATGCGCCCGGACTGAAAAGACCAGTAAAAAAATCATTAACTGCGTGAGCAAAGCCAGCGGTAAACAACAATGCTGCGGACTCACCAATAATACGACCAACTGTAAGAATGCAACCTGTAATTACGCCATCAACACAGCTAGGTAAAACAACTGTATGAATAACTCGCCATTTACCTGCTCCCAATCCAAAAGCACCTTCGCGGTAACTTTGAGGTACGGTTTTTAAGCTTTCCTGGGTTGTACGCATAATCGTAGGCAGATTCATAATAACTAAGGTTAGGCTGCCAGCAATAATCGAAGTTTTCAGATTGCAAATCTGACAAAATATCAACATGCCGACTAACCCATAAATAATAGAAGGAATGCCAAAAAGAATTTCTGCCGCAGATTCAATAGTTCTGACGATCCTTTGATTTTGTGCATATTCGGTTAAGTAAACTGCCGCACCTACGCCCAGTGGCAAAACAATTGCAAGCGTAGAAATCACTAAATAGATAGTGTTTAAAATATCTGGCAGGATACCTATTTTTTCGCTTAAATAGCTTGGCTTGGTTGTAAGTAATTCCCATGTAATGTTTTGTAAGCCTTCATATAAAACATAGAGAATTAAAATTACAACCAATGCACAAGTTAAAAAGAGAGAGATGCTCATAAGAGTATTCATCATAAAATGATACCCTTTTCTGGTATTGCTAAAATTTTCGTTCATTTGTTTACTTCCCATTCTGTTTTAACAAAGCATTCATGCTCATATTAATTAACATAATAAAGAAAAACAGAACCAATGCTATAGAAAAGAGAGCTTGTTGGTGCAAGCTTCCATCAGCTGCATAAGACATCTCGCTAGATACAGCAGTAGTTAAGAAGCGAACACTCGCAAATAAAGAAGGCATATTGGGTGCGTTACCCGAAACCATAATAACTGCCATAGCTTCACCGATAGCACGTCCAACACCTAAAACAATTGCCGTTACAATCCCGCTTTTAGCCGCTGGCACAGATACTCTAAAATATGTTTCAATAGGTGTGGCTCCTAAAGCAAGAGATGCTTCTTCGTATTCTCTAGGAACAGCCTCTAAAGCTGTAACTGAAACCTTGATAACTGTCGGAAGAATCATAATTGCTAAAACTATAATTGCAGCCAACAGACTTGCTCCATCCGGCAAACCAAAAATTTTACGTATGGCCGGCACTAAAACAAGCATACCTACTAAGCCATATACAACAGAAGGAATCCCTGCCAATAAATTAACAGCTGTTTCAACGGATGTCTTTACTTTTTTCGGAGCAAGCTTGGCAAGATATACCGCTGTGAAAAAGCCAATGGGAACACCCAAAATAATCGCACCAATGGTACCGTAAAAGCTTGTTAAGATGAAAGGTAAAATACCGAAGCTCGTATTGCTGCCCGTGGAAACCCATTTATCTCCAAACAAAAAATTATAGATGCCAATTTCCTTGATCGCTGGTATACCTGCAATTACTAAATAAGCTGTTATCATGAAGACACAAGCAACTGCTAAAAAACCAGCTAAAAGAAAAACTCCTTGAATTATTTTTTCCTTGTAATATTGCAAATTTATCATCAATACTTTCTCCATAGAGAAAGATGGCTCAATGATGAACCATCTTTAGAAAAGATGATCGATGGGTGAATCATCTTGAATTATTTAATTTTCAGGAACAACACCAGCTTTAGTAATGATTTTTTTTGCATCATCTGTCTTTAAGAAATCAAAAAACTTTTGAGTAGCTGCAGTAGGTTTAGCATCTTTTTTAGTTACCAACACGAATGGTCTTTGTACAGGATAGCTACCATTTTTAATAGTTTCACTACTCGGAGCAACATTATCAATGGATAATGCTTTGACAGTTTTCTTAACGCTAGCGAGGGATGCGTAACCAATTGCAGCAGGATTGCTAGATACAGTAGTAATTACGTCGCCGGTAGAAGTTAATTCTTGACGATACTTGCAAGCATTTGCAGTTTTAGTAATGGATTCAAAACCATCTCTTGTACCACTGCCTGCTTCACGACCAATGAGCACGATTGCTCCAGCCTTACCGCCAACTTCTTGCCAATCTTTAATTTTACCAGTGTAAATATCGCTTAATTGTTTTACACTTAAATTCTTAACGTTATTCTCTGGATTAACTACAATAGCAATGCCGTCGCGAGCTAAAATTTGTTCCTGCAAGCCTTTATCCTTTTCAGCCTGCTTTAAGTTACGACTAGAAAGACCGATATCGCAACGTCCATTTTGAACAGCTGTAATACCTGCGCCACTACCAGTAGGATTATAGGTGAAGGTGATGCCTTTATTTTTCGCTTGGAAGGATTCACCCAAAGCACCAATTACTTTTTCCATAGAAGTAGAACCATCGGTCGCAACCTTACCAGTAGTTGCGTTTTGTGAACCACCACAGCCTACTAAACCAAACAATGCGACACTAGTTAAAACTGCACATAAAATTTTTTTCATTTTAATTCTCCTTAACACATATAAATAATTTTAAAGTAGTTTCTTATCGTCTACGTTTTTCATTATAATCAAAGAATGTAAAACTCATAACCATATTTTCGTAAAGTTTGTGTAAATTCAATGATTAAAAACAAAAGACTCACGATTCAAGCCGAACTTAAATCGTGAGTCTTTTGTTTTTAAATTTATTTGAAGAAATCCTTCACCTTATTCAAGAAAGATTTTTCCTCAGGATTAATATCATCCTTGGCTACATCTTCAAACTTACGCAAAGCATCCTTTTGTTTTTCGCTAAGTTTTGTAGGAATGACAACCTTAATAGTTACGTATTGGTCACCGCGTTGGCCTCCACGTAAGGAAGCAACACCTTTACCCTTGATACGGAAAACCTTGCCAGGCTGAGTGCCTTCAGGAATCTTCAAGGTTACTTGACCATCGAGAGTAGGAACTTTAATCTCGGCACCTAACGTAGCTTGAACAATATTAATAGGAATCTCACAAAGAATTGTGGTACCGTCACGTTCGAAGTATTTGTGTGGTCTTACGTGCAGGTATACGTATAAATCTCCGTATCCCCCGCCCTTGGTACCAGCTTCACCTTCGTTGGCTACACGCATGCGTGAGCCATTATCCACACCTGCAGGAACCTTAATTTTAATTTTCTTGTGAGTGCGAACAGTTCCCTTGCCCTTACATTCTTTACAAGGAGTGCTGATGATTTTGCCTTGTCCACGGCATTTACTGCAAGGACGTTCGTTAATCATCTGCCCAAACATAGTGTTTTGCGTGAAACGAACCGTACCTTGACCGCGACATTCAGAACATGTTTCTACCTTAGAACCAGGCTCTGCTCCATTGCCTCCGCAATGAGGACAGGTATCATCCTTATTAATGCTGATTTCTTTTTCAATACCGAAAGCTGCTTCCTCAAAAGAGATTTCGATATCAGTTCTGAGATCGGCACCCTTACGGGGTCCATTGTTAGCTCTAGAGCGACCTGCACCGCCTCCGAAGAAGGTTCCGAACAAATCTTCCATGTCGAAGCCTTGTGCACCGCCAAACCCTCCGAAGCCTCCAAAAGGATCTCCTGCTCCCGGACCACCGCCTTGTGACATTTGTTCGAAAGCATCCATGCCCAGTTGATCGTACTGAGCGCGTTTTTGCTCGTCACTCAGTACGCTATAAGCCTCGTTTGCTTCTTTAAATTTTTCGGCAGCTTCCGGATTATCCTTATTGCGGTCAGGGTGATATTTCAAAGCCAGCTTACGAAACGCTTTTTTTAATTCGTCTTGTGTAGCTGTTTTGGATACGCCCAAAACCTCATAGTAATCTCTTTTACTCAAAGCCGTTGCCTCCTAGAATTATTTTTTATCATCAACAACTTCTGCGTCAACTACATCGTCGTCGGTCTTCGGAGCTTCTTGGTTTGCACCAGCAGCTTGTTGACCTTCAGTTTCTTTATAGAGTTCAGCTGCAAGTTCATAAAGAGGTTTTTGCAGTTCTTCTTTATTTTTCTTGATGAGTTCGATGTCGTCGCCTTTAAGGGATTCACGCAGGGTATCAACAGCAGCTTTAACTTTTGCAATCATGTCGTCCTTGCCCTTGCCTTCCATGTCTTTCATGGTTTTTTCGGCTTGATAGCACATAGAATCTGCTTCGTTCTTAACTTCAACAGTTTCTTTACGTTTCTTATCTGCTTCGGCATTAGCTTCTGCTTCTTTAACCATGCGTTCAACGTCGTCCTTGTTCAAGGTACCGGAAGAAGTAATGGTGATTTTTTGTTCCTTGCCAGTGCCGAGATCTTTAGCCTTTACATTAACAATACCATTAGCATCGATATCGAATTCAACCTCGATTTTAGGAACTCCACGAGGAGCTGCAGGGATATCACCAAGCTCGAAGCGACCAAGAGTCTTGTTATCTGCAGCCATTTCGCGTTCGCCTTGGAGAACATGAATATCTACAGAAGGTTGGTTGTCAGCAGCAGTGGAGAATACTTGTTTACGAGAAGTAGGAATCGTGGTGTTACGATCGATGATTTTGGTGAAGACACCGCCGAGAGTTTCGATACCAAGAGACAGCGGAGTTACATCAAGTAAAAGAACGTCTTTTACTTCACCAGCCAAAATACCAGCTTGAATTGCTGCACCTACTGCTACGCATTCGTCGGGGTTAATACCACGATAAGGTTCCTTGCCAATAAATTTTTTCAGAGCTTCTTGAACAGCCGGAATACGAGAAGAACCACCAACAAGAATTACTTTGGAAATATCGCTTGCGCTGAGACCTGCGTCTTGCATAGCTTGACGAACAGGACCCATGGTACGTTGTACAAGGTCAGCAGTCATGTCTTCGAATTTTGCACGAGACAGGTCCATATCCAAGTGTTTCGGGCCGTCAGCTCCTGCAGTAATGAAGGGCAGGTTGATATTTGCAGTCATCATACCAGAGAGTTCGATTTTAGCTTTTTCAGCTGCTTCACGGAGACGTTGCATAGCCATACGGTCGGTAGAAAGGTCAATGCCTTCTGCTTTTTTGAATTCGTCTACGAGCCAATTGATAATTTTGTTATCAAAGTCATCGCCACCAAGATGAGTATCGCCATTAGTTGCTTTTACTTCGAATACGCCGTCGCCAATTTCCAAGATAGATACGTCGAAGGTACCGCCGCCAAGGTCATATACCATGATGGTATGATCGTCAGTTTTATCCATGCCATAAGCCATGGAAGCTGCAGTAGGTTCGTTAACGATACGGAGAACATCGAGACCAGCAATCTTGCCTGCGTCTTTAGTTGCTTGACGTTGGCTATCGTTAAAATATGCCGGAACGGTAATAACTGCCTGAGTTACAGTTTCGCCGAGATAAGTTTCAGCATCAGCTTTCAATTTTTGCAGAATTTTTGCGGAAATTTCTTCCGGAGAATATTTTTTGCCATCAACAGTTACACGATAGGAGCCTTCGCCCATATGACGTTTAATGGAGCTGATAGTACGGTCAGGATTAGAAACAGCTTGACGTTTTGCCAGTTGACCAACGAGTTGGTCACCATTTTTTGCAAAACCAACAACGGACGGAGTTGTACGAGAACCTTCTTTATTAGCGATAACTGTAGGTTCGCCGCCTTCCATAACAGCAACAACAGAGTTAGTAGTACCAAGGTCAATACCAATTACTTTAGACATGATTAATTCCTCCTAAATTACAATGAGTTTTCTAAATTGAGATTTATTAAGCGAGCATCAGTCATTGCTGATTACTCGTACTTTACAAGTGCGGATAACTTTACCAGAAAGCTTATAGCCTTTTTCTAAGACTAAATCGATGGTGTTATCTTGAACATCTGGGTTTTGCGCACGCATAACAGCCTCGTGCATATTGGGGTCAAATTGTTCTCCCTGGGCAGCAATTTCTTCAACATCAAGGGATTTCAAAACATCCAAAAATTGACGATGAATTTTTTCCATACCAGCGACAACCGATTCAACATCATTTGCCTTAGCGGATACTGCTTGAGCTCTTTCGAAATTGTCCAGCACCTTCAAGAATTTTTCTACTACATTAGCAGTTACAAAAGTGGAAAGCTGTTCTTTCTCACTTTGGGTACGACGACGGAAATTAGTGAAATCGGCTTGCAATCTTGCCAAGCGATTGTTAAGGTCAGCGATTTGTTCATCGCGTTCATCCACAACCTCAACTTCAATCTTAGTTTCTTCAGCAGTCTCTTGTCCAGCCTGAGTTTCGCTAGTTTCTGCTTCGACTTGTTCAGTCTCTTGCTTTAGGTTCATATCTTGCTCTTGCAAAATAAATCCTCCTTTTATTTATCTATCTCGTTTTCAAAGATTGTTTTCAGATAATGATGTAAGTAATCCATAACAGAAATTACTTTTCCGTATTCCATACGGGTTGGTCCAAGCACTGCCATAGTCCCAACAATATGCCCGTTGAGTCTATAGGTTGCTTGAATCATACTGCAGTCCTGAATACCGGTGAAGGTATTTTCTGTGCCAATGGTAACCTTCAGGCCATCATCCTCACCAACGTTAACTAAATCCCTGACAACTCTTTCTTCTTCCAAAATTCCTAGCAGATTTTTGACGCGTTCCACATCTTGGAATTCTGGTTGATTTAAGAGCTGCTTCGTGCCACCCATGAAAACCTTTTGTTCTTTATGCTTACGGCTAAGCTTACGAATGCTTTGCATCAAGGATGCGAAAAGCAATTTGTCGTGAGCCACGTCCGTGCGCACCTCTTCCAAAATGTCTTCGCTGATATCTGCAAGATTTTTACCTTGCAAAAGGCGGCTGACTCGTCCAGCCATATAATCGAGTTCCTCGTATCTCATACCAATGGGGATTTCCACCACGCAATTGTCCACGCTGCCGTCTTCTGTGACGATGCAAAGGATTGCATGAGTTTCATCTAGTGGCAAGAACTTCATATACTTAAAGGATGTGCCCATATCTTCATTAGCAAGAACCATGGAGACATTTTGCGTCATACGAGAAAGAATTTTTGCGGTAGATTGAAAGATTTCGTCAATGTTGCGACGTCTTTCGTTAAACCAGCCGTTGATAAGTGCTCTGTCGTTATCCGTCAGCGCATCTGGATTTGTCAAGGAATCCACATAGAAGCGATAAGCTTGAGGGCTTGGTACTCGGCCTGCCGATGTGTGGGGTTGCTCCAGATAACCCAAGAGCTCAAGATCGCTCATCTCGTTACGAATGGTTGCCGGGCTCAGTCCCAGGTCATACTTACGAGCCAGGTTACGTGAACCAACAGGTTCTGCAGTGGAAATATAATCTTCGACGATTAAGCGAAGAATTTTTTTCTTGCGATCATTTAACATATTTTCCACCTCTTTAGGACTTGTTAGCACTCATCAAAGGTGACTGCTAACATCCTGGACATATAATACCACTACCCACATACCTTGTCAACAACTTTTACAAAATATTTTTAACTTTTTGACTTTTGATTTTAAAAACAAAATCTCCCTCGTTAATTAACGAAGGAGATTTAAAAATAAGTTGAGTGTTTCCACTCAACTGACTTCGACTCTCTCATTATTTGATAAACGCCTCGAAAATTAGATTGCCAACTGCCATGCCGGCCTCTGTGAGACGCAGATAATTTGTTTCTTCATCGTAGGCTAGTAAATTATCCTTAAAAAATGGCTCAAGCTCTGCAGAAAATTCTTGCAAGATATTCACGCCAAATCTTGCCTTGCCCTCGGTTAAATTGGCACCCTTCACAGTCCTGAGTCCCATGAACATATATTCTGCAATTAATTCATCCTGGGATAGATTTTCCACCTCATAAAGCTCTTCATTATTATATATGGAAGAAAGTGATTTCTCTTGAAGCTTTGCATCTACACCGAAGGCTGTAGAATTTCGCAAGGCTTCAATATTTTTAATATACTTCTGAACATCACTGGTCGCCGTTAAACGTACTTTACCTGTAAAACTGCAGGCTGCTGCACCAAAACCTATGTAAGGATGATAAGCCCAGTAAACCATGTTATGAGCCGACTCGCCACCTGAACGCGCGTAGTTCGAAACTTCGTATCGTTTGTACCCTTGTGATGGCAAAAAGCTTTGCACATAATCGTACATATCAGCAGTTACATCTTCGTCAGGCAAAACTAATTTACCGGAGCTCACTAATTTTTCTAAGGGAGTGCCCTCTTCAAGAATCAAGCTATAGGCAGATAGATGTTCAATGTTGGTTTGAGTGATTGCTTCTAAGGTAGATTCTAAAGATTTTAACGTTTGACCAGGCAAGCCGTATATAAAATCCGCATTAATGCGGAAAAATCCTGCCTCACGAGCCATGTTAATTGTGTTCAATGCCTCCTCAGACGTATGAATACGTCCAATGGTTTTCAGTTCCGTATTACTCAAGGATTGCACACCAAAGCTAATGCGATTAAAACTCATCTCGCGCAAATCCTTAAGTTTAGCTAAATCAGCTGTACCAGGATTGACTTCAATCGTCGCCTCGCGAGGATTTTTCCAAAAGCCCGAGCTTTTTAATTCATCGACGATTAACTTGATTTCATTTGCAGATAAAATACTCGGCGTACCTCCACCAAAGAAAATGGTGTCACACTGACTAACCTTGCTCGCCTCAAAGGATCTCAAGCGAATTTCTTGCACAACTGCATCCACATAAGCCTTCATGGTCTCGCAAGTAAAACCTGCGTAGGAAGGAAAGTCGCAATATAAACATTTTTGCTTGCAAAAAGGAATATGTACGTAAACAGCTTCGAAATTCATACTGCTCTCCTTCCCTAAAATTTAGGCGTGCCCAAAGGCACGCCTATAATTAATAATTTGTCGTTTAACATCAAGTCAGCAAAAATCCGAACCGCGGATTTCGTCAAAACGTTCAGAGTATGTCAGCTGCGAGGCGGCCGAGGGAGTCGTACATTTTTAATCGTACCCTCTCTTATCACCGAAACTCGCAAGAATCGTTTTAGGCGAGGCAACGACAACGAAGCATAAGACGATTATCGCAAGTCTCAATCCACACAAAACGTTCAGAGCAGGCCATATGCGAGGCGGCCGAGGGAGTCGTACATTTTTAATCGTACCCTCTCTTATCACCGAAACTCGTAAGAATCGTTTTAGGCGAGGCGGCAGGAGTTTAAGGCAGAAGGATAGTACTGAAACGTACAGACTTCTGCCTTAAACGACGACAACGAAGCATAAGACGATTATCGCGAGTTTCCCCGTTAATCCATCTTAAGCACAGCCATGAAAGCTTCTTGAGGCAGTTCAACATTTCCGACTTGTTTCATACGCTTCTTACCTTCTTTTTGTTTTTCCAGTAATTTGCGCTTACGAGAAATATCGCCGCCGTAACATTTTGCTAAGACGTCCTTACGCATAGCCTTAACATTTTCACGAGCGATAACTGTATTACCAATAGCAGCTTGCACAGGAATCTCGAACATTTGACGAGGAATCAAGCTGCGCAATTTTTCTACCAATTGACGACCACGTACGCGAGCATTTTCTCTATGCACAATTGCGCAGAGTGCGTCAACCTGCTCGCCGTTAAGCAAAATATCAACCTTCACAAGATTAGAATCGCGATAACCGGACAGCTCGTAGTCAAGCGATGCGTAACCACGAGTACATGATTTCAATCTGTCGAAGTAATCGAAAATAATCTCGGACAGAGGCAAGGCATAGTGAATCATTACGCGGGTATCGTCAAGATAAGTCATATTGTCATATTCCCCACGTTTTTCTTGGGACAGCTCCATAACTGCACCAACATAATCCTTAGGCACGATGATGGTCGCATTAACGAAGGGCTCTTCAACATGGTCGATGAAGGTTGGGTCGGGGAACATAGACGGATTATCGATCATCTCAATATCTCCGTTGGTACGCACAACCTCGTAAATAACGTTGGGCGCGGTAGTGATTAAGGTTAAGCCGTATTCTCTTTCGAGACGTTCCTTAATAACGTCCATATGAAGAAGTCCAAGGAAACCACATCGAAAACCAAAGCCAAGAGCTGTAGAAGTCTCGGGCTCAAAAACTAAGGCAGCATCGTTGAGCTGTAATTTTTCTAAAGCATCACGCAGGTTATCGTAATCAGAATTTTCTACAGGATACAATCCGCAATAAACCATAGGCGTTGCTTTGCGATAGCCAGGCAACGCATGGGGCGCTGGATTATTCGCATCGGTTACCGTATCACCTACGCGAGCATCCTTAACATTTTTAATAGAAGCAGCAAAGAAACCTACCTGACCTGCAGTAAGCTCGTCCACATTTACAAGGTTAGGCTTGAAATAACCGACCTCGGTAACATCGAACTCGGCGCCAGTCGCCATCATACGAATCCTTTGTCCCTTTTTAATGCTGCCTTCCATCACGCGGATATAAAGCACAACCCCCTTGTATGCGTCAAACTTGGAGTCGAAGACTAAAGCTTTCAGTGGTGCTTCATTGTCTCCTTGGGGTGCAGGCACACGTTCGACAATGGCTTCTAAAACATCTTCGATACCAAGACCGGTTTTCGCGGAACAAAGCACCGCATCAGATGCATCGATACCGATGACATCCTCGATTTCTTTTTTCACATGGTCCGGATCCGCAGAAGGTAAATCTATTTTATTAATTACAGGTATAATTTCTAGATCATTATCCAACGCTAAATAAACATTAGCCAAGGTTTGCGCCTCAATACCTTGAGTTGCATCGATAACAAGCAACGCGCCCTCACAAGCAGCAAGCGCACGAGAAACTTCATAAGTAAAATCCACATGACCTGGAGTATCGATAAAATTCAACATATACTCCTCACCATTTTTTGCAGTATACATGCTGCGTACAGCTTGAGCCTTAATGGTAATGCCCCGTTCACGCTCCAAATCCATGGAGTCAAGGATTTGTTCCTCCATCTCGCGTTTGGACAAAGTACCAGTATATTCAATGAGCCTATCGGCAAGTGTTGACTTGCCATGATCTATATGAGCGATAATAGAAAAGTTGCGAATGTTTTTTTGACTAGACATAGACGGCTTCGTAACTCCTTTTGTAAGATTTATTGTAACAGTTTATTATATCATTTTAAGACGGGAAATGTAAATATGAGTTAAGAGTGTTTAGGTTCAGCGCATGGGTAAGTCGAATATAGAAAAAAGGCATCGCCCTCAAGCGATGCCTTTGACAAATCCAAAAGATTAAGCCATTGCGTTAACTTTCTTAGCAAGTCTGGATTTTTTACGAGCTGCTGCGTTCTTAGAAATAACGCCTTTGCGAGCTGCTTTATCGAGTAAGCTGGATGCATTAACGAGAGCTTCAGCTGCAACTGCTTTGTCAGCAGCTTTAGCTAATGCTTCTACTTTGCGACCTGCGTTACGAACGCCTGCTTTTACAGGGCCGTTAGCTGCACGACGTTCTGCATCAGTTTTTACACTACGAATAGAAGATTTAATGTTAGGCACGAAATTCACCTCCTGCTAAACCAATTTTTATAGAAATAATATTTTTTCGTACCACAGTATTCTACCACGAAGATTTGTAGAACGCAAGTGTTTCAAAAAAATATTTTAATTTTTAACGAATACGACAAGCGCCATACCAACGACAACCGTAATAATCTGTAAATACCGGGGAAATTTTTACGGCTCTACCACCAGCATGAATGAAATTGCCGTCGCCAAGATAAATACCTACGTGGGAAGCGCCTGGTTCATAAGTGGTGAAGAAAACAAGATCGCCCCGACGCAGTTGGCTCGGTTGAATAGGTCTACCGACATAGATTTGCGCATCGCAGGTACGAGGCAACTCAATGCCTGCAGCTCTAAAGCAATATTGCACAAAGCCAGAGCAGTCAAAACCATAAGGAGTTGTACCACCAAATACATAGGGTGTACCAAGCAGTCTCATGGCTGTATTGAGAACTCTCTTTACCACGGGGGCTTCGGCACGATTGACGGGCATTTCTTTATTCATGATAGCTCTAAAGGTTGCGGGACCAACAACGCCGTCGGCTTCTAAGCCAGCATTTTGTTGGAAAGCCTTGACAGCACCCTCAGTCTCATCGCCATAAAAACCTGTTAAAGAAGATATTGGATAATTAAGCTCAACTAAACGTTTTTGCAAATCCAGAACCTCTTGACCCTCGTCCCCATTACGGAAGGAAGCCAAAGCGGTAGCACTAATACAAAAACTCAAAGCTAAGCTAGCACATAAGGTTAAAATTTTTCTAAAATGCAAAGGGAATCGCTCCTCAAAAAAACAACACTGTTAAAAAATTAAAATACAACACATATATTTTATCAAATTAACCCCATATCAGTCTACTAATAAATATGAAAAAAGCTATGAAAATTTCTTTGGTTAATCAAAAATTATATGGTACAGGGAAAATAGAGCTGTATTCTCTTAAGCGATTGATAACCCTCTCGCCCTCTTCACCGGTTAAAATAGTCGGACAGAAGTCATTACGATAAGAAACAGATGAAATCCGGCAAGGAATAACCTTTTGGGCAGTCAAGGAAACTTTTTTATCCGCAGTCATTGTAAAGGTTGCTTGATAAATAAAGGTATCCTTATCAACAGGATTCCAGTTGGCGCCAAAGGAGAAATTGCCCATACTGTAACAAATCGGTTTGCCCTTGTACATCTCAATGCCTTGAATAACATGAGGATGAGCACCAATTACTACATCAGCACCGGTATCAATGGTATAACGGAAAACTTCTTGTTGGTCGTAGGGTGGATAGTAGATTCTTTCCTCACCACCGTGGAATTGCACCATAACTACATTGCTGCCTTCGGTGCGAGCTTGTATAATATCTTTTTTAATCATATCATATAGCTCGGAATTGGCCGCAAAAGAAGTATAACCTAAAAAGGTAATCTTAATACCATTCTTAGTTGTCGTATATTTGTGTCCTTCCCCACTGATACCTAAATTATTTTCTGTAAGAATCTTAACCGTATCGTTAAAGCCGTCCCAACCACAGTCATAAATGTGGTTGTTAGCAATATTACATACCTCCACAGAACCAGCCTTTAAAGTATTGACCTCTTCGGGATGACAGCGAATGGGAAAAGTTTTTATCTCCGTCGGACCATAGTGAGACAATGGACCTTCAAGATTAATCCAAGTAAAGTCGTCATTGGCAAAAATTTCTTGCACGTTTTGGAAGAAATAGGTCGGTCCATTAGCACTGTAATAAGCTTCGTAAGAACCAGGCTCACGATATTCAGGATCGAAAATTTGTCCTTCTTCTAAGTAGGAACCCATCGTGCAGTCCCCGGCTACAGAGACAACTATGCTTTGAGGCTTGGGCGGTTCAACTGGTTTGGGCGGTTCGACAGGTTGCACAGGTTCAGTTGGAACTGCTTGCTCCTCGGCTTTAGTCGTTGCACCCCTTTTCGCCTTAGTTTTTTTCGCTTGCTTTTTGTTAGGTTGCACGCCTAAATCGGCTGTAATTTTTTTAGCCTTTTCTTCTTGGGTTAATTTAGTTTTTGTCTTGGCAAATTTTCCTTCTTCAATTTTATTTTGAGAATCAGCTGCCAAAGCTGTAAATGAAAAACTTCCCAAAAGCAGTGCCATACCAGCGGCACTTAAAAAATTTTTTAAGAATTTATTTTGCTTTTTCATAATATCAATTGGAGGCGTCGCCTTTAATTACAACCTTCATGCCTACTTTAGCATGTTCTTTAAGTTTTAACACATTATCGTTCAAAAGACGGATACAACCCTCGGATGCTCTATGATAAGCGTCGTCAGTTACCGTCTTTACAAAACGTTCGTCAGGATTAGTTCCGTGAATACCAATGCCGTCCCAATTACCCTTACTCAAATTATAAGTATTGAGGTAGAAGAACCAAGGACCATAAGCATTGGGAATCTCTCCCTTGCCGTCTTTAAAATCATGGGACCAATAGCTTGCGTCATTAATCTCTTCGATAGGGAAAACCCCATGTGGAGTAGTCATGTCACCGCTCTTGACCTTTTGACCAGGATTCTTACCGAGAGCACAATCACAGAAGCCGATAACCTTGTTGCCTTCAATTAAATATAATTTGAAAGTCATCTTGTCAATGTAAATAAATTTTTCATTGGCAGGAATATCGGTTTTCCATTCCACTGCCGCATACTGCCTTGCTTCCACGGGAACATTTTCTAGCGGAGTCTTAATGCCGCGTACGTCATGGAAAATATTCGCTACATTTTGTTTTATCGCTCCATTAGCCTTGGTCGGCTTCGTGGATACAACTACACCGTCTGCAAATTTTTGTTCCGAATTTTTTTCGCTTGTAGCTGTAACCTGCTTATCACCTTGCTTATTTTTTTTGCTTTTAGCATTGGCCTCGCCATTAAAGAAGCTGCAGCCCAGCACGCAGGTTCCTAAAAGCAAAATACCGCAGCAAGAAGCAATTCTATGTCTTATTTTTTTATCCATAAGAATATTTCCTTTCGCGTCCTTACGCATAAAGTTTTTCCAAAATTTTACCAATATAAAGATGGACTAATTATAACATATTCCATCTGAATTATAAATACGCAACAGGTACACAGTTACGAGCGAACACTTACCTATGCGCTGAACCTAATTGAAGCAATCTGAGTGATTACTACAAAAGCAACAGTTAATTATGATTGAAAAATGCGACCAGGTATAGTACAATATACACAAAGGTATAAAAAGGTATAAAAGTAAATTCGAAGGTATAAAAAGGTATAAAAGTAAATTTAAAGGTATAAAAGGGTATAAAAGGTGATTTTATGACTAATCCATTCTCCTTAGGATTTGGCAAAGAGCCACAAAGTTATATTGAACAAAATAACAATTTGGAAATTATCGAAAGCTTTAACAGCGACAATCCAGAAGCACAGGTATGCATCTTAACTGGTGTTAGAGGTTCTGGGAAAACAGTTACCATGACTTCCATAGCTAATAAATTTAGAGAAGAGAGTAACTGGATTGTCGTTGATTTAAACCCGGAACGCAATTTACTAGAAATGCTTCTGGCTTCATTTTACAGAAACCAATCATTAAAAAGCATTTTCAGTAACGCAAAATTTAATCTTTCCATCCCTGGGATTGGCGGAGTAGAATTTAATAAAGAAAATAAATTCGAAGATCCTGCAATAATTTTAGAAGATTTACTCGACGAGCTTTCCCAAAACGGTAAAAAACTGCTTATAACCATTGACGAAATTTCCAACAATCAAAATGTAAGAGAGTTCGTGAGTCAATTTCAAATATACATTAGAAAAAACTATAACGTTTTTTTGATCATGACCGGATTATATGAAAATGTCTACGACTTACAAAACGAAAAAACTTTAACGTTTTTATACCGAGCCCCCAAAATATATATGGAACCCCTTAGTCTTTCTTTAATAATGTTAAAATATCAAGAAGTATTTTCTTTAGATTCTAATACTGCGTTAAAAATGGCTGAATTTACCAAAGGCTATCCTTACGCATACCAGGTTCTAGGAAACCTTTGCTTTAAGCGCAATTGCTCCTATGAAAAAGTAATCGACGAATACGACATTATTTTAAGGGACTACGTCTATAAAAAAATTTGGAGTGAGCTTTCCTCGAAAGATAAAACTGTTCTACAAGCATTGATAAAAACACCTAACGGCAAAGCCGAGGACGTCAGAAACATACTAGCTATGGAAAAAAACGTCTACAGCGTCTATCGTGACCGCTTATTAAAAAAAGGAATTGTCAAAGTGAGTGAATACGGTTGCTTAGAGCTCACGCTACCAAGATTTAAAGAATTCATTGAAGCATCTGCCTAAAAAAATTCCCGATTCTAATTCGAGTCGGGGATTTTTTTTAGGCAAATTCTACACAAAAAGATTCCCCAACCCAAATTGAGTCGGGGAACTAAGTTTAAGTTTTATTATTTAGGAAGCTTAAAGGAGCTCTTTAAAGAAACGATGCGATTGAAAACAAGCGCGCCAGGTGTGGAGTCCTTGGGGTCCACGCAGAAGAAACCATTACGAACGAATTGGAAGCGATCGTAAGCCTGAGCACTCTCTAAATATTTTTCCACATAAGCATGAGCAACAGTTAAAGAGTTAGGATTAATGTTCATAGAACCATCTTCGTTATAAACGCCCTTCTCTTCGTCGATAAGATTTTCGTAGAGACGGCATTCGCAAGGAATTGCAGTTGTTGCATCAACCCAATGAATGGTGCCCTTAACCTTACGACCATCAGGACTAGTGCCACCCTTACTTGCCGGGTCGTAGGTGCCATGAATAACAGTTACCTTACCATTTTCATCGGTCTCATAGCTAGTGCATTTAACGAAATAAGCATGCATCAAACGAACTTCGTTGCCAGGGAACATTCTGAAATATTTTTTCGGAGGCTCAATCATGAAATCTTCACGCTCGATATAGAGCTCCTTGGAGAAGGAAATCTCTCTTGTACCCATCGCTTCATTTTCCTGATTGTTCGGCGCAACTAAAAGCTCGCTTTGTCCTTGAGGATAATTGTCGATAACAAGCTTTATAGGATCAATGATACCCATAACTCTAGGAGCCTTTAATTTTAAGTCTTCTCTGATGCAGTATTCCAGCATTGCATAATCCACTGAACTGTTGGCTTTGGCAACACCACAGAGCTCTACGAATTTTTGAATGGATTCAGGAGTGAAGCCGCGACGACGCAGTGCTGCGACGGATACAAGACGAGGATCGTCCCAACCATCAACAGTGCCTTCTTCAACAAGCTTCTTAATATAACGCTTGCCGGTTACAACATTTTTCAGATATAACTTAGCAAATTCGATTTGCTGCGGAGGATTAGGATACTCAAGCTCTCTCAGCACCCAATCGTACAGAGGGCGATGGTCTTCAAACTCCAAGGTGCAAATAGAGTGAGTTACATGTTCTTCTGCATCTTCAATAGGATGAGCGAAATCGTACATAGGATAAATGCACCATTTGTCACCAGTATTATGATGAGTCATGTGAGCTACGCGGTAAATGACTGGGTCACGCATATTAATATTAGGAGATGCCATATCAATTTTTGCACGCAGAACATAAGTGCCATCAGCGAATTCACCGTTTTTCATTCTTTCGAACAGATCAAGGTTTTCTTCGATGGAACGATTTCTATACGGACTTTCCTTACCAGGTTGGTCGAAGGTACCTCTATATTCTTTGATTTGGTCTGCAGTAAGCTCGCAGACGAAGGCCTTACCTTTTTTGATGAGCTTAACAGCTCCCTCATACATTTGTTGGAAATAATCGGATGCGTAATAAAGGTGGTCGCCCCAGTCGGCACCAAGCCATTGAATGTCTTTTTTGATGGATTCAACGAATTCAATCTTCTCCTTCGTCGGATTAGTATCGTCAAAACGCATATGGAAAATGCCATTATATTCTTTAGCAAGGCCATAGTTCAAAAGGATGGACTTAGCATGACCGATATGCAAATAGCCATTGGGTTCCGGTGGAAAACGGGTACAAATTTGCTCGTACTTGCCTTCTTCCAAATCCTTATCAATGATTACTTCGATAAAGTTTCGTGAATAAACTTCTTTTTCAGGTGTTGCAACAACTTTTTCTTCCATTATTTACAACCCTCCTCTATGATTAATTTTCCCTTTTACTCCTCAAAGTCTGCACAAAACCTGCAGACACAAGTATAGATAAATTTTATCATATACAGAGGGAAAATGCAAAAACAAACTAGCGAAACAAAATCATTTTAATCAAAAGGATTTGCGAAGCAAATCCAACCACAATTGCTCATTGCTCTTTGCTAATTGCTAATTTTTTATTATTTCAACTTGTTGTAATCGTCGTCACTAACTGCTTCGCACCACTCGTTTGCTCCTGCTTCGCCGGGAACTTCTACTGCTAAGTGGGAGAACCAAGAGTCGGGAGCTGCCCCGTGCCAATGTTTAACCTCGGCAGGAATGTTAATGCAATCGCCAGGATTCATTTCGATCGCTTCCTTGCCCCATTCTTGGTAGTAACCACGACCTGCTACGCAAACAAGAATTTGTCCGCCGCCCTTTTGTGCGTGATGGATATGCCAATTATTACGGCAACCAGGTTCGAAGGTAACATTGTAAATACCTACTTGAGAAGTGGAAACGGGTGCTAAATAGCTTTGACCTACAAAATATTGAGCATAACCGTCATTTGGTGCACCAATGGGGAAGACCATAGAAGCTTCATGCAGAGCTTTTGCATCACTTGCATCACAAGTGTCACTCCAAATTTCTTTTGTCATGGGGAATGCGGCCCAAGCTTTGGGCCAGCCAACATAAAAAGCAATATGAGTTAAAATAGCTGCGATTTCTTTTTTAGTTACGCCATGCTTTTTAGCATTTTCCAAATGATATTTCAAAGAAGAATCGGTAATACCAGAAGAAACTAAAGCAACAACAGTAATAATGGTACGGGTTTTTAAATCGATGTCTTGGTTGTTCCAATTTTCACCAAAGAGCACATCGTCATTAAAATGGGCAAAATCCGGGGCGAATTCTCCCAAAACATTTCTACCAGCAGTTTGTACGATTTTTTCTTGTGTTTTCATAATTCCAACTCCTTATATGATTATTGTGTATTGAATATAGAATATATTCAGTTTTATCGTACGGACTTTGCTTCGCAAAATCCATCCTCAATTGCTCTTTACTAATTGCTAATTGCTAATTGATCTTTACCCCATTCGCATCGAGCCACTTATCGATGTCGGAAGGAAGGCTGCTGCCACCGGAATAATGAACGGTCAGTCCTTGTCCGATGGTTGCGTCGGGAATAAGCTTGGCGATAGTCGTAATACTTTGTCCGAAGCGTCCTCCACCATTACTGCAGAAAGGAATAACTGTCTTGCCCTTGAAATCATATTCTTCGAGGAAGGTTGCGATGGGCATGGGAATGGAAGCCCACCAGTTAGGATAACCAAGTAAAATAACATCATATTGGCTCATGTCTTTTACGTGGGTAGACAGTGGAGGTCTTGCGTCTTGACGTTGCGCGATTTGTGCTTCGTCCAAAACGGTATGGTAGCTATTGGAATAAGGAACCTGCATTTTGATTTCAAAAACATCTGCATTTACATGACCAGCAATTTTTTGGGCTACTCCCTCAGTTGTGCCGCCCCAAGAATAGTAAGCAAGTAAAACCTTGCTTTTGTTCAAATTCTTTTTAACCAAAGTACTGGTCAAGCTGTCCTTGCCCGGCTCTGCATTACGTGCAACTCTAAAGCCAACACCAAAGCTGGACATATCTGCATTATGTGCTGCACGGTAAGCGCTGCGTAAATGTTTGCCAAAATCGTTCCATGCACCACCGCGATAAACCTTCATCGTCCCCTCATTTGGTCCGATACTATTTTGTGATTTTGCGTAGGGTGCATAAAAATCCCAGACCCATTCGCCAACATTACCATGCATATTATATAAACCAAAAGGATTTGGTTCAAAGCTATCTACATTAACAGTTCTTTCACGATATTCACCAGGTTGGGTTTGCATGGAGCCGCTGTTAAAATAATTTCCTTCGATCTCGTAAGGATAATGACCGTAGTAATTACATTCCTTAGGAGTTATGGAGTGCGGTGTGTAAAAGGGAGTTTTTGTGCCTGCACGACATGCGTATTCCCACTCGGCTTCAGTAGGCAAGCGATAGCCGTTAGCACTCAAATCCCAGGTCACATTAGTTCCGTCAATTTTATAAACAGGAGTCAAGCCTTCCTTTTTGCTTAGCTCATTGCAATAAGCAATGGCATCGAACCAGGTAATGCTTTCTACAGGAAGCTTCGCACCCTTGAATTCGCTTGGATTCTTATGCATCAAGGCTTCGTAGTCGGACTGCTTTACCTCGTACTTACTCAAATAAAAATTACCTACTGTTACCTCGTGCTGATTTTCGTCCTTGCTGCGCCAAGCCTCGCTATCGGGACTTCCCATAATAAATTTACCACCTTTAATAAGCACGAGTTCGTCTTTAACATTTACATTTGTAGAGCTTGCTGTTGCTTGAGGTTTAGCTGCATTATTTTCCGTAGCTTTAGCCGTATTACTGCTTGCCCCACAACCAACTACACACAATAACGCGGAGCTCATGCAAATTGCTGTCAAAATTTTTTTATATTGCATCTTTTCACTGCCTTTCTTCATAAATTTTTTTAAACAACTCTATAAGCACGCCATTTTTCGCTGCGCCAACGATAACTAAAGCAAATAGCTCGTACGAGCCAATCGGCAACCATTGCCAACCACACGCCGTAGATTTGCCAATCAAGGAGAACGCCGAAGATAATAGCCATCAGGATGCGAAAGATTAACATAGAACCGATACCAGCGTTCATTGAAAATTTAACATCGCCCGTGGCCCTAATCGCGTTTGGCAAATTAAAGCAGAGTGGTTGTAAAATTGTTGCGGCAATATTATGAATGATTACAAGCTCGATCACGAGCCTAGCAGTTTGTTCGGAAACATTGTAATATTTTAAAGTCAGAGGCAAAGCTAAAATTCCTAAGGTACTTAAGGAAGCAGTTGCAATCCAAGAAATTTTCAAAAGCTTTTTCACGTAAAATTTTGCTTGCTCGTACTCTCTTGCGCCAATGCACTGACCGACAACAGTAATCATTGCCATGTTAATGGCATTAACTACAAAAATAGCGATAATTTGATAAGTATTGCTCACTGCGTTGGCCGCAATCTGCACGGTTCCAAAGAGCGCAATGATACTCGTCATCATGACCTTGCCTGCAGCAAAGAGTCCGTTTTCCAAACCATTAGGCAGAGCAATGCCTAAAATTTTCTTCACCATAGCCCCGTCAATACTCAAGCAATTGCCGTAATTGATGTGCAGCGGGAAACGTTTTTGCGCCGCAAAATAAAGCATCAACAAATTCCCGAGAATGCGAGCCAATACCGTTGCTAAAGCTACTCCAAATACCCCGGCATGCAAGACGTACACTGCCAAATAATTGCCCACAATATTTGTAACATTGAGGACAATTACCGTGCGCAAGGCAATCCTACTTTCGTTCATAGAACGAAACATGGAGCTTCCTGCCTGATGAATAGCAATACAGGGTATGGAGAAAAGCGCTACAAATAAATACGTATCGGCTGCTTCCATAACAGATGCATCAACATTTTTATAAAGTAACTGCAGGAACTCACGGTGGCAGATGATTCCAGAAATCATGAAGATAAGCCCGATTGCCATGGCAAGACTTAAAAGCTGCTCGCAAGCGTGCTTAGCCTCCTTAGGCTGCTTGGCTCCGAGATACTGCGAGATAACAATTCCCCCACCTGAACAAATGGAAGACATTAAGGTAAACATAAAATATTCCAAAATATTTATGAGCGTTACCCCGCTAATTGCTTCTTCGCCCAGCTGAGCCACCATAAAAGTGTCGGCCACGCCCACAAGCATGAAAAGAATCTGCTCCAGGGTTAAAGGAATTATTAACTTTTTTAAATCCCTATTAGAAAAAAGCAGTTTCTCAGTCAATTTCATCCAATCCTTTTTCTAAACATTCTTCTACGTGCTTGATAAAACGACTCACAACTTTTGTTTGGGCCTCATCTTTCTTCCAGGCAATAATTGTTGTTTCTTCTAAGAGGGGACTCAGAGGTCTAAAGACCAAAAGCTTATCGTCCCAAATATTTTTTCCTCCTTCGATACAAAGAGAATAACCTAAATTATTCAAAACCATAATAGCTCCGTTAGTAGGCAGGTTACTAGTGAATCGCACATTCGCGTCCTTGAAAGTGCCTCTGAACCAGTTTTTCAAATCGTGATGCAAATTCTTGCGACTAGCAAAAATAAGATGTTTATCCTTTAAATCATCAATTGTCACATACTTTTTCGCAGCCAAAGGATCATCCGCACGCATAATTACGCCCCAACGTTCCTTCACAGGCACCTGAATATAGTTAAGCTTTTCAATATTAGTCGGTTTCATTAATAAACCCATATCAAGAAGACCGTTATCCAATCTTTCTGTAATAATATCCGTGGAACTAGTAAAGATATCAAAATTAACTTTAGGGTATTTTTCTAAGAAGCTTTTGATAATTTTCGGAATTACCATTACGGACTTATACTCACCCATGCCAATGGAAATGGTGCCCGACACGTCGTTCTGAAAATTTTTCAACTCACTTAAGGAAATATTTGTTAAATTCAGGATCTCGCGAGCTCTACGTGCTAAGATGTAGCCCTCTTCTGTCAGCTCCACTCTTCTAGAATTTCTATTAAATAAGGAAACGCCTAACTCTTCTTCTAGCTCGGCAATTTGCCTTGAAAGAGTCGGCTGAGTAATATGTAAGGACTCCGCAGCTTTAATAAATTGTTCATCTTCTACGATTTGCAAAAAATATTTCAGTACTCTAAGTTCCAATGCAAGCACCTCCATTAGCCCTGCCTAAAAAATCACATGCCCTTTAAGCATATAATTAGCAGATTTATTCTTCTAATCATAATTATAAACGCTTTGCATTAAATAGCAAATTGTTATTTCTCATAGATTTCAATACCTCTAGGGCATAGAATTGTTGCTGTGTTTTTGTTTTATTTTATATAATGAAATAAACAATATGATTTTTAAAGCAAAAATTTCTAAAAAAATTATGAGCTGCTGTTGACAGGTACTTGCTACCGCAAGCTATAATATGTTCGTAACGATTTTCATTTAAAAATATTTCCATCTGTCGATGTCATAAACGGAAAAAATTCGTAAGCAAAATTTTAATTACAAAATTTTCACGAGAATTCTACGCTTAAGCAAATCATGCTTTTTAAGCATAGTAAATAATCTTGCATAAGTATTAGACATTTTTAAAATTTTATTTTAAACTATAGTTACATGAAAAAAGGAGGAAATTCCCATGAAACTTTTTAAAATCTTAGCACTTTCTACTGCTTTAATTTCCATGTTCTGTGTTGGTTGTGGCGGTAACGATAAAAAAGCAGCTGCTCCAGCTCCTGCTAAAGCTCAAGCTACGGAAGCTCCCAAGGTAACTAACGACAAAGCTCTCGTAGTTTATTTCTCTCAAAGCGGTAATACGCAAAAGGTTGCGAATATGATTCAAAAGCAAACTGGTGCAGCCATGTTCCGCGTAGAAACTGTAAAAACTTATGCCAGCAATTATCATGCGCTCATCGACGAAGCTAAAAAAGAACAGCAAGCTAATGCTCGTCCGGAATTAAAAAAAGCTAAGGTCGATAACCTTAAGCAATACGATACTGTTTTCGTTGGCTATCCTAACTGGTGGGGAACTCTTCCCATGCCCTTGTTCACCTTCTTTGAAGCAAATGATATGACTGGCAAAAATATCGTTCCCTTTGTTACTCATGAAGGCAGTGCTTTTGGCACCAGTCTTAACGATTTAGCAAAGCTTGCACCTAAAGCAAATATTAAAGAAGGCATTGATATTCGTGGTGGTCGCGTAGGCGATAGCGAAGCCGATGTAACTGCTTGGCTGAAAAAAGGCGGCTACGTTAAATAAGCTTTGCTGCTAACAGTTCTTTTGTTATAATCACCCACAATATCAAACGAAAGGACTTATTATGAACCTAGAGATAAAACGCTTCTTGACGCAGCTTTGCGCAAGCATTCTTTATAATATAAATTTCTTTACGAAAAAGCCCATATCTCTGAGAAGCTACTGCGTGCCCGGGCTCAATTGTCAATGGTGTCCTGGCGCGGCAACGGGTTGCCCCTTAGGAAGACTCCAGCTGCTTTTTAACGGCGGGCTTAGTAAGGCGAAATTCGTTGCCTTGGCAAGTATTCTTTTGCCCAGCCTCTTACTTGGTCGTATTATCTGCGGTTGGCTCTGCCCATTTGGTCTACTGCAAGATTTACTCTATAAAATTCCTTCTCCTAAAATTGGCAAGAGCGTTTGGACGGCACGTTTATCCTGTTTAAAGTATGTGCTAGCAGTATTTTTCATTCTGCTCTTGCCCCTCTTCATCATCTTTACCAATGGTAATCTTGATCCTGCATTCTGTTCAGATTTTTGTCCTAATGGTCTTTTGAATGCCTTGATTATGATTTCCCAGGGCAATCCCTTTGGGTATGCCCTCATCAACGACTTCAGGATTCTTTTAGGTGTTGTGCTTTTAATTACAGCGATTTTTATCTACAGACCCTTCTGTCGTTTTATCTGCCCCTTGGGTGCTTGGTACAGTCTCTTTAGTAAGCTGTCCATCTTCGCTATCAAGGTTGATGAAAGCAAATGCATCAGCTGTAATAAATGTATCCGCCATTGCTTGATGGACTGCCAAAAGGTTGGCGACGCAGAATGCATTGGTTGTGGCAAATGTAAAGGTATCTGCCCGACAAAAGCAATTAGCTACGGAATTAGATACAAAAAATAATAAAAAAAATAAACCGTCTCCAGACAATCGTGACAATTATAAGTCACGATTGACAGAAAGAGACGGTTTATATATTTAAGTATAAAGCTGGCAGCCTACATGATGAACCAAGCGGCAAGTAGTGGGTGCCAAAGCATTTAACGTAGGATTTGATATGAGCTCTCTACTGCAAGCTATGAACTATGCAACTATGTACTTTCAGCTGTGATCTTTGTACTATGAGCTTTTATTTCAAAATGCATAAGAACACAAAAGTTCTTAAGAACAATCACATACTGAATTTCGGTTCTTCGCTAGCCCTATACTAAAATATCTGAACTTGTTGGTGTTCCCCGGTCACTTAACCAAGGGAACACCAATTTTTATTTTTTATTCATCGACTTCGATAGTGGAGAGTGCGTTACACTCGTTTACGAGGTCGTTAATCTCTCGGATTTCATCGGGGAAGCTTTTAGCTCTCTCAATTTCATCCCAAGCTATAAGGACCTCTGGTTGGGAGAACAGTGTCTCCGATACCATATCCGAGGGGAATCCTACACCTCTGCCGGTCAAATTCTTATTGAATTGACTAGCGGATCTTTCTGCGGTCGCTGCTGCTGTTCCCATAGCACCAGCGAAGTTTTTGACTGTTTCCAACAGACGACCGGTTAATACCAAGGCCGTAGCCACGGTAATTTCACCATAGCGTTCTGTTTGGATGGTATTGTGGTTATTGGCCTCCTGTATTTTAGTATACAGGACAGTATAGTTTTTCAGGAGGTCGTTATAGGATTTTATTTTGGAAGCGATTGCCTCTCTCGCTTCCTTGTGGTTAGTCTCGATATCTTTGTTAGTAGACAGCGGTGACAGCTGCATGCTGTTGATACCGCCATAGAGTCCGATATCTTCGATAATCTTATCCATTTTCTTTTTCATGGTTTTAAGTTTGGCAAGTGCTCTTGCCACAGTCATTGTTGCCATGTGTATCGTCTTCCTTTCTTGAGATACCTAAGTTTTTTGTTCAGTGATTGTCTACGTTATTTATTATAATTCAGTTCAGCAGATTTATTAAATAAAAAAGTCTGCGAACTCAAAATACTTTACTTTATTTTATAATGCTCGAATTCTGCCGTGACATTGACGTAGGCCATAGGACCATGGGGATGTCCATAGAGAGGGAATCTATAGACTTCATCAAAATTTTCAAGCTCGTCTGCCAAACGCAGCTTCAGATAATCCTCCCAGGTTTTATTTAAACAGGGAGCTTGAATGTCATCCGGAAGATGCGGGTCTTGAATACAGTAAGGATATATCACGCAGTCACAAGCATCTTCGACAACTCGCTCTACTTGGTCAAGCTTTTTGTTTATTCCATATTCATCTTCAGAATATCGAAAGCCAAACACATTGGCGTAGTATTCACGATATTGTACTTTTGACTTCAAAAAAAGCCATTTTTCTTTTGCGTTGAGGCGGTCAACGCCTTCCACTTTCACTTTAATCTTGGAAGCGCCAAGGCTATTTACGATCTCGACAATCTCTTTCAGTGTTTCCACCATCTCTTCAAGATTGGGTTCAGTCTCCAAAATACTGTCAAGGTTAAATGGTTCTTCTCCCTGTTCTTCGACCTGTTCTACAACTTGTTCTTCAACGTTTTCTTCAGTATTTTCTTCGACACCCTCAGCTATCCACGCTTCGTACAATTCCATCTTTTTTTCCGCTTTGTAATCCTCCGGATAGTACAGAAGTTTTTCACCCAAAAGTCTAGTGTACTCTTCATCATATTCGTCAATTTCATCATATTCGTCGATATCTTCGTATTCATTGATGTCGTCGATTCCGTCGTATTCGTCCTCTTCGTATTCATCGATGTCTTCGTTTTCGTCAAAAAAGTTTTCATATTCTCGCAAATTAATCATCTCCTTTCAATAGCGCAAGACGATAAATTGCTCGTTAGCATTTTTAGTTGCATGCTAACCCTTGAGAAACTTTGCCATTGTTCTCAAGGAAACAAAAAGGCATATGCTTCCCGGGGACAACAACATAACCTCGGGACTCGTACGCCCGTAAATTTTTTAACTGTATATATGATACCATTTTAATTTTTCGCTTTGAAATAAAAAAGTCTGCGAAGAGAATTCTATCAAGAGCGGAAAATATATGATATTAATAATCTCATCAAACAATTAAAACTATAAGAAACCGGATCCTTCTCCCTTTCCTTTTCACTTTCTTTTATAGCGTAAATGATAAATGGTATAAATAAAAGTACGAGAAAAATTATAACCAACATAAATCTCACGTCTCCTGCAAATTACTTACGATAAACTGCACCATCCCAAAGCGTAGGAAGATTAACATCTCCCCCATGTGTTTTTTTATATTTTTCCAACTCGCGTTCCAAAGCTTCACGAGCTATCTTTTCATCTCTATACTTGGATTGATAGTACAAGATTGCAGCCGTTATACCAATACCCCACCAAATATTTTTAAAAGGTCCCATACAAGTCACTCCTTACCAAACAATCAAAACATTTAAAAGTTTTCTCCAAGCCGGAGAAAATATCCGCAAGCAACAATTATGGAATAATTATAACACGTACCTTGAAACGAGTCAACAATATTTTTGAAAAATATTTTAAAAATTTTGAATTATTTTGAATAACGTGTTGTGTTTTGGAGAAAATTTATAGGTGCGCTAATCAAAATTGTTATAGTTGTTAGTTTGTTCTCAATTTTTTTGTTGCTAAACAAAAAAGGCACCATATCAAAGGTATCCAAACGTCGCTGGGGTCAACTTTCCTTGGGGTCTAACTTTGGGGGAAGATATTGGGGTTTGTCGTTGGGGCCTTCGTTAGTGTCTGTTTCAAAATTCATACAATTATAAGACAAAAAGGGTACAACAGAAGCTTGTCTGTTATACCCTTTTATGTTTCTGAGCAAGTATTGCTCTTGTGCTCTTTTTCATTTAATATAGTTTTGCCCAAATTTATAACTTGAAAGGAAATGCAGAAACTTTTCAACTAGAAACAATCCTGTGCTAAAAGGTACGAAGAAAACAGAAACAGACTACTGTATATACGACGACGACGAATAAAAAGTCCATATGTAAACAAAGGTTTATGATGTGACCCCAAAAAACTTTGGGAACCCCCAATGAAGTTTGGAGATCCGACAATTTTCCAGTTCGGTTCTTTTCGACCCAATAATATTCAAAAAACGGATGGCTCACGCCATCCGTTTGACTACAAACCCTGTTCTTTTAAAATTTACTAATACAATTTCGGATGGCAACTAATTATCAACAACATCTACTGGAACAACTTAATTAAATTGATTGCAAATTATTTAACTTTTGCTAATCTATCTGCATATTTGAACTGTTGTCTATAGCTATAAATTAACACTACGCCTTGAATAGTCTTATCCCAATTTGTATTTCCTAATGTAAATGCTGTAAATACCCCTGCAGCAGTCCAACCAACAGGTCCCAACACAACTCCTAACCAGGGCATAAAAGGAGCAGCAAACCCAAATCCCATTTCTAGTCCTAATAAAGCGCCAACATCATAAATCAATGATGTTGCCAACATATAAGGAGCAAAGCCGCTCAAGCTACCAACTGTCAGAGCTCCCACAACACCCGCTGAAGCAATACCACCTTTAATGTTTTGGTATTCTGCATCAGAAAGAGCCTTGCTTTCATGCATAGCGTCAATTCTGGCTTTGGTACTCTCTTCTATTTTTTTCCAAGCATCAGGTCCGTATTTTTTGATGACACTATCTGCGTACTCTTGAACTACCTTGGCTACTATCAGCTTTTCAACTTTTTCGTAGTCTTCATCATTTATTAGAACGTCTTTGGAGCAACTCAAGTCCAATTTATCAGCAGTACCCAAAAGTATTTTCTTATAATCAGGCGAATACGCATCTCTGAATATATTTACAAAAGAGTGACCATAGTTATACCGAATTTGCTTATTAAGTTCTATTACTCTTTTATCATATGACCAACGACTCCAATCACTAGCTCTAGGGGCACCAAGCGCCGAGGTATTAACGCTTTCGCAAACAACATTCCAAGCTTCTTTGTTATTAGAAATCTGTTGGATGGTCCTGTCTAACAAATCTCCTTTATAAGCAAAGCAGGTACTAACGCTAAGACATGATAAGGCTAAAGTTAAAATTATTTTTTTCATCAATAACACTCCTCAAAAAATAATCTCAATTCAATCTCTTTTGGACAACATATCTTTAAAGCAGATGATTCAGATTATAAAATTTTTTCAATATAACTATTGCTATTTTCCTGTTCATAAAAATTATACCACCTCTGTCCCCCCCCGCAAGACGTTTGTGCGTTTTTAAGTGTATTCTCTGTGTCAGTTTTGTGAAATTTTTGTGAACATAAAAATAAAAGTCTGGCATATCGTATACGAACCTTCGTGCGCAGCAAAAATATTTCTTAAATTCCAAATAAAAAACGGATGGCTTAGCGCCATCCGTAGTTGCACTTGTATAAATTCAGTCAATTTTTAAGTTGTGCAAAATATTAATCAGAGACTCTTGAACATCTTCATATTCACATTTCTCGTACAGCAAGATTTTCGTGATGCTTTCATAATCCTTGCGATAAATATCGTCATTAATAACTTTTTTGAATACAGATTTGAAATCAACATCTGCGTTCGCGGAAGGATTCATTTTAGAACTAGCACGCTCTTCTCGAACCTTCTTAAACAAATCAATAAATTCTTGATTAATTCTAATATTACGATATAAACAATGCACATCGTAGAGATGTCTCGAGTGCCCTGCTTGCTCACCTTTCATATAATAATCACACAAAGCGAACAATTTATCGATAAGTGTCCTTATTGGTTGTTGCACATTCATAACTAACGGATGTAATTCTAAATCCGCTGGCAAATCCACCGATTTGTTTATGAAGAACAAAGAAACGAAATTCGGAATCTCCGTCATCGCAACTGGATATACAGGTACATTGTAATTAGTTTCTATTATGAGAGAAAGTTTAGTTTCAGTAATTACGGAATCGTATTCAAAAACAAATTTATTATACAGTCTCTTGCTTTTGGTTTTTGAATCATCCGGAAAAGATAACCCTATTGTGACAGCGGCATTTATGATTCCGTGATAAATGTTCCGTCTTTCTCCTTCTGTTAATTTACAAGTAGCTGATATATCTATATCTTCAGAGAATCTATTTATTAAACCATAGCACTTTGAAAGGGAAGTACCTCCTTTAAAAACCAGCTTGTCAGAAATCTTTGCTATTTCCTGTAACATCAACGTTTGGTAATAATCTTTTTCAATAAAAACAGCATCCTTCCCAATTGCAGTAGAAACTGTCGAAAATATTTTCTTTAATTCTTCCCTATCCAACATACTTTAACAATCCTCCGTTATACAACAAAGAATAAATTTTGTCCGGATAAAGAGCTGCATTGGTCATGATCGCATCCTCGTCCAGGCCTTGTCTATCCCTGTAAGATTTTACGGCACTGATATATTCCTGGCCCTTAACTTCCGCATATAATTCAGAATCCAAAAGCATAGTCAAAAATTTTAGCGCAAGATAGTTTTCGTTAGTAATCGGGCAAATGGGTTTCTTGATGGTCAGCGTAAATTCTTTGACCTTTATGGTTTTCATCCCAGTTGTTGCCTTGTTAGTATAAATTGTATATTTATTTCCAGCGAATTGAGTAGTGAGTCTTGCTTCATTGACCAATTTAAGACCGCCTATGTAACCAATGACATCTCCATCCCCATCAAGAAGAAATTTTTTGCTTATATAATCGTTGATTGATGGTGTAAGTTCTACGCCGTAAAGTGTTTCCGGAATATAATACGCTCCAGAAACATATCTTCTAATGCGTCCTTGATCCACCAACATTTTCATTTGCTGCCTGATAGCATCATCCGACGCAGCATATTTAATTTCGTTTAAAAATATTAGCGTATTTGTTTTAAAATTTTCAAGCAAATAATCGTAAAGCATAGTTTCCCTCACAAAACAGAATTATTATATTTCTCTTTTGTATTATATCATCGTCATAAAGAATTTTCAACGAAAATTTAGTGCGACAAATAAAAAACCGACGGCACTTTCTCTACCGTCGGCATGAATTGTTTGACTATCTACTTGGTTAAGATAATACTGGAATATTAAGACGTTTTGCGATACTCTCTATGTTTTCTTTAGGCAAACTGGTATATTCAGCAATTTTAACAAGAGCTTCGCCAGAGCGAAGCATCTTTTCTGCCATGTCCATAGCAAATTCTTGCTTGGCTTCCTTAGCTGCCTCACGTCTATTTCTTTCTATGATCTCGCACATTTGCTTTACTCCTTCTTCACTTTCTTTAAAAACACGTTTCAGTCTCGAAGTTTCAGGAAATCTTTCATCGTATGCATTACTTTCGACAAAGTTGTAAACCTTGCAACTCCTATTTGAATTCAACAGTAATCTTAAAATCTGCAACACCTGCTGCAGCAATACTCTGTGCCAACAGTGATGAAATAATGGTTTTAGCGTGCTCTCTTGCCTTGTCTAAAATCTTATTTTTGTAGGCTCGTTCTTTCATTTTAATTTTCATATTCTTTAAAATGTCATTTGTATCTTTAAACTCTAACGAAGTAAATATGCCTGTTTCAACATGTAGCTCTTTATAGCTGTCAAATAATATGGTAGGTTCGAAAATTTCCACGTCGGGAACTGTGACAACGAACTCGTTCTTGGAAACTCTTTCAACCTTAGCTTCTTTAAGATTTTTTATTCCTGCCTTAACAATTCCATCGTAACTCACGATTATTTTTTTCTTTGTACCAGGCATTGCAAAATCAAAAATGCTTGCTTGGTCTTCGTATTTTTCAACCATAGTGCATAACATTTCCGCTGTTGCAAGCTCACCAATCTTTTCCAGCCGCTCATTCATGACGACGGTAATATTTTCTGTGTTATGCTCGATCTTAAAATCTTGAAGCCGGCTAAATAATCCAAAGATATCATGAAAAATCAAGCCAAAACAAATTAAAAAGCCTATGAAAAACACTCCCAGCATTCCCAAGATTGCTTTGATAGTTGTTTTCACGTTCTATCCCTCCGCTTCAACATTCTAGTACGCTAGTATTCTTTACCTTTTATACGCAAGTCCCTATTATGCAGTTCGTTTGTTTCATTGAAAAGCAAATTTTTTAGAAAGAGCTCTAGAAACTCAGTCGTTTCGTATACACCTTGCGTAATATTAGTGTAATTAGCCCTTACGAGCGCATTTCTAAAATACCAAGAGTGCTCTGCAAAAATATCATTCGTCACATTAAACCCTAACGTTCTAAGGTATTTTATGAAGAACACTGCCGTCGTACGAGTATTGCCCTCACTAAAAACATGAATTTGCCAGAGCATAGAAACAAATTTTGCCAAATGTTTGATCACCTGGTTTTTGTCTAAATTTTTATAACTAAAATTTTTTTCTTCGCTAAGATCATAGGACAAAGTTGCTTGCAGCTCAGAAGCAGTACCGTAAATTACGGACGCGCCATCTAAAACCCATTCTTTCTTCGTGATATTGTAGTCCCTGAGCTTGCCTGCGTGATTATAGATTCCCTCAAACAATCTTCTGTGTATGGAAATATATTCGTAGGGCGTAAAGCTAAAAGAATGCTCGCTTAAAATTTGCGTAATACGACTGGCAACCTTGTCGGCTTCTTCCGTTCTATCCGTTTCACTGTGCTTCTTGCTTTCTTGATAGTAGCTGTTCAGCAAGTCCTGGGCTTCGTCGATGGTAATATAGCCCTCAATGTTTTTCAGAGCGGTTGCGAGCAAATATTCGGACGTCTTTATCCCATCCACAGCCTGCAAGCCAATGGCGGTCTTCCAAGCATAAGCCTTCTCTTTTTTATCCGGTTCATTTTCTTTTAAATATTCTTGAAAAGGATCGTAATTCATTGACTAAACTCCTGTTGACAGTTCGCTGAAGTGAATTTTCAACAATATTATACCATAAATACATTTATTTGTAGTCTGCTTAAGAAACACTTCTAGCGTATTAGTGATTTCTGCAGAGTACTTTAACAAGAAAGAAAAACCTGCAAAATAATTTTTTCTATTGCCACATAAATGACAAAAAGTCAAAGTATAATGACAACAGATACAAGGAGGTATCCACCATGCATATAAAAATTTTAGGTCCCATGACCAAAGATACAGAAATACTTTTGCAAAACACTGCTATTGCAATTAAAAAATTAAAACAAAAAGCTTCCTTCGAAAAAGTATGTGAAGTGCGCAAGGTTTTTGAGTATGGCGTGATGGCAATTCCTGCACTCGTCATAGACGAAACCGTCTTAAGTGCAGGCACCGTACTTTCCGTCGAAGAAGCAATTAAATTAATTCAGCAAATTCTCTAACAGATAGTTCATACACATCTCTCCTTCTTTCCAGAGTAGAAAGCCCCCGGCAAGGGGCTTTCTGCTTTTTAGTTAATCATAAAACCTCAAAAGTTATACTTGAAATTATTATACTTTGCAGTATAATAATCTTGAGTATAACTTTTTTGTTGGCAATACAAAGGTGGTTTAGAAAATGAGAAAATTTATCAATAGAACTAACGAAATGCAAACCTTGGAAAAAGAATTCGCTGCAAATCGTTCCTCTTTAGTTATTATTTATGGAAGACGTAGAGTTGGCAAAACTTCTTTGATTAACGAATTCTTAAAACAGCATCACGATTCCATTTATTTTCTTGCTACTGAAGAGTCAGAGGAAATTAACAAAAAAGATTTTCAAGCCTTGGTTGCTGAATATACAGGTAACGAACTGCTTGCCACTGCCCAAGTTGATTGGTCTACCATCTTTAAAACATTAGTGACTCATTCTAGCGAAGAAAAGAAAATCGTCGTCATCGATGAATTTCAATATCTTGGTCTTGCTAATGCAGCTTTTCCATCCGTCTTGCATAAAATTTGGGATACCATCTTAAAAGATGCAAACATTATGCTCATCCTCTGCGGCTCCCTTGTATCGTTAATGAAGTCCCAGACCTTGGATTATTCGAGTCCCTTGTACGGAAGAAGAACAGCCCAAATCAAGCTTAAGCAAATTCCCTTTAAATATTATCACGAGTTCTACGAAAATCTTTCTGCGCGAGAGCTTGTACTGCTCTATGCCGTAACCGGAGGCGTTCCCAAATACATAGAATCTTTCGCACAAGGCGGAAACATTTACGAAGCCATTCAAGAAAACATTCTTAATCCTCAAAGCTATCTCTATGAAGAACCATATTTTCTCTTGCAAAAAGAAGTTAGTGAGATAGGCAGCTACTTTTCGCTCATTAAATCCATTGCGTTTGGCAACAGAAAGCTTGCCGATATCGCAAGCGCCATGGGAGTAAAGCAGACATCGGTAACAAAATATCTTAATGTTTTAATGGATCTAGATTTAATCGTCAGAGAGGTTCCTGTAACTGAAGCCGTGCCAGAAAAAAGTAAAAGCGGTCAATACCGCATTACAGATAATTTTATTGCCTTTTGGTTTAAATTCGTCTATCCCTATCGGGCTTATCTTGAACGGGGCGAAACAGATTACGTTCTCTCGCAAATCAAAGCTGCTTTTATTCCTAATTTCGCAGCTTTCGTCTACGAAGATATCGCTAGAGAAAAAATGTGGGATTATGCAAGTGCTGATACATGGCCCTTTAGATTTAACAAGCTCGGACGTGCTTGGACCAATAAAACAGGTGAAATTGACATTCTCGCCATCGACACCATCGGCAAACATTTTATTATTGGAGAATGTAAGTACACGAAATCTCCTAAAGGACTTTCCGTATTGCATAGCATCGAGGAGAAGCTGGCCAATGTTAAAAATGTAACCGGCATTGACGATGCCTATATCATTATTTTTAGCACAGCAGGGTTCACCCAAGGCCTGCTCGACGCCGCCCAAAATAATCCTCGCCTACTCCTCAAGGAAGATTTGCATATGTAAGGCGAATCTTTGCAAAACAAATTATGATATAGTAAAAAATATTTGCTAATATTTTGATACTTTCCGGCAAATTTCTCCTAACAATGACACGGTATGAATTATTACTCTTCAGAATCAATCTCCTTGGAAATCTCGTCATACATACAATCTCGATTTTGCAACATTCCGATTGTGGTAGGTCGATGATCTAATTCGAACAGCGAAACTTTAACCCCTAAATCAGTAAGTTGATTGTAGCAGGAAATAACATTTTTAACTCCTACATCGTCAGCGCAATCATAACATAAAATGTAATCATTATTGTCAATGCGATTTTTAATTTCTGAAATACTATAATTCTGAAATTTACGGATAATCTTTACACATTTAGCTAGTGATTTATAATCATCCACTTTTAAGCCAACAATTAATTGCATCATTTTTTGTCACCTCCATGAATAGGTTACCACGTTATGGAGAAAACCTACATTTTTATTTTCCACTAAACCTACACTTTTATTTTACTCTTTACAGACGGCAAAAGAAAACAAACTTGATCCATATCGTTATCTCGTTTACGTGCTTGACACGGCGAGAAAGCTTGACCAGACTCAGCCCAAGTGGGTTGACGTGCTGCTTCCAGAAAATGCACCAAAGGAATGCAGCGTAAATTTTAGAAAATAATACTTCGCTTACGGACCGCTTAGCGCGGTCCTTATTTTTTTGGTTTACGCGTTAGATTTGACGGTTACATTTCACCTCTGATATTTGACTAATTCATGCAAAAGAGTTAAAATAATATTACGTGATTAAACAAAACTTGTAGAAATACGTAACAGGAGATAAGCAATATGCTATATAAATATTTGACAGAAAATTACAGAGAGAATGAGCCGATATTTGTTTCGGATATTAATCTTGAAGTATCTTCAGCCAATCTTCGGAGAATGTTTAAAGTTTTGTGTGATACAGGAAAAATTAAAAGATTTGATACTGGAATTTATTATATTCCCAAAAAGGGTGTCTTAAAGAACGGTGTTCCCCTTGCCGCTGATGAAGTTGCAATTGCGAAATATATTGAAAAAAACGGAAAGATTGATGGCTATTATTCAGGCTACACTTTTGCAAATCAGCTTGGCATAAGTACGCAAGTTCCTTTTGTAGAAGAAATCGTTACAAATAATGCAAGCACTAGAGTTCGGAAAGTTAAGGTTAGAAACAAAAAAATATTGCTCAGAAAATCCAGAATGCCAATCAATAACGAGAATTATATCGTTCTTCAGTTATTAGACTTACTTAAAGATCTTGAACAATATTATGACGTTGAATTTACTGTTGTCTGTGAAAGACTTGCAAAATATGTCAGAGATGAGAAGATAGAACAAAAAGAAATAGATAAATATATCGGGAATTTTCCAGAAAAAATATACAAAAACATTTATGAAACGAGGTTGTACAATGCATTTGCATGAGGATATAGAAATTTTTAAAGAAATCATTGCTGCTACATCTTACGATATGCATGACAAAGATTTTGCCGTCATAGAAAAAGACTATTATGTCACTGAAATATTAAGATTATTAGCACAAAAAGCACCGAACTGTGTTTTTAAAGGAGGAACATCACTTTCCAAATGTCATAAAGTAATTAACAGATTTTCAGAGGACATCGATATAAGTTGTGCAAATATACTTTCGCAAGGACAAAGAAAAAAGTTAAAAAATGATATTATTGCTGGCATCAGCAACGAACTGAAAATGCCCATACCGAACTGGAATGAAACACGGAGCCGAAGAGATTACAACTGTTATATTTTTGATTACACTCCAATAAATGGTTTTGTAAAGGAAAGCCTTATTCCCGGCGTAAAAATGGAAGTTGTATTAAGTTCTTTGGCATTTCCGACCGTGAAACTGGAAGTTTCAAGTTTTATATATGAGTTCTTAAAGAAAGAAAATTTTGAATTAATAGAAAAATTTAATCTTCAACCTTTTAAAATTAACGTCCAAGATCTAGATAGAACATTCGTTGATAAGGTGTTTGCAATATGTGATTATTACATACAAGGCAAAACAGAAAGAAACTCTCGCCATATTTACGATTTATATATGATTCGTCCCAAATTACATTTTGACAATAACTTAAAAACATTAATAAAAGAAGTTCGTAATCAAAGGATGAAATTACCATTTTGCTTATCCGCTAAACCAGGAGTAGATATTAACAGTTGTTTAAAGAAAATAGTTTACGAAGGTTTTTATCGCTCAGATTATGGAAACTTAACTGCTATATTCCAGGATGAGCCACGTGTATTCTATGATGAAGCTATAAGAGTAATAGAAGAAATACGTAATTCTAACATATTTGAAGAATAAACCAACATTGTTTTTTCTAAACTGCTCGATGGCAAAAACATATTTGGAAAAAGTTGGTTGACATATTCCCGCGATTACAACCGTGAGATTTACGGCAATTTCGATAACCTTTCATAAGAATTTATAATGCTTTATAACTATTTATAAGCTTTTTTCGACGTAAATTTATTTTTTAGCCAAAGAATATTGTTTTTCGCGAAAATCTACTGTATAATGTTCCTAAACAATTATTTACCAATAATGGAGGTATCTGTCATGAACTTACCATTAGCCATAAATCCTTACACGCCTGGTGCGGGTATGCTTCCTAAATATCTTGCTGGTCGTGAGCAGCTTATGCAAGATGCCCTGGAGGTGTTAGGTTACATTGTCAACGGTTATGCTACCCGCAGCATTGTTTATTATGGCCTACGTGGAGTCGGGAAAACAGTGCTTCTTTCCAGCATTGAAAAAGCCGCTTCTGACAACAATGTATTTTACGAGCATATCGAAGCTTTGGAGAACTCATCCTTTAGTGCAACTATTTCCCTCTATATCCTCAAGCTGCTTGCTAAAATGAGTTTTACCGAAGCAGCCAAGCTCTATATCGAAAAAGCCAAAAGTGTAGCCGCTGCCTTTCAGGTTTGCTACAATCAAGACGGGGAGGCTAGCATCGGCATCAACAAGGATGCCCTCAAGATGCGTGGCATTGCCGATACAGGCAATTTGCAAAACGATCTCACCGAACTCTTTGTTCATCTTGGTCAGGTCGGCGAAAAGATAAACTCCGGCGCCGTGCTCTTTATTGACGAAATTCAATATCTCAAGCCTTTGGAGTTCGAGGCTCTCATGGCTGCCCTGCACCGCTGCAACCAACTGGCTCTGCCCGTTGTAGTCATTGCCGCTGGTCTTCCCAACATCGCAAAAATTGCCGGCGATATTAAATCCTACGCGGAACGCCTCTTTCAGTTTGTACGAGTAGACAAATTGCAGCCCAAGGATGCTGCCTTGGCTCTTAGCAAACCAGCCGAACGTTTCCAAGTAAGCTATGACGACGAAGCTCTAAGCTTTATCTTAGAGGAAACAGACTGCTACCCCTACTTCATTCAGGAATTCGGTCAAAAAATATGGCGTTTTAAAAAGAATGGTATCATTGACCTAGCTGCAGCACATACCGCTCTGCCAAGCTACATCGACAGTCTTGACGATAGTTTCTACAAGGTGCGCCACGATCGTGCTAGCGACAAGGACCTGGAATTTATGCAGGCTATGATTGCTTGCCCTCACCTTCCCTGTTCCATTAAAGATGTTGCTAAGCACATGCACTGCAGCACCACGCAAGCGTCCCCAGTCAGAGCCAAACTCATTCACAAAGGACTCATCTACGCCACCAGTCGAGGAGAAATCGATTTCACCGTTCCCAAGTTTGACCAATATCTCAAAAGACTCTACCGCTAATTCCACACTTACTAATAAAGGAGTTTTTAAGAAGTACCCCTAAACAAAAATCCGCTGGGCCATGATGGTTCAACGGATTTTTTAGTAGTAATTTAAGTACACAAACTCATAAATGTCATCGTCAAATCTAACGCATATTCACTAAAACACTATTAGAGATGAAGGATAGCTTAGCGCCACCCGTTCATCCCAGGTAAATTTAATCCAAATTTAATTCACTTTTCTATTTTAATCTTTATAGCCTTGATTGAATTATTAATTTAAAATTAATGCAAAAACTAGATGGATATGTTATAAATAGAGTGTATGATTGGCTTTTTTTAAATTTTGTACTACTAAACACAAATCTTGTATAGAGAGTGAGTTGCTGTAAATGAAAAATTTATTCGCAAAAAAATTACATGGAGCAGTGCTTTTAAGCCTACTTGCTTCGAGCCTTGCCTGGACTAATAACATTAATGCTGCGTATCCCTATCTTGAATTTCCCACCAACGCAGAGTACGAGGAACTTTTTAGTTATAATGGACATGACTTCGTTAAATTACGTTACGTAGCTGTGGGTAATCTTAGTATTTACGATTTGGACAGAGTTAAGGACATAGTCAAGGATTATGATCCTAGTACAGCTAGCGTGGCTGATTATGAAAGGGCTCAGCAAAATATTGACTTCGAAAAGATGCCTGTATCTCTCAATGACGAGGCAAGAAAGGGCATTAAAAATGGACTTGCTTATTGGGCTAATTTACTTGGCACTCCCAAAGCAGGCATACCTGTAATCGAGATTTTTGGTGGTGAATCCAACAATGATAATGGTACTGCTTTTAGTGAAAAGGTTGATGTAGGCGACTACAGTAGTACCATGCTGTCCTGCTATTTTAACCTTGACAATTATAGTGTGGAATCGGCTGCTTTAATCAAACTACAACAAGCTAGCAACAAATTACCCTGGGAAGCAGATACATTACGCATTTTACCTATTGCAGACCCCAACAAAAGAATCGAAAATACTATTGTACACGAAATGTTCCATGCTCTGGGTGTAGCAAGTAATGTGAGAAAAAGTATCACCTCTTTTATCGTGCCCGAAACAAATAAGACTGCTTATCAGGATAATGGCAATAGTTATGTTGCAAGCGCTTATGATAGCTGCCTTTATGATTACAAGGGCACAGCTATGAAGGATGTCATTGCTAGTGGCACGGGGAAAATTTTTACAGTTCCTGCTACGGATCTTGAAAAATATCGCAGCGATACAGCTAATTTTTATTTGCTTTATGATCAAAATTATCGTAATATAAATGGTTTTTATTTTACTGGTCCTGCAACAAGCAGCGTGCTCACGGTTAACGGACAGCAAGCTTTAATTGCTTGGCCGGATGGAATTGATATTGTCCCCGCGGTAAGTGGCATTCCCATTAATGGTATTGAAAAGAGCTTTGGTTTTGTAGCTGAAAACAGTCACTTCGAACTGCAAAACAGTCTCCAGAGCCACCAATTGTATCGTAATTGGAACGTACCCATGGAGGCGGAATTGGCTGCTCTCGAGGATATGGGCTACAAATTGGACCGTAGATTACTCTTTGGTAGTTCCGTTTATAATAGCGGCACAGCAGATAATTATTTCACTTATACTAATACTAATCCCTATTATGAACGCAATGATGCGGGTACGGCTTATCTTACTGGTACTCCTAGTACCCAACCTGTCGGCATAGGCTTCCATGTATATGGCAGTTATGTAGATGTTACGCAATCTGCTGACCTCTTGGCTGATGGCAGTTATAGTATGGGCATCCGTGTGGACGGCGTTAATAATAAAATTACCGTCGCCGAGGGTACAAAGGTTACTGCCAACGGTCAAGGTGGTATGGGTGTAGAGATTGCCTATGGCAAAAATCATGAGGTCAATATTCTAGGCACTGTTGAAGCAACAGGGGACGAGGGGCGTGCTCTTTCCTTTGATTTTGGTAACAATGCTATTGGCAATAAATATTCCTATCGCGGTTCCTATATGACAGTCAAAGAAACTAACGAATACGAAACGGAAAGCAATCTCCTTGATGCCTTAAAGGGGCCTTTGGCAAAAAATGTGAATATTAGCGGGAAGGTTATCGGTAATAATGCAAGCAAGGATAACGCAGCCATTTATATTAGCCAGAATGCTCTCGTAGAAAATATTAATTTTTTACCTGGAGCTTATGTAACAGGGGATATTGTTTGTAACTGGTCGCCGATTTTTAACTGGCAGACAGTCTTTCCCAAGGAGAATGTAAGTGAGGTGCCTGGTGGTGCCATTCTTCTGCCTACGGGGAATGAAGGCGATATTAATTTGAATTTTGGTGCGGATGGTTCACAAGCCGCTTTAAATAATTTTGCCATGGCCTATGATGGAAAGATAACCGGCAAGGACAGTCTTAGATTGAATGTTGTCGGTGGAGAATTAAATTATACTGGTGCGGCTGAGCTTGTCAGCGCCAATGTAAAGAGTGGCGCAACCTTATCTGGCACAGGAATTTATGCTTTAAACAAGGATGCAGTCTACGCAACTACAAGCACTAGTGAAGACGACATCGGAGATATAGTGAAGGTCGATACTAAGCATCCGATGACTAATGCAGGGCTCTTCATTAACGAGGGCACCGTTAGCCCGGGGACGAATAATGCATTGGGTAATATTGCGATTACGGGCGATTATTTGCAAAAGGCAGGTGGTGTGCTCGCTATTGATTTCGATAATACTGCTGCAAGCGATCAATTAATCGTGCAACAGGATGCTAAGGCTAAGGGAGGCAGTGCACAATTCGACGGTGCCATCATGTTAAAGCCAAATGCCGGTTACTACAATGCTGAACCCATTACCGTTACTGCTGTCAAGGCAAATTCTTACACAGAAGGCAATGCTTTTACAGCTAGTCTTGATTTAAGTAATTGCCCAACTCTCGAGCAAAATATTTTTACAGATAATTTAGACGGAACATTTACCTTGTCCTTGCAACATAAAGCCAATGCCTACCAACAGTTCGCTCAGTGCAGTCTGGAGCAAGGTGTAGCAGCCGCACTCGATGCTAATGCAAATACTGCAACTGGAGAATGGCAAAATATTTTTGCCGCTCTAGATTTTAGTTCTCCCCAAAAAAATAGTTATGCATTGCACCAGCTGAGCGGTGAAAATTATAGTATGACCGGTTTACATGTGCTCAACATTCATCATCTGCTCAATGGCTTGATACTTAGTGAAGAGACTGCTAAGCCTGAAACCTATACACAAGAAAATAAGACTATGGGTTCCTACAAGGATGGCGTAGTAAGTAAGGATGGCGTCATCCATAGAACGAGCATCACCCCCTTTGCTCAATATAATAATATGCAAAGCTATAGCGGGCACATTACAGGTTTACTAGGCGTTGCAGAAAAAATCGGTCCGGATGGTCTGACGATTGGTTACCATGCAGCTTACGCACGCGAAACCGCGAGTGGAAAAACCAACGGCAAGCTTAAGAGCAATGGTATTTACTTGGGCGCCCAAATGAAATATGCACCAAGTAAGTGGGGTAAAGCAAGTACATACGGACTCGCAAGGCTTGGCGCCGAAGATATGGACATGCATCGCACGGTAGCTGTTGCTGATGGTTATCGAAACGAAAGTGATTTCACTAGTTGGAGCGGCAGCATCGGTGCAGGCGCGGCTTATACAACTGGCAAAGGCAAGCTTGAAGTAAAACCATTTGTCGGTATGGACTATACGTTTAGCCATCAACCGAGCATTGACGAAAAAGGCAGTGTGACTGCTCTCCATGTTGATGGGGAAACTTATAACAGCCTCCGAACTCAATTTGGTATAAAATTAAGTACTATGCAAAAAAAATTAGATAAGGACAGTAATTACAGTGCATATCTTGCAGCTACCTGGAACCATGAGCTCTTAAATAAAGCAGGCACTTTTACGGCAGGCTTTAGTGAGTTAGGCGGACGGTGGAGCAAGGACATCAAAAATCACGGTCGTGACAGCTTGAACCTTGCCGCTGGCTTTACCTTCCACACGAAAAATAAATTTGACCTGACAGTGATGGCTGGCACGGATATGTATCGCAAGGACGGGCATAGTGTTTATGGCAAGGTCGGAGCGGAGTGGAAGCTCTAAGGCGAATTATCGTAGATGTTTTTACTTTTAGCAGGAGAAGAATAAATTTTGCGAGGGCAAGTTCATAAACTACAGTAATTGTTTATAGTATAAATAATTCTAGCATTCTGTTGGATATTCTGAGTATTGAAACAACGGTTTTGGAACGAGATGGTCCGAAATACGACTCTTTGACAATTTCATCCCAACAAAAAAACTTGTAAACTTTTTTCTATTGCCACAAAAATGACAAAAAGTCAAAGTATAATGATAACAGATGCAAGATAGACGAAACGGTCCTAAGCGCTGGCACCGTGCTTTCCGTCGAAGAAGCAATTCAATTAATTCAACAAATTCTCTAAATACTTTTTCATACACACTTCTTTCCTTTCCTAAGCAGAAAGCCCTGACAATTATTCGTCAGGGCTTTCTGCTTTTTAATTTGGCTAATTATAAAACTCAAAAGTTATACTTGAAATTATTTATTTACTGCAAATATCTCTTGTTTAAAATTTCGTCATAAGCCCCAGTATCCATCCACTGTAAAAGCTCGTGCCCCCTCATGACTACCCAAGGATGGTTGTCACCCATAATGCTCACGGTCTTGACGATTTTATCCATGGAATCGTAATCGTAGCCTTCGAACTCGCGCGCTTGCTCCACAAAAGAATCAAGCTGAGCCTTGCCGTACAACCCCCTAGGAAGACCGGCAATCTTAAGCATTGCCGAATATCCTGCAGTTGCATCCTGGCAGCAAAGCAACCCAGCTCTATCAGCAGTGAATTCACTCATCCTTTGCCAATGCAAAAGTGCTAATTCAAGTGCAGTAGAGACAATTCCGCCTATTCCGAAGGTAGCATTGCCCACAACCTGACCAAGTACGGGCAAAGCCGTCGCCATTAAATGATACAAGGTATGCTCACTCTTAATATGACCCAGCTCGTGACCGATGACAAAGAGCAATTCCTTACGGGTGAGCAAGTCAATGCAACCAGAATACAGTGCAAGCAGCGGTCGCTCAACTCCGATCGTACAAGCATTAATATCGTAACCCCACTGAATATATAAATCCGGTTTCTTATCCATATCAAGAATTGTGCAAGCCTCTTCAAAAACATCGTAAATAGTCGGGCTTAAATCTCTTTTCGCCTTCAAGTAGCTACCAGTATATTTGATACGGTAAACTCTTTCAATACCATGCTTCATCAAAAGTCTTGTTAATGATTCTAGCCCAGGAGTTCCGTTGAGGGCTTCCAGTGCTCTGGCATCTAAGGGATGCTCGTAAGATTTTGGATTCAGATTTTTCAAAATTACTGCCATAGTTAGTAGCCTCCTTTTAGCTCGCACTTTCTTTAATACATTTTATATTCTTGACCATCGTTTAATTTTCCTGCCATATATTTGTGAAATAAGAGTGAAGGAAGAACGCTCACTCTCCGTCTAGATTTACAACTGGTTTCCTAAATGAAATACTATGGAAGTTTACAATCCATAAAAAAACAATTGACCTTACAACAGAAAAAAGTTAAAATTGATGTGAGTTAAACAAAGAGGTGATACATATGATTTATCCATATATGACTCTAAATGACGGAACAGAGTATACTCACACTGAAATGCAAGAAGATGGTACTGTCATTGTATATGTAGAAACACCCGATGAAAAAG
>JAUNIS010000013.1 GCA_030523325.1 Phascolarctobacterium sp.
GGATTTTGCTTCGCAAAATCCAACCTCCACTCAGCACTTCAGCACTATGAACTATGAACTAAAAAACTGAGGTTCAGCACAGTTAGTTTATTTATGGGTTTGTGATAAAATGATATGAGTAGAAGTGTTTTCGTGTAATTTTGTTAGGAAAGGATAAGACTATGAAGAAGGGGTTAGTTATGGCTGGTTTATTCGCAACGCTTGTAGGTTTGTTTTCCAGTTGCAGTGCAGGTCCGGAAAAACCTAAAACACCCAAGCCAAAACCTATTGCCGAAGGATTACTCTGGATTTCCTGGAGCTCGGGCGGTGGTATGAATGGTGGTAGATACGAAAATAAAATAGAAAACGAAAATGGTAAATACCAAGTGATAATTCACGACCAACCGACTCATGATGCTAAGCCAAAAATTACTACCGTTAAGGTAACGAAAAATGATTTAGACGCGCTGTTCAAACATATCGAAAAGAATTACACTTATAAAAAATGGGATAGCTTTCCTCGTTCAGAATTGATAGCTTTGGACGCCCCAACTAGTCACGTTAGCATTGCTTTACGTAACAAGGAAGGTAGGCTTGTAACCTACGGTGTATCTGACACTAAAAAGTTTCCCAAGGGTCAAAGTGCAGTTTTATACGACGTGCGTCAATTTATTCAATCCTATGCTGCGAAAAATCCTCAGACTTTTTCTATAGTGCGAACTGGTTTTGACGGAAATCCACAGGCTGAGCATTTAGAGATTGATAATCCTGGTATGGTTCGCTATAGTGCGGATAAAAAATATCGTGACCCCAATTATCTTAATTCGGCTAAAACCGGCGGACGCTTTGACATTAAATATGTTTTTTACGGACGTATTCCCGGCGAAACAAAAATGCGTTTCACTGCTCAGAACATGGTGAAACCGATTGAGTACAAGGTTGTCGTTGACAAGGAATTTAATTTGACCGTGGAAAAATTATAATCAATATTTTTTAAGGAGATAAAAATGAAAAAAACTTTGCAAATTTTATGTGCTGTAGCTCTTTTAAGTTTGCCATTAAGTGTTGATGCCAAAAATCGTATTCACGTTGATTATGTCATGGACGAGGTCGCATCTGTCGTGACCGATAAACCGACTATGGATCGCACTCGAAATATCGAAATGAATTATGGTGTAAAACCTATGAGTAGCGACGCAGCTATGGCTGAGCTTGCTAGTTTCCTCGACCTTGACGAAGACGGCAGAACTCCTGGTGGAATTAAACTCAATTTTGATATCGAAGGCACGGAAATCCTTAAGATTACTAAAAATAATTGCGAAACCGTTACTCTTGTTAGAGCATTCGAGGACAGAGGAAGCCACATAGCGACATATGGACGTTGGGCTGTTGGTCAATATACGGGCGAGCTTTGGAAATATGACGTTATAACTGACAGTTATAAAAACGAGCTTATCGGCGTGCTTCCGTTAAGAGGTGATATTTTTACTACTGCTGACGATAAAAAAGCTATAGGTATAGTTTACGACTGCGATCCTTACGAGGCTTGGGCCAATGATCCGGTTGCAGAAGTTGATATGACTGTTTACGGAACAGGTAAGGACCATTGGAGCACTCCTGGTGTGGAGGACGTTCTTGTTTTTGCAGCTAATGGCAGTGCAAAGGTTTCTTTTACATCTGGTTATTGGGATACAGAACGCAATATTTTTGTTCCTCAGTCAACGATGTATGCGACCAATTTAAAAATGGGTGAATGCGTGCATGTTTGGTTTGAAGGAGCAGAGGGAATGCCAAAGTTCGCCATTGTTGTAGAGCAGGGTGACGAACAAGCCATTTATCCGCTCACTTATAATGGAAAAGGCGGAAGAAGAGACCCGCACTATTTGGTTGCACCCAAAGGATAATTTTTATGAATCGTCGCTAAAATTTTGCGTAAAGGAAAAGGCCATCACGAAAAACGTGATGGCCTAGATTTTTTTTGCTTAGAAATTATTTTTTCGGAGCTTCTTGGGGCGGTTTAACAGGTGCAAATGCGAAGTTGATGATTTTGTTTTGCGGGTTGAACAAATATGTGATAGCAACAACTTTTTCTTTAGAGAAAGAACCAACATATACTACGCGGTCGCCATCGTTAAAATGTTCGAATGCACGGAAATTGATTTCTTTAGCATCACCGAGTTGTGCTTTGATCTTGCTTTGGATATCTTTGAAATTAGCTTCGGTAATTTTGTCTTTCAGTTCGGGAGCAAGGTTAGAAGCTGCGGATGCGAAAGTAACTTCGGTTCCGGTTACAGCTGCGGTGAAAGCTTCAGCAGCTCTTTGATCTTTAGTAAGGATAGAGCCCTCGCCTGCTGCGGAGCAAATAGCGGAGAAGGACATAGCACCAGCAAGAGCCATAGCGGTTAAAATTTTTTTCATGCTTGATTACCTCATTTTCTTTAATTCTTAATGCTTAATAGAGTTTTTACTCTCAGATGATAAAAACAACAACTATTCATATCAAGAAGATTATATTCTAAATTTATTTAGAATGCAAGGAAATTATATGCTAAATTTCTTCAAAAAACAAGCGTTATTTAAAAATGTTTACTGACAAAAGACAAGTCTTACATAAAATTTAAAAATGTTTATGAGGGACGCACTTGAAAAACTTCGTGGAAATGTTACAATGGTTACACAATCATAAAACGGAGGATTCAACGATGAACCTTGAATTTTTGAGAAAATATTTCATGATTACGTTAGGGGCACTTCTTATTACTCTGTCTATTAACTGCTTCTATGTTCAACATCATTTTGTCAGTGGTGGCATGTCCGGTGTGCAAATGATTCTCTATTACTTGTTCAATTGGCATATGGGCGTCACAGGTATTTTGTTGAATATTCCTCTGTTTATTTTGGCCTATATTTATCTTGGCAAAAGGTTTGTGATAGATAGCTTGTACGGAACCATTATTGTTAATGTTTTCTTCGAAATGACCGCTTTTCTCGCTAAGGAAACGTACGTACAAAACCAACTTTTGAGTGCAATAGCTGGTGGTGCAGTATTTGGCGTGGGCTGTGCACTTCTATTTAAAGAGGATGCTTCTACAGGTGGTAGTGATATCGTACAATTTCTCATTAATAAATTCCAGGGCATTAGCATTGGGACAGCAGGGATGCTCATCAATATCGTAGTAATGACGGTTTCGGTATTCCTTTTTGGATTAGAAAAGGTTTTGTATTCCTGCATTAGTTTTTATGTTTTGTTTAAGACAATAAACGCCTTTATGGATGGCTTCGATTTCAAGAAAAACTTTTTTATCATCAGCGACCATTCTGAAGAACTTGCGAAAGCGATTATTAAAGAAGTTGGTCGCGGAGTAACTTACCTTCACGGAACTGGTGCGTATACTGGTCAAGAGCGTAAGATTATTTTCGTAGTTGTAAAGCTCAAACAAGTGGCTCAGATTTCACGCTTGATCAAAGAAATTGATCCTCTTGCTTTCGTAATTATTCATGATACATCCGATGTATTTGGCAGAGGCTTCAGCGTTGGGTTACATGCAAGTGCCGAGGAAGCAAGAGCACAAATCAAATAATCATTTTGCTTTTTACCGCCCATAACATGGGCGGTTTTTGTATTTATAGTAAAACTGAGGTCAAACACAGTTTAAATACAATTTCTTTTTTGATAAAATAGAATAGAATTCTTTTAGACATTTTTAAGGAGGTATATATTATGATAAAAAAATATTCTGCATTATTAGGCGCATTCTTAACTGCTATGAGCTTTAGCCTTGCTCAACCAATGGAAATTGCTGAGGCCGCACAAGAGAGCACAAAAATTGTTGCGCCCAAAGCTCCCTTTGTTTATAAAAAAGATTCTCCTAGCTGGCAAGCTTTTTGTCAAAAATATAAATTGAATCCTGAAGCAAAGGGCAAGAGAGTCATTATGGACTGTGACCTGACGTATTTGAACGACGACTTTTTTGCTCTGATGGAGGTTTTAAAGCTGCATCAATATGGCTTCATTAAATTAGAAGGCATCTCCATTGTTGGTGCTAATAATATCGTAGCAGCTTGTACCTTTGAAACATTATCCACTCTTGAAGCATTGGGCTATCGTGATATCCCTGTTTATATGGGTACGGACAAGCCGTTGAAAGGTTTTAAAAATCCTGAAGAAATTAAAAAGAATGTAGGCAAACTGGGTTACCTTGGGACTTATATGCATCTTGGTAACTATACAAAGGATTGGAAGAGCAAGGCTGCAAGAGAAAACGCTAAAGGCATTGATTTCCTCACACCATCAACTTTAGAAGTGGAAGATAAGGACGCCACAACATTTATGCTTGAAACAGTCAAAAAATATCCTGGCGAAGTGCAAATTATTTCTTTAGGCGGTCTCATGAACGTCGCAAATGCAATCAAAAAAGATACTAGCTTTGCCGAAAATTGTGCTGGTATTATGATTATGGGCGGTGTGTTCGATACTCCTGGCGAGATGCTGAACAAAATCGAAATTAACTGGTGGTATGATCCGGCAGCCGTAAATATTGTTTCTAATGCCAAATGGAAGAAGATTATGATTCTTCCCCATGATGCAGCAACATATTGTCGTAAAGATTTAAACTTCGTTGATAAATATGCTGGAAAATATGAGTCCAATATTGTCAAACTTGTCAAACGTGATTTGCCGAAGGCCCAAACTTACATGCCTGAGACTGCTTTGGAATTTTTCTGGGATCCGATTGCAGTAGCTGCTTTGGTATATCCTGAGATTATTACCAAGAAAGAGGTTAGACATTTTGCTGTTCAAGAAAATTGGGGCTATGGTTATGGCAATACCTTCCATTGGCCCGAGGGACAGGCTCCTAGTGGTGTAGGCAAGGGAGAGATTATCCTCGCAGTAGACGGCAAGAAATTCTACGACTTTATGACGGACCTGCACACACTTGAAGACTAAAAATAAATTAACAATTAATAGTGGGTAACTCATAATTTTTCTGTTGGAGATTATTATGAAATTCAAAAAAATTTTAACTGGTTTAGTTCTCTCTTCTCTTTTGGTATGTTCTAGTGCTTTTGCAGCCGATCTTTCTAAATTAATTATCATTCATACCAACGATACTCACGGTTTTGATCAAAGAGCAGACGGAATCAATGGTATCGCTTGCATTAAAGAATTAAAAGACGATTTTACGGAAAAAGGCTATGACGTTCTTCTTGTTGATGCTGGCGATGCAATCCAAGATAATAATCTTGTAAATATTTCCAAGGGCGCAGTTGCCGTAAAATTGTTTAATGCGGCTGGTTATGACGCAGCGGCTCTTGGCAACCACGAATTCGACTATGGTCAAGACGTTTTAGAAGCAAGAATGAAGGAGGCTAAATATCCTTACGTTGCTGCTAATATTATTGTTGAGGCAACTGGTAAAACTTATATTAAGCCTGCTACCATCGTTCAAAAAGGCAATGTTAAAGTAGGTATCTTTGGTCTTTCCACTCCTGAAACCATGGTAAGCACAAATCCTAAAAACGTTCGCGGTTTAAAATTTTTGGACAACGAGGAGCTTTATAAATGTGCTCAAAAACAAGTGGACGAGTTGAAAGCTGCTGGTTGCGATGTTATCGTTACCTTGGGGCACATTGGCTCTACAAAAAAAGCTGGCTACGCTACTGCTGAGGATATTATCGCTAATGTAAAAGGTATTGATATTTTTGTAGATGGCCACGATCACAAGGTTAAAAATTTTGATAATCCCGGTAGTGCACTCCATGTTTCCACTGGATCATATACTAGAAACATTGGTGTAGTTAAATATCAAAATGGCAAATGGGTATCAGATGCTTATGCATTTGGTCGCTTCAATAAAGAGGACGATGAATTAAAACGCATTGTCGACGAGGCTCAGAGTCAAGTTGATAAGGCTATGAGTCAAAAGGTTGCTAAGATTGGCTTCGCTATGAGTGGCGAACGTGTGCCGGGCGTACGTACTAAAGAGATGCCCTTGGGAGACCTTGTTACCGATGCTTTCCTTTGGCAAGCTCGTCAAGCTAATGTTTTGAGTGGTAAAGAGGTAGACGCTGCTGTGCTAAATGGTGGTGCCATTCGTAAAGGTATTGATAAAGGAACTATTACTCGCGGCACTGCTTCTGCAATTCTTCCTTACAATAATCAGTTGTACGTAATTACCGTTCCTGGTGCAGTATTGCATAGTGTTTTAGAAACCTCTACCTGTGTCACTCCTGAAGAGATGGGCGGCTTCCCACAAGTTTCTGGCATCGAATATGTTTTGGATTCGAAAGTTCCTTTTGCAAGAGGCGAAAAATATGAAGGCAGTGAATACTACAAACCTGCTAAGCCAGGCAGTCGTTTAGTGATCAAAACTGTTAACGGTAAACCCTTCGATCCTAAAACTGAATACAACATTGTTGCTATTGAATTCTTATGTAATGGCGGCGATAGTTATGCAGCCTTTATGCCTTACGCAGCGAAAAATTCTCGTAGCATTGGTTATATCGACACCGACGCTTTCATGAATTACTTGAAGACTGAGCTTGGTGGAGTTGTGCCAGAAAGATACAAAAAGTCTCAAGGGAGAATTACGATTAAATAAATTATTCTCAACTCATTACTAAAAAAATTATTTAATTCTGTTGACAAGAGTTTATGTGTGTGGTATTATATCCGAGTAACAAAGCAGAAGCCACTCGCTTCTCACCTTGCGGAACAGTCTCGACAGGGTTGGATATGATATTTATCGCGGGTGGAATATGTTCTGCCCGCGTTTATTTTTGTCTGTAAATCCTTGTGGATTTCTTTAAAGCGTAGACTCGGTCGTTACACATCCGGTAGAAGCCGGCTTTAGAAATATTTGGAGGTGAATTGTTATTAGCAAAGAAAGCTTGCGTATCAACGAAGAGATTCGTGCGCGTGAAGTTCGTGTTATTTCCGCTGATGGTGAACAGCTTGGCATTATGTCTAGCCGCGATGCTTATAAAATCGCACAAGAGGCTCATCTTGATCTGGTAGAGATTGCTCCTACCGCGAAGCCCCCTGTTTGTCGCATCATGGATTACGGCAAATTCCGTTATGAACAACAAAAACGTGAAAAAGAAGCCCGTAAGAAACAAAAAACTTTCGATATTAAAGAAGTTAAGCTTCGTCCCGGTATTGAAGAGCATGACTTCAACGTTAAGTTTAAAAATGCGGTTCGTTTCTTGGAAGATGGCGACAAGGTAAAAGTTACTATTATGTTCCGTGGACGCGAATTAAGTCATCCTGAACTTGGCGAAGTGCTGCTCAAAAAAATGGCTGAGCAATTGAAAGATACTGCTATAGTTGAACGCGTACCCAAACTAGAAGGCAAAAACATGATTATGATTGTTGCGCCTAAACCTGCAAAGTAATAGAGGAGGATTTAATCATGCCTAAAATGAAAACTCGTAGAGCCGCTGCAAAGCGCTTCAAAAAAACCGCTTCCGGCGAATTCAAACATTTTAAAAATTTCAAGAGCCATATTCTCGAACATAAATCTCCTGCTCGTAAGAGAAACCTGCGTAAAGCAGCTTTGGTTCACAAGACTGACAAAGAGCATGTTGCAAAAATGCTCCCCTACGCATAAGCAAGAGTTTAAAGGAGGAATACTACAATGGCAAGAGTTAAAGTTGGTGTCACCGCACATCGCCGTCATAAACACATTCTGAAACTGGCTAAAGGCTACTATGGTTCCAGAAGCAAACAATTCAAAAAAGCTAACGAACTGGTTATGAAAGCTGGTTTCTACGCTCATCGCGATCGTCGTGCTAAAAAACGCGAGTTCCGTCGTCTTTGGATCGCTCGTATCAATGCTGCAACCCGTGCAAATGGCATGTCCTACAGCCGTTTCATGAACGGTCTTGCAAAAGCTGGTATCGAGATGAACCGTAAAGTTTTGGCTGACATCGCAATCTATGATGCAGCTGCATTTACTAAACTTGTAGAAGCAGCTAAAGCAGCTCTGTAATTTATGGCTTCAAACACCTGAACCCTGACGGGTTCAGGTGTTTTCTATTTTGAAAACGTCCATAGCAGGTCATCTACTTTGTCAGCACAGAACTTGCTTTGCAAGTCCTTCTCGCTAGACGTATTAGTTGTATGCCATCTACTTTGTCAGTGGGAAACACAAAGTATACAGTACTCTTGTTGAGAACAAAGAACGAAATAATTTTTTTGTGATATAATAAAATTCGTTATCAGTTAAGGGCTGACAATATCTTAGTTTTTACAAGAATTTGCTTTTTGAGGGGATGAATGAAAATGGAAAAATTGTTGGACCTTAAACAAGCTCTGCAACTTTTGACGGAAGAAAAAGGGAGCGTACTCTGCGTTGTTTCTGACGAAGAAGAAAAGATTTTGCGTAAATATTCTGCGATGTCAGGCAAGAGAACGAGTTATCTTTCTTGTCAACATTTAGAGTACATGGAAGAGAAAATTTCAGGAAGCTTACCGATTCGTTTGTGTGTGACAACGCAAGGGACACAAGACGTTTCTATCGACGAGATGGGACTGATTTACGCGATGCTGGTGCGTTGTCGTAAGGTGATTAGCTGTAGGGACAAGCTAGAGGATATGCTTCGCCATCAGGATGAAATTCATTGGGAAGCTGCCAAGCAAAAATACGAAGACAGGGTTATGGCTTTGTTTAAAAAAACCTGGACTCAGGTTGATTCGTATCCGTACATTATAGTTGACAATATCAAGGCTTATAACAAGGGTGAAGGCTATATCATGAAAGCTCTCTATCAACAGCTTTCAGAAAGAACTCCCGGTATGAAAAACGACGGTGACGCGGCGATGATTGTTTTGCTTCAGAAAATGTTCGAGGAAATTAGTTTGTCGTTGATTAAGCCAGACGTGATTATTTTAGGCAAGCATACTTTAGAAATTCCGCAGAATGACGCAAAAATTTTTCGCTTAGACATCCTATAACGACCACAAAAATTATTTTTGAACAATTTATTTCCAACAAAAAAAGGGGCTAATGTAAAAATGCATTAGTCCCTTGAATTTTTTAGATGTCGCGTCCGATAACAGGTCGACCTTCCATGATGTTTACTTGTTTGCAAAGAGCCCACTTGATGATGTCTACGGGATCATAATCATCACTGACTTCTTTGATGCCGCTTTCGTTAATATTTTTCTTAGAGAATTTGTCGCCATCCTTCTTGTAGATAAAGATTTGGCAACGAGCGTCGGTCCAGTACTTAGTATCTCCTCCATCCCAGGGATTAAAGGTGTTGACCATGTGATAATCGCAGCCGTAAACAGGCATGATGATGAGTACGTCGACTTCAGCCTTCTCTGCCATGTCTCCCATACTTGTCTTACTAATTTTCACGCCATCGTCGAGAAATTCATTTACTACCTTGGTAACCTTGGGATCGTCGTCAACGATTTTGTGGTTAGGGAAATGGTAGGCCCATTTAACAACTGTACGCCATGTTTGATAAACCTTGCCATTCATATTTCCCGTATGGTCCATAATTACGAGTCCAACAGGACGATTAGGGAAATCCGCAGAGGCGATGTCCGGGTTAACAAAGCCTAAAGAAACGCACAGTAAAAAAAGTGTAACGAAAAGTCTAAAGATTTTTTTCATAATAAAACCTCCAACTAACCAATGATTATTTTTTCGATAGGATAACGAACCTTATCAACCTTGTGTGTAACAAAACTCATACCAAAGGTCAGCATAGAAATTCTTCCCATGTACATGGTAGCGATGAGAACCAATTTACAATAAATATTCCAATCGGGTGTGATACCAAGTCCACAACCAACAGTTGAGAAGGCTGCAATAACTTCAAAAACAATTAACTGGAAGGCGTGAGTCTGGCCATTGTCCAATTCATCTAGAGCCATAATCAAAAAGAGAGCAAAGACAATCCAAAGAATGGATAACCAAAAAATACTTGAAGCTCTAGAAATTGTTTCTTGGTCGATACGACGACCGAAGGCGGTGACTTCTTTCTTACCACGAATCTGGGAAAAGCTGTTCAACACTAAAACGGCAAAGGTCGTTGTTTTGAACCCGCCCCCGCAAGAAGCAGGAGATGCACCGATGAACATCATGATATAGAAAAGGATAAAGGTCGCATCTCGCATTTTAGTTAAGTCAATGGTTGCGAAACCAGCCGAGTGAGTGGTGACGGATTGAAAGCAGGATACGAGAATTTTATCGTTTAAAGCAAATTGACCGATGGTTCCGGTGTTCGAATATTCCAGTGCGAAGAAGAGTATGGCGCCTCCAACATAGAGAATCGCATTGGTCGCTATGACGAGTTTGGTGTGCAGCATTAGTTTTTTCCAGGATTTTTTGTTAGCTATATCGCCGATTACTGCAAAACCAAGACCTCCTAAAGATATTAAAACAATTAAAATGAGATTAACTTCTAAATTGGTTGCATAACCTCGCATGCCTGCTTCTGTTGTCAAAACATCAAAGCCGGAATTACAAAATGCGGATATGGCATGCCAAAAGCCTATATAAAATGAACGAAGACCATATTCGTCAAAGAGAATACAAGTCAAAGCCGCCCCGCCGAAGGTGGATATGCCAAAGGAGTAGATGACGATTTGCTTGAGAATACGTCCAACATCGCTAGCTTCGTTTTGGTTTAAGGTTTCTTTGAGAAGCAACTTGGTGCGCATGTCCATGGAGTTGCCAAAACCAAGACCGATAATCGTGGTAATGGTCATGAGTCCAAATGCACCTATGAGATAAAGAATTAAGATGATTACTTGACCCAAACGATTCAGTTCTGTGCTGATATTAATTACCGCAAAGCCTGTAACAGTAGAAGCACTTGTTGCCATGAAGAGAGCGTCAATGGGATTAAGACTTTTTCCCGATGTCGTAACCTGGGGCAACATGAGAAGTACCGTGCCGATGCCAATTAAAATTACAAAACTAAAGGCGATGAGGAAACTACGGTTTAAAGACAAAAACCAACGAAAAAAACGCATAAAATTTTCCTCTTCTAGTGAAAAAATTCAGATTTACTAATTGTGATTTTTAATATATAAAATAAAATGTATATACTTATCTAATCTATAATTATAGCACAAATATTAGTAAGAACATATACTTAAGCTTTTTGCTCACAAAGATATATTTTGGAAATATTGTTACAAATATGGTAGAATATAGCGGAACGAATCGATTCCATCACTCGGCACTATGCAATCAGCACTCATAACTATTTTGTCGTTTAACATTTTAATAATATCGCTTTATAGATTGGAGAATATTTTATGAATAATTGGATCGAAGTTAATGTAGCCGTAACTCATGAAGCTGTGGAAGCAGTTTCTGATGTTTTAATTTCCGCTGGCACTAAAGGTGTAGCCATAGAAGACCCACAGCTTATCAACGATTTGCGGAACAGTGGAACCTGGGAGCTTACTGATATTCCTGAACAAATGAATACGGAAATCGTTACAGTTTCCGCCTATTACCCGGACGACGAAGAGCTCACAGGTCGTTTGGCTTTTATTGACGAAAATCTTGCTGCCATCGAAGAACGCATTGGCAAGTATCGTTTTGGCAATACGCGTTTTCGTAAACTAGCCGAAAAGGATTGGGCTAATGAATGGAAGCAATATTTTCATACCACTCATGTTGGCAAGAGTCTTGTCATCAAACCGTCCTGGGAAGAATACGAGGCCAAGGCTGGAGAAAAAATTATCAAGATTGATCCAGGCATGGCCTTTGGTACGGGTACTCATCATACTACCAATATGTGCATGGAAAACATCGAGCGTGTTTTAAAGCCGGGCATGACCGTTTATGATGTAGGAACTGGCAGTGGTATTCTCGCAATTGCGTCAGCTCTCTTAGGCGCTAAAAAAATTGTTGCCGTAGACATTGACGCAGTTGCTGTGCGTGTTGCTCAAGAAAATATTAAGGACAATGGTCTTGCGGATATCATTGATGTTCGTCAAGGAGATCTTTTAGCAGGTACAAGCGGTCAGGCTGACTTAATTTTGGCTAATATTATTGCTGACATCATTCTGCTCTTTTTACAAGATGTTCCCTTGCGTCTCAAGGACGACGGTATCTTCCTAGCCAGTGGTATCATCGAAGAACGTGTTGCCGATATCGAAAAGAAAGCTCAAGAAGTTGGCCTCAAGGTTGACAATATCGACCATCGAGGCGGTTGGGTTGTTATGCAGATGAGCAAGGTGAAATAAAATGCATAGATTTTTTGTGCCGCAAATATTTGGGGACGTAATGACGATCACCGGTGTGGACGCAAAACATATTTCTAAAGTTTTGCGCATGACTATCGGTGATGAATTACAAATCGTCAGTGATGATGGAGTCTCCGCTCTTGGAAAAATTTCTTACATTGACGCGGTCTGTGTAAAAGTAAGCGACTTACAAATTATTGCCGAAAGTCACGAGCCAAAGGTTAAAATTACTTTGGCACAGGGTTTGGCCAAGGGCGAGAAGATGGACTTTATCATCCAAAAGGCAGTGGAGCTAGGCGCTGTAAGTATTGTTCCGGTAACTATGGAGCATTCTGTAGTGCGCTTGGATGGTCCTAAAGCTGATAAAAAGGTTGAACGTTGGCAAAAAATTTCCGAGTCGGCAGCTAAACAATCAAAGCGCGATATTATTCCTCAGGTACAGAATGTGATGAGCGTGAAGGAAATGCTTGCTGCCAACGATTGTGCAACAAAAATTATTGCTTACGAATGTGAAGATCAAACAAGCTTGAAGGCTGCTCTGAAAAAAGCAAGTGAGAATGAAAAAATAAACGATTTGCTTTTGATAATCGGTCCTGAAGGTGGAATTTCTGAAAACGAATTAGAGCTCGCGAGAAATGCAGGTGCTGTACCTGTATCCTTGGGCAGACGCATCCTGCGAGCAGAAACCGCTGGCCTTGTAGCAATGAGTGCTATTTTTTACGAGAGCGGTGATTTAGGAGAATATTAATGAAGAAAATTGCTTTTTATACCCTGGGTTGCAAGGTGAATCAGGCTGATACGGCGAGTATGGAAGCTTTATTTAAGAATAGAGGATATGAAGTAGTCCCTTTTAATGATGAGGCTGATATTTATTTAGTTAATACATGTGTCGTTACTAACGAGGGTCAGCGTAAATCTCGCCAAATCATCAGACGCAGTATTCGTCACAATCCCTTGGCTCTGACTGTTGCAACCGGCTGCTATCCTCAGACATCGCCTGACGAAGTCCGTGCCATTGAGGGTGTGGACGTAATCCTTGGCAATAAGGATAGAACTGGCATTGTAGATTTAGTCGAAAAGGCGCTTGCTGAAAAGCAGGACACAGTCCTCGACAATGTTCAGCAAATGACAGTGGATACTAAATTCGAAGAACTTGGTGTTGGCACTGAGACAGATAAGACGCGCGCCTTCTTAAAAATTCAAGAGGGCTGCAACCAATATTGTACTTATTGTATTATTCCTTTTGCTCGTGGTCCCTTGCGTTCTCGTAGTATCGAAGGTATTAAAGAAGAAGTTGCTAAGCTTGTAACTTCAGGCTATAAGGAAATAGTTTTGATTGGAATACATTTGGGTTGTTACGGCAAGGAGCTTCACAAGGATGGTGTCGAACTATCTCTTTACGATGCGGTCAAGGCGGCTCTTTCTGTGGAAGGTCTCAAGAGACTTCGCTTGGGATCGCTCGAATCCGTCGAGGTTGAGCCGAGACTTTTAGAGCTCATGGAAGATGAACCGAGATTTGCTAAACAACTGCATTTGCCCTTGCAAAGTGGTTGCGATAAAATTTTAGCAGCCATGCATCGTCCCTACGATACGGCGAAATTTAAAAAACTTTTGGCGGATATTCGCGAGAAGGTTCCAGATGTTTCTATTACAACTGACGTAATCGTAGGCTTCCCAGGAGAAACTGAAGAAGATTTTGCCGTGACCATGAGCTTTGCTAAAGAATGTGGCTTCACAAAGATGCATATCTTCCCGTACAGTAAACGCAAGGGCACACCAGCCGAGAGGATGCCCAATCAGGTGGAAGAAAAAGTTAAAGCTGAGCGTGCGACACGTCTAGGCGAGCTTGATAACGAGCTCGTGCACGCTGCCCTACAAAAAATGGTTGGCAAAACCGTCAGTGTTCTCTTTGAACAACCAGTTGATGCTAATCATATGGAAGGCTTGTGCAGTGAATATTTCCGCGTCATCGCTCCCGGAACAAAAGAACTCTCTAATAAAATTTGCTCAGTAAAAATCACCGGTACGGAAGGTGATGCACTTGTTGGAGAAATTCTGTAAGTCTTGGCAGGAAAATTAGTTGGAGAGTAGAATAGTTGATAATGGGTAATGGATAATTGTGGAATCGAGACTTCGTCTCGATAATTTAAAAATATTCTACGTTAATCGATGGATTGCAAATTTAAACTGTGGATTAGACTATTCTACGTTAATCGATGGATTGCAAATTTAAACTATGGATTAAACTGTTTTGCGTTAATCTATAGTTTGCAGATTAAAACTAGAGATTTAGCAATTATCAATTATAAATTATCAATTGCTTAATAAACTTATCAACAAAAATGAAATGAGGTGAAAATAGTGTCCGATTGTATTTTTTGCAAAATTATTAACGGTGAGATTCCTTCCAATAAAGTTTATGAGGATGAGAAATGTGTAGCCTTCTATGATGTAGCACCTGCTGCACCCGTACATGTTCTGCTGCTCCCCAAAACTCATTGCGATAACGTAACAAAATGTGATCCGGAACTTTTGGGTTACATGATGAGTAAAATTCAAGTTATTGCCGAGAAAACAAACATTATGGAAAGTGGTTTCCGTGTTGTCATCAATACTGGTAAGGATGGAGGACAAACTGTAAATCATTTACATATCCATATCATTGGCGGCAAAGAATTAGGTTGGCCTCCGTGCTAAAATCTCGTTGACAACGCTTCCGATTTCTAGTATAATACTTGGGTAAATGTTTTTAGGGCTATTTGTGTCCTTAATTCATAATATACACTTCCCGAAAGTGTTTGGAGGGAGGGAAATCAGATGGCAGAAATTAAAGTTGGCAAAAACGAAACTTTAGACAGCGCACTGCGCAGATTCAAAAGAGCAACCCAAAAGGCAGGTATTCTTTCTGAAGTTAGAAAACGCGAGCATTATGAAAAACCGAGCGTAGCTAAAAAGAAAAAATCCGAAGCAGCTAGAAAACGTAAAACCAGATAATTGGGGAGGCGGGCTGTATGTCTATTAAGGATCAATTGACTCAGGATATGAAACAAGCGATGAAGGATCGCGAGGCTGGAAAGCTTCGTTTATCCGTAATCCGCATGGTTCGTTCCAGTATCAAAAACATCGAGATCAATGACAAAAAAGAGCTGAACGACGATGAGGTTCTTTCCGTATTGATGAAGGAAGTTAAGATGCGTCAAGACTCTTTGGAAGAATTCCAAAAGGCTGGACGTGAAGAGTTAGTTGCTCAAGCAAAGGAAGAGATTGCGATTTTAAAAGCTTATCTTCCGGAAGCTCTTAGCGATGAAGAACTTAAAGCAATCGTTGCCGAAGTAATTGCCTCTGTTGGGGCTACAAGCCTCAAAGAAATGGGCAAAGTCATGCCGGTCGTTATGGCTAAAACCAAAGGTCGTGCAGATGGCAAACGCATTAACGCGATTGTTCGTGAATTGCTCAAGTAAAACGTAACCGTGTTACCATTTGGTAGCACGGTTATTTTTTTGTCTTTTTATTTACTTTTGTGCTAATTTCGTATATAATATAAGCACGAAAGCAGGAGATAGTTATGACCATTGAAGAAATTATTAGAAGAGATAACGGAATATTAGAAATAAAAAAAGCGATTATCGAGGGTTTTACAAAGGATAAAATATATACTTTTATAAGGTTAAACAATTTAGAGAAAACGGGACATGGAATATATGTTTTGCCTGAATCATGGGTCGATGAGTGTTATATGCTTCATTTACGTTGTCCTCATGCAGTTTTTTCTCATGATGAGGCTTTGTACTATCATGGATTGATCGATCGAGAACCGGTCCAACATACAGTGACGGTTTACACGGGATATAATACAAATAGACTGTCTGCAGATGGAATTAAGGTGTATACGGTGAGAAGAGATTTAGTTGAAGTTGGCAAAAAAATCGTTAGAAATGATTTTCAAAATCAAATTCCAATGTATGACTTGGAGCGAACTGTCGTAGACTTAATACGTAATAGAAATAATTTTGAGATACAAGATTTTCAAACAGCTTTGAGAAATTATACTGTGAGATACGACAAAGATTTAAATTTGTTAATGAGTTACGCCAAATTGTTTAGAGTAGATAATGTTCTGCGAAGATATATGGAGGTGTTGATATAATGGCTCTTTCAGTAGAGCAAATAAAAGGACGCATTCGTAATCTGGCAAAAGAAAATAAGTCTGATGCCAGAGTGTTGTTGCGCATATATATGATGGAACGCTTTTTAGAGAGAGTTTCCCAATCGAGATATCGAGATAATTTTGTGCTTAAAGGTGGTATGCTTATCACCTCGATGATTGGCGTAAAAATGCGTTCTACGATGGATATTGACGCAAGTCTGCAGAATATAACTCTAGATGAAAATGAAGTAACAGTTATTGTAAACGAAATTATAAAAATAGATTTAGACGATGCGATAATATTTGAAATTGGTGATATTTCTAATATTATGGATGAAATGGAATATCCTGGTATTAGAGTTTCATTGAGAGCTCAATTGGGGAAATTGGCAGTTCCTTTAAAAATCGATTTTTCTACTGGTGATGTTATAACTCCAAGGGCAATACAATATAGCTTTGCATTGTTGTTAGAGAACAGAAGTATTAGACTGTGGTCATACAATTTAGAAACTATCTTGGCAGAGAAACTTCAGACGATTCTAGCAAGAGGCGTTTTAAATACTCGTATGCGTGATTATTACGATATTCATTTACTGTTAGGTGTTTACGGAGAAAAAATAAATAGTTTAGTATTACATGACGCGTTTATAGTTACTTGCAGCAGAAGAAATACAGCAAAACTTTCGATGCAATGTAAAGATATACTTAACCTTATTACTGAAGATGAACATCTTAAAAAGCTTTGGAGCACGTATAAGATGAAGTATACCTATGCTTCAGACATTGAATATGAAGATGTCTTGGTCAGTATCTTGAAGTTACTAGATTTGATTCTTGCTTATGAAAAATAAATTTTACTTTCTCTCCTCCCAATTGCGAAAGCTTTTGGGAGTTTTTTGTTTTTGCCTTAAAACTGAGTTTTGCCTCAGTACCTTATTTGCATGTAGTATGATAAGATTAAATCGTAACATTACATTTAATAAAAAGATTTTCTTAGAAAATATTTTGCAATTTACGAACATTAATCGTTCAAGATCAATTATATTAGTTCGGGAGGAAATATCATGAAAAAAACTTTAACAAAAGGTTTGCTCCTTTCCCTTCTCGCCTTAGCTATTCCAACTTATGCGCTTGCAGGCGTGCAAGGTACCTACAATCGTGACGGTAGTGCCCAAATGTCTTATGCTCGACTGCAAATAAAATCTTTGCGGACTGCAGGTCGTGAACCTATGGTTTTTGGCCAGCTTACTGGGGCAATTGGTAGTGAAAGTTCAACACCTATCAGTTACTCATATTATACTTCTTTCTATCAGGATAACGAAAAACCCGATAAATATTATGGCATTATTCCCGATGTAGGCGAAATGATTCTGACATTATCTTCGGACCAGCAAACCGCTAATATTAAAGTTAGTGGTAAAATTCCTCAATATTTTGCAGCTAACTATAAATATAGTTTTAAAGAAGTTGAATTCAGTGAATTCGCTGCTGTGGAACTCTTAAAGAATGCTCCATCAATGTTAACCGGACTGAAGGACGATTACGTAATTGATGTTCAAGACAATGATACTTTTTGGTCCATCAAGACAACTGTTAACGGACACAAAAATTCTTGGTTTGACGTAGCTAAGGATTTTACAACAGTTAATCGTACAGATGTTGACCCGAATGTTCCTGTTTACACACCGGACGATTCCAATGGTCCTGAAGCTAGTGAGGCTACAAACTTTGGACCGAATGATTGCGAACATTTCCTCAAAGAATTTTTGCTGAGTAAAGTAGAATTTGCCAGAATGCTTAATGAAGGCTGTAAGCTTCGTCAAATAGATTTCGATTCCAGCGGAACGATTTGGCAAATGTATTTTGTGATTGGCAAAGAAAAACCAGGTGATGGTTTTGTTATCTATGAGAATTTTTCCGTGGGAGAGGATAAAGAAATTCATCGCTTGATCAATGACAGCTACGTAAAAGTTAACTAATTCGCGAGGTGGCTTCATGAAAAAAACATTACTAATTGCGTCGGCTCTCTTGAGTTTTTCCTTATCTTGCTTTGCGTCCACGTATACTAGGTTAAACGAATTTGGTATGCCTACGGGTTTTTTGTATACGGTTGAAACAACGGGTATGGGAACTTATATGGAGTTTCAGGTTACAGATGCCAATCCCGAAGTAGCTGAGCAGGTGGATGTGCTTTGGAAAAAGTCTCCGCGCATTAATTGTGCAGGTCAAGCTGGTAATGGTGAAGTAAGCTTCAGGCGAGTTATTATTGCTAACGAAAAAACCAATAGCAAGGGTGAATTCATCGATAAGCTTCTTCCATATGCAGGCTTATCTTATAAATATAGTACCTTAAGTAACGGCAATCTTCGCGTATATCCTATTTATGCGGATGGTCGAGAATGGAAGGCAGTCGTCGATTTAACCGGAGAATATGTTTTGAGTAGCGAACGGACAACCCCTTCAGAAAATATGTTGATAACTTTTTTGGGTGCACTTTATCCCGAGTATACTCGAGGAATGTTTAAGGATAAAAAAAATAAAATTTCTGCAAAACTCTTAATAGAATCAAAGGATAGAAAGAAATATCCCGACATCGCAGAGAATCTCGACGAGTCTTATAGTCTGAAGGTTACCGATAGAGCTACTGAAAAAACTGTTGAATTCGTCGGCGATAGGTGTTGCAGATGGGTTTATCGCATTGAAGAGGATGGACGAGCTTTGGCCATTTATAATCAAAATGGAGTGGGGTGAGTTTAATTCGGAATGCGGAATGCGGAATTCGGAATTGAGGTATCGCTACGCGATTTATGAAATAAAAATTGGTTCGTGGTGATTCTAGGTGATGAGTCGTAAAATTAGTTCATGCTGATTCTATATGCTGAGTTGTAAAATGATTCGTAGTGATTCCGAGTAATGCATTAAAAAATGTTTTGTGCTAATTCGAAAATTTTAAGCAGAGATTATAAAGATTAATTTAAAAATTTTGATAGGATGATAAGGAGGTAAGTTTATGAAAAAAATAAGTTTATTGGCTGCTTTAATGGTTGGGATGATAGTCTTGCCAAGCGTTTCTGATGCTGCTGTTTTGTCTTCTAGAAATGTTTGGAACACAATCAAGAATGAAGTAACTACAAGAGCTAAAGATAAAGTCGTTAAACAATCGCAAGGAGGCACTAAAAAGATGCAAATTTCTCAATTCCCTCAAACTCTCGCTGAATTTAAAGCCATGCCGCAAATGGATTTAAGAAAACCCGAAAACACTTTGTTGATGTTTTTGTGCGCAGCTAACCATTGGACTATCGACAAGACTGCTGGTGAAGAAGCTATTAATCTTTTAAGCAATCCTAAGAGACAAATGACCCCTTATGACAAGCAGTTTTTGAGAGATAGACTTGGTGACAAGCATTATTTACCAAGATCATATTTTGAAGGTGCGACTCCTGCAAATAATTACACACCGAGCGAACCTCTGACCTTAAAGGTTATGCCTGATGGACGTCCTCAAGATGTAGAAGCTGGTTATAAACGCCTTTTCGTAAAAACAAGTGGAGCTGAAGCAAACCGTTATATTAAACTGCGCGAAAAAGATGGCGTCTGGTATCTGTGGGAATATTTTGGTTTACTCCCGAGCATTGCTCTGCCTACTGCAGAGTCTGACTGGTAATAAACAAGATAAAATTCACTGATTTTTTTGCGATGCTTTATCAAAAATATTTTTGCATCGAAATGATTCGTAAAAATTAACATTAATAAAAAACTGAATCAAAATTTTTCCGCAAGGTGAATTTTGATTTAGTTTTTTTATTGTTCGGAGAAAACTATGCTGCGCCTCAGTATCAATTATTTGCTTTTTATATTAAACTATAATTGTTAAGGTGAAATTTTCGCGAAGGAGGTTGTACTCTATGACGCTAAAGAAAGTATTAGGTACCGTACTTGCATGCACGCTGCTGACATGTCTTGTTGCTCCGGTAGATGCTGCTGAAGTGAAAGCTGATGCAGAAGTAACCGTAAAAAAAGAAGCAAACGCAGAACAGGTGCTGAGCAAAAAAGAACTCAAGGCCCGGAAGAAGATGGAACTCAATAAAATTCCGCCTTCAGATGCATTTATTAAATCTATTGCCGATAAATATAATCTTCCTTACACAATGGGCAAGGGAGGGGTAGAACGTTTTTATTCGGACGATGACCGTGCAATTTATCCTCCTAATGATGGTAATGTGGGGAAACCTAAGATTAAAAAACTCAAGGCGGGTATGCTTTTAGATCGTTATGGTAGTGAATTTGGTCGTTTCATGAGTCCCAAGGGAGAGCCATGGACGAAGCGTGCCCTGCCAAAATTTTCTGCTCCGGGCAAGGTTGCCTATCATGTTTATGAGGTGGTTACTCCCTTTAAGGTAAAGGCAGGTAAGGCTGCTCCCTGGTTTGGAGAAAAGGGTGGCTGTCTCCAGTTCGAATTAGAAAAGTCCGTTCTTGAATGCATTAAAGAAAATTTGTTAAAGAGGGTTGAATGATGAAAATTAGCGAATTACAAGAAATATTAGTAAAAGAAAATATTGATGTTAACGAATATGCATTGAATAGTAAATTTGTTCGTGGTGAAGCAGGATTAACTATTAGAAAAGAAGCAGACAAATACATCGTTGCTGTTTGTGAACGTAATGAAGAACGTATTCTCAAGGAAAGTACCTGCGAACATGCTGCGACCAAAGTTTTCTTAGAGTATATGAGTGAAAGCTACGAAAATCTAAAGCAATATTTAAAATGAGCGTTGTAAAAATAATTTTATTTTTTAGGCGTAACAGCAAATCCCGTCCTCACTTTTGTGGGGACGGGAAATTTCATTTTACGCCAAATTTAGGATAACTTTTAATATCAGCTTCGAAAATTCTGTTCCATGGGAGCTCGGTACCTGTTGGCAAATCCGTAATATAATAAGCTTTGCCATCTGCTTCGTAAAAGGGAGTGCGCCCTATATTTATATGCAGCAATTGATGAGCTCGAAAAGACGTGTACGCCATGAGATGCTGCTCGACCTTGGGAAGGTCCTCGGGTTCGATATTGCGACTGTCAATGGCATTGACGTATAGCTCATAGGAAAGAGTAGGATGTTTTAATTTTTGATAATAGTAATCCTCCAGAAAACGATTGACGTTCATCCTAACGTTATTTGCATATAATGACGGATGCAATTCCTTAGGCAGCTCAGCCTTACGATTTACAAAAACAACTGCTTGACAGAGGGCGGTGCCTAAAGAATTTCCTAGGGTGTTCCAACCGGCGTAGGCAGTTAATTTGTTTAGTTCAAAATCTTTACTTATGAGTTTTGGTAAAAGAAGCTCATCAGTATCAAAGTTTTGACTGTTATCTACGAGAGCAACGCATTTACCATGCACCAAATAATTTTGCAAAGCAGTAACTGTTTCCTTGCCAGGTTGAAAATTATCATGGCCATAATTAATAAAAAGAATTACATCTGCCGAAGCCTCGTCTTCTGTTTCTTCTGCACCAATGATTTCCAGCGCCTCGCGTACGGCTTGCGTATTAGTCATGGACATGTAGGGCGCGTGCATGAACTTGGTTTTAGGATCTGCAAAATAAACGAAAACCTTCGGCTTGCGGTCTTGCTTGTCTAAGTAGGATTTGGTGACTAAAAGTGTAGCAAGCTCGTCAGCACCATTCGTAAGTCTTGCTTTGTTGCCGTTTGGACTTAAACTGATTGCCTCAGTCGTCATTCGCGGGAGACCAAAGGCACCTGCGTCATCTTGTCCGATGATAATTTGCGCTCTGTCTGAAAGCTTTAAAAGTTCCTTATTGAATTCCTTGCTGGCTTTAAAAATGTTGAGATATTTCGTTTTGATTTCGTTAGGGATTTCAGCATCGTATTTAGCAAATTCTTGTGCCGAGGCAAAGTCGTTGAAGATTAAGGATGTATCCAGGCATTCGCTGTAACGCATTAGATGGTACCAATACCAGGCGTCAGGGAGAACCTCGTCAGTAACAAGTAATCTTGGTACGACGCTAAAGATTTGCACGTCTTTTTGTAGTTTTGTCAATTCTTCAAGATAACTGAGTAATTCCGCTTGGTCTTGGGAACTTGCAAGGTGAGTTCGTCCGTGTAGCAGTCCGCCATGTAAAAGAATATCCGCGCTGATGATGGAAGCATTGACGTTTTTCGCTTCGTTTTTTAACCAAATTTTAAGAAAATCTTTATTTGCAGGTTTTGTATACTTGTCAAGAAGTTCATTTGGGGGTAAAATTAACTGAAAGCCTGCCGCATACGCAATATCTTGTGGTAGAGTAGTACAAACCGGACGGCTGTCCAAGGGCACTAAAATTATTTTTTCTTGTGGCTCAGGCAAGTTTAAAATTATTTTTTCGGTACTTGGAAGACGCCAATAGGCAAAATAAAAAACAGCAAGGCAGGTCAAGACTAAGAATATTATTTTTTTCATAGCACGTGCCCTCCTTGAGAAATTGATAATTAACGAGCAAGTTTGCGGCTTGCAAATAAAAACTATTTGGCGTTAACCTTAAGTTTGCAAATTCAATCTATAAGATTATGCAATTCAGTTTTAATCCAAAAATTTGCGCAGCAAATTTTATCCACAATTTCGCATTCCGAATTGATAAATAATCGCCTAACTAACAATAGAATCTTCTACATTATATCACACTCAGGAGTAACGCATGAGAATTATTACAGGCAGAGCTAGGGGCCTGAAGTTAAATGTTCCAAAAAATTACGACGTAAGACCTACTGCTGACCGTGTTAAGGAGTCTCTCTTTAATATTATTGGTTCGCGTATCGTAGATGTGAAGGTTCTGGACCTCTTTGCCGGTACAGGTAACCTTGGTCTGGAAGCTTGGAGTAGGGGAGCGAGTGACATTACCTTCATCGACATCAGTCGTGAAAGTTTAAAGCTCGTCCAGAGCAATATTGAAAAATGCAAAGCACAGGAAGCTTGCCATGTTCTAAAGGGAAATTGCGTAGATATTGCTGTTAATCTTTATAAAAAAGGCGAGCGTTTTGACTTTGTTTTTTGCGATCCTCCCTATAGCAAGGGTTGGATTGAAAAAATCGTAGATGTATTACAAAACTATCCCTTCCTCAATGATGGAGGATATTTAATAGTGGAACGCAGTGCTCACGACGAGTTGCCCGTTCTACCAAAAGATTATACTTGTACCAGAACAGAAAAATACGGCGAGACGAAAATAGATTTTATTCTTTATGAGCTTGCAAAAAAATTAGAGGAATAAAATGAAAGACGTCGAATAAATAATAGATAACAGATAATAATAACGAAAATCTCCGTTGGAGATTTTTTAGGAGGAATTATAATGCGTAGAGCAGTATGTCCTGGAAGTTTTGATCCTGTAACTAATGGTCACATCGATATTTTTGAAAGAGCTAGTACTATGTTCGACGAGCTCATTATTTCTGTTTTTTATAATCCAACTAAAAATAGTTCTATGTTTACCATGGAAGAGCGCGTGGAAATGTTAAAGGAGGCAACCAAACATATTCCCAATGCACGCGTGACTTCTTTTTCTGGTCTCTTGAACGAGTTTTGCAAACAAGAGCAAGCACCCTTTATCGTGAGGGGTTTGAGAGCTTTTAGCGATTTCGAATACGAATTTCAACGTGCACTTTTAATCAAGAGTATCGACCACAAGTTAGAAACCGTATTTATTATGACCAATGCACAATTTTCCTACATTAGTTCTACCGGTGTAAGAGAATTGTCTTGTTTTGATGGTCAAGTTAAAAAATTGGTTCCTCCTTGTGTAGAGAAAAAATTAAAAGAACATTACAATAAGAATGATTTTAAGCAAGGTAGAGGGGTGAAGGATTTTGATTAACGATCGCAATAAAACCAATCTGGCATTAGAAAATATTTTCGGCGAACTTGAAAACATGATTAACGGCGCAACTCGTATGCCCTTGATGGATAAACTTTTAATCGAAGAGAACGAACTCATTAATTTGCTTGACGATCTCCGTGAAGCTATTCCTAAAGAAGTTAAGAACGCAGACCGCGTTCTCGAAGAACAAAAACAAATCGTCAACAAGGCTTATGCAGATGCTGAAATGATCGTGCAACAGGCTAAGAGTGAGGCAGAACGTATTGTTGGTGCAGCACAAGCCAAAGCCGATGAGATGGTTAAACAAGAAGAAATCGTTAAACAAGCTGAGGCGGTTGCCGAAGAGTTAAAGGCCAATGCTCTAGCATACGAAGAAGAAACCAAAAAGAGTGCTGATGAATATGCTATACGTGTAAAACAAGATTCTTTGACTTATGCAGATGATATGCTGGCTTATATTGGTGAGACTATGCATAGTGCATTGCAAGGCTTGACTGATAATCGTCATAATGTAAAACGTGAGATGGATGTTGTTTCCGGTTTAACGCAACCTGAAGAAGATCTCCTTCCTCCCCAAGAATAATCTCCAATAATTAACGGCTGAACTTCGGTTCAGCCGTTTTTGTTACCATTGTTTAGTTAAAACGTTCAGAACATGTCAGCTGCTAGGAAGCCTCGCGAAGGCGTACTAGAGGTACGTCGAGCGAGAGAAACTTGCAAGGCAAGTTTCGTTGCTGACAACGTAGATTATATGTTATGGACGTTTTCTATAGATTTTGCAAAATAAAAAGAAAAAAAGCTGGCGGAAAACCACCAGCTTTTGATCATTTAAATTATTCAGCAACTTCGATAACTTGTTTTCCGTTGTAGTAGCCACATTCAGGGCAAACACGATGCGGAATCTTCAGTTCGTGACATTGCGGGCATTCAACCATGCCAGGTACAGTTAATTTCCAGTTAGCACGACGACGATCGCGACGAGCCTTGGACATTTTTCTCTTAGGTACTGCCATTTCTAAACACACCTCCTCAGTACATGAAGTGAATTACTTTTTGATGAATTGCTTTAATGCCGCCAGCCTAGGATCAACAACAAACCTGTCACATCCACAGTCACCGAGATTAAGGTCAGCGCCACACACATGACATAGTCCTTTGCAGTCAGGCTTACACAGAGCTTGCATGGGCTCTGCGAGCAGCAGGCCTTCACGAAGGGGTTCCGTTATGTCGATAACGTCCGAGTCGTAAACAAAAGCATCTTGTTCGATATTTTCAGCACTGTCAGGATAGAACTTTTCGATAACCTCTGCCTCGAGATTGCCTTCAAAATCTTTTAAGCAGCGACCACACATGCGTTTCACACGCGTTTTCATTACTGCTTCTAAGAGAAGAACATCTCCTGCATTACTCATTTTACCGTCTAAACGAATTGTTCCAACTACATCCAAATCCTCGGAAGTAATCTCTAGCTCGGACGGTTCCAAGTCATAGGCAAGGCTTTTTTCACCTACAAGTCGTCTCTTGATTTCTGCGACATTTACTTTAATCATCTTTCACCAATCGTTACAATTATATCCATATGAGGTAACTTTGTCAAGCAAAACATCTTGTCACACCTCAAAATATGGTAAATTTACAGCGGATAATATTATACACCATTTGAGAGAAAAAATATAGAGAAAGTTTTAATTATTTTTTATGGGTATGATATAATTTAGTTATGAGTTCTGAGTGCATAGTGCTGAGTGAAGGATAAAATTTGCGGAGCAAATTTTTTTGATTAAAACTGATTTAGTTATGCATTTAGTTCCGAAGGAACGTATTGAAAATTTTGAGAGAAATTTATATCATTGACGATTAAAATCGCAAAAGAAAGATTAATTACGAATAGATTTAATTTATCGAGACGAAGTCTCGATTCCTTCACTCAGCACTCAGCTCTCTGCACTATGCACTGATAATTAATAATCTTAGGGAGTTTGACAATGAATGCAACCGGTATCGTGGCGGAGTATAATCCTTTTCACAATGGTCATGCTTTGCACATCAATAAAACTAAAGAAAAGCTCGGGCAACCCGTGATTGTTGTTATGAGTGGAAGCTTCGTACAAAGAGGCGAGCCTGCTTTCTTAGATAAGTGGACGAGAGCAAAGCTTGCTGCAAGCGGAGGAGCCAATCTAGTCTTGGAATTACCAACTGTTTTTTCTTTGCGAAGTGCAGAATTTTTTGCTCGTGGCAGCGTGGAGCTGCTTGCGGCGACTGGACTAGTGAACGTTATTTCCTGTGGAGCAGAGCATCCGGAAAATAATTTTAATCTGTTAGCTCAAAAATATTTAGAAGAAAATACTCAAAAAGAAATCAAAAAATATTTAGACGAAGGACTTTCCTATGCGGTTGCTTGTGAAAAAGCTTTGGGCTCTGAACTTTCTGCTCCCAATGATATTCTTGCCTTCGAATATGCCAAGGCTTGTCTGAAGTCAGGACTTAAGTTACATACATTTCAACGTGAGGGCTCTGGCTATAATGAGCAAACTCTCGGTGCTTTAGCAAGTGCTACAGCCATTCGTAAGGCTTTTGACGAGGGAAAGCTTAGTGAACTAAGTGAATGCCTTCCTAGTTATGCATTTGCGTCTCTAGAGACGAATGGTGCGGGTTATAGCAAAAATAAGCTTTGGAGTCTTATCCAATATGCGTTGGTGCATAATACCACTCAAGAAATCGCGGAGCTTTCTGAATGCAGTGAGGGTTTAGAAAATTTATTGAAAAGCGCAGAGGCTGCATGCTCTTTAGAAGAAGCCTTGCAGATTTGCACGAATAAACGTTACTCAACATCTCGGATTCGTCGCCTTTTTATGCAACTGCTTTTCGATAAATCTGTAGAAATTTTTAAGCAGGAACATCCTGCGTATATTCGCGTGCTGGCCTTTGACGATGTGGGTCGCGAGCTTCTTAAAGAAATGAAGCAAAGCGCAACTCTTCCCATCATTAATAAATTGGGGCAACATCCAGAGCATGACCAATCGCGAGAGTTTACGCAAAGTATTTTCTTAGACGTCCTTGCTACAAATTTGCGCGAACTCGTCGGCAATGCAGATGCTCAATTGAACAGAGATTTTACTACGAGTCCGTTTTATAAAAAATAATTTATCAAAGAAAGCCTTAACTATTTTTAAATTTTTATGGAGTGTGAGCTATGGAATTAAGAACGAACGAAAAAATAATAATTTTTGCCATACTCACACTAATAGCTTTGCTTGTGGTAGTGGTGACATTAGAGTCAGGCTTTGCGGCCGCTGGCAAATTTATTTTGAGTTACTTCAATCGTTATTTGGTGTTGATGGTTATTACTGCTATTTTCTTTGGCTTTCTGGCTGCACGTACCTTGCAAAAGGGTATTGCTAAATCCGTAACGATACTTGGTTTGTCTTTGGGCTTTCTTTATTTTTGTCGCAGTATCAAATTATTGACTGAAACAGGGGGGGTGGGACGGTTCTTTTGGTACTTGTACTATCCGGCTTGGTTCGGTATGGCCTTGGGCTTTTTAGGTGTAGTTTATTTTTCAGAAACAAGTGCCGAAGAAACTAGATTCCCGACCTGGTGGAAGTTCTTGGCTGGGATTAGTTTAGTTTTGTCACTTGTCGTGCTGACAAATGATTATCATCAATTGATGTTTGTTTTTCTTCCTAATTTCGAGGATTACAACAATGTGTATCGTGAAGGTATTTTAGGTTTACAAATTAAATTTTTTCTTTTATGTGAGTTTGCTGCAGGCAATGTCTGGCTTATCTATAAAGCAGTTCGTGGTTCATTCTATCGCGTGAAAATTCTTCTTCCTGGAATCGTTTTGAGTCTAGTATATATTTATTTGATATTTTACACCTTTAGATGGTTCAATTTTCATAAATCCGAGGTAGCGACTGTCACAGGTATCGGAGCGATGCTTTATTTATTAGCTTGTATATATTCTAGAGTTATTCCTTTGAATGTTGAATACGAAAAAGCTTTTGCAAGTAGTCAGTTAGGTATGCAGATTTTCGACAAAGCCGGAAAGCTTTATTATGAATCTAGTGACGCTAAGGAAAGAAAAGAAAATTTTATTCTTCACAGTTTGGATATCAAGAATGGTAAAGTTGTATGGCAAGAGGACATTAGCGACCTTTTGCTTTTGGAACAGTCGCTCAAAAAACAAAACATCGCCCTTGCCCGCACGGAAGATATTTTATTGCAAGAAAAAAATATTCAGAGTGAAGCCTGGGATTTAAAATTACGCAATTCTATCTTCAACGAAGTCGAACGCATTATCGAAGGCAAGAGAGATCGCCTTGTAGAAAGCTTGGGACTCGTCAAGTCTAATCGAGAATACGGCATCAAGCTTTTAAAGTTGCTTACGGGCTTTCTCAAGAAACGTTGCATGCTCTTCGTTGCTTCTAAAACAGATGGCATGGTGGATGCCTTAGAACTGCGCATGTCCATGCAGGAGACGACCGTGTTCGCCCGTGAGGCTGGTTTATATACTGCCTTTAATTATAATTACAACGCACAACGCGTTAACGGTATCGGTGCAGGTCTTGTTTACGATTGTATGGAAGATATTATCTGGAACGGTCTGAAGGCTAAGTCTGACGGCTTGTTGATTACGGTCGATTGTGGAGAGCATTACGTTGGCTTGAAATGTATGGTCGCCGCAAACGAGTCTTGGCTGAAAAATACTTACGCAGATTTACTCAAGATGCTCAGCCCCAACATCGTTCAATATAACGAAACCGAGGACGCCATCTCTGTTTCTGTAAAAATGGGGGGGTGAGCTGAATGATTATTTTACAAGATAGTCAGTTTCTTTATTTACAAATAGTCGTCGCCTCAGCCGTCTTCTTGCTTTCCATTCATCTTTTCTTGACAATTTTAAATCGCGACGAAAAGCAGTTGGGTTTAAACTCCATTAAAGAGGCTTTGGATAAATTAACAACAGGTGTCGTCTTCGCAGATGCTCAAGATGAAATTTTTTTAACAAATCTCTTTGCACGCAAGCATATGCTCAAACATTTTAATTTATATCACAGAGATATGGAAACGCTTTGGCAGGCCGTACGTTCTATGGAAGTCAACGTCAGTGCTGATGAAGATAGCGTTATTACTTTAGAGGATGGACGCTATTATTATGCTTTGTTGAAAAATTTGGGACCGGACAACGGTAAGCAGCTTACCATTACTGATGTTACCAAAGAAATATCTTTGCAGAACGAACTAATTTGTAATCAAAAAATTCTTATGCAGAGAAACGATAAAATTCGTGAGATTCTCTTGCATTTGGAAGATGTTAAGCGAGAGCAAGTTACCTCCTATATGCATTTTCGTTTGCACGATATTCTTGGACAGCGTCTTTCCATGCTAGAAAGATTTTTAAATAATCCCGACTTGATAACTTACGATAAGCTTGAACCATTAGTTTATAATTTGACCAAGGATTTACGTGAGGGTTTTGAACGTGAGCCTAAAGAAATTCTCGACGACTTGCAAAATAGCTTTAAACTTTTGAATGTAGATTTGCTAGTCATTGGCGGCTTGCCCGAGGATAAACGCATTGCCTTGCTTTTTGTTGCAACTATGCGTGAGGCAGCAACTAACGCAGTACGTCATGGACATGCTAATACTATTACAGCAACCATATATGAGTTAATGGATAATTATTGTCTTGATATTAAGGATAATGGCATAGGTGCAAAAGAATTCGTGCCGGGTAACGGAATTAAAGGTATGGAGCTTAGGGTTCGTCAAACCGGCGGAGAAATTTTTTTCGATACAACCAATGGTTTCATAATTCATGTTCGGGTAGGAGGTAAGCATGCTTAAAATTTTGCTTGTGGATGATCAAAAAGTTCTCTTAGACGCTTTCGTGAATGCTTTAAGTAAAAACGAAGATTTCGAAATTGTTGGTAGTCTCACAGAAGCTCGCCTCGCAGATATCGCTTGTCAACGTTTGAACGCGGATGTAGTTTTGCTAGATATTTGTACGGATGGAGGACTCACGGGTCTTGAGGCTATTCCACGTATTAAAGAAAACTCGCCTCACACGAAAATTATTATCATGACTGGCTTCCCGGAAATGAGTTTTCTCGAGCGGGCACAAAAAGCTGGCGCTGACAGTTTTATCTATAAAAGCAATACTATGGAAGAATTCGTCGACTGCATTCGTAAGACGGCTGCTGGAGAACGTTGTTATCCTGATACCCACAAGGAGTATACTTTTGGGAGTGATAATGAGGTTCTTACCGAAAGAGAACTAGAGGTGCTTCGTTATTTTTCTGAGGGCATGAGCCGTAAGGAAATTGCCGATAAGCTTTTTGTTTCTACGTCAACAGTTAATTATCATATCAATAACATGCTCATTAAAACCGGGTATAAAAATCTTATTGGACTCGCTTTGGAAGCGGCGAATAAAGGGTACATTAATACGAAGGTTTAGTGGATTTAATATTTACTTGTTGGTGGATCTTAATTCGGAATTCGGACTGCGGAATTCGGAATTAAGGATGGATTTTGCGAAGCAAAATCCTTTTGATAAAATTAATAATTGAATCATATAAGTAAGCAAAAAGGTTAGGAAGGACAAAATGAAAGAGGATAATGTTGTTGCGGATAAAAGTAAAAAGTTTGCGTTAAGAATTATCAAATTGTATTATTATTTATGCAATGAAAAGAAAGAATATATTCTTTCCAAACAGTTGTTACGTAGCGGAACAAGTATAGGTGCAAATGTTAAAGAGTCAGTACGTGCTCAGAGTAAAGCAGATTTTTATTCCAAACTTAACATAGCTCTTAAAGAGAGTAGTGAGACCGAATATTGGTTAGAATTGCTACATGAAAGTAATATAATTGATGAAGTTGCTTTCAATAGCATTTATAGTGATTGTCAAGAACTGATTAGAATTCTTGTGTCTATAACTAAAAATCAAAGGAGTTCTTTAGATTAGTTTTAATTATCGAGCGAAGCTCGATTCCATAATTCCGAATTCCGCATTCCGAATTCCGAATTGTTCAAATGTTTTTCCTGCGAATTAAATTTTAATACTGAGATTCCCCTCAGTATATATTTTTGGCGTTTTGTGGTATATTATATATAGACTTCGGTCTGTCTGGTTTGATATAGACGTTTAGTCTGTCTAATTTTGTTAAAATTTTATTATTTATCATAAGGAGGATTAATACCATGGGTTTAATCAAAGCTGGTATGGGCGCTGTTGGTGGCGTACTTGCCGATCAATGGAAAGAGTTTATCTATTGTGAAAGCATGCCCCCAAATATTTTAGTTCAAAAGGGTCAAAAACGACTCTCCTCTCAAGGTCGTAGTTCTAACACTACCGCAGAAGACAACATCATCTCCAATGGCTCCGTTATTTCCGTTAACGTTGGTCAATGCATGTTGATTGTTGAATCTGGTAAGGTTGTCGATTTCTGTGCTGAGCCTGGTGAATTCGTATACGATAAGAGCACTGAGCCTTCTCTCTTCCAAGGCGGCGAATTAAAAGACAACGTTATTGCTGTTTTCAAACAAATTGGTAAACGTTTTACCTTTGGCGGTGACCCTGGCAAGGATCAACGTGTTTACTACTTCAATCTGAAAGAGATCATCGGTAATAAATACGGCACTCCTTCCGCTATTCCTTTCAAAGTTGTTGAAAAATCCATCAACTTCGAGATGACTACCACTATTAAATGCTTCGGCGAATATTCCTACAAGATCGTTGACCCGATTCTTTTCTACACCAATGTATGCAATAACGTAAGCGACGCATATGATCGTTCTAACTTAGATGGCCAATTAAAAACTGAACTCCTGACCGCTCTTGGTCCTACCTTTGGTTTCTTCTCCGGTAAAATCGGTTATGACGAACTCCCGATGCATAACTTTGAAATCGCTGATAAGCTTAACGAAATTCTTTCCAAAAAATGGAGAGACTTGCGCGGCATCGAAGTAGTTTCCTTCGGTATTTCTTCCGTAAAAGCAAGAGAAGAAGACGAAGAAGCATTGAGAGAAATGCAAAGAACTCATGCCCTCAACAATCCTGGTCTGGCAGCAGCTTATTCCGTACAAGCAGCTGGTAGAGCTATGAACACTGCTGCAGCTAATACAGCTGGTGCAATGACTGGCTTTATGGGTATGGGCATGGCTCAAGGTATGGGCGGTGGCATGAATCCTGCTGGTATGTTCCAACAAGCTCAAATGCAACAACAACCTGGTTATGGCATGCAACCTCAATATCAAGCAGGCGTTGGTTATGGTCAACCTCAAGCTCCTCAAGCACCTGCAGGCTGGACTTGTTCTTGCGGACAAACTGGTAACACCGGCAAATTCTGTGCAAATTGTGGTGGTCCGAAGCCTGAACCTAAACCGGCTGCTGGTGCCTGGAAATGTTCCTGTGGTACCGAAAACACCGGCAAGTTCTGTGCAAATTGCGGCAGTCCTAAACCGGCTGAACAAGAAGGTTGGACCTGCTCTTGCGGTACTGTAAATAAAGGCAAATTCTGTGCAAATTGTGGTTCTAAAAAACCTGCAGGCGCACCGCTTTATAAATGCGATAAATGTGGCTGGCAACCTGAAGATCCGACTAATCCGCCTAAGTTCTGTCCTGAATGTGGCGACATCTTTGACGATAACGACAAGATTTAATTCAAGAAAACTTTCATAGCAGGCCATCTGCTTTGTCAACCCTCCTAGACGTACGCTTTTTTCAGTACGCCGTCGTCGGGTTTTCGCGCAGCTGGCCTACTCTAAAAGTTTTGAGAAGCCTAAAATAAAATCGGAGATAATCGCTTTATACTTCGTTTTCGTCGAATTCGCTTGCGGTCCGTACGCTTTAGTACTGTCCTACAAGTGAATTCTCCTGCGGCCTCGTCTAAAGACGATTCTTTCCGATTTGACGTAAAACAATTAATCAAGTTGAAGATATTTGGTTTATACTTCGTTGTCGAAAAATTTTCAATCGGTCATTACGTTTTAGTACTGTCCCGATTGCAAAATTTTCTTCCGCCTCGTCTAAACGCAAATCTTTTCAATTTGTAAGTTCGAAATAATTATTTTTATAAAAATCTTAACTAAACCGGAGATAGTTGTCGCGAGACGATTATTTTCGGTTTAGAGAATTTTTTGTTTCAAGGGGAGATAAATATGGCTGATACATCTGTAAGCTATAAATGTCCTGAGTGCGGTGCTCCCTTATCCTATTTGCCTAGTGATACGGAAGTAACCTGCGAATATTGCATGAGTAAATTCTCTGTGGAAAAACTCAAAGAGATTTTTACTGCCCAAGAAGAAAGAGCTGCTAAAGCAGCTGCTGCTCAAGAAAAAAAATGGGAGACCGAGCTTGCCGGCAATGAATATTCTGCTGACGAAGTTGCGCAAATGCAAACCTACGTATGTTCTAGCTGTGGCGCGGAGCTTTCCTGCGATAGCAATACAATGGCGACTGAATGTTGCTACTGTGGTAACCCGACTATGCTGCCGAATCGTTTCAACGGCATGCTTAAACCAGACTATATTATTCCCTTTAAGAAAACTAAAGAAGATGCTGTCAAGGCTCTTAAGGAATTTTATAATGGGAAAAAATTATTGCCGGATGCATTTACCGCTAATAACCGTGTAGAAGCAATTCAAGGCATGTATGTTCCGTTCTGGCTTTTTGATACAAAGGTTTCTGCCACAGGTAATTTTACTGTCGAAAGAGAAGGTATGACTTATCGACAAGGTAACTGCAATGTTACGGAAATCGATACATATGACTGCGAACGTGTAGTTGAAGTTGCTTTCGAAAATGTTCCAGCCGATGGTAGTGAACGCATGGACGACGATTATATGGATTCTGTTGAACCATATGATTACAGTGAGATGGTTCCCTTTGACAATATGTATATGACTGGTTTCCTTGCTGATAAATACGACGTAGAAGCAGATGCTTGTGCAGCTCGTATTGACGAACGTATCGATAATACTGTTAGAGACAAATTGATTGCTAGCGTAGGCATGGGTTCTATCAAGGGTCAAGATATTGTTATCGACAAGGGTGAGCGCTCGGTTAAATACGCAATGGCTCCCGTTTGGATTCTCACCACTCGTTATCAAGATAAACCGTATACCTTTATGATGAATGGTCAAACAGGTAAAATGGTCGGCGATCTTCCTAGTGACAGTGGCAAGGAACATAAATATATGATGATGGCTTTCGCCGCCGTAGCCGCAATTATGTTTGTATTTTTGAAGATGGTTCTGTAAGGAGGTGCACGTCATGAAAAAATTTTTCTATGTATTAACTTTCTTGCTTGCGCTTCTTACCAATGTAGCTCTTGCTGCAATGCCGTCTTTGGTAGATAACGCAAACACTTTGCAACCTGCTGAAAAACAAAGAGTTGCTCAAATGCTCCAATCTGTTGAAAAGAAGCACAATATTCGTTGTGCAGTTGTAACTGTTAAGAGCACCGGTAATGTGGTTCCTGGTCAGTATGCTAATAAAATTCTTGACACTTACTATACTGACGGTCAAAAAGGTAATATCGTTCTTCTCATGGATATGTCCAAGAGAAAATGGTATGTTTCTACTGATAAACCTAAGATGGACAGCATGCTCGACAACGAATTCGCAATTAACCATATCGAAGAAAACATGCTTCCCTCTTTGAAGAGTAATAAATTTGCAGATGGTTACATTCAATATGCAAAAACTGTTGATGAGCTGGTAAGCTATTACGAAAAAAATGGCGAGCCAATGCAAAAGAGTAATTGGTTGATGTCCCTGCTTGGTGCAATTGTTTCGGGTATCGCATCTGCCTTTGGCTATAGAGGTACTCTGAGAGCTTCCATGAGCAATGTAGAGAAAGCTACTAGCGCAGCTGGTTATCTGCAAGACTTTGTCGTTAGTCAATCTAGTGACAATTTTATGTACACTACTTACAGAAGAGTTCCGATACCGACTTCTTCCGGTAGCAGAGATTCTTCGACGGACTCTGGTCATGGTGGCGGAGGCGGGTCCTTCTAAAAAGATGTTTCCGCTTTTGATTAGCGTCAACCTTCACTCTAAAATTAAATAAAAAAACCGTGAGTCAAAAATTTTTGGCTCGCGGTTTTTTTGCATTGTTGTATCAGCACTCATCAACATAACATCCTTATTTTTTTTATTTTGCTAGAGTTCGAGGATAATAACTGCTTGAAGTTAATAAATGTTCTTGTCAAACTTTTAAAACGATGATAAAATGACTTTGATTTAAAGTTCATTTTAAATTAAAGTCATTTTCTTTAGTTTGACTTTAAATTATCATAAAAAATTCCGTTTTCACTTTAAATTAGCGTCATTTTTGTTGATTTCACTTTAAATTACCATAAAATTTTAAGTGCTGAGTTAAGGAACGGATTTATTGAGATTTTTTACCCAAGCTAAACATACACGCTGACTAATGAAAAAGGGCTACCGAAATTTTCGGTAGCCAATAATTTTTTAGAGCATCTCTAACATTTGCTGAGGATTGTCAACGGCTTTGACCTTGCCAATGGCTTGGATGATGGTGCCTGTTTCATCGATAAGATAAGTCGTGCGCACTACACCCATGCTTACTTTACCATAATTTTTTTTCTCTTGCCATACGTCGTAAGCCTTGATTACTTCAAGCTCAGGATCAGCCAAGAGGGTGAAAGGCAGGTTGTACTTTGTTTCAAAATTTTTGTGAGATTTCACGCTGTCCTTAGAAACACCTAATACAACTGCACCCTTTTCCATGATTTGCGGATATCTTTCGGCGAAGCCACATGCTTGTTTAGTACAGCCGGAAGTATTGTCTTTAGGATAAAAATAAAGAATAACTTTTTTGCCTTGATAATCCTTTAAGGAATGAACATCACCATTTTGGTCCGGTAAAGTAAATTCCGGAGCCTTTACGCCTACTTCTAACATTCTACATACCTCCAAATTTACAATTAACGATGATTTTACTTCACAAAACCTTTTGATTAAAACTCATAATTCGTTAAGCCTTTGCTAGTGCTGTCTTTACCGTCACACCATTTAAGCGCCCTAGTTTGCCGGAGAGAGCCGAAATTACGTCCTGAGGTGCATCTACTGCTAAACAGATAATATTTATGTTCTTGACCTTGTAGGGAATTCCCATGCGACCGATGACGAATTCTGCGTATTCGTGGAGAATCTTGTTGAGTTGTTCTATGTTTTCTGAATTTGTAACAATAATTGATATTACAGCGACTCTATTATCCATGGTAAACCTCCATCAGCATCTCTTTCAATTATACACCCAGAGCCGCGAAATGTGCAAAAGCAATTTGACATTCTATCGGGTATCGAATATACTTTTTATAAAGAAATAATTTATTTGAGGAAATTTTTATGTTAAATATTTACTTTGGACTTTTCATGCTGGGCATGATTGTTTCCATTTGTTTAAGAGCATATAAACGCATACAAGCTGAAGAAGCACCCTTTACAGAGCAGGAATTTGCTCTGCTGATAGCATTGGCCATTGGCGTGATGATGGCTCTCGAGGCAGGGTCTTTGAACGTTTACCATGCGTCAGTTATGGATACATTTTTCTTTTAAATTAAGCGGGCTACCGAAAAATCGGTAGCCTTAATTTTTTTACACGCCGCTGCCGTCAAAGATTGGCGTAAACTCCTCGCTTGCGCAGGCAGCGTCTTCTTGTACAAAGCCGTCTTCAATAGTAGATGCGAGGAGGTAGGCTTCAAGCTCTGCGTACTCTTCGTCCATGACCTTGCGATTAATCTCGGGATAAGCTGCTGCATTACCCATAGGCACGTACTGACGCATGAGGGAGAAGAGTACTTGTCCCGGCTTAAAGTTTTGTGCAAGCCAATCGATGACGCCTTTAGTGTTGTCCATCATTCCCGGCATGATTAAGTGACGAATAAGCACGCCTTTTTGCATAATTCCATCGTCATCGATCTCGTAATCGCCAACTTGTTTGTACATCTCTTTGATAGCTTCTGTAGTAATGCGAAAATAATCGTAGGCATTGCTATATTTGAGGGCAGCTATATCGTCAGAATATTTTAAATCTGGCATATAGATGTTTACCTTGCCTTTGAGTCTTTGCAGAGTAGTCCAGACTTCAAAGCCGCTGGTATTATAAACAACGGGTACGGGCAGTGGTTCGTCTAAACTTTGAATAATTGCTTCGGTAAAATGGGTCGGGGTGACGAGATTAATATTGTGAGCCCCTTGAGCAATTAATTCTTGGTAAATTTCTTTTAAGCGGGCGACAGTTATTTCCTTGCCAATTTGGTTATGAGAAATGTTGTAGTTTTGACAGAAGACGCAATGAAGATTGCAGCCGGAAAAGAAAACGGTTCCGCTGCCTCGTGTTCCAGAGATGACGGGTTCTTCCCACATATGCAGTCCTGCTCTAGCAACAATGGGCTGCATGCCGCAACCACAGCTTCCAAACATTTTTCCATCTAAATCGTTCATGTTTTCAGGCCTGTCAACACCACAACGGTGAGGACAGACGTAACAGTAGGTCATAGGATTCACTTCTTTCATAAAACGTTAGGAGGGATGAGGATTAGTTCATAGTTCTGAGTGGAGGATGGATTTTGCGGAGCAAAATCCGCAAGATTTAAATAATTTATCAAGCTTCGCTCGATAAATTAAAATCTTCGAACTTTGTATTACGCCGAACAAAACCTGCATTATGTAACTCTTTTTTGCCGAAGCTTTTTGCGAGGAGGCAAAAAGTTGGAGTTTTCCCGAGCTTTTTCAAAAAGCTCGCGCTTTCCTTTGGCGACAAAGGAAAGTGCAAGGAAATTTAAAGGTCGAACTAATGGGTGCATTAAACTTTGTGTCTCCAACATAATGTATCCCATTCCCGGGCATCATTCGAAGCTTCGATTTACGTTCGAGGAGCCATCGGATTAAATGTTCGAGGTTTTTATAATGGTCGCTCCGTCTTATGCTGCCCTCAAGGGATATCATTATGTTGTCGTTTTTAGAAAATTTGGTTCTTTGTCCATAGAAGTTATGAGTGATGAGTGACGGTTGGATTTAAATATTAATAATTATGAATTATGAATGATGAATTATGGTTTTGTTCGGTGAAATTTTGTAGTGTCGGATCTGGTTCTGACTTCGGAAAGGCGATTTGTGAGTCAGCACTTTTTCTGCTTCTTTATAATTTTACCACACTTAATTCTCATTGACAAAACTCCGCGTTAACTCTATAATAAACTTGGTTGTATGACTGACGGAAGTGGATGACCACAGGGGAGTACAACTGGCTGAAACGTCAACGCCGACCGTCTGGGCAAGAATTATGGAATAATTCTTTGTCTGGAAGTCGGCTTTTTTTATTCTATCGAGACGAACAGTCTCGATTCCTTCACTCAGCACTATGAACTCATAACTTTCCCCGGCTTCTAGACCACGATTTATTTCAGACATTTGAGGAGGAACATTATGAAAGAACTCGCACTCAAGTATGGCTGCAATCCTAACCAAGCCAAAGCTCGCATTTTTATGAAAAACGGCTCTGAACTTCCTATTGAAGTATTGAATGGTCGTCCTGGTTACATTAACTTTCTCGACGCTTTCAATTCTTGGCAATTAGTAAAAGAATTAAAAGAAGCAACCGGTCTGCCGGCAGCTGCATCCTTTAAGCATGTAAGCCCTGCTGGTGCTGCCCTTGGCCTTGAAATGAGTGATACTCTGAAAAAAATTTACTATGTAGATGACTTAGAACTTTCTCCTCTTGCAAATGCTTATGCAAGAGCTCGTGGTGCTGACCGTATGAGCTCCTATGGTGACTTTGTTGCTCTCTCCGATATTTGCGACGTCCAAACAGCCAAGATGCTCGCTCGCGAAGTTTCTGACGGCGTTATCGCTCCCGGTTATACCGACGAAGCATTAACCGTGCTCAAAGGCAAACGTAAAGGCACCTACAACATTATTAAAATTGATCCGGAATATGCGCCTGAAGTTGCTGAAACTAAAGATGTATTCGGCATCACCTTTGAGCAAGACCGCAACGAAGCAAAGATGACTGACGAAATGTTTGCTAATCGTCCGACTGTGAACAAAGAAATTCCTGCAGAAGCAATCCGTGACCTGAAGGTTGCCATGATTGTTTTAAAATATACTCAATCTAATTCCGTTTGCTATGTAAAAGATGGTCAAGCAATCGGTATCGGTGCTGGTCAACAATCTCGCGTACATTGCACTCGTTTGGCTGGTTCTAAGGCTGATAATTGGTGGATGCGTCAAAACCCCAAGGTTTTGGCTCTTCCCTTCAAGGACAGCATTCGTCGTCCCGATCGCGACAATACTATCGACGTATATATTTCCGATGACTGGGAAGACGTTCTCGCAGACGGCACCTGGGAACTTTTCTTTACAGAAAAACCTGCACCGCTTACTCGTGAAGAAAAGAAAGCTTGGCTCTCTCAATTACATGGCGTAGCTCTTGGCTCCGATGCATTCTTCCCTTTTGGCGATAACATCGAACGTGCACATCGCTCTGGCGTAGATTATATTGCACAAGCAGGCGGTTCTATTCGTGACGATAATGTCATCGAAACCTGCGATAAGTACAACATGGCCATGGCCTTCACCGGTTTAAGACTGTTCCATCATTGAGAAAACTCATATAGCACATCATCTTTTTGTTGGCCCTCGTCGACGTACGCTTTTTTTTAGTACGCCTTCCTCGGGCTTCCGCAAATCTGATGCACTCTATGAGTTTTGAGTAACAAAAGTTTTTGCAAGGTTGAAGTTCTGCGATAAATTTTTTCTCTCTCGAAAATTTGACGAGCAAATAAAAAAATTTAGCGTGATCTTGCTGTGTACGTGATTTTTTATGGCTTGGTTTTGCGTTAAAGATAAATTGTAAATAGAAGAACTACTTGTAACCTGGACACTTACAAGTAGTTCTTTTTGTTTTTATCAGCGGGTGAAAAATTATTACTTACCCTCTTACTGCTAATAATTTTTCTGTTTGCGTTTTTAATGGGTGCGTGCTAATTTTCTGCTGAGAATATTTAACTTATAATTTATTGTTTTTGAATATACCTATTGATTTTTTTGCTGTGTTATACACAATATTTTGTGTTTGTTTAAGCGAACGATTAAAAATTGTAAAGTTTTTTTCTGAAAAAACTTGATTAATTTTTATTTCTTGCTTATAATAAAATTGATGACATAGATATTATGAGCTGGTGCTAAAAAGGAGGTTGCTCTGTGGAGGCTAACAAAAAAACTTTACGTCATAAAAATTTAAAAAAGCTTCTGCGTGCCAATCCTTTTAGTACTGACGAGCAATTGGCTACTCTTTTAAATGTGAGCGTACCCACCATTCGTCTTGATAGAGCGACCTTGGGTATTCCTGAACTACGTGCCCGCACAAGGGACATGGCTCTTGCGGCTCAAAATAAATTGCGCAGTATCGGTCGCAAGGAGATAGTTGGCGAGCTTTTGGACCTGGAGCTTAATCATCAGGCGATTAGCATGATGAAGGTTACAGGCGAGATGATATCTGAAAAGAACGATTTAGCTCGAGGCTTTTATATGTATGCGATGGCCAATACCTTGGCTCTTGCGGTCGTGGATACGGATAAAGCAATTACTGAGGTTGGCAACATTAAATATAAAGTTCCCGTAGAAGTTGGCGCCAATTTAGTAGCCAAAGCAGTTGTAACAAAACACAGGGAAAATAAATTCTTCATTTTTGTCAGCGTTAAAAATGACGGTTTGGAGGTTTTCCGTGCTAAATTTATTATCGCTAACATGAATGAGGTTCAAGAAGGATAGCATGAAGATAGTTGTAGATTGTATGGGAACCGATTATGGTCCCAAAGAAATTGTATTAGGTGCCGTTGAGGCAGTAAAAAAATTTGCTTGCGAGGTTGTCCTTGTTGGTGACGAAAAAATTATTTCTGATTTAGTAAAGCAATACGGCTTTGCGAATAATGAAAAGGTCACCATCAAAAATGCGACTCAAGTTATCGAGATGCATGAGCATCCAGCTCTTGCCTTCCGTCAAAAAAAGGACGCGTCCATCGTTGTCGCTTCTAAAATGTTAAAGGCGGGCGAGGTTGATGCTTTGGTTAGCTCCGGTTCTACCGGTGCGGCTGTTGCCTCCGCTCTCTTCGGGGTGGGACGCATCAAAGGCGTGGATAAACCTGTGATCGCTCTGCCAATGCCTTCCGTAAAAGGTCACGTTGCTCTCTTGGATGCAGGTGGTGTTGTAGATGCAAAGCCTGAAAATTTTGTCCAAGCAGCAGTTATGGGCAGCATATACGCTGATAAAATTTTAAAATTGCCTAACCCTAAGGTTGGTCTTTTGAATATCGGCGAAGAAGAGACAAAGGGTAACGAACAAACTAAAGCGGCATACGCTTTGCTTAAAGAAGAAAAAAATATTAATTTTATCGGCAATATTGAAGGACGCGACATTAATCACGACGTGGCAGATGTAGTAGTTTGTGACGGCTTCGTGGGCAATGTTGTTCTGAAGTTCGGCGAAGGCTTGGCCAAGGCCATTTTCCAGCTCATCAAAGAAAGCATCGAAAATGCCGGCTTCTTGGCTAAAATCGGAGCGATGTTAATGAAGCCTGCTCTCGCAGGTTTGAAAAAACATGTCGATCCTAACGAAGCAGGTGGCTGTTTGCTTTTAGGCATCAAAGCGCCCTTTGTAATTTGTCACGGCAATTCTAAAGCGAAAGCAATTACTAATGCAATTGGGACAACCATCGAATTCGTTAAAGAAGACGTGGTAAATATCATTCAAGAAAAAATTGCCGAGTCTAATAAAAGAAACGAGGAATAAAGCAATGACAAGATCCGTTGGTATTTTAGGTATGGGCTGCTATGTTCCTGAAAAAGTTTTAACCAATTTCGATTTAGAAAAGATAGTTGATACGAGTGATAGCTGGATTCAAGAACGCACCGGCATCAAAGCACGCCATATTGCCGCCGATGATGAGGCGACTAGTGATTTAGCATATAATGCAGCTATAAAAGCACTCGCAGCTGCCAATGTTAAACCAGAAGACATAGATTTAATTATCGTTGGCAGTGCCTCGAACGATCACAATTGGCCGTCCACTGCCTGTATTTTACAAAACCGTTTGGGTTGCACTCACGCAGCTGCCTTCGATTTAATCGCTGGTTGCTCTGGCTTTGTTTATAATCTCGCTGTTGCAAGTCAAATGGTAAAAACCGGTTTATACAATCACGTGCTCATCGTCGGTGCAGAGACATTGTCTCGCATTATTAACTGGAAGGACCGCAATACCTGCGTGCTCTTCGGTGATGGTGCTGGCGCAGCTGTAGTCGGTGAGGTTGAAGAAGGCTACGGGGTTCTCGGTATCGATTTAGGTGCGGACGGCTCTGGTATGAAGGCTCTCTATCAACCGTCAGGTGGTAGTCGCGAGCCTGCAACTCACGAAACAATTGACAAGGCTGGTCATACCATTCACATGAACGGTCCTGAGGTATTTAAATTTGCCGTGAAAATCATGGGTAAGACAGCTTTGAACTCCATTGAAAAAGCTGGTCTCACTCCTGAAGATATCGACTGGCTCATCCCTCATCAGGCTAATTTACGTATCATTAACTCTGCTGCAAAGCGTCTGAAGATGCCTATGGAAAAGGTATGGGTTAATGTTGATAAATATGCAAATACATCTGCCGCTTCTATTCCCATTGCTATGTGCGAGGCCATTGAAGCTGGCGCGTTGAAAAAGGGCGACAATATCGTCCTCGATGGATTTGGCGCAGGCTTAACCTGGGCCTCCATCGTACTGAAATGGGCCCTCTAAGGCTCGAGAAAGGCTGTAATTAATGAATAAGATAGCATTTATATTCCCAGGACAAGGCTCTCAATATGTGGGCATGTGCAAGGAATTCTATGACGAACATCAATCCGTAAGAGATATCTTTGCTGAGGCAGATGATGCTCTGAATTTCCCTCTCACAAAAATGATTTTCGAAGGTCCTGAACAAGACCTGAAATTAACAACCAATACTCAACCCGCTATCCTCACGGCATCCGTTGCTTGTGCTCAAATTCTTAAAGAACATGGCATCAAATGTGATATGTCCGCTGGTCATAGCTTGGGCGAATATTCTGCTCTCGTAAATAATGGAGCCATGAGCTTCCGTGATGCTGTTAGAGTTGTGCGTATGCGCGGACAATTCATGCAAGAGGCTGTGCCTGTTGGCGAAGGTATTATGGCTGCGGTACTTGGTCTTGCAACCGAGAGAATCGTGGAGATTTGTGACGAGGTTTCTAACGAAATGCATGCCTGCGTACAAGCGGTTAATTATAATTGCCCCGGTCAAGTAGTAATTGCTGGTGCAACTCAAGCCGTTGAAGAAGCATCCTTGCGTGTCAAAGCAGCCGGTGCAAAGCGTGCCATTCGCTTGAGCGTTTCTGCTCCCTTCCATAGCTATATGTTGCAGCCTGCTTCCGATCGTTTAGCAGAGGTTCTTGCAGATATCAAAATTAACGACATCGAAATTCCTGTTTATGCTAATGTAACAGCTAAACAAGTTTATAAAGGCGAAAGAATCAAACAATTGCTTATTACCCAAGCTGCTGCCCCGGTTCTCTGGGAGATTGGTGTGCGTAACATGATCGCAGATGGTGTGGACGTGTTTGTAGAAGTTGGACCGTCAAAGGTTCTGTCGGGCTTCACTAAAAAAATCGATAGAAGCAAGACGCAACTGAGTGTTGAGGATAACTATACGTTGGAGAAAACTTTAGCTTGGTTTGAAGAAAACAAGTAAGTTAAGAGCAAAAATTAATTAGCAATTAGCAATTAGCAAAAATTAATTAGCAATTAGCAATGAGCAATGAGCAATTGAGGATGTTTTTGCTTCGCAAAAACTTTTTATAAAGCTTGATGTTAATTCTGTAACTTGCATTTGCAAACTAAAGATTTAGTTAATTATTCAGTTTTAAAGATGTTAGTAAAGATTTCTAAGTTTTAATCAACCGCAACTTTTAACTTATAACTTATAACTTTTAACTCACGCGTTTGTTTATGGGAACTTCAATCATACGAATTATTTATAGAGTGAATTAACAAAGGAGACAGAAATGAAATTACAAGGAAAGATTGCTCTCGTAACTGGTGCATCTCGTGGTATTGGCCGTGCTATTGCTTTGGCTCTTGCAAGCGAGGGAGCTGATGTAGCAGTAAATTATGCTGGCAGTGAAGCTGCAGCAAAACAAGTAGCAGCTGAGATCGAGGCTATGGGTCGCAAAGCATTTGTTATCCAAGCAGATATTTCTTCTAACGAAGCTGCAACAAAAATGGTTGATGCTGTTGTCAGTGAATTCGGCCGCATCGACATCTTGGTTAATAACGCAGGTATTACTCGCGACGGTCTTTTGATGCGTATGAAGGAAGAGGACTGGGATGCAGTTCTCACCACCAATCTTAAAGGCGTATTCAATTGCACTAAAGCAAGCATTAAATATATGATGAAGCAAAGAGCTGGTCATATCGTATCCATCTCCTCTGTTGTAGGTGTTATGGGTAATGCGGGTCAAGCAAACTATGCGGCAGCCAAAGCCGGAGTTATTGGTTTCACAAAAGCTGTTGCCAAAGAAGTAGCCGCTCGCGGAATTACAGCTAATGCTATTGCTCCTGGTTTCATTCAAACCGATATGACAAAAGTTTTATCTGAAAAAGTTGTGGAAGGTATGAAGTCTGCAATTCCTCTGCAACGCCTTGGGGATCCCGAAGACATTGCTAAAGCAGTTGTTTTCCTTGCCTCCGACGATGCTAACTATATCACTGGACAAACTCTCCACGTTGATGGCGGCATGGTGATGTAAGGTTTCGGAGAAAACGAACATAACGCGATTTATTCGTTAGGTAGACGGAACTGTTTATCACGCCTTTGCATTATTAATTATTCTTTTGAGTATAGTAAATTTAATATACTAAATTATTATTGGAAGGAGGTGAATCGTAATGAGTACTTTCGAAAAAGTAAGAGACATCACTGTTTCCCAATTGAGCGTTAAAGCTGAAGAAGTTAAGATGGAATCCGCTTTCATCGATGACCTCGGCGCTGACTCCCTCGATATCGTAGAATTAATCATGGCTTTTGAAGAAGAATTCGGCGTAGAAATTCCTGATGAAAAAGCTGAAAAAATTCGCACCGTTGCTGATGCAGTTGCAATGCTGAGCAAAGAAGCTTAATTTTTGAACATTAATTCAATCAGTAAAGCTCGGGAGTTCTTCGGTACTCCCGAGTATATCTGAGTTTTTTGGAATGGGGGATATCTGTTGAAAATACCAGCTCTAAAAATCGGAAAATTAGAAGCACGTATGCCGATTATACAAGGCGGTATGGCTATTAGACTTTCTACTTCTCGTTTGGCGGCTGCTGTAGCCAATGAAGGAGGTATAGGCCTTATTGCTGCGTCTGGCATGGGCCATGATGAGTTGCGTACCGAAATTCGAATGGCTAGAGAATTAACAAATCATCAAGGAATCATCGGTATCAACTGTATGGTTGCAGCTCGTGATTTCAATGGACTTATTATAACCGCATGCGAAGAGAAAATTGACTTAATCGTGGCTGGAGCCGGATTTTCAAGAGATATGTTCGCCATCGGTAAAAAATACGGCGTAGAAATCGTACCCATCGTTTCTACTGCAAAGCTTGCGGTCTTAGCCGAAAAGCTTGGTGCCTCGGCCATTGTCGTAGAAGGTACGGAAGCCGGAGGACACTTAGGAACACAAAGATCTATCAAAGAAATTTTACCCGAGGTTCTTGCTGCTGTGAAGCTGCCTGTTATTGCGGCTGGTGGAGCTATCTGTGGCGAGGATGTTGCTGAGCTTTTAAAATTGGGTGCAAGTGGCGTGCAAATGGGTAGTCGTTTTGCAGCCTCCGAGGAGTCAAACGGTGCACCTGCTTTAAAAGAATTCTATTTAAAAATGAGCAAAGAAGATGTTGTGCAAATCGATAGCCCTGTTGGTTACAAGGGTCGAGCAATTCTTAATCCTTTTGCACAATCTACTTTAGATGATACATGCCCAAGACCTACAACCTGTGATTTGTGCTTGAAAAAATGTACACATCGCTTCTGCATTATCCGTGCCCTTACTCGTGCACAACAAGGTGATGTAGAGACAGGTCTCGTTTTCACTGGTGCAAATATGTGGAAGATTAAATCCATTCTTCCCGTTAAGGATATCATGAACGAGATTAAGGATACCTTGGAGAAAATTGATTAAGAGGTGAATGTTTTGACTAAAAGAAGAGTTGTTGTTACTGGTATCGGTTGTGTAACTCCTATCGGTATTGGCAAAGAAGAATTTTGGAATAGTTTAATCGCTGGTAAGAACGGGATTGGTTTGATTACTCGTTTTGATACCGAGAATTTCCCCGTAAAAATTGCTGGTGAGGTTAAGGATTGGGACTACACTCAATACATTGACAAAAAAGAAGGCAAACGCATGGACCGAGTAACTCAATTCGGTGTTACCGCAGCTAAGCTTGCTCTTGAAGATTCCAAGCTGAACATGGCTGAAGAAGATTCTTTCCGTGCAGGCGTATGCGTTTCTTCCGGTATCGGCGGTATGGATACCTTTGTGGAACAAACTGCTAAATATTTGGAGAAGGGTCCTTCCAAGGTTAGTCCTCTCTTTATCCCCATGGAAATTCCTAACATGACTGCAGGTCAAATCGCAATTGCCCTCGGACTCAATGGTCCTAATACTTGTATCGTAACCGCATGTGCATCTGGTACCAATTCTATTGGCGATGCTCTGCGTACGATTCAATATGGCGATGCTGATATCATGCTGGCTGGTGGTGCTGAGGCAGCTGTCAATCCTTTAGGTATTGCAGGCTTTGCTAATATGAAGGCTCTCTCTCGTAATAACGAGCATCCTGAAGAAGCTTCTCGTCCTTTCGATAAAAATCGTGCAGGCTTTGTTATGGGCGAGGGTGCAGGCGTAATCGTTCTCGAAGAGCTTGAACATGCAAAGAAGCGAGGAGCACATATTTATTGCGAACTCGTTGGTTTTGCAATGAACTGCGACGCTCACCATATTACTGCTCCCGATCCGACTGGTATGGTTCCTGCTAAATGCTTCGAACAAGCTCTTAAGGATGCAGGCGTTCAACCTGAAGAGGTTGATTACATTAATGCTCATGGTACTTCTACTCATTTGAACGACCTTGGTGAAACCAAAGCTTACAAGGCTGTTTTCGGTGAACATGCTTATAAATTATGCATCTCTTCAATTAAATCCATGGTTGGTCATCTTTTAGGTGCTGCAGGTGGTGTGGAAGCAATTGCAACTGCTCTGACCATTGAAAATGATATTATTCCTCCTACCATGAATTATCAAGAGGTTGATCACGACGAAGAATGCGACATGGACTTGGATTATGTTCCTAACAAGGCTCGTGAACGCGTGGTTAATGTTGCTATGAGCGATAATCTTGGTTTTGGCGGCCATAACGCAGTAATCGTTATGAAAAAATATGTTGGCTAATGTTAAGGGCAACGAAATAACTGCAGATAGACAAGCTGCTCTGGAAAGATTTTGTGCAAATGTTGGTATAAAGATGACTCGCTACGATCTTCTTTCCATGGCTCTCACTCATTCATCCTATGCTTTTGAGCAGAGTAAGAAACAAACTTATCTTAAGCACAACGAACGCATCGAATTTTTGGGTGATAGCGTGCTCTCGGTAATTGTCAGCACTTATATGTTTGGCAATTTCCATCGCTTGAACGAGGGCAAGCTTACCAAGTTTCGCGCTCATCTCGTTTGTGAAAGCTCTCTCTATAAATTTGCAACCAAGATTCATTTAGGTGACTATCTTTTGCTCGGTCATGGTGAAGAAAGGTCCGGGTCTCGCAACCGTCCATCTGTGCTCGCAGATGCGTTTGAGTCCGTTCTCGGAGCTATTTATCTTGAATGCGGTCTCGAGGTTGCTAGCGAATATATTTTGCGTATCATGAAGGATGAGATTAATCTCGTTTGTACTCACGGCATTTACGACGATTACAAGTCCTATTTGCAGGAATACTTGCAGCAAAATGGAGAAGTGCATATCGTTTATACGATTACCGGTTCCTTTGGTGCGGCTCACGAAAAAACCTTCTGTGCGTCCGTGTCTTGCAACGATGCGATCATTGGCAATGGGGAAGGCAAATCGAAAAAGGATGCTGAACAGCATGCTGCGAAGAATGCACTGGAAAAACTTAATCTTAAAATTAAACTGTAAATAAAGAATCCTCGCTGTGTGGCGAGGATTTTTTGTTAATTAGTAATTAATTATTTCGTGCGCCCAACAAAAGAGCCCCGCCGCTTGGCGAGGCTCTTCGTATTTTGGGTTTAGTTTTATTTCGGGATGCGGGCGATGATTTGTTCGAAATCTTTTGCAACAAGATCGAGAACCTTCATAACAGTTGATTTGTTGCTGACACCACCAACTGCTGTGCCATGTTTTGCGAATTCAGTGATTTTGCCGTTGTAAAGGTATTTGTTGCCTTGAACATCCACAACCTTAACGGGGATGCTGGAAGTCATTTCCAGGGTGTAACGGAACATAGCCATGCGTTCTTTACGTACGAAGGGATCAACTTGGACGATGACTGCGTAGTCAAGGCCGCTGTTTTTGAGGGAATCGATAATGTCAGCTCTCTCGGCTAAAGAGATATCGTTGACTCCCATAGCTTGGAGGTCGTTTAAAACGTTGGTGGCATCAACCAAGGTGTGCTCGGTAGGTTTGATTTGTTTGATGATGGATTCGAGGACCTTGTAGTCGATTTCGTCATCGTAAGTAGTTTTAGCGTTGTTCAGATAAACGACACCAATTTTAGAGGATTTACCAACTGCTCCGTTCCAAACGGTTTTGGAAATCTCGCTAATTTTTGTGCTGGTCGGGATTTGGCTGCCGGTATCAGCTGCGAAGCCAATTGCACTAACGCAGAGCATGAGAATAGAAACCAATACTAAGCAAAGTTTTTTCATGAATTGTTCACTCCTTAAATTTTTTGTTAATTTTGTGGGACAAACTTACAGGAAACATTATAACATAAAAGTTTAGACGTGGAAAAGAAAATTTGCAGAACTAAAGTAGATTTAATCATAAAAAATTTGCTCCGCAAATTTTATCCTCATCAAACAAAGGCAACTTAAATATACACCTTTGCAAAAGTAATTGCTAGTTTGCAAGAGTAACTGCAAGTAAAATCAAGCGTTTAAAAAAACATTTAAGGTTAAAATATTTAGAAATACTGTCCAAAATATTTCCACAAACTTTTGTTAGACTATACTCAACAGGAAGAAAAGCCTGAATGTATGAAGTGACCGGTAATTTTTATAGAAACTTTTTTAAGCAAGAAAGAAGGGTAATCATGAAAAACGTATTTGTAACAATCACAGGTATTAATCATTATTTTGGTACGGCTCCCTTTAAGAAGGGCATAGTTGTTGAGTGCAAGAAGGAGCCTGAGAATCAATACGATCCGGAGGCTATTAAGGTTCTGTCTGAGGGCTATGGCAAGGTTGGTTATATTGCTAACTCGGTTAACACGCGTAAGGGCGAGACACTTAGCGCTGGGGCAGTTGGTAGCCTTACCAAGAAAAAATTCAAGGTCAAAGTCATTGGTGTAACCGATTTCTTTGCTATTGCTAAGGTTGTTAAAGGTTTGAAATAGAATTAATAAAAATAGGGTGGCGAGAAAAATTTTCTTGCTGCCCTATTTTTTGATTAAAGGATATTTAGGTGCTAGAGTGTTAATTTAATAAGAAATCATAAATATTACGGTGCATGAAGGTGTCGGCTGATAGGTCCAGTGTATCTGCGTATAAACCTAAAAACTCCAAAAAACAAGAAGTTTTCCGACTAACACTCGGAAAACTTTCAAAAATTAAAAGTTTTCCGACTAATACTCGGAAAAGTTTTTGTTTTATGTTCTATGCAACTTTGGGTTTCAAGCGCATCATTTTCTTCGAATGACGAGGGCGACTCCGGATAAAGATAAAAAGTAAGAGCCCTCCGAAATTTAGGAGAGCTCTCGCTTTTAGGAGATGATGAATGATGAATGTTATGAGATGAGTTAAGGTGTGCAAATAATTTTATTTTTTATTCTTGCGCCAGAGTTTGTCTAAGTCAAATTCAGCGGAGAGAACGACGGTTCTGGGGTTGGACAGCAAGAATTTGGTGCCTTCACCAGTTTTACCAATCCAGTGGTTGCTGTTAAATACGTTGTAAGCTTGCATACGGAAGGTTACTGGCATAGAGCCTAAGTGAGTTTTTTGGCTTGCAAAGATGTCAAAGGTTCTCCATGCTGGCAAGCTTCTTACACCATAATTGGAATTGTAGTCGGATTTGCCAGAATAATTCAAGCGACCAGTGATGCTGGAATCAGCAGTAGGTTTATATTCCAAACCTAATACGCCGTGCCATTTAACGGAGCCGTCTACAGGCTTGCCGTCATCTTGTTTAGCATTCAAATATTCGAAGCCGCCGAACATATTCCATTTGTCAGCTAATTTACCAGTTACGCTAAAATCAACGCCCTTATAAGTGTTTTTACCGAAGATGCCGTAAATTTTATCGTTGTTAGGGTCTGTATTGTAGTTAGGTTGCTTCAAATTGAAGTATGCCAGGCTATAGAACATGTCCTTAACTTTAACTTTTACGCCGATTTCGTCACTTTTGGTTTTAACGGATGGCAGGTATTCGCCTTCGTTATCATAAATACCGCTTTCGGTTTGACCAACGATCATACCACGAGAGATGGAATATGCACGAGCTGCATAAATGGTTGTGTTATCGTTAGGAGTGTAGGATACGCCATAGGTCGGAGTCCATTGAATATCATGAACGTTTTCGCTGGTTTTTTGTGTCTTTGCAACCTTGGATAAGAAGTTGCCATGACGTCTGGTGCCTGCGATCATTACATCCCATTTACCGATTTCGATGTCGTCGACAATGTTTAAGCTTACGTCGATTTCTCTGTTAGAGAAGCGTTTGCCTAATTCTCTGGATCTGTCGCGCAGATAAACAGCATCCTTCCAGGAAATGCCTGTGTAAATGTTACCAAAAACAAGATTTTGGTTAGCACCCGGGTTGATGCCATATTCGAAGTTTTGGTTATTGTTGTACCAGGTACGATCGCTGCGGTCGATGGCTGCTGTTACATTATGGGTTGTCGGACCGATTTTGAATTTTTCCTTGATACCTGCTTGGATATATTTGTTTTTAACAGCAAAATGTTGAGACCAAACGGTTGTATTATCGAAATTACCTTTTTCGTCGATATTCATTTCGCCATTATAAATGAAACGTCTTAAGAAGGTTTCACCCATGCCTGCATTTACGAACCAACTAGAATTTTTATCCATTTTTTGTTCATGGTTAAAGGTAGAAATCCAGCCGTAACGTTGTTGATACATGCCGGGAACTTCGTAATTGGTGCTGTTATCAGGAGCAGAGGGAACGGTTGCAAATTTTCTTGCTACGGAGAAACGACGGTCGGTACCGCTATTCTTCTTATCAAAATACGTGTAGAAGAAGTTGGTGCTTGCTTTTTCGGTATCGCGGGAAATATCTACGCTAATATTTTGTCTGTTAATTTTTGCACCGGATATTGCTAAAGCACCTTCATTAGTTTGACCGTAAACACGTACGCCCCATTCTCTGTTCTTACCAAAGCGTTGGCTGATGTCGAAAACTTCACCATAGTTGCCGCGACCAGATATGGATTGAATATATTTAATATGATCTTCTTTGAGAGCACGTTTTGTTAACAAATTGATGGAGCCGGGAGTACCGTTGGAGGATGCACTGTAAGAACCAGAGCTGGATTGTTGTGAACCGAGCAGGGTTGCTGCAGGTCCGACAATTGCGTCCATAGAACCAATGGTATAATCTTCAGGACCGATAGCCATTACGAAGAAGCCAGGAATACCGTTGTAAGTCATTAATGCAGCATTGCCTGCCATACCACGAATGGAGAAGTCAGTTTTAATAGGAGAGGTACCAACGGTGATGCCGGGGATATTACCCATAACATCTTGCAAATTTCCGTCAGGACCCATTTGTTGAGCCAAGGTTTTTTCTGTCAAGCTGTGAATGGTCATGGGAACCTTCATGATATCTTTATCGCCCATGATACCGAATCTTGCTTGTGCATTTTGGAAACCGCCGGGGAGGGAGGTTCTGCCAGTAGAGTCGCCTTCAACAACCAAGCCTTCAAGAGTAAATTCTTGTACGACTTCTTCTGCGAATGCAGTTGTGCAGCTTGCGATGATGAGACTGCACATTTAGGAAGCTAATAAGCCTTTGTTCTTTTTCATACACATCACACTCTTTCTAAAAACATATAAAAGTAAACGACAAGTCAATAAGAAATTTTTGGAAAGGTGTCCATGTTTCCCTGACCAGCATCAATCTTATTGAGAATTTATCCTAATTATAAACAATGATTGTAAAGATAGCAATTCTTATTTATAAACAGAATATTCCTTAACAGAATATTCCAATAAGGAAAATTGGTATTCTAATATAATTATTGATAAAAAAATAGATATTGCGTATAATAAATTTAAATTTTAGTAATAAAAACTAATGAGCTTAGGCGAGAGGGTGGTGGCAACATGCAATTAAGTAATAAAAAATTTCTTGTAGCTGGCTTAGCTGTTTTAACAGCCTTAACCTTTACGGCTTGTGGCGGTAAGGAAAGTACTAACAAGCAGGCCAAGGTGGAAAAACAAATCGTTGTCGATATAAAAGGAAATAAGGTAGAGGTTCCCAAGCAAATTAAAAAATTGGCCGTTGTACCCATTCCCTGGGCTTCTGTGGTATATGCGTTAGACGGAAATTCCCAGCGTCTTGCCGCTATTCATCCGGGAGCACGGGCAGCCTACACCGGAAAATTTTTAGAAAAAAAAGATAAGCATTACGGAACAATCGATATCAAGATGATTAACCAAAACTTTTCTGTAAATATGGAGTCCATGGCAGCAGCAGGCATCGAGGCTTGTCTCTTGTGGCAATATCAGGAAAGCGATGCAAAAAAATTGCAGGACATCGGTGTTAAGTCCGTACTTATTTATAATGATAATGTAGAGAACTTGAAAAAAAGTTTTATGATCGTGGGTAAGCTCATCGACAAGGAAGCCAAAGCGAAAAAGCTGTGCGATTATTATGATAATGCCTATAATAGCATCGTTGCTCGCAAGGATGAGGTTGCTAAGGCGAAGAAGCCGACCATTTTATTCCTGCGCAATGCTCAGCTGCGTTTGCAAGGCAATGATAATTTCATGCATCAGGCTCTGGAAATTGGTGGTGCTTACAATCCTATCGACCAATCCGCATTAGATTCCAATAATAAATCCATTCCTATGGAAGAAATTTATAAAATTAATCCTGACATCATTTTCCTCAGCAATTTTGATAAATTTGTTCCTGACGATTTGTACAATAACAAATTACCTGCTCAGGACTGGAGTTCTATTAAGGCTGTGAAAAATAAACGCGTCTACAAGGTTCCCATGGGCATTTACCGTTGGGATGCTCCGGGCGTGGAAACTCCTCTTATGATGCGTTGGATTGCTCATACTATGCAACCAGAAATTTTTAAAGACGTGGATATTCGCAAAGAAACGAAAGCCTTCTACAAGGAATTTTTGAATATGGAACTTACTGATGAGGATATGGCACAAATTTTTGCAGACGAAGCAAATAAAAATAGCGTGCCCTTGGATAAAAAATGATTAATTCCAACCCGACCAACAGAAGCTATCACTTAGTTTTAGCGCTTTTTACAATTTTATTATTAATGATGACTGTGGTAAGCATCAGTGTGGGACGATTTATTATTGCTCCTATGGATGTTGTAAAAATCCTCATCAATCCTCTTGTTCCCTTAGAACAAACTTGGAGCGATCAGGCAGCCAGTGTCATTTACACCTTGCGTTTGCCCAGAGTTATTGCTGCTATCCTCATAGGTGCAGCCCTTGCGATTTCTGGCGCGTCCTACCAAAGTGTTTTCAAAAATCCCTTGGTTTCTCCCGATATGTTGGGCGTTTCCTCAGGGGCTTGCGTGGGTGCAGCTCTCGCAATTTTGTGCGGCCTATCCCAGGTAGGGGTGCAGGTAGGTGCTTTCGTCGGTGGTCTCTTAGCAGTTTTTACTGCAGTCATGATTCCCCGTCTAATCGGTAAAAATACCATCGTCATGCTTGTTTTATCGGGCATTATCGTAGGTGGTTTAACAGGCTCCTTACTAGGTATCATCAAATATTTGGCCGACGCCGATACGGAGTTGCCTGCCATTACCTATTGGCAAATGGGTAGCCTTGTTAGTGTTGTCTGGACGAATATTTTTTATAGTGGCATTCCCATCGTTTTAGGAATTCTTTTCATGTTGCTCATTCGTTGGCGTATGAATATTTTGACCTTGAGCGAGGAAGAAGCTCACATGCTGGGAAAAAATACGGGCTGGCTTCGTTATGCCATCATCGTTTGTGCGACCATTCTCACGGCTTGCTCCGTGTGTATCAGTGGCACCATCGGTTGGATTGGACTCGTCATTCCCCACTTTTCTCGCATGCTAGTAGGACCCAACAATCAACGCTTATTACCCGTAGCCATTGTTCTCGGGGCAAGCTTTTTACTAGGCATTGACACTCTTTCGAGAGCTTCTATGAGCGCGGAAATTCCCCTCAGCATCTTGACAGGTATCATCGGTGCTCCCTTCTATTTTTATCTTCTCTTGAGGCAAAGGATGGCGTTGCAATGAAATTAGTAGCAGAAAATTTATCCTATGCGTACGACGGCGGAGAAGCTTTGTGGAGTAATGTTAGCTTTGAGGTTAATCCCGGTGATATTTTTTCCATTATGGGTGCTAATGGCTGCGGAAAATCCACTCTCATTCGTTGTCTGATAGGCTTTTTAAAACCTCATACCGGTAGTGTGCGCCTTGTTGAGGATGATGGAACGACTTATGATGTTTTGACGAATCCTAACGAATTTACGCAAAATATTGGTTATGTACCACAAATGCAGAACACGGCGAATATTTTTTCCGTGCGTGATTATGTGGTCATGGGACGTGCTCCGCATATGGGACTCTTTCGTAAGCCCAGCGAAAAGGATTACGCCTTAACGGACGAAATTTTAAAAGAAATGCATATCTACGAATTAAAGGATCGCTTCTTCAACACATTGTCCGGTGGGCAGCAACGTCAGGCAGTCATCGCTCGTGCCATAGTGCAGGAGCCCAAAATCGTTATTTTAGACGAGCCCGCCAACCATCTAGATTACGGCAATCAATATCGGGTTGTGGAAATGATTCAAAAATTAGCAGAACGTGGCATTGCTGTTATCCTTACAACTCACGCACCTGACCACGCCTTGCATTTTAACAAAACCGTAGGTATTATGATTAAGCATAAATTTATCGTGGGCAAGGCAGACGAGGTCATCACGGAAAAATTATTAATGGACCTTTACAATATGCACGTGCGCATTATTGAATTACCAGAAATGAATAGAAAGATTTGTGTAGCAGAGCATTCTCGCAAAGAAGGCTGTTGCTTGTAAAATGAAAAAGATGGAAAAGAGAGAAAATTGCAAGCCGGGTACAGGAAAAATTATCGGTGTTTTAGGAGTTTTTCCTTTTGCTGGTGTAGCGGTAGAAAAAATTGAACATGGCATAGAGCATTTAATTTTAGACGGCTATCAGCCCATGTTTTTCGAAAATTTAGAGGACATTCTTAATTTTGACGAGAAAAAAATTTGTCTGAACTGGGTTGTTTCGGCAAGTGGTTTGCCCATTGGCCAATATTTGGAGCAAAAGGGTATTCCGTATTTTGCGTCCTTTCCTGTAGGCATGCGTGCAATGAGGTTATGGCGAGTGCATTTGGCGAAAACCTTGGGCTACGAGGATGCAATCGAAATTCCTCCTGCTAAGCCCCATTTTGATGCACCAAACGTGTTGGTAATTGGTGACCCGGTTCTTACTGCAGGCATCAAACGTTATTTAGAGGATATGCAGGGCTGCACTCAAGTCGTGCGTGCGCATTATACTCCCACGCCTTCCATCGAGGCCTGGTACGCAAAAATTTTAACTCGCGCAGCTGGGCATGGCTTACAAACAGAAACGGACGAGGTTTCCCTTACAGGCTCAGCAGCTATTGCGGATGCCCAGATGCTTGGTGAATTAGTTGCCGCTGCGGATATTATTATCGGCGATGCTTTTTTGAAACCGGAAAATATGAGTAGCGATAAATTGTGGATTGATTTACCGGACAATATTTATTCTTTGGGTAAGGCAGCTGCGGGACACTACGAGCTTTTTGGAAAAAAAGGAGCTGCCTGGCTTCGTGAAAAGCTGGCAGCTAAATAGTATACTTTGGAATTTGTTTTACATTTTCTTTTTCTTAGACATAGGAGAGGGCTCAAGGGTTGAAGTGTTTTGAAGATTTTTTACGGTATGTAATTCACAGATAAAATTCCAGAACTCCTGAGCCAATTCATGATGTTTGGCTTCCTTGAGACGAACGGCGACAAGCTTGCTGGTAATTTCTTCCTTGAGAGGAATAATCACTAGGTCGCTAAAGGAATGTAAATCTACAACATTATAGGGCAAAAGACCGGTCACGTTACTTTCCGTGATCATGCCTTGAATAATTTTCGGTCTGGGGCTTTCGCCTTGAATATTAATGGAAAGACCTTGAGCTGCAAAGGCTTCGATGATGGGCGTGCGCAGCTCTGTTTCTTTACTGAGCAGGAAAATAGGATAGTTGGAGAGCTTCTTTAAACTCAGCTCCTTGACCTTGGCAAGAGGATGGGTTTTGTTGACAACGACCACCATTCTATCGTGGGAGATGAGTAATTGGTCGAAATCGTTGGGCTCGGGAATTTTTTCGAGACGGACCAAACCGAAATCGGCGTTGTGATTGTACAGCTCCTTGATGATGGCGTTCTGCGTATCTTCGAAAATATCGAAATTAATGGGAGACTCCTGACAATTTTTTTGGAAGAGGGCTAGGTCTGCACCAATGTTAAAGGTTTTGTACATGGGTGTAACAGGTAGGTTGCCCAAACGCAGGGTGGAGGACATTTGCTTTTTTAACTGGTCGAGTTCCAAAAGCATTTCCTGATGCTGTTCATAGGTAGCCTTCGCGTATTTATAGAAAATATTTCCCGCAGGAGTAAGCGTTCTTTGGGTGGAGCTGCGGTTAAACAGACTAATATTAAGCTCGTCCTCTAGGGCTTTAATTTGTTTAGAGATGGAGGACTGCGAAATAAAAAGATCGTAAGCAGCCCCGGAAAAACTTTTTGTTCTGACAATCGCTAAAAAATATTCTATCTGATTAATATTCATCATCTATCTCCAAGAAAATTGGTTGAGAAAAAAATAATTTGCTATACTAATAGTATAACATCTCAATTGCAACTTGTACATAGATTGTAATTTGTTTTACTTTGAGAGAAGGAAAGTAAAATTTTTTGCAAATACATGGTAAAGCACAAAGGCTTGGTGACGAACATGAAAACTATAAAAATTGCCTTTTACGGTAAGGGAGGCATCGGCAAATCAACTCTCGCTACCAATGTGGCAGCACTACTTGCGAGTAAGGGCTTGCGCGTGTTGCATATCGGCTGCGATCCCAAGGCAGATTCTACGCGGCTCTTGACGGAACGAAGGTTGCCAACGGTCCTGCAGCAATTAGATGCGCTGGACGAAATTAAGCGTGAGGATTTATTATTCACAGGTAAATGTGGTGTAACTTGCGTGGAAACCGGGGGACCCGAGGCAGGAACTGGTTGTGCAGGACTCGGGATTACTGCGGCTATGGATGAACTTACGCGTCTAGGAGTTTTTGACGAGGCCTGGGACTATATCATTTACGATGTTTTGGGTGATGTTGTCTGTGGAGGTTTTTCCGTTCCCATGCGTCAGCATTACGTGGACAAGGTTTTCGTTGTCGTCGCACCCAATTACATGTCCATCTACGCGGCCAATAATATTTTGAAGGGCGTGGCTCGTTACAGCCAGGAGCAAAATCTGTGTGGGGGACTCATCGCAAACCATTTGCAAAATAATAAGGAGAAGGCTCTTTTAAAGGCTTATGCTGAGGCGGTAAACGTACAGATTTGTTTGGAAATTGCCGAGGATTTGCACCTGCAAAAGGCCGATTTTAAGCGTCAGCTTTTTGCCTTGGAGGGTGAGGAGAATACAAATAGGAAAAGCTTGCAGCAATTTGTCGAAGGATGGCTTAAGGGTGGGCAATGTGTCATTCCGACACCATTTTCCGCAGACGAATTAGAAGCTTTTGGTCAATTGATGGCGGAAAATTTATATGAATAAGCATTTGACGATTGAACAGGTGGGTTACAATTCAACTATGGGAGTGGTTCGGCAAATTCTCTCCCAACCAGAAATTTATCTGGTGGCAGTGGGGTCTGCAGCCTGCACGAAAAGTCTCGAATATATTGCAAATAGCATGAATGCTAGGGAGCGACTTGTGACGCGGGCTCTGACGGCGAAGGATTATACTCTTGGAAAAAACGCAAGGGCGATGGTTGGGCTTGTGCAAAAGGTTTTGGACGCGGGTGCAGCCAAAGGGATTATTCTTTATCCGTCCTGCTTAGATATTTTGACGAATTTTGACGAGCAGGAGATACTAAGTGCCCTGCATAATCCTCAGCAAATTCCCGTGGCTGTTTTAAGGCGTGGTCCTTTGGTGAAGCGTAAGCTGTTGCCTCGTGAGGCTTTGCAAAAAATTTGGGAAACCTGGGGGCTTGTGCCTCTTGCACCTCTTACTACGAATTTACCCGTCTCGATGACGGAGCCCTTGGTAGATTTTGAGCAAATTATTTACGCAAGCGATGGCTCGGAGGATATTTTGTTAATTAGTCCTGGAGGATGTGCAAGCTGTTTGCGAGAGATTTTCCGTGAGGATATGGATTACGTTTATGCGACGCGTTTCGATGATTTGTTCTTGTGCAGGGCTTGTGCGGATGATTTTGTGGAGGCGGTGCTCGAATTTTTTGACGGCTCAAGGCCACTTTTACTTTTGGGGACGGCTGTGAGTAAGGCTGTCGGGATTTCCCTCGAAGAGATTGCGAGGAAGCTGCATAGGCAGGGGCGTGATGTGCGCTACCTTACGACTGACGGATATAAAAAATGCTAGAGAGTGGCTCCGAATAAAGATAAAAGCTGATAGCAGGAAAACGTCCCGCTGTCAGCTTTTGTTTTATATTACACATATGAAGAAAATTCTAAAAGGTTTCCTGCATCCAAAATTTTGAAACCAAGCTTCTTATAAAAGTCTGTGCTTGCTTTTTTATCTGTAATGGTAATAACTAAATGGTCAATGTTTTTAAACACTTTCTTCACCTCACTTGTAAATGATAATTCTTGATGATAAAGTTTGTCAATGATTTTAAAAATCAACTTGTAATTTTCGTTTTTTAATTTGTGGAAAACTTGTGGGTATGATAAAATAGTAAGCAAGATAATAAGCAAGA
>JAUNIS010000042.1 GCA_030523325.1 Phascolarctobacterium sp.
AAGGTTCAAGTGAGTTAATTAATGCAAGTGTTCAATTTGGACTTGCAATTTACCAGCAAAAATTTAAGATGCTTAGCCGTTAATACGTTGACGGTCTGCGAGAATGTTATAATATGTTTCTTTTTCCATAATCTCACGACGAATCGCCTTCTTCGCGTCTTCGTCAGTGCATGCAGCTAATCTTTCACGTAGTTCTTTTAATTCTTGCTTTAATTGTAACATTTTATTGCCAGCCAAGGCTTCAGTAATATCTGCCATCGTTAGTGCCTCCGTAAATAAAACTCTTGATTCAAATTTATCAAAACATATGGACGTTGTCAATAGTTAAGAGGAAATCGCTTAAACGAGAGGATTGCTCATAAATTTAAAGTTTTTAAGCAAACTCCACGTTATTTGCCAAGTCGTTGACGCATTGTTGTGATTGCCTTCCAAACCATAGGAACAGTTGTTTGCTCAATAGGGGGGGGCGGAAAGCTTGCTATCTTCTGCGAAACCCTTGAGACAAATTCCTGTATCAATGAGCGGTCGATACTTGCCGGGATCAACCGTAGCAAAAATAGTAATCGTAGGGCAGCCCGACGCAGCAGCAAAATGACCCAGTCCGTTATCTAGTCCTAGCATGAAATCCAGCTTACGAAACAAAGCGTTAAGTTCAGCAAGTGATGTTTTCCCGCAAAGATTAATCACACGCGATCTCTCTTCAACCATATTCAAAATTGCTTGAGCTCGTTCTAAATCCTGCTTGACGCCCACAAAAAATATTTGCGCATTACTAGAGGCAAGCAATCTATTAATAATTTCCGCAAAATTATTGACGGGCCAATTGCGATCCGACGAAACCGTGTTAACGCAAAAAGCAACCTTAAGATTTTGAATGTCTTGCTCCTGATTGTTATCTTGTTGAAGAAAATCTTTTATAGCTGTTTCCTCGTCGGGAGTAGAATTTCTAAAGCGAGGAATAATATGCTTCATGTAGACCGGATTATTTTCTTCACCAGCAAATCTTAAAACGAGCTGCTGAAAATTAAAAGCTGCTGGCTGTGATGAATAATCGTAATCTTTAAAATCAATATATCTGTTGAAAAAATAACGAGCTGCGTCTGGCTTCCAACCAAAGACGCTTGGCGAACCAACGCGGGTAGGTATCCCTGCCAACCACATCATAGCGGATAAACGCACGCGCGGATCAAGAGAAATAGACAAATCAAAATTATACGCCTTGATTTTTTTCGCGTAACGAAATACGTTAAGAACATCGCCACCGCTTTTGTATTTATAAGGAATGATATCATCCACGTCTTGACAAAGACTCAATGCGCTTTGCAATCCATCTTGAACAAGAAAGGTCACCTTGGCGCCTGGATAAAGTTTTTTTAGAAGGGTAGCCACCGTACTGGCTTGGATTAAATCTCCAAGATGCATAACGGAATCGACAATAATATTTTTATACTTCATAATCCAAACTCTACTTTTTACAAAAATTTTCTCATATTGTAGCATATCCACTCAAAATTTCCAACCTACATTTAATCTTATTTTAAGCAAAAACCGTTAATATTAAAAAATAGGTGTAGTCAAGTCACTGATTTTACGATAAGATATATAATTGGTGTTGTATCTCTATTTAGTTTTAAAAATTTTTGCATGACTAAAGACGGACTAAACACTAAACTTACAAATTTAAAAACAAATCATAGTTATAAATCCTTTTCTATTGGAGAATTTTACGTCAAGGAGACATGTTTTAAATTATGCTAATGAAAGTACTTATTGCTCTTGTAACTTTAGCTATATGTTTTCAACGACTTTCCATGGCCGTAGGCAGCATTGGTTGGGGTATCAGCATTGCCATTTGTCTATACTTTTTATGGAAAATGCACAAGAACTGCGAATTAGACAACTTAATAAAAGAAAACGATGTCTACGGCAAACATATACAATTACTAAAATTTGTAGTGCTTGTAATGCTATGGGGCATTCTGTTTACGGATAATATTGGTGCTTCAGCCAAGGAATATGCCGAAATGTGGTGGTATCGTCAGTTCCCCTTCCTTATTAGCGCTCTAGTAATCAGAGAAAAACGCTATTTAAAATTTATACTTACTTGCTTCGGAATTACTTTTTGTGCCGATTGCTTAGTGGCCGTCTACCAACACATATACATTAGCACAGCCGGTTGGGGCTTTGGAGGACACCACAATAATTTGGGTTCCATTACGGCTTTGCTCTTACCAATGCTTTTAGTTATAGCTGTGGATGACAATTTTTCTAAGAAAACCAAATTATTTACAGCCGCAATCATCATTTGTTGTATTGCTGGTTCTCTAGCTACCACGAGCAGAGGTTCTTGGATAACTATAGCCTGCGTATGCCCGCTAATGGTCTTACCTTATGTTCTTCAGAACAAAAAGAAAATTCTAGCATTAGCCCTCGTGTGCGCTTATTTCTTCGGAATTTTCATGGTATCGCCATCTTTAAGAGAAAGAGCGTTTTCTACTAGTAATGTAGAAAATCATTACTCCAATATCGGACGCTTGCATATTTGGAACGTGTGCATGTACATGGTTAAGGACCATCCTTTAGGAGTTGGCACAGGCCGTTATTGGGATTGGTACATTCGCGATTACGACGTACAATATGCAACGCCTAAAGATGCACAACATTTTAATCATCCTCATAACAATTATATCAAGATTTGGGTAGAGAACGGTCCCGTTGGTATACTGAGTTATTTATATTTTTGTATAGCTCTGCTTTGGTATAATTTCAAACGCTGGTATCAAACTCGTAGCCCCTATGCACTCATGACCTGGGGCGGTTGGCTAGCCTTCCTTATCTATGGTTGGTTTGATGTAATTGTGGACCATAGTGCGATAACAAAAATTTGGTGGTTTGTTTTAGGTGCTTTATTAACATTAGAGATCGACCATAATACTAAAGGAGACGACGAAGGAAAATGAAAAAATTAAATATAACCATGGCTCTCTTGATATCTTGCTCCTTAATATGTGGTTGCAAAAATGAAATCAGCAAGAAGCAGCCTCTCTACAGTCCTAATTTTATTAACACGCTCATGCACAAGGATGTTATGCCTGAAGAACCTGCTCGTCATAGCAAGATTACTATGGAGCCAGCCATAAAATTAACGGATGAGTTTAACAAAGAGTTAACTGCTTTGGGCAAATACGGTTTGAATGACGATGCAAAAGTGCACGCAGCGGCTAAAATTGCAACAAAATATTTGCCGCAAGCTCAAAAACTAAAAAAAGAAATGCTTGAATGGGGAGATGCTATTACGCCTCACGTTGAGTATATGAGGCACATCAATAGCTACGTAGACGATTTCGTAAATATTTTAGGCAAAACACAAAGGCTTGCAAACACACCAATTGCACAACGACAAATTTTGCAAAACGAAATTAACGGACACAAATACTGGCAGGATATTCATCTCATCGGCTACAAGCATTACAAACTGATATTAACAAAAGGAAACAGAGAATATCAATTGACCGTTAAGAAAATGAATATGTTGAAAAAGGGCATGACGTACAGGCAGGTAGTTGAGCATTGGCAAATGCCTGGCGAACATATTCATGGAGAAGAATATATTTGGCGTCATGATAATGTAGTTTTCTTTGCTGGCTTTAAAAGGGGAAAGTTAGAAGCTTGGAAAATTTTCGGTGCTTACTAAAAAAATACGGAACATAAAAGAAGGACCCTGGTGAAAAATCTCCAGGGTCCAAACTTTTTATTCGTTGTCATCTAGCTTAGTTCGTGCCTGCAACTTTAAGTCTAGCAAGTGCCTTCTTAAGAGCAAGTTGTGCGCGCTTAACATCAAGATCTGCAGCTCTTGCAGTGAGTCTTTCTTCTGCACGAGTTTTTGCAGATTCTGCACGAGCAACGTCAATTTCGTCACCAGGTTCAGCGATTGTAGCAAGAACTGTGCATTTGTTGTCTTTCATTTCTAAGAAGCCACCGCACACTGCAAATTTTTGCACGGAGCCATCTTCGAACTCAATTTTCATTGGCGCTACATCAAGGGTAGCAATGATAGGCAGATGCTTTGCTTTTAAGCCCAGGTTACCTGTCAATGCTCGGCAACCTACATAAACTACGTTGTCAGCTTCGAACAGCATTTTATCCGGCGTGACAATTTCAAAAACAAACGGAGTAGCCATTATTCAGCCTTCATGGTTTCAGCCTTAGCAATAGCGTCATCGATGGTAGCTACCATATAGAATGCACCTTCAGGCAAATCATCATGTTTGCCTTCGAGGATTTCTTTGAAGCCACGGATGGTTTCCTTCAGAGGAACATATTGACCGGGGGTACCGGTGAATTGTTCAGCAACGAAGAATGCTTGGCTGAGGAATTTTTGAATCTTACGAGCACGAGCAACTGTTACCTTGTCTTCCTCGCTCAATTCTTCCATACCAAGAATTGCGATAATATCTTGCAATTCTTTATAACGTTGCAGAATAGCTTGAACACCACGAGCAACTTTATAGTGCTCTTCGCCGATTACCAGAGGATCCAAAATACGGCTGGTGGAGTCAAGCGGGTCTACTGCCGGATAAATACCAAGTTCTGCAATTTGACGAGACAATACAGTGGTTGCGTCCAAGTGAGCGAAGGTACCCGCCGGTGCCGGGTCAGTCAAGTCATCCGCAGGTACATATACTGCTTGTACGGAAGTGATAGAACCAGTCTTGGTGGAGGTAATACGTTCTTGGAGAGCACCGATATCGTTTGCCAGGGTCGGTTGGTAACCTACTGCAGACGGCATACGACCGAGCAGTGCGGATACTTCGGAACCAGCTTGTACGAAACGGAAAATATTATCAATGAAGAGCAATACGTCTTGGCCGGCTACATCACGGAAGTATTCAGCCATGGTCAGACCAGTTAAGCCTACGCGCATACGTGCTCCAGGAGGTTCATTCATTTGGCCATATACCAGAGCAGTTTTACTGATAACGCCAGATTCCTTCATTTCACCCCAAAGGTCATTGCCTTCACGAGTACGTTCGCCTACGCCTGAGAATACGGAGTAACCACCATGAGCGGTTGCTACGTTATGGATTAATTCCATGATCAATACGGTCTTGCCTACACCTGCACCGCCGAACAGACCAATTTTACCGCCCATTGCGTACGGAGCGATAAGGTCAACGACTTTGATGCCGGTTTCCAAAATTTTTGTAGCAGTTGCTTGTTGATCGAAGCTAGGAGCTTGTCTATGGATAGGCCAGTAGTCAGCTGCTTCAACCGGAGTGTCATCTTTATCTACAGTTTCACCCAATACGTTGAAAATACGACCTAATACGCCAGGTCCTACAGGAACAGCGATAGGTTTGCCAGTATCAACAACTTCCATGCCACGAACCAAACCGTCAGTAGAAGACATTGCAACGGCGCGAACAACAGAACCGCCTACGTGTTGCATAACTTCTGCAGTCAGATGGATTTTTGCTTTGCCATCGTTGGTAGCACAATCGATTTGCAATGCATTTAAAATTGCGGGCATGCTATTGGGAGCGAACTCAACGTCGATAACAGGTCCTACAACTTGGATAATTCTACCTGTATTCAAGGTTTTTGCCTCCCTATGAAAATAGATTATTCTTGAGCTTGTTTCAATGCTTCTACACCGCCACAGATTTCTGTCAGTTCACGAGTAATACCAGCTTGACGTGCTTTGTTGTAGCCTAACAACAGCTTAGCACCTAACTTGCCAGCATTATCAGTTGCAGAAGACATTGCAGTCATACGAGAACCCAATTCACTGGCAGCAGATTGTACCAGAGCAGAGTAAATGACTGTTTCCAAATATTTAGGTGCGAGAACACTCAGAGCTTCGTCCTGACCAGGCTCGAAGATGAAGGAACCGCCTGCTTTACCTACTGCGTCGGCAGGAGGCTCAACCGGGAGAATAAAATCTACGGTCGGAGTTTGACTCAAAGCAGATTTAAAGACTGTATATACGATGCGTAATTCGTCGAAATTTTCATCGGCAAATTTCTTTGCAGCATCTTGTGCAATAGTTGCAGCATCATTATATGTAGGTCTGTCGGAGAAACCCATATGGTAACTCAGCACTTTATAGCCGCGACTAGTAAAGAAATCTTTAGCTCTACGACCAGAAGTAATTACAACTACTTCATCCTCGCATTCAGCAATCTCTGCAACTGCTTTTTTAAGAGCGTTGGAGCTATATGCACCAGCAAGTCCCTTATCAGATGCGATTACTAAATAACCAACTTTCTTTACTTCACGCTTTTGAAGTAGCGGATGTTGTTTAACGTTCAGGCCAGACAATACGCTGGGATCGCTAACAATATTAGACAAAACTTCTTTAATCTTAATAGCATACGGACGGCTTGCTGCTGCTCTTTCTTGTGCTCTACGCAAACGAGCAGCCGCTACCATTTTCATAGCTTTTGTGATTTTACCGATGTTGCCTACGCTCTTCATACGACTACGAATCTCGCGTGCAGTAGCCATCAGTTATCACCTCGTTCCATTAAAAGTCTCTTTGAACTCGGCAATAGCTTTCTTCAATGCAGCTTCGTTCTCGTCGGTAAGTTTCTTGGTTGCTAAAATGTCAGCACCAACTTCAGGATGGTTAGCTTCCATGAAGCTCAAGAATTCAGCTTCACAACGAGTAACTTCTTTTACAGCTACGTCATCAAGGTAACCTTTGGTTCCCAGATAAATAGCCATAACTTGTTTTTCAACAGATAACGGGCTATATTGACCTTGTTTCAAAAGTTCGGTCAAACGTTGGCCGCGATCCAGTTGAGCTTTGGTAGCCTTATCCAGATCGGAAGCGAATTGTGCGAATGCAGCTAATTCACGGAATTGAGCCAGGTCCAGACGCAAGGTACCAGCAACTTGTTTCATTGCTTTAATTTGTGCAGCACCACCTACACGAGATACGGACAAGCCAGAGTTGATAGCCGGACGGATACCAGAATAGAACAGTTCGGATTCAAGGAAGATTTGGCCGTCGGTAATGGAAATAACGTTTGTCGGAATGAAGCCGCCTACGTCACCAGCCAATGTTTCGATAATAGGCAGTGCGGTAATGGAACCACCCTTCATACCGAAGTTGGTATTAACTTTTGCAGCACGTTCTAGCAGACGGGAATGTAAGTAGAATACGTCGCCAGGATAAGCTTCACGTCCGGGAGGACGACGGAGCAAGAGGGACATTGCACGATATGCAACGGCATGTTTAGACAAGTCATCGTATACGCAAAGAACGTCTTTACCTTGATCCATGAAGTATTCAGCCATGGTAACACCAGCATACGGAGCCAGATATTGCAAAGGAGCAGAATCTGCTGCGGTAGCTGCTACAATGATGGTATATTCCATTGCACCATGTTGTTCTAAAGTACGAACAATACGTGCAATGTTAGAAGCCTTTTGACCGATAGCTACATAAATGCAGATAACGCCAAGACCTTTTTGGTTGAGAATAGTATCTACTGCAACTGCAGTCTTACCAGTACCACGGTCACCGATGATTAATTCACGTTGACCACGTCCGATAGGAACAAGTGCGTCGATACATTTAATGCCTGTTTGCAACGGAGTATCTACAGATTTACGATCTGCAATACCATGTGCAGGAGATTCAACAGGACGACGTTCAACAGCTGTGATAGCGCCCTTGCCATCGATAGGTTCACCGATAGCACTTACTACACGACCAAGCAAGCCTTCGCCTACAGGAACGTCCATGATTTCGCCAGTGCGACGAACAGTGTCTCCTTCTTTAATAAGGTTTTCGCCACCCATCAATACGATACCAACGCTATCGGGGTTCAGGTTCAATACCATACCTTTAACGTCGTGGGGCAGTTCAACCATTTCGCCAGCCATTGCATTTTTCATACCGCTAACGGTCGCGATACCGTCACCGATTTTGTCTACAATGCCGACTTCTTCCATATTAGCATCCAGGTTAGAAGCTTCAACTTTTGCAACCAGGTCCTTGCCCATGGCAGCAATGTTGGTGTATTCTTGCTTATCTAAGCCAACACTTAAGTCAGCAGCAACATCTTTTAACTTGCGAGCAGCAGATGCATCGAATACTTTGTCACCAACTTGAACAACGATACCGCCCATAATGGAAGGATCAACTTTCTTGTTCAAGAAAATTTCACGGCCCAGCTTCTCGGTCAGGATAGCGGCAATGGATTGATACTCAGCAGAAGATAATTTCTTAGCTGTAGTTACATTTACATCTAACAGTTCTCTAATGGAACCGAGATCAATTTTGAAGTTGGATAATTGTTGTTTTAAAGAAGCAACATTTTCTTCAATCTTCATATTGTATCAATTCACCTCCAGATACCGGCTTATTACTTATTGCTTCGCGTTTTGCAATAAGCTCAATCCGGCCTATTTAGGGAAAGCAGCTAAAATGACACTTATTTTAAAGCAGCATCAGTTAATTTAGCAGCTAAAGCTTTGTCTTCTTCAGAACCTAACTTTTGTTCTACGATTTTGCCTGCAACAGCCATGCTCAAGTCGATAACTTGTGCACGTACTTGTTCCATTGCTTTCTTTTGTTCCAAAGCAATGGATTCTTTTGCAGCAGCAATAACTTGCTCTTGTTCTGCTTTGGTATCAGCCATGATTTTGTCATGAGCTGCTTGAGCAGTTTTACGAGCATTATCAATAATAGCCTGTGCTTCTTGTCTTGCATCCGCTAATTTTGCAGCGTATTCAGCTTTGACAGCTTCTGCATCGGCTTTTGCCTTGTCAGCAGCTTCTAAATCGCCAGCAATTTTTTCCTTACGTGCATCCATCATTGCACACAACGGTTTGAATGCAAATTTCGCAAGGATGAAAACAAGGAACAAAAAGTTCAGGATTTGCGCGATAAGTGTTGCATTAATATTAACCAATTATTGCACTCTCCTTTTGTTTTCGAATTAATTTAAGATGCAAAGAAATTATTTTGCGAACGGGTTAGCAAATACGAGTACTACTGCAATAACGTAGCAGAGGATAGGCATGGATTCTACCAAGCCTACTGCAACCAGCATTCTGGTGAACAGGTTATCAGCTTCTTCAGGTTGACGAGCCATAGATTCGATTGCTTTACCAGTCATGGAAGCATTACCAAGAGCAGCGCCAAGGCAGATAAATGCAACTGCGAACATGCAAGCTGCGATAATGATTGCGTTTTCAGTCATTTTAAAATACATCCTTTCAAATTAAATGAATTAATTATTAATGATAACTAATGGGGTGCTTTGAGATCAATGATGCGCAAAGCAGGTTGCAAAGCTTACAATTGCCAGCATAGAGAAGATAAATGCTTGCAGGAAGCCAACGAATAAGCTGAACATTACCCAGAATTCAGGTACGATCCAGGGAGCCAATTGATAAAGTACAATCAGCAAAATTTCGCCTGCCAGAATGTTACCGAATAGACGAAGAGCCATGGTAAGAGGCTTAGTGATATCGTCTAATAAGTGCAAAGGCAAGAATGCCGGGGACGGGCTAACGTAATGTTTGAAATGGCCGAAACCATTTTGGATTACACCGACAACATACATGGTGCCTGCTACAGTCAGAGACAGCGCAAAGCAAGTATTGATATCGTTGGTCGGGGAAGTCCAGTGAACGCCAACCTGCGGCAGCATACCGAGTTCATTTGCAATCAAGATAAACATGAACAGGGTGATAATGAAAGGAGCCATAAACTTACGTCCTTTAACTCCTAACAAGCCTTCCATCAATCCGTTTAAGAAATCAACAAAGAATTCCATTACATTTTGCAGTCCGCTAGGAACCATTTTCGGATTTCTAGAAGCCATAAAGAACAGAACGAAGACGATTGCCATTGAGATCCAGGTCATATACATGGTTTGCATATTAACCTCGCCAAGGAAGGTGGCTGTAGGAAGATAATGGATTAATTCGCCAGAATGTTCCGCTGCTTGAGCAGCTGCTTCATTTCCCATCTTTTCTCTCCTTTCTTCACGTGCCTCTCTTTTTCAATTGGTACGCGATAATTGTAAAATTAATAATTAAAAATATATGCGTAAGCACGAGTCCAATGAAGACAAAGCAAACATTGTACCCTTGCCTCGACAACAAAATGATAAGCGTTCCCGCGCTCAAAATCCTTGCCCAACGGTAGCGACGCTGAACCTTAAACCCTTTCTTGGGGTCATCGCTATAGGGCATGGCCTTCTTTACGCCCATCAGCATAATAAGATTATCTAAAAAGCCAAGTAATAAACCAAAGGCTAGGCCCGCTGCCCACTCTCCCTTGCCGGCAAACCAAAATATGAAAACAATTGGTAGCCCTAAAGCAGCTGGGAGCAATGCAATTTTCGCGTAGCCGTTTTTAATCAAAAGGCCTAGAGTCTTGTTGTCCATTTAGTTAATCTTTGTCGCCTTCCCTATTTAATGCGGTCTGCACCAAATTGCAAAACGTGAAGAACACAGAAGCGAGTGCCAAGCTTATGCAAGCCATACGGCACGTGTGGTCCCCTGTTTCAAAATATGCGTCTAGCCAATCTCCTCCATAATAGGCAAGGATAAAGTCAAAAACAATCATGGCTCCAAGAGAGCTGACCGTTGACAAGGCCGTGAGCATTTTTATTCTTTCGCGTTCCTTCTTTCTTTGGTCCATAATTTTTTAAATTCGCAATGTGCAATTCGTAATGCGCAATTAATGTGTAAATCTCTGCGAGATTTATGATTCAATATAAAAATTCAAATCCAAGCACAGCAATGAACGAAGGCTTTTAAATTTAAACGCCAAAAACAATACGCACCTTACTTTCCTTAATCAAATCGACAAATTCGGTGAATTTGTATCCTCAATTGTGAATCGACAATTGCGCATTGTTATTTCATTATACTGATACTTACTATCATTATAAGAAAATTTAATAATGTTGTCCACTAATTCTTGTTAATTATTGGCAAATTCCGGCAAAATTTCTACTTCAAAACCATTTTTTCTTAAAATTGCCTTGATAATTCTCTCACAAGCCTTGCCATCACCATAAGGATTAGCAGCTTCAGCCATGTTTTTATAATGCTCAGCATCATCCAAAAGCAAATTGGTTTCTTTCAAAACTGCCTCGTAATCAGTTCCAATTAATTTAACTGTGCCAGCTACAACGGCCTCGGGTCGCTCAGTAGTATCGCGTAAAACAAGCACGGGCTTTCCAAGTGCGGGTGCTTCTTCTTGAATTCCACCGCTATCAGTGAGGACGATGTCAACCTTGGCCATTAAATTGGCGAATGGTTCGTAATCCATAGGCTCGATGAGATGAACTCTATCTAAATGACCTAACTCTTCTTGAACGATCTCACGTACCTTAGGGTTCTTGTGTACGGGGAAAATTGCTTCTACATCGTCATGAGTTTCCAAGACGGACTTCAACGCTTTGTAAACATGACGCATGGGCTCGCCCAAATTTTCGCGACGATGAGTTGTCATGAGAATCAAACGATGACCAGTCGCGAAAACTTTATTAAAATCATCGTCGGCAAATTTGTAGCCGTCCTTAACGGTTGTCTCAAGTGCGTCGATAACAGTGTTACCTGTTACAAGAATTGTTTGCGGATTAACATTTTCCTTGAGTAAATTTGCTTTAGATGTACTTGTCGGTGCGAAATGCATATCAGCAATAGCACCAGTTAATTTACGGTTCATTTCTTCCGGATAGGGAGAATATTTATTGCCAGTACGCAAGCCAGCTTCCACATGACCCACAGGAATTTGTGCATAAAATGCCGCTAATGCGCCAGCAAATGTGGTCGTCGTATCGCCATGTACAAGCACCATATCAGGCTTCGCAGCTTCCATGACTTCTTTAAGGCCCATAAGTGCACGAGTTGTCACGTCATGCAGAGTTTGACCGCTAGTCATAATATTCAAATCGTAGTCGGGTTTGATGCCGAAAAGCTCCAAAACTTGATCCAACATCTCGCGGTGCTGTGCGGTTACAGCAACGATGGGTTGAATCAAGTCGGGATACTTACGCATCTCTAAAACCAGCGGACACATCTTGATTGCTTCCGGACGTGTTCCGAAAACTGTCATTAATTTAATTCTTTCCACGGTTTTCCTCCTCTTTACTTATCGTTCAGGATACCAATTTTCTTTGCGCCAATAGCAACGGCAGTAACAATTGCAGCAATAATCAGTGCCGCATAGAAACCATCAAACTCGGCCCAAAGTACCGCACCAATGCAAAGAGCAGCTGTAATCGCATACATTAACAAAACTGCTTCCTTTTGGTTGAAGCCTCGGTCAAGAAGTCGATGATGTAAATGTCCTTTATCAGGAGAAAAGATTGGTCTGCCGTTAGAGTATCTGCGTAAAATCGCAAAAGCTGTATCCATGATGGGCAAACCAAGAGCAATCGCCGGAACAAACAAAGCAACGGTTGCAGCAGTTTTTACTGCTCCGTATACACTGATTGCCGCCATAACATAACCGATAAACATAGAGCCTGTATCACCCATGAAGATGGACGCAGGGTTGAAATTATATCTTAAGAAACCAATTATCGCTCCACATAAAGCTGCGGATAATACTGCGATGTGGTAATAACCAAATTGCCAAGCCACGAGTCCAACTGTTAACGAAGCAATCGCTCCCACACCAGCAGCTAAACCGTCAAGTCCGTCGATTAAATTAACAACGTTGGTAAAGCTTACGACCCAAAAAATTGTCAAAGGAATGGAAAAGTACTCCAAATAGAAATAGCCACCAAACGGATTATTGACCCATTCGATTTGAATACCGAATGCGACCAAAACGCAGGCAGCCAAAATCTGCCCCAAAAGCTTAACCTTAGCCGGAAGCTGATATTTATCGTCCAAGACACCTACAATGACGATAATTGTACCACCTAAAAGAATACCAATGATATCCTTGGTCAGCTCAAGGCTAGCAATTGCGGCTAGCACGAAAGCGATATATATGGCCAGACCACCTAAGCGAGGCATGATGCGTGTATGAACCCTGCGACTATCAGGTTTATCGATTGCACCAATTTTGAAGGCCAATTTTTTTATGTACGGAGTCAGTACAAAGCTTACAAACATTGCAAGCAGAAACGGAAATCCATAAGCACTAAGCATTTATTTAAAAACCTCAAGACAAACTCAAAGGGAATTTTTTACTATCCACTATATACTATACCAACTTAGGATTTCAGTCAAATAAAATATTGTGATATAATAAGAACAATGGATTATAAACTTGGAAAATTTGTAAATGCTGAACGAAAGGTATAAACTATGAATATCGCAGTAATCCTTGCGGGTGGTATAGGCTCAAGATTTGGCTCTAGCTTGCCTAAGCAATTTTTAAAAATTAAAAATAGAACTGTCTTAGAAATTTGCGTGGAAGCGTTTCAAAAAAACTCTGGCATTGACGAGATCGCTATCGTAATGAACGAGGCCTACATCGAGACGACTAAAAAAATGGCTAAGGATTTACAATGGTCTAAGGTGACAAAAATTCTTAGCGGCGGCAAGGAGCGTTACGAAAGCAGTGTCAATGCAATCAAAGCTTTTGCAGAAAAACCTGAGATTGACGCTGCGAATTTTTTAATTCATGACGCCGCACGTCCACTCGTAACTCAAAGAATTATTAATGACACGATCGCAGCCCTGGAAAAAAATTCTGCAATTATGGTTGCCATTCCTACGACCGACACCATTCTCGAACTGAGCAGCGATAAAGCTTCTATTAAAAATATTCCGGACCGCAGCTTTTTATATCGCTGCCAGACTCCCCAAGCCTTCAAGTACACGCTCATCAAAAACGCTTACGAGCTCGCCCTTGCTGACGAGAGCATTCAAGCAACAGATGATTGCGGCATCGTTCGCAAATATTTACCAGACGTCAAGATTCATGTCGTCCTTGGTGAAGAACGTAACATGAAGCTTACATATCCCGACGACATAAAAATTATGGAAGTTCTACTATAAATCTAAAACCATCATGAAACATTCAAGCTTCATGATGGTTTTGTTGCTAGTTATCGCTTGTGTCTAAAGACAAAGACGCTTTGCCCGAATCGGTGAGCAGTGTTTCTTTAGTATATTTGTATTTAGGCGAAGCCAAAGAATTTGTCTCGTCAAAATGATTTGACTCAACATTGAACACACTGCACATTAATTCATACGCAAGATCGTTAGTCCAATACTTATCCTTGTTGGCAAGCAATCCTTCGTAAATCGCAGGATTATGCTTAATGTATTCGTCGGAAAAATATATCGTCATAGGAATGCGTACACTGCCAAAACCCATAAAGTTGGGCGAGCGACGTCTATCAGGCATGGTCGCGTGGTCAGAAAAATAAACGAAAGCCTGCATATTCAGCTTTTCCTTAGCATAATCAAAGATTTTACTTCTTAAATTGTAAAATGAAATTGAACAACTAAACAAAAAATTGACCCATAATGG
>JAUNIS010000014.1:0-25062 GCA_030523325.1 Phascolarctobacterium sp.
TTTTGATTAATCACAAGAATGTAAATTCAATCTGCAAATTTGTTTTTGAGTAATCAGTTTTAATAAAAAGATTTTGCACAGCAAAATCATCCTTAACTTTTAACTCTAAACTCTTAAAAGTACTATCTTCCAATTTTAAAGTAGAAAGGACGTGTTAAGATGAACCTAAACGCAACCCCCAGCGGTGAGAGAGTTCATATTGGTATCTTCGGCAAGAGAAACGCAGGTAAATCCAGTCTTATTAACGCTCTGACGGGCCAAAACCTCGCCATCACTAGTGAGACTAAGGGTACCACCACTGACCCTGTTTCTAAGGCCATGGAGCTGCTTCCCTTGGGCCCTATTATGGTTATTGATACCCCGGGCATTGACGATGACGGCGAGCTTGGTAAATTACGCGTGGAAAAAGCTTACCAGGTTTTAAACAAAACTCATATCGCTCTCCTAGTTGTTGATGCAACCCTGGGATTAAGCGACGAGGACAAAGCACTTTGGTCCAAGATCGAAGAAAAGAAACTGCCTGGCTTCATCGTCTTTAATAAAATTGAACTCATCAGCGAGATGCAACAAGCACTACTTACAGTTGATGCGTTAAAGCTTACTAAATCCATCATCTTTGTCAGTGCGGAAAAGAAAACCAATATTCACGAGTTAAAAGAAAAAATCGCTGCTCTCACTCCTAAAGATAAAGAGCGAGCTTTAGTCAGCGATTTAGTTGAACCTCAGGACGTCGTCATTCTTGTTACACCTATTGACGAATCTGCACCCAAGGGTCGCATGATACTTCCCCAACAACAGGTTATGCGCGATCTTTTGGACCACCAAGCCATCACCCTGCTCGTACAACCGCAGGAACTCATAGGTGCAATTAGTAAGCTCAGTCAAAAGCCCAAGCTAGTTATTACGGATAGCCAAGCCTTTGGCTACGTCAATAAAGTTTTACCAAGAGATATTCCCCTCACCAGCTTCTCTATTTTGATGGCTCGCTACAAGGGAAATCTTGAAGACGCTGTACGCGGGGTAAAGCTTTTGAACAGCATTAAAGACGGAGACCTGGTCCTCATTAGTGAAGGCTGCACTCATCATCGTCAATGCAACGACATTGGCTCGGTGAAGCTGCCCGGCTGGATTAAAAATTACACCGGTGTTACTCCTGAGTTCGCCTTTACATCTGGCGGTGAATTTCCCAGCGATCTCTCACCCTACAAGCTTATCATTCACTGCGGTGCTTGCATGCTTAACGAAAAAGAAATGCTGCATCGCTATGGGGTAGCCAAAACCCAAAGCATTCCCATAACGAATTACGGCATCGCCATTGCCCAAATGCATGGTATCCTCGCTCGCAGCCTAGAACCCCTGCCCGAAATCGCAAAGCTTTTAAAATAACATCCTGCTATACAAAAAACCGACCTCTCAATCGAGAAGTCGGTTTTTTACTTAAACTGAACTTATTTCTGTAGAATCGCTTCTTTACTTAAGCTGAACACAGTTTCTTTATAAAAGCGAAATTTATTCTTTGCAGAATTTTTTTGGAAGCAAGGTTTCCTGCGAGCGAAAATTTTTTTTAAAGCTCTTGCGTGCGATCGCAACGATTTTTACAGAACTCGTTCTAAAAGACTGATAACATTTTCGTGAGTGATTTTATTAATGGTTGCGTCACTGATTCCTTTAGCAGATAAATATTCGATCAAAGGCTTGTAATCTTGTACCCCATGAATATTATACGGAGGATGGCTGATGCCATCGAAATCAGAACCAAACCCCAGATGATCGTCGTCCCCCATTAAGTTCAGCATATAATCGATATGACGATACACGGAGTCAATACAAGCATCGTTGTAATCCTGCTCCAAAAATTGACCTGCAAAGGTTACACCCACGAGCCCATTATTTTTTACGATAGCTTTAATTTGCTCGTCATCAAGATTACGCGGATGACTACAGAGAGCTTTAGCATTAGAATGGGTCGCGATAATTGGTTTCGTGCTAGTCTCAATGACGTCCCAAAAGCCTCGAGGTGCGATATGACTAACATCAACAAGCATACCTAAACGATTCATCTCGGCAACAACCTGACGACCAAAAACTGTCAAGCCGCCGCCAGAAATTTCTTCGTTAACACCATCAGCAATATCATTACGATTACTCCAGGTCAAGGTCATTGCTCTAACTCCCAGCTCGTACATACAACGCAATGCTTCCAAGCTACCGTCAATAGCTCCACCCTCTTCGATAGCAAGCATGGTCGCAGCCTTATGATTAAGAGCCTCTCTCGCATCAGTCTTCGTCCTAACTTGAAAGACATCAAGACCGGCGGCTTGCATTTTTTTCATTTCCTGCAGATATTTATCCGCAAGCTTCAAGGTATAACGCAGTCCCCCGCCGTAACGAAATTCTTGCGTAGGCACATAGATTGCACAAAACTGCAAGCCGCCTCCTAATTCCATTTGACGTTTGATATCAAAATGCTGCTCATTTTCGTAGAGCCCCACATTCTTTTTATATAATTCGGTTAAAGTATCACAATGACAATCACAAATAAACATAATTATTTCCTCGTTTAGAAAAATCTCCCCGCCTTGCGGCGAGGAGACATGTTAATTTTATCCTCTGTAATAATAGAAGAAGGTCATACCAACGTTACAAATCATAGTAGCAATCATCGGAGGAGCAGTACGTTTAATCAAATCAAACGGGCTAACCTCGGCCATACCAGAGGTTACTACGATTACGGCAGTAATCGGGGAACAGGTACGAGCGATGGATGCAGCAAAATGCATGGGTAACAGGAAGAGTACAGGCGCAACACCACTTGCTTGAGCTACTGCAGGAGTAAGAGCAGCGAATGCGAAGAAGGGTGCGTTGCCAGAACCCATAACGATGGAGGAAGCGGAAATAATTGCAACCATAACGACCATCATCATAGGGCTGAAACCTGCTTCTTGAGAAGATTTGATGAGAGTGTTGATAACGCCCATGCTCATGAGACCTTGTGCAAAAACTTGACCAGCAACGATCAAGGTTACAACATTAGCCATTTGTAAGCCTAAACCATCAAAGAAGGTTTGAATATCAGCAAGAACTTTCTTAAGATCGCGACAACGAATAAATTCGCAGATAACACCAACGGTTACACCAATAAGCATTGCATCAATGATATTAACCTTAATGGATTTTATCCAGAGAGGGCTGAAGGAAAGAATCAAGGACAGGGGGATAACAGGAAGAATTGCATACCACAAGGGAGCTTTATCTCTTTCATCGGTAGATTCTTCGGTAGGAGCAGTAATATCGATAGGTTGAACAACGTGTCCGTCCATCTTATCCATATATTTTTGGCTGAAGAAGAAAGTAAGACCAGTTACAACGAAAGCCAAGAGTACGATAGGAACTTGATAGTCGGATCAATAAATAACCGGATTCAAGCCAGCTGTCTCGGCAGAAAGAATGGTACCGGTATCAGAAGGAGACCAGTCAAAGCAAAGAGAAGAACCAACGGCGGCTGCCGCAGCAAGTCTACTTACACCAAGACCGATAAGAATAGGATAAGCAGTAACCATGAGTAACATTGCGAGGCCGGATGCAGAATTAATGCAAAGGCCAATGCACATGCCCAAAATCCAAGTCAAGGACAGAACGATATACGGGCTTTTTAATGCAAGAAGCGGTTTAATGGTTACACGTACCAAGGCACGGCTTGCACCGATCTTATCCATGTATTTCGCGAAGCCGCCTACAGCCATAATGTTTAAGCCAAGGCCAGCTGCACGAGAGCTCATGGTTCTACGAATAAACTCGAACGCGTCAATGATAACTGAACCAGTACTTTGCTTTGCTGCTAAAATTTGGTCATAGCCTAAAGCAACAGCTAAGTACATCATGATAAACCCACCGATAACAAGAATCGGTTGTGGTTTATATTTTTTGTAAATCATGTAACCAACTGCAAGGGTTACAACTAGAGCAATAAGAATTGCCATAATAATCTCCAATAAAAATTTAATTATTCAGCTGCCATAGCCAAAATTTTCAAGGTCCATTCAGCTGTCATGTAAAGATCCTCTTCAAGAAGAATTTCTTCAACAGTATGAACGTTAGTCATGCCGGTACCCAGCACTGTGCAAGGAACGCCAAAGCCATTGATATGGCTTGCATCAGAGCCGCCACCTGTTGCTGCAATATTAACCTCGATTCCGAGAGCTTCGCAAGCTCTAGCTGCCAATTGAATGCAAGCTGAATCCTTGTCTAACAAATACGGATCGTAGGAATGCTTAACTTCAATGTCCACAGGAGTGTCAATCTTCTTGCCGCCTTCAACGAATGCATCCACAATTTCTTGAGTTAATTTAGCCATTTTATCTTTGTTACGACTACGACAATCCATAGCAACTTCTACCAAGTCAGGAACTACGTTAGTTGCAATACCACCGTTAATGATACCGATATTGCAAGTAGTTTCTTCATCGATACGAGAGGTAGGAACGCCACAGAGAATTTCTGCAGCCTTTTTAATTGCGTTGATGCCTTTTTCAGGAGCAACACCACCGTGAGCAGTCTTGCCGTGAATTTTAGCAAAAATTTTGTTTTGACCAGGAGCTGCAAAAATAATTTTACCCGGGCGACCAGAAGAGTCAAGCGCATAACCGAAATCTGCATCTAGAAGGCTGCCGTTCATAGTACGAGTACCTGCAACGCCTTGTTCTTCAGAAACGGAGAAGAGAACTTGGATATCGCCATGAGGAATATTTTGTTCTTTTAAACAGCGAATTGCTTCTAAAATTGCTACAACGCCACCTTTATCATCACCACCGAGAATGGTAGTACCGTCGGATTTAATAACACCGTCAACGATTTGCGGTTTAATGCCGATACAATTAGCTACGCAATCGAGGTGAGCACCTAAAAGAATTTTCGGAGCGCCCTCCTTATTACCTTTAAAATTGGCAACGATACAACCAGTGTCACCGCCTAAGGCTAAACGGCTTTGAGTATCCTCGACGATGGACTCTGCGCCCATTTCTTGCATAGCAGCGATAACGTAATCTGCTGCAGGTCTTTCCTTAAGGCTAGGGCAAGGGAGTTGTATCAGATGAAAAAATTCTTTTAACACTCTCTCTTTGTTAATTAACATACTATTCCTCCTCATTGATAAAATAATATAAATTAAGAATCTGTTTTTAAAAACAAAAATCCAATTATACTATTATATATTATTACAGCAGAAATTCAACTATATAACAACAAAATCTCCTCAAGCTATAAAAATAATGTTTATAGTTTGAGGAGTAAATTTTATTGTTTAAATTATTTGTTCAAAGGACTCTTGCCAGTTTGCAAAAATTCATCGTATTCATCCGGGGATAATTTGTCAAGATGCCAAATATAACGGTCCTTATTATAATAGTCAACCCAATCGTCAACAGCATCCTTGCCAAAATAACTGGTTTCATAGCTGTTAACATTAATCTCGTCACGAAGAAAACCAATTAAATGCTCTTGAGCAACTGTATCAGAATCGAAGGCATTATCTAAAACATAATCACGAGATTTTTTACTTCTCATTAAGGAAGAAATTTTTAAAGTTTCAAATTTATCGCCGTTTTCAAATAAAACTTCTTTAACTTCCTTGCAATCTTCTCTAGCAGAAAGCTTTTCAAGAAGAACCTTAACGATATCATTTGTATCGCGAGCGGATGTAAGATGAGCTAGAATTTGTTTTGTAAAAGTGTCGATAATGGCTACAAAATAACCAACTCTTTCGTTGGGGAATTTATGACAAGCAGCCATGAGAACGAATTGTTGCCTGCGAGCGGTTGCCTCCGGCAGTTCGAGTTTGGAAAACTTCGGTGCACTGCGACCCGAGATGGCCATTTGACTAATCTTACGATTAATGCCGTTGCCCTTGAGTTCGAATTTCATATTGAACTTACGCATAAGGCGTTCGATTTTCTTCACGTTCATAAGCACAGGGTTCTCTTGATGAAGAAGATACATATGGATGGATCTTGCTCCTTTAGGATAGCCGCGATAATTGAAGGCTTCTTTAATTAAAGCAAAATCTTCAGCATCTCTTTCGTCCTTCACCACACGATTAGGCTCGGATTTAACCCAATTGTAGTAGCCACTACGAGATACATCAGCTAAGAGACACATGTCTTGGATTTTCAGAATATTTCCTTCTTGATCCATAAACTCTTTAATGAGAGCAAAATATTCGCTCTTCATCAAGGTCGCACTCTTGCGGGCTTTTTTATGTTTTATTTTTAGGGCCGTTAATTTGTCGCTAAAATTTTCGAACTGAGTCATTTTCAGTGTATCAAGAAAACTTTTTTTCGAAATCTTTGGCTCAGCCTTGCCCTGACCTAACTCTTTTTTATCCATAAAGACACCCCTTCTATTCTCAATAACAACACAAACTTTTTCTTTTTAAAAACAATATATGGTCATTAGACAGATTAATGTCTAAGTTATTCACAAAACCTCGTGGACTTTCTTGTCCCTGATGTACATATATAGTATACAGCATTTTTCAGAAAATTTCTACATCTAATTTAAATTACCGTTTAAACTCCTTTTTGCTTACCCCCCAATCGTTTACTCGTATATGCAATTTTTTCTATAAATAAAAAGAACATCCCCGACCATAGGAATGTTCTTTATAATTAGCATTTAAGATTGTTTAAATTTTGCTTCAGTAATCTCTGCGCGCAGCTCTTCATAAAATTTTCGCTCAGCCTTTTTCATTTTTAAAGGAAGCTTTTCTTCGATTAAAGCAAGCTGTTCTTTAGTTAAAAGGTCGGGCCTGAGAAGATAGGTCGCCTTAAGACTTTCTTTTAAACGCCAAGCCTTAATGAGGGCGTGATTACCACTGCGTAAGACATCTGGCACGACTAAGCCTTCGAATTCAGCTGGCTTTGTGTACTGCGGATATTCTAAAAGACCTGTAGAAAAGGAATCCTCTTCAGCACTTTCTAGCTTGCCTAAAACCCCGGGAATAAAGCGGGCAATAGCATCCATCACGATTAAGGCAGGCATTTCACCGCCTGTTAAAACGTAATCGCCAATGGAAAGCTTTTCATCCACCCAATTAAAAATGCGCTCGTCAAAGCCCTCGTAATGACCACAGACGAAAATAAAATCCTGACCCGCTCCTGCATATTCTTCGACGATGCTTTGCTTCAAGGTGCGACCACCAGGACACATAGCGATAACACGAGCATTAGGAAGTCGTTCTTTGGCTAAACGAATTGCTGCAACAAAAGGCTCAGGCTTTAAAACCATGCCTGCTCCCCCGCCAAAGGGCGTGTCATCCACAGTTCGATGCACGTCATAGGTAAAGTCGCGGGGATTAATGCAAGACACTTCTACAAGCCCTTTAGCTTTGGCTCTTGCGATAATACTATGAGAAGCAGCTTCTTCTATTTGTTCAGGAAAAAGGGTTACAAATAAAAATTTCATTCTTCATCAACCCACTCGGGCAATTTTACAACAATCTTTCCTTCGGAAAGAGAAATAAGCTTGACGTATTCCTTCAGTGCAGGAATAAGCAAGTCCTTTTGACCTGGCACAGCTACGAGATATACATCGTTAGAACCAGTTGCCAAGCTATCTTTAAAGGTGCCGATTTTATTTCCTTCCTCGTCATAAACAGGCAGTCCGATTAAATCGGCTACGTAGTATTCTTCTTCCTCAAGCTCGGGAAGATCTTCTGCGTAGATAGAGACTTCCTTGTCACGCAAAAGCTCGGCTTGATTCATATCAGAAACTTCCTTTGTTGTCATAAGAATCATCCGTTTATGAAAGCGAGCACTTTTTACGGTTAATTTCTTGCCGTCTGGCAGAAGTAAATATTCCAAATCTAAAAATTGTTCCGGCTTATCAGTCAAGGGCATAATACGAATATCGCCCCGCACACCGTGCGGAGCGACAATTTTGCCAATTACAATTGTTTTATCCATGAATCATTCACGGAATGCAATGATTACACCATCTTCGGTGAGAATCTCTGCACCCATTAAGGTTTCAAGGTTAGTACCGATGCCAACTTCAACAGTGCGTTCAAGAGTGCCGTGACCAATTTCTGCGCCAATAGCCAGAGCTTGTGCGCGTTGTAATTTATCAGCAGCTTCTTGTCTTGCCTCGGTTCTTTTAGTTCTCTCAGCTTCGATCTGTTCACGTAAAGCCGGAAGTGTGCTCAGATCATTAGCAGCTTGATTGAGAATTTGTTTAACTTGTGCTTCAAATTGCACTAAGTCATTGTCCATAGATTTAATGGTTTCTTGAAGATCAAGAACAATTTTGGTTTTTAAATCTTCAGTTACCTTTGCCTTAATCGCAACGGGAACTCTAACAGTCATCTTGTCCATAATCGCACCACCTTATTAAACGATTTCAACAATAACTTTCACATTTTCGCGAGTAGCTACTGCTTTCATTACGGTTCTGATGGCTTTAGCAATACGACCTTGTTTGCCGATAACCTTGCCCATATCTTCAGAAGCTACATGGAGGCGGAGTACGGTAGTTGTACCAGTTGTTTCCTCCTCCACTACTACTGCAGAGGGATTACTTACAAGAGACTTGGCCATAACTTCAACCAATTCTTTCATGTAAAGGGACCTCTCTAAAATTATTTTGCTGCCTTAGCTTCAGCAAGCTTTGCCATAACGCCGTCTTTTCTGAACAGAGATTTCACGGTATCGGTAGGTTGTGCACCTTTTTGCATCCAATCAACAGCTTTTTCTGCGTCAATTTTAACGGTTGCAGGTTGAGTAGTGGAATCATAGTAACCGATGGATTCGATGAATCTGCCGTCACGAGGAGAACGAGCATCTGCTACAACGATACGATAGAAGGGAGCTTTCTTTGCGCCCATGCGTTTTAAACGAATTTTTACTGCCATGATGATTTACCTCCTTAAAATTATGCTTACATCAATGGAATTAATTTACTTAATTTATTAACGACCAAAGGGTAGCTTGAAGCCACCTTTAGGTGCAAACTTTGCCATGCTTTGGAATTGTTTCATGACCTTCTTAGAGTCTTCGAAATTTTTCAAAAGCTTGTTAACATCCTGAACCTTCATACCAGAGCCAAGCGCAATTCTCTTGCGACGGCTACCGTTAATAATAGAAGGATTTTGTCTTTCTTTAGGAGTCATGGAACGCAGAATTGCTTCGATGCGAGCCATTTCTTTTTCTCCTACATTTGCTTCACTCATCATTTTAGAAACATTGCCCATGCCCGGAATCATTCCCATGATTGTTTCCAAGGAACCAACCTTTTTAATCATTTGCATGGATTCCAAGAATTGTTCTAGAGTGAATTCGTTCTTGGAAATTTTCTTTTGGGTTTCCATAGCCTTAGCAAGGTCGGTTGCATCTTGAATCTTTTCTACGAGACTCAAAAGGTCGCCCATGCCTAGGATACGGCTAGCCATACGATCCGGATGGAATTGCTCGAGAGCATCAAGCTTTTCACCTACACCGATGAGTTTGATAGGCTTGCCGGTTACTTGTTTAATGGAAAGAACTGCACCGCCTCTTGCGTCACCGTCAAGCTTGGTAACGATTAAACCGGTGAGACCTAGCTTTTCGTCAAAGGTTTCGGCAACGGTTACTGCGTCTTGACCAATCATCGCATCGACTACAAGAAGGATTTCGTCGGGAGTTACAGCAGCCTTGATGTTGCGTAATTCATCGATTAGCTCTTCATTAATATGTAAGCGGCCCGCGGTATCAATGATAACGGTATCACAGCCAAGATATTTTGCCTTGTCAATAGCTTGCTTAGCAATCTCGACAGGACTCACCTTATCACCTAGAGCAAATACGGGAACGTTTAATTGTTCGCCCAACACTTGCAATTGGGTAATAGCTGCCGGACGATAAACGTCACCTGCAACTAAAATAGGTTTCTTACGTTTACGCTTTAAGAAGTTGGCTAATTTACCTGCGGTTGTTGTTTTACCAGCGCCTTGCAAACCTACGAGCATGATAATCGTAGGGGGCTTAGGATTAACAACAAGCTTTTCAGCTGTACCGCCCAAAAGTGCGATTAACTCTTCGTTGACGATTTTGATGATTTGTTGATGAGGATTGAGACCAGGACCAACTTCGATACCAAGCGCTCTCTCTTTAACTTTAGCAACAAAATCTTTAACTACCTTGAAGTTTACATCGGCTTCTAAAAGAGCCATACGTACTTCTCGCATTGGCGCTTTTAGATCGTCCTCAGTAATTTGTTTAGCACCCTTGAACATCTTAAAAGCATTTTGTAAGCGTTCTGTTAAGTTTTCAAATGCCATTTAATTACCTACCTTCAACACACATTTTTCTAAGATGTTGATTGCTGTTTGATTAACCGGATTATCTCCGGACTTAAGAATGTTTATGACAATTTCCAGTTGCTCTTTTTCGAATTCGTCCTTAGCTAGAAGGCCCAGCCGAGCTTCGTAGCTTTCTAAGGTAGCCTCCACTCTCTTTAAAAGATCGTGCACTGCCTGACGGCTCACACCAAGCTCTAGGGAAATTTCACTCAAAGACAAGTCGTCGTTAAAATAGAGGTCCAAGCAATTCTTTTGTTTGTCAGTTAAGAGTCCCCCGTACAAATCAAAAAGCCTACCGAGGCGAATTCTTTGTTCAAAAATTTCTTCAGATGACATAACTACCCCTACAATAATTTTAGTCGACTTGCATATTATAACTTATGCGAAAACCTTTGTCAAGTATTTTTACTTGTCAGGGAAGAAGTTATTTATCCGTAGAGAAGAGTGCCTCTACAAACTTATCCGGTTCGAAGGGTCTGAAATCCATGATTCCTTCGCCGACACCAATCCATTTTACAGGCAAGCCGAGTTCTTCTTTAATAGCCACAACAACGCCACCCTTAGCCGTGCCGTCAAGCTTCGTCAAAACTACGCCAGTTACATTGGCAGTTTCCATGAAAACCTTGGCTTGGGTAATTGCGTTCTGACCCGTTGTTGCATCAAGAACCAGGAAGGTTTCGTGAGGAGCCTCGGGAATCTCGCGTTTAATAATGCGATGAATTTTTTCCAGCTCGTTCATAAGATTCGTTTTGTTGTGAAGACGTCCTGCAGTATCGATGAATAAAACATCTGCCTTACGAGCTATGGAAGCCTTCAAGGCATCGAATACGACTGCAGCCGGGTCAGCGCCCTCTGCATGACGAACGATATCACAGCCAGCTCTTTGGGCCCAAATAGTGAGCTGCTCGGAGGCTGCCGCACGGAATGTATCCCCAGCCGCTACAACGACCTTATATTTAAAGAGCGTGAAATAATTGGCCAATTTACCAATGGTCGTAGTTTTACCCACGCCATTAACCCCTACAACTAAAATAACTGTGGGTTTAGCACCAATACGCGTACGTTGACCACTGTCCTTTAACATTTCCGTCATATACTTCTTTAAGAAAGGAATGACTTCCTCGGTGTTTTGAATTTCTTGTGTCTTTGCTGCTTTGCGAACTGCATCGATTAATTTTTCGGTAGTTTTCATGCCGACATCCGCTGAAACTAAAATCATTTCCAATTCTTCGAGGAAATCTTCGTCAATTTTAGCTGACATGCCGACTAATTCTTGAATACGGTCCGTGAAATTACGTCTTGTTTTCGCAAGGCCTTCCTTGAGTCGTTCAAAGAATCCCATCATGCATTCTCCTTTGTATTAATTTTTACGGATAATAATTTAGATACACCGCTTTCTTCCATAGTTACGCCGTATAAAATATCAGCGCATTCCATGGTGCCTTTACGGTGAGTAATTACGATAAATTGGGTGTTAAGTGAATAATTCTTCAGGAAGTTGGAGAAACGCAGGATGTTGGCATCGTCAAGAGCCGCATCAATTTCGTCCAAAATACAGAAGGGACTTGGTTGGTAGCTCAAGAGTGCAAATAAAAGGGCGATAACCGTTAGTGCTCTCTCGCCACCACTTAATAGATAAAGACTGCCTAGCTTCTTTCCAGGAGGCTGGGCCTCAATATCAATACCAGCATTCAAAACGTCGGATGGGTCAGTTAATTTTAAAATTGCCGTGCCACCCTCGAATAATTTTGTATAACAATTAGCAAAATGTTGATTAATTTTCTTGAAGGCTTCGTTAAAACGCTTCGTCATGCCAGAATTAATATCACCGATAATCAGTTCCAGATCATTCTTCGCCTTGCACAAATCGTTGTATTGCTTATTTAAGAATTCACTGCGTTCTTTGATAGCCTCGTATTCTTCGATAGCTGCTGGATTAATTGCACCCAAACGAGCGATGGCAAGAGTAATACGCGTGTCCTCTTTCTTGAGTTCCTCGTCCGACATATCCTCGGCCTTGGAATCGGCCTCAAGACGAGCTCCGTAAATATCGAGACTGTAATCGTCGGCAAGCTGGGTAGTCGCATGCTCGTAATCAGCCGTTAATTTTGCACCGTCAACGGCTAATTGTTGTAGCTTGCGCTCCGTCTCGCTAACCTTCGTATTAATCGTAACAAGCTCTGCGTTAATCGCAGCTTGCTTATTAATGAGGACTTCTCTATCCTCGTTATATTTAGTTTTACCACCCACGTTAGTTTTTAATTCACCAACGAGCTGCAATCTTTTAGCATCAAGTTTTTCCTTGTCCTCGGCACATTTCGCAACAACCTCGTCTAAGCGACCAGCCTCAGCCTCGTTAGTTTTGATTTCTTCTTGTACATCAAGGATGTCCTTATCGAAGTTTTTCAAGCGTTCTTCGGCAAAGCTTACACTATTCGTTGCACTCTCCAGCTCGACCTTGGCGTCGGTTAATTGGTTATTGTTAGCAGTAATCTCCGTATTGGTGTTGCGAATCTTTTGGGCAATTTCTTCGCGTTTGGCTTTGCCTTCTTCGTTAGAATTTTCCATCTCCGTAACTAAAACACGCAAATCCTTTAAGGGTTGACGATTCGCTAGGTATTCGTTAGTCACAGCACTGCGTTCGTCTAGCAAAAGCTCGAGGTTTTCGTTCTCGCGTTTTTTATTTTCTTCTATGCGGGTAAGCTCGGCCTTAATTTCTCCAAAGCGAATTCTTTCTTGGTTAATTGCATCAGTTAAGGCAGTAATTTTTTTGTTAATTTCGCCTACAAGCTCTTCCTTTTCTTCCAAAGCTTCTTGCTCAGCAATGTAAATTGCATGAAGGCGTTTAGCCTCTGCCTGAGCTTTTTCGATCTCCGCATTACGACTTAGGTAACCGTCGCGATGCTTCTTACTGCCACCGCTAAAGCTACCGCCCGCGTTAACAGTATCTCCCTCAAGAGTTACTACGCGTAATTTAAACTTGCCTTTAGCCGCAGCCCTATGAGCCGCATCAATATCTTCAGCGATAAGCACCCTTCCTAAGAGGAAGCGAATCGCATTCTCTGCTTGTTTATCATAAGTAATTAAGTCAGCAGCAAAACCAAGGACACCTGGTAATTTCGTGAGAGCTTCCTCTTCTTTAGAGGGCATGCGTTTTTGCACGGTGTCTAAAGGAAGAAAGGTGGCACGTCCACCATTAGTTTGTTTTAAATAAGCAATGCCGGATTTAGCTGTCTCGGCGTCTAGCGCAACAATATTTTGCGTCCCTTCCCCAAGAGCAGTCTCGATAGCAGTTACAAATTTCTTGTCGACCTTGATAAGCTCAGCTACGACGCCGATAACATTTTGTTTCCAACGCGCCTCGGCTTTCATAATGTTCTTTATACCATAGCCAAAGCCTTCATAACTTGCTTGCATGCGACTTAAAGCGTTTTCTTTTGCCTCCGCGGCATTCATCGCCCTTTGAGCTTCGTTATGACGAGTACGAATTTGTGCAAGCTCGTCATTAATCAAAGCAAGCCGGGTTTCTATTTTTTGCTTTTCTTCTGCGTAAGCTCTACCTTTTTGCTCGACCTCGGCCTCGAGATCCAATTTAGTTTGGTAAGCAGCTCCCAGCTTATTGCATAACTCTTCGGCCTCGTCAATTTTTGTTTTCAAGCTTTCGCGCAGTCTCGCTCTACGATCCTGGGCTTGCTCCAGCTCACGTAATTCGTTATGAGCATTCGTAAGCTTTTGCATATCCTCAAAGGCGGCCGAAGACGCACTATCTCGTTCTTGTTCTAATCCGCTAAGTACACTAGCTAATTCGTCCGCCTTCTTTTCTAGTTCTTTAACCTTCAAATCCTTAGCAGCACGTTTTTTATCAGCCCTATCGAATTCGGCAGTCAATGTTTTTACATTGGCTTCCATACTGCTAACCTTTATAGCTAGTTCTTCGTTTTTCTTTAAAACTCTATCTTTATTAATATTGGACTGCTTAGCTCTTTCGTCCAATACATTTTGTTCACCTTTAATTCGTTCGATTTCTGCTTGCTTTTCGGTAATTTCTTCCTGCAAAGCATTAAATGCACGAGCTAATTCGTCAAGATCATTTTGCAGCTGCGTATATTCCGTATTTTTTGCAGTTTGCTTTGCCAGACGCTCGGAATATTCATCATCCAAAGCTTGCTTTTTATTAGCTAAAGCATTTTGATTAGCCTCTAAGCTATCTATTTTACGCACTAGGACAGCAATACGGCAAGCACGTTGATCCTTACTGAGAGCGTTAAACTTACGAGTTTTTTCCGCAGCAATTTCCAGCGGAGCGACCTGGCTGTCAACCTCGGTCTTAATATCGTTAATACGCGTAAGATTATTTGTTGCCTCGTCAAGCCTCGTTGTTGCCTCTTTTTTACGCAGACGATATTTCGCAATACCTGCGGCCTCTTCGAAAAGAGCCCTGCGTTCTTCGGGACGAGAATTTAAAATTTCGTCAATTTTATTTTGACCGACGATGGACATGCTCCCTTTACCAAGACCTGTATCGGCCATCAAGGTAACGATATCCTTCAGACGACATTTCTTTTTATTAATTGCGTATTCACCATCACCGCTACGATAAAGACGACGTGTCAGACTCACCTCGTCAAAATCGATATTCAGCCCGTGATCACTATTATCAAAATTAAGAGTTACCTCTGCCACACCCAAGGCTCTGCGCTTAGCACTGCCGTTAAAAATAACGTCTTCCATCTTGGATCCGCGCAAATATTTTGCACTCTGTTCACCAAGCACCCAACGAATGGCATCAGAAATATTACTCTTGCCGGAACCATTAGGCCCAACAACAGCAGTAATACCCTTATCAAATGTTAATTCAGTTTTATCTGCAAATGACTTAAAACCATAAGTTGAAAATGTCTTGAGACGCATAGTTTACCCCTAACCTTAAATTTCGGCATACGCTAACACTTTATTTTAACACAATTAGATGGTTATAGCAAATACAGTGCTGAGTTCATAGAGCTGAGTGGTGGAATCAAGCTTACGCTTGATGAATTAAATAAAAAAATTCCAGTAGAAATTAATAATCGTAGTTTTAAAAAAGAAGCTAATTAAAGAACCTAAGCATAAAAAAGGTCCGAAAGGTATGGCCGTTTTAATTTGTTTATTTTGTAAAAGCATATATGTTAATCCTATTATAGCTCCAAGTGTAAAAGCCAAAAGCAAAGCAACAATAGTTCCTTCAAATCCTAACCATAATGCTAAACAAGGAGCAAGCTTAACATCGCCCTCTCCAAGCCCACCCTTGCTTGCAAAATATATAATTAACAAAACCATAAGAGCAAATGCAAAGCCAAAGAGCGCATCTGAAACATTATGGTTCAAGTACGCAAAAATCAACCCTAAAACCGCTAGTATCAAATTGTTCCAATCATATAGCAACATTTCTTCAAAATCAGTGTACGAATGATAAATCAAGCATAACACAAAAGCACATGTTAATAATGTAAGCAATTTATCCACCTCCTATTAACCATCTATTTTATTTTTTGATTTGCATATTGCTGTTAAGATTCTCAATAATTCACTGCAATCTAAATTTATACTATCAAAAGACTTTTGGTCTATATAACCACTTTCATATAATATCTCTAACCAATATTCAGTCTCACTAGTTTCCTTTAATGATATATTCATTTTAGCATAAAAATCAGACTTACTGGGAGCACGTATTGCTTCACAAACATTTGCACCGATACTTGTGCCACTTCTCAAAATTTGTTTGGATAAAACGTATTCGTGTTTTTTGTGCAAATATCGATATAATTTTATTATCCTTAAGGCCAATGTCTTACTTTTTTCCTTTATTATTACACTTTTTGTCATAATTACCTCCTTTACATATTTTTTAAAATAAAAGTTTTGCGCAGCAAAACAACCTTCACTCAGCACTCAGCGCTATGAACATAACTGAAAAAGCTCCTGCCATAGCATTTAAATACTACAACAGGAGCTTCTTTCGTCTCGTATTTTGTTATGAGTTAATTATAAAAGGTTTGATAAGAGGAGTCAAGAGATTACCAGTTCAGGTCCTCGGCTTCGATTCTTCCACGACCTGTCAGGCTATCGAGGAGAATGCGTTGCTCGATTTGTGCGGTAAGCTTCTTGGTGAATTTAACCGTGTCGGGGTTAACAGACATGCTATCGATACCGGATTTAATGAGGAACTCGCAGAACTCAGGATATACAGAGGGAGCTTGACCGCAAATAGAAACGGTTTTACCAGCCTTGTGAGCAACTTCGATAAGATGACGAATAGCACGACGAACTGCCAGATTTCTTTCGTCATAAATATGGGATACTGTATCGTTGTCGCGATCGCAGCCGAGAATAAGCATGGTCAAATCGTTAGAGCCAATAGAGTAACCATCAACATAGTCATTGAATTGATCCGCAAGGATGATGTTAGAAGGAATCTCAGCCATCAGCCATACCTTGAAGTCTTTGCTACGAGCAAGACCGCAGCTAGCCATAATGGAAGTAACCTTTTGTGCTTCTTCTACATTACGGCAGAAAGGAATCATAACATGAAGATTCTTCAAACCGAACTCTTCACGCACTTTACGAACTGCCATACATTCGAGCTTGAAGGCTTCGATATATTTAGGATCGTAGTAACGAGAAGCACCACGCCAACCAAGGAATGCAGAAGGTTCGTTAGGTTCGAATTCGTCGCCACCCTTCAGGTCGCGATATTCGGAAGACTTAAAGTCGGAGAAACGCAGAATAACTTGACGAGGAGCCATTGCTTGACAAACTTGACGAACACCCTCTGCAAGCATATCGATAACCTTTTCCGGTTGACCGATCTTGATGAGGTACAAAGGATGTTCGTGAATGTAAGTGGTCCAAATAAATTCTTCACGCATGAGGCCGATGCCATCGCACGGAAGCTGAGCATATTTTTCAGCCAATTCAGGATCGCCAAGATTCATGTAAATTTTTGTACCTGTGGGCGGGAAGTATTCAGCTGCTTGAGCAACAACCTGTTGAACTTGAGCAGGTTTTTCTTCTTCGAAAATGCCTTCATAAACAACACCATGAGTTGCATCGATTGTTACGTCAATACCATCAGGAATAGTTGTAGTTGCTGCTTCACCACGAGATTTGGTACCTACGATACAAGGAATACCCAACTCACGAGATACGATGGAAGCATGGCAGGTCATTCCGCCGCTATCAGTTACAATAGCTTTCGCTTTCTTCATAGCTGGAACCCAGTCTGGAGCAGTCATTTCGGTTACGAGGATTTCCCCTTGTTGGAATTCATCAATATGGGAAGGATCGAGAATGACATGAACCTTGCCGGAAACTTGACCTGGGCTTGCAGGCAAACCTTTAACAATTACTTTGCGTTCGTTATTCATTGGCTTCTTATCTTCTTTCTTTGTAGATTTTTTATCTTTATTACGACGAGACCAAACGGTTTCTGGACGAGCTTGGAGAATCCAAATCTTGCCGTCCCGTTCATCTACGCCCCATTCCATATCCATATAGCAACCGTAATGAGCTTCAATTTTTTTAGCATAGCCTGCGAGTTCAATGATCTGCTCGTCAGTAAGCTTTTGCATGCCTTGTTCCTCTTTAGGAACATCAACCTCTTCACAGTCACCGGTAGCCTTACGAACAAGCTTGATATCTTGGAGGCAAACATTTTTTTCTACGATTTTTTGCGTAGCTTTTTCAACAGTATAATTATCGGGAGTTACCGTGCCTTGAACAACGTATTCGCCCAGGCCCCAAGCACCTTCGATAAGAATGTTGTCGTCTTCACCGGTTGCAACATTAACAGTAAACATTACGCCAGCCGCACGAGAGAAAACCATCATCTGTACAGCTGCAGACAATGCTACATCTAAATGATCGAAGCCTTGTTTTTCGCGATAATAAACAGCTCGGTCGGTAAAACAAGACGCATAGCATTCTTTAACCTTTTGGACGATTACCTCGGGACCTTGAACGTTCAAATATGTATCTTGTTGACCTGCGAATGATGCATCTGGTAAATCTTCGGCTGTTGCAGAAGAACGAACGGCTACAAACGGATTCATTTGGCCAACGCGTTTTCCCAATTCTTCGTAAGCCGCAGCGATTTCGTCTTGCAAATCTTGAGGCATTTCTTTTTCCATGATGGCTTTGCGCATGCGAGAACAAACGTCACGAAGAACTGCACCATTTTCCACATCAGTTAATTCGGAAACCAATTCTTTGATTTCAAGATCCAGACCAGTCTTCTCGAAGAAATATCTGTAGGCTTGAGCAGTAGTTGCAAATCCATAAGGAACAGGGACCTCAACTTTTGAAGTCATCTCGCCAAGAGAAGAAGATTTGCCACCAGCAATAGCTACATCAGCTCTTTCCAATTGATCAAACCACAGTAAGAATGCTTTTTCTTTGTCCATTTTTTGTCTCCTTTTTATTCTTTGTTATACACAAATAAAAAATAATTTCTTTATTTAGCATATACTATAGCATTTTATTGCGTTATATTCAATAGGGATTGGAAAATTTTTCTATGTATACATTTTGAAAGGAAAATGGTAAAATAAGGTAAAGAAAATTTTTAGTGCTGGGTGAAAATAATTAGTAATGATTAATGATTAATTAGTAAATAAGGAGATAAAATGCAGGCTTCTATTAACACACCAACCTTCCAAATTCCTCCGTTCCACCTCGACGATGGTCACGGAGATTATAATCGCAGCTATGAAAAGAAAGATGATGGCTTCGATTATGCGGACTATTCTACGGATAATAGCGACAACAACTTTGTCAATTACGAAAAGAAAGTAAAAAAGAAAAAATCCAACAAAGAAATACTTGAACATTTGAAAAAGCATTGGACATGAAAGACGTCTTCGAGACGTCTTTTTCTTTAAATTATATTCATAAAGTGTTATAATTATATTTATTTATTTATTTCATAACAAAGGAAGCGAATTTAATTGTATAAGAATCACAAATTTTTAGTACAAGTGTTAGCTGGACCAGTTCTCTTTGCGCTAACTTATTTTGTCTGCAAAAATTTCTGTGATACTAAACAAGCTTGTGCTCTTGCAACATGTATGTGGATGGGAATCTGGTGGGTCCTAAGGCCTGTTGACATAGCAGTCACAGCACTATTGCCCATCCTCTTAAATTCTTTTTTAGATATGGTACCTATGAACGGCATCATCTCTCGTTATTTCTCCGAGATTGTTATCCTACTTTTAGGCTCAGATTTAATTTCCATCACCTGGGAATCATCCAAACTGGACCAACGCTTGGCTTTAAGAAGTCTTTGTCTTATCGGTGCCAGTTTAAAACAGCAAATTTTTGTCTGGCTTGCAGCCTCAACGGTGCTCTCCATCTTTTTGCCTAACGTAGTCACAGTACAAATTTTAATTCCCGTGTCGATTGCCATGTTAAAATTTTTAGGCGAAAAAGATATCACCGCATCTAAAGTAGCAGTGCCCATTCTCCTTGCAATCGTCTGGGGTGCGGGCATTGGCGGTTTTGGTTCTCCCTTAGGCGGTGCAGCCAATCTTGTAGCAATCGGCTACATAGAAAACTTAACAGGAAAAGAATTTATGTATGGCGACTGGGTTATCCGTTTCGTACCTCTCCTAGCTGTGGTAATGCTTTTAAATTTTTTCTTCCTAATACGTATTAAGACTCCCATTAGCCAATTACCTGGCTCCAGTGAATATTTTAAAAAAATGTACGGAGAACTCGGGCAAATCCGTAAGAGTGAAATCATTGGCTTCACACTCTTTTTTGCAGCTATGTTGCTCTCTTTCCTCAGACCTTTTTATATGCAAGCTTTACCTCTTATGAAGCCTGCTTACGTTTTCTTTTTCTTTGGCATGTTAACATTCGTGCTTAAAGACGAAAACGATAAACCCATGTTGCCCTGGAAGCTCGCGGAGAAAAAACTTGGTTGGGGAATGATGTTTCTCTTCGCTGGTGGCCTTGCTCTCGGCAAACTTGTTACCGATACGGGTGCTGCCAAAATCATCGCAGAAAAAATCACTTTGCTCCCGCTCACGGGCGACGTGGTAACATTTTTAGTCTTCGGTGTCTTCGCAACTATCCTCACAGAAATTTCTTCCAACACGGCTGCTGCGGCCATTGCCATCCCGGTAGTGCTTTCCACCTGTCAACAGCTTAACGTTAATCCCATTCCCTATCTACTAAGTTGTATTGTCGCTGTTAATTGTGCTTACGTTTTGCCCGTATCTATTCGAGCTATCGGCTGCAACCACGGTCTTGATCCTGCTCATCTTTTACGCTATGGCTTACCTCTTTCTGTAACAGGCGTCGCCGTCATCTCACTCCTCTGCTATTTCGCCATGAAATTCTGGCCCCTTTTTAATTCGTTGTAATATTTACAATTATCAACAAAAAGAAGAAGCATGACTCGCAATAAAACGGATCATGCTTTTTTACATTTTACAATTTAAGAAAAAATAAAAAACACAGAATCATTGATAATTTTTCACAGCCTTAGATATGCCATCAGCAAAAATATCCACTGCATCAACAACACGCACACCAGGACTACGAATAGTATAAAAAGGAATTGTATAGTAATTATTATTTTTTACACAACGTAATTTACGCATAACTGGATGATTTTGCAAACGTTGAAGGATAAGTTTATCCCTTTCAGGAGCAGATGAAAAGAAAATTACATCTGGGTTCATCATTAAAATTTCCTCATAACTTATAAATTCATCCTCGCCAACACGCTCGAATTCCTTTCCAAGAGTTTCTGCACCAAGCATTGTAACAATATTTCCTGGCAAGGTTCTCGGAGTATATATACTAATATTTTTCATAAAACTACTAACTATTAATACACGCAAGGGCTTTTTATTTTTCAGTTTTGCTTTAGTATCGTTAATCTTTCGTTCCATAGAAGAGATAATAGCTTGCGCTTTCTCTTCCTTTGCGACAATTTTCCCAACATCACGAATGTACTTTATTTCATCATCTAATGTATGAACAGACTTGAACTCAGCACCATTCATCAGATTCATATAAATGTTAGTCCCGCGTTTTTCCCAAAAATCTGTTGTACCAATTGACCTTCCCTTACCACTAAAGTCAAAAAACCATCCCAAAATAAATTCAGGTTGCATTAAAAGAACCTGCTCTTGAGAAAACACCTGTCTGCTTTTTACTTTTATACTTTGGTATGCTTGCCTATGCTCTTTTTTTAAATAGTTTTCATTCCCTAGCCCACCACAGGCTATTATTTTATCTTCCACACCTAGTGCTATTAAAGTTTCTATAGAATTTTGCCATAAAGCCAAAATTTTTCCCGGATGTTTTCGGTAAATATAATCATGTTCTTTTAAATCAGAACCATAGTTTCTTACAGTAAAACAAGCATCATTTGTGCGGTCATCATATTTTTTTCTGTCTAAAGCATCGTAATTATTTGCTATACTACAACCACTCAAAAACAATACTAAAATAAAAAAAATTATGGTTCTCATGGTGTCTCCAAAATATCATAGAATCTTAAGAAAAGTGTACTTTTTTATACAGAAATAATCAGAGGTAGCTTTCCACCCCTGATTACTCCCAAAAAAAGATGATGTATTTATAAATCAGTTATAATTAGAATTCAAATTTAGCAGAGAGCATAAAGGTTCTCGGAGCACCAAGGCCTATGCTATTATCGCCGTTAGCATACCAATAATCTTTATCGAATACATTATAACATGTTGCATTCCAGGTTACATTAGATCCTAACCATTTTGTCTTGTAACTTGCACCTAGATTCAACAAAGTAGTAGATCCCATACTAATCGGTTGGGTATAACTAGACGTTTCACGAATATTGCAAGAACCATTATAACTCAAACGTCCAATAAGTTTCCATTTATCATCTGGTTTGTAAATCAAAGCTAAGTCCCCATTCCAACGAGGAACACCACTTACTGAACGTCCATCATTAGCTCCTCCCTGGGTTTTGCTTTGAAAAGCATGTAAGAAAGAAATGCCAAGAATTGCATCCCATTTCTTGCTCAAGCTACCAACCAAAGAGTATTCGATGCCGCGATGAACTCTTTCACCATCGAGTTTTCTAGCTTGGCCTTTGGGACCAGAAGTAGGCACAGTCAATACATTCTCTTGAGTAATTTCAAACAAACTAATATTATGCATCACAGCACCAGACTTGATTTTTGCACCGATTTCGTTTTGTTTGGTTTTACTAGGACGTAAAATTTCACCATCATTATCAAAAGAACCTGAAACTACAGTACCTTCGTTATAAGTTTCAGTATGGTCTAAGTACAAGCTTACTTTATCGGTAGGCTTGTAAACTACTGCAAGAACAGGACTATAGGTAGCATCAGTATCCCTTCTAAGTCCACTACTGGTACCATTATCTCCGTTACGTGTAATTACCTCATGAGAGTGAACGCCTACAGTTACTTCTACTTTGTCATCAGGACTAGTAATAGTATCTAATGCGCTCCAACCAAATACAGTTGTTGTATATTGGTGAGTAATTGGATCCCAAACAATATTAGGTTTGGGAGTCGGGCTTCCAGTATAAATATTTCCTGTAACAGGATATTTATTTGCATTACTTACGTGATTATCCCTATCACGTCTGAAATGAGAACGTTCAACATTAATTACCCAATCATTTTTCCAGCCTTTTACATTAAAATTACCTTTTAAACCTGCACCAATATAAGTATCTGTATGGTATACAGGCATTTGAGTATATGTACCGGTATAATCGCCAGCTAAATTTTGAAGAGTTCTAGAACTCCATTGTTGTAACCAACTGGTATAATCTTCTTTATGGTAACCCGCGTTTACAAACCAAGAAACTTTGCTGGAAAATTTTTGCTCATGATTCAAAACAACAATAGTGTTTTTATATGTGTCGTTATTCCAAGTTGGTGCCAATGCACTTGTATTTTTAGGAACTCTTGGTAATTCTGTAAGTTTGCCTAAACTGATAGTACTGCCTAAACCAGTATTATTATCATACGAATGTCCTATTAACAAATTGGTAGTAGCATGTTTACCTTTACGGTCAATATTTAAATATACATTGCGTTGCTTGTCATTGGCGCCGTCTTGAGCTAAATCACCACTAGCATTCATTGCAGTTAAACGTAAGCCCCACTCTTTATCTTTACCGAAGCGTTCGCCAATGTCAATTTTTTGAGTAAAGTAGCTATCAGTTGTCCAACTTAATTCCACGCTTCTATTAGGTGTTGCCCCTGCTTTTTTACTAATCATATTTACGGAGCCACCAACTTGAGCATTGAAGGGTGTAGCGTTTCCTGCAACACCAATGGCCGGACCAGAAATAATAGATACTCTATCAGCAAAATTATAGGCCATTTGTTTTTGGTTAGCCATATTAGGAACACCATTAATATTCCAGGCTTTACCAGAACCAGAGAAACCACGGATAGATACACTTGTATCCATAGAACCGCTTGTTGCACGCATGGAAGGATCCAATGTCATAGCATCAATCATACCTCTACCAGGAGTAGAAAATTCATCAATAACCTTAGACGTTAATGTAACTTCGTGGAAAGGTGTATCCATAACACTTTTGTTACCCATATAGCCAACTACATTTACAGAAGCGATACGACCATCTGCGATGGTATCTTTTTCTCCCTCAACAACAATTGTTTCTAAGTTAGCTTTCATTGTTTCTTCAGCCCATGTCGGCATTGCGATGCATAAACTCGTTAATGTCAGCAAAACTGATTTAGTTAATACATTTTTCCTCATCGATAAAACCTCCAAAGATGATACATCCATTAGTAATACAAAAATACGCTTAATAGAAATAAATATCAAATAAAAGTTGATTTTATTTCTATTTCGTACTATTATAAAGCTGTGAGCAACTCACAAGTCAAGAATATTTTTGGGAAAATTTTAAAAAAGGATTGTAAATTAATGAGTTATTTATCAGCACGAGAATTCAGCAAGCTTACTCACACACCAATAGATACGATTAAACACTATGACCGCATAGGAATACTAAAGCCGGCGTTTGTAGGCGAAAATAAATATCGGTATTATTTGCCTGAACAGGCTTTAGAATTAACGCGCATAATTTTTAGTTCTAGAGCAAAAATAAATTTAAAAAGTCTACAAAAAGTAATTAAAAGCAATGATTGTCAGTCAAGTATCAACCAATATTTAGAAATATATAATACCTTAGGGGACGAAATCGATGAATTAGACGCTATTCGAGATTGTATCAGAAATTTAAAATATTGGTATCAATTATCGCTTCAACATAGTGAATGCACCTTATTCTCAATTTATCTCCCTGAATGGTTTATGATTTATTCTCCCAAGCTTGATATAGCTTCTTCTGATATTTCTAATGACTCAAATCTTGCTAACGAACTCTTTTTTAAAGCATTTTATAATAAGCGTTGGCCGCATTATCAACTCGGCGCATTTTATGAAACTGCTAGTATTAAAAATAGAAATTTTAATGACGTTGCTTTTTTTATAAAAACAGACCATCCAGAAGAATACGACAAAAACGAACTTTTACTAAACCCTACTGGATCATATCTATGTTATTTTGCATACAGAAATGGAAAAGAGATGGTTCAAACGGTTAAGGATTATTTAAATGAGTTGCAAAAACAAAATTTAAATATTATTGGTAATATTTATGTTACTGACATAGTAAACTG
>JAUNIS010000014.1:25072-58925 GCA_030523325.1 Phascolarctobacterium sp.
ATATAAGCAAAAATATCCTTATCCCGACTATTAAAGTCAGAAAAAGAATATATCGAAAATGTCTAATCTTAATAAATTAATTACCACAAAAAATCAAAACAGCTTTCATAAGCAATTAAATGAATTAATAGACGCTAAAAACAATTCATTTTCAGTAACAAAAAGCAGAAACAATAATGGTAGAGTTATTATGGCTATACGTCTGTATCCAAGTAAAGGTTCAACTAATTATAGAAGAAATGTGGTTTTCAACCTGGAATTTCAACTATTCAAAAAGGAATTTATTGAACTGCTGCATAAGAATAGAATGAAATTTGACTGTCATCACCATTCTAATATTTTGTTTTTTATCTTTCCTTTAGATTCACAAGACATTGTTTCTATCTATGAGCTCACTTCACTTACTAAACAGCTTGTAAGTGAAATTAATCTAAATCCTCTTAAATTACATATCCCGTGTTTAAACTTCGCTATTTCATTAGACCTTGATGCTATATCTTTCTTCGACGGGAATAATTTAACTCAATTTTGGTTATATGACTTCATAGATAGAACTCAAATATTAGTTAAGCATGCCAACACAGATATATATCCGTCGTTGCTGATTACCTATAATTTTTATCAATGCCTAGATTCTGTTCTCCAAAATGACTTTCCTAAAGCTTATTATATAAATCATATTGCTTGCCATGGAAAACAAATATAAATATTGATCGAAATTTAAAATAAAATAATTGACTTGTGTGTCGCTCACAGCTTTATACTATTTTTGAGTTGTGAGTTTTTCTTTGTTTGAAAACACATAGAAAAAGTCTACACACCAGAAAGGATAACCATTTATGAGTAATTTTTTTAGAGAAAGCCGACTCTTTTTATTGTGCCTAGTCCTCTTAGGATTTTTAATCTCCGCCTTTTTCTGGTCATTATCAATAGGAACTGTCAAACTCCCTTTAGAAAAAATTTATTTAGCCGTTGTCGAACAATTATTAACAAATACTCCTATTGAATCAATGGACAAAGGCCCTATTCATGATATTGTTTGGTTGCTTCGTTTACCAAGAATAGTTCTGTCAGCCATCGTTGGTTGTGGTTTGGCAACTTGTGGTGTAATAATGCAAGCTATCGTCAAAAACCCTTTGGCCGATCCTTACATTCTAGGTATTTCCTCCGGTGCTTCTCTAGGTGCAACGTCCGCTATATTATTAGGAATTGGTATGAACTTTGGAGAAAATTTCATAGGCATCTGTGCATTTATAGGTGCATTTGCTATTTCTCTAGCTGTTTTATTTATCTCCAATCTTGGTGGTCGATCAAATTCAATGAAATTGTTATTAGCTGGTATGGCCCTAAGCGCAGTCTGTGGAGCCTTTTCTAGTTTTATTGTATATTTCGCTAATAATAAAGAAGGTATGCAAACAATTTCTTACTGGATGATGGGTAGCTTTGCAGGAGCAAGATGGAACAACATTTTCGTTATAGCTCCCATTGTAATATTCTCTGTTTTCTTCTTTTGGTCACAAAGCCGTATTTTAAACCTTATGCTTTTAGGCGATGAAAGCGCATTAACTTTGGGTACGGATCTCCATATTTATCGTCAAATATATCTATTGATTAGTTCTTTAATCGTGGGTTTCGTCGTATATTCTGCCGGAATGATAGGTTTTGTTGGGCTGATTGTCCCTCATGTTGTACGGATGCTAGTTGGAACAGACCACAAAAAACTACTCCCTGTCGCAGCTTTAACAGGTGCTATCTTCCTAGTTATTGCTGACGGACTATGCCGTATCATTATTCCAAGAACTGAATTGCCCATCGGTATTCTAATTTCTCTTATAGGTGCACCATGTTTCGTTTACTTAATGATAAAACGTAGTTATGGTTTCGGAGGTAATTAATGTGGAAATTTTAACCGAAGCTATAAAAATGTGTTTTGGTTCCAAAGAAATACTGAAAGGCATCGATTTCAAATTGAAAGACAAGGAATTTGTAGGTATCATCGGACCTAACGGTAGTGGAAAAAGCACTTTTCTGAAATGCATTTACAGAGTTCAAAAACCCACAGGTGGCGACATCTATTTCGATGGTAAAAAAATCGACGAAATGACTTATCGTGAGTCTGCATTAAAACTAGCCGTTGTCGCTCAACATAACTTTTACAGTTTTGATTTTTCAGTAATGGATGTTGTTTTAATGGGACGCTCGCCTCACAAAAAAATACTTGAAAGAGACAATCTTGAAGATTTTTCGATTGCAAGGAACGCATTGGCAAAAGTCGGCATGGAAACTTTTGAAAAAAGAAGTTTTTCTACATTAAGTGGTGGTGAGCAACAGCGTGTTATTTTAGCCAGGGCATTAACGCAACAAACTGAATGTTTAGTTTTAGATGAACCTACTAATCATTTAGATATAAAATATCAACTACAAATCATGGATATTGTTAAAAGTCTAAATTTAACCGTTATCGCTGCAATTCATGATTTAAATATCGCAGCTATGTATTGTGACAGACTTATCGCAATTAATAACGGTCGAATTTTTGGTGTAGGTACACCTAAAGACCTTTTAACTTCTAAATTCATTTACGATATGTATGAAATTGAGAGCACAATTTATCATGACACAAAAACCGGAAGAATGAATATTATGTATTTACCTCAACACTGGAAGTAAAGTTCGATGATTAGGAGATTGAATTATGTCAATAGAATTAAAGCAAAGAATAGAAAACTACTGGAATAATCGTGCTAGTGATTTTAAAAACCAAAGCATTGCTGAAATGAAAAATGAACGTTATGACGATTGGCTTGAAATTATAAACAAATATATACCTAAGCAAAAAAAGTTAAGAGTTTTAGATATAGGAACAGGTGCAGGATATATGGCAATGCTTTTAGCATCTCAAGGCCATATAGTGACAGGTGTTGACCTCTGCGCCAATATGATTTCTGCAGCGAAAGAAGCTAGCAGTTTACTCGATCTGCAATGTGATTTCATGCAACAGGATGCTGAAAAACTCTCTTTTCCTGAAGAGTATTTTGATGTCATTATAACGCGAAATTTAACCTGGACTCTTATAAACGTATCAGAAGATTACAAATTATGGTTTAGTTTCCTAAAACAAAACGGTGTTCTTATCAACTTTGATGCCGATTACGGTCAAAGCACCTTTGGTGCACGTTTAAAACCCTCTGCAACTCCTCAGCCGACCTTGCCTCCCAAAAATAATTTACATGGTAATTTATCATCAGAAACCTTAGCAGAATGCAACGCCATAAAATCAGTTTTAGAGATAAGCCAACACAGAAGACCTGGGTGGGATGTTAATATTTTGCGAGAATGCGGTTTCAAAAACATATATTTAGAATTTAATCTACATAAAAATGTTCCTTTTAGACAAGGCGGAATGTTTGGTATCTTTGCCTACAAGTAGTTTTTGCATTCTAATAATAAAAAGTGCTGACTGACTTTAGAAAACCTAAAGTTCAATCAGCACTTATTTTTTTGTTTTCGCAGAGAACGAAGTATAAAGCGATTATCGCAATTTTTTACTTTGATGTGGAACCAAATCCTCCCATGCGTTCTTGTTTGGTAACATTCGCATCGTCGTCAGTGGTCAGGTATTTGTAGAAGATACCTTGGGCTACGCATTCATCTTTTTGCAGTACAACAATTTCATTGCTAGAATTGTAGAGAGCAACCATGATGTGTCCTTCATTGTCAGGGTTATTGTAATAATCGCAGTCGATAATGCCAACATTATTGACAAGACGCAAACCCTTTTTAACTGCCATAGAAGAACGAATATGCAAGCCCAAGAATTCATCCTCCATCATGTAAGCTTTAACTCCGGTAGGAACAAGTACTTGACGACCAGGAAGAATTGCAACAGTTTCGGGTACGCAAATATCATAGCCAGCACTAGTTTTAGTTTTGCGAACCGGCATCGGGAAATCAACATCAGCATATTTGGTAACTTTTTCAAAACCTCTTTGTTTCATGATTTGTACCTCCTAAAAAGTTCGAAGAGAATTGTATGTTAGTTGTGTAAACGTAAAAATAATAAAAAATAGAAACTCCTCCCAAAAGATCCCCAAGATTTCAAATTCATAGTAACAACCAAAATAATCACAACTATAATTTCAAATTCACAAGAATAAAATGAGAGGAGTTAAAAATTCTTAAATATAATCCATCAAGCCAAAGGCTTAATTCCACAACTCACCGTGCAATCAGCATTCAGCGTTTAATTAGTTCTTTGTCAAAACTGCTTTACGGCTAAGATTGATGCGTCCTTTGTTATCGATTTCGGTAACCTTAACGATGATTTCATCGCCGATAGAAACTACATCTTCAACCTTTTCCACACGTTCAGTAGAAAGCTGGCTAATATGTACAAGACCTTCTTTACCAGGAAGAATTTCTACAAAAGCACCAAAGTTCATAATACGGGTAACTTTACCGGTATAAGTCTTGCCTACTTGAGCTTCAGCAATGATACCTTCGATCATAGCAATTGCTTTGGCAGCGGATTCGGAATCGATTGCTGCAATAGAAATTACGCCATTATCATCGATATCAATCTTTGCACCAGTTTCTTCGATAATTTTCTTAATGGTTTTACCGCTAGGTCCGATTACTTTGGCAATCTTGTCGGTATCAACAGTCATGGAAGTAATCTTCGGAGCATACTTAGAGAGCTCTTTACGAGGTTCGCTGATGCATTCCATCATCTTGCCCATAATATGAGCGCGACCACGTTTAGCTTGTGCAAGAGCTTGAGTAAAGATATCCTTGTTGATGCCATCGATTTTGATGTCCATTTGAATTGCGGTGATACCCTTTTCAGTACCAGCAACCTTGAAGTCCATATCTCCGAGAGCATCTTCCAAGCCTTGGATATCGGTAAGGATGGTGAAATATTCACCATCTTTAACAAGGCCCATCGCAACACCAGCTACAGGAGCCTTAATAGGTACACCTGCATCCATCAAAGACAAGGTGCTACCACATACAGAACCCATGGAGGAAGAGCCATTGGATTCGAGAACCTCGGATACGAGGCGAATTGCATACGGGAACTCTTCTTCAGAAGGAAGTACCGGTAAGAGAGCGCGTTCAGCTAATGCACCATGACCGATTTCACGACGACCAGGGCTGCGCAAGGGTTTTGTTTCGCCAACGGAATACGGCGGGAAATTGTAGTGATGAATATAACGTTTAGTATATTCACGGCCCATACCCTCGATAGTTTGTGCGTCACGCAACGGAGCCAGGGCTAAGCAGTTCAAAATTTGAGTTTGGCCACGAGTGAAGAGACCGCTACCATGAACGCGAGGCAGAATACCAACACGGCAGGTTACAGGACGAACTTCTTCAAGTTGACGACCGTCAGGACGGATCTTGTCAACGGAAATGGTACGACGAACGATTTTCTTAACGAGCTTTTGAGTAATATAAGCAACGTCTTCGCCATTGTCAGGATATTTTTCCATGAATACTTCAGCGATTTGTGCTTTAGCTTTAGCAACGTTTTCTTCACGTTCCAATTTATTAGCATCCATCAAAGCGTCCTTAAGCATTTGAGAGCCATAAGCTTCGATTTCTTCAACTAATTCAGCAGGAGGAACGTAAACAGGAACTTCCATCTTAACCTTGCCTACTTCAGCAACGATTTTTTCTTGGAACTCAACTAATTCTTTAATCTTGTCATGAGCAAACCAAATTGCATCCAGCATGGTTTCTTCGGAAATTTCTTTTGCACCAGCTTCAACCATGAGAATTGCATCCTTTGTACCAGCAACAGCCAGGTTGAGGAGAGAAACTTCTGCTTGAGCAAGAGTCGGGTTGATGATAAATTCACCATCGATTAAGCCAACACGAACACCAGCAATAGGTCCTTCAAAAGGAATATCGGAGATGGACAGTGCACAGGATGCACCGATCATAGCAGGGATGTCAGGAGCATTGTCCGGGTCGATGGATACGGCTGTAGCAACGATTTGTACATCGTTATGATAGCCGTCCGGAAACATCGGGCGAATAGGACGGTCGATAAGTCGGCTAGTCAAGATTTGTACTTCGCCAGGACGACCTTCTCTTTTTATGAAGCCTCCGGGTAATTTACCAGAAGCATATGCTTTCTCTTCAAAATCTACAGTCAAAGGGAAGAAATCAACACCCTCACGCGGGGTTTTTGTACCGGTAACTGCAACTACAACAGCAGTTTCACCATAACGAACTAATACTGCACCATTTGCTTGCTTAGCGATCTCGCCAATTTCAAAGGTAAGAGGTCTGCCGCCAAGGTCAATTGTGTAACTTTGCATATTTCTTATGCCTCCTAATAATACTTATCATATCTAAACACATTGTACGACAGTATATAATTCTACATTAAATTTCCAGTATCTGCAAGCAAAAAATAAAAATTTTCTTTGATACAAATTAAAAAGCTAGATTGACGATTGGCAAATATTTATGAGTTATGAGTTTAAAATAATAGTTTGACGACATATATTACCACTGCACCAATTGCTGCAAAGATTAAAACCGTGGGAAGTACGAAGAAGAATAAGGAACAAATGATTGCCATGATTAAGAGGCTCATAAGAATGCCAGAACCACAACCAAAGGTACGAACTTTAACCTCGGGTCTTTGCTGAGCCCTGTAGCTCTCGTACTCGCTTCTATCCTCATATATCTCTCTTGCGGCCCCATCTTCTCTTTCAGAGGCGGAACCTGTCGCAGAGCCGTCTTCTTCGATAGTGATACCTTCAAAGTCGTCACGTTCATCCGGATTAAGAACTTGCGTGTCAATTTTAAATTGGTAATGGCAGTAGGGACATTCAGTGGTGCCCGGTGCTACCTCGTGACCACAGAAATTGCATTTCATATTTTTATCCTCTCTTATCATTCAAGAAATTCCACAAGAAAACTTTTCAAAACACCTTCTTCGTTTAAATAACGAACATCAAGGCTAGTAAGTCTAGATGTCTCATAAATTTTACGACTATATTCTTTTACCTTTTTTACATCCTTTGCCTCAAGCTTGTCAAATAAATTTTCAATATCCTTCTCACCTGTAATCTGCATATCATTGATGCCTCTGAAATTCCAAAGCACTGCCAAAGTCCAAAGCTGAGGATTTGTCACCCTTACTCGGGAAGTGATGCGAAAATCAGTCCAAATGCGTTTAAGCAAATGTACATCCCTTAAAGAAAATTTATTATATGGCAAATGCTCGTCCATATATTTAGTAACCTCGTCTTCTCTGATTACATTAATATGAAGATGTTTCTCTTTTACTATATTAGTAAACCAAGTTAATTTATCAAGGGTATGCGCGTTGATTTTGTCAAAAAAGTCAAAGAAATGGTGTATCAAAAGGCCATTGCGATCCAAGAACTCTTCTATGGTACATTCAGCGCTTTCTTGAGCTTCAAACCAACCCTTAGCTTTTTGAATAACCTTCCGCAAATTTTCTCGCTGTCTTTTCGTAAAACGTGTTCCTTGAATAATCTGGGTTGTCATTGTCTCGTCGTAGATGAGGTGTCCATAAAAGAGTACGTCTTTGAAATCTTTCATTTTCGCTGTTTCATCTACAGGAAGCAGCACAGAATATGTTGCTTCGGTAAGGAAATTTTTTATAATATAAAACCCATCGTCTACGTCCTTTTCTTCTACAGAAAAAATGATAAGACGGGTTTTTGTCATCAACTTCAAAAATTCTAAAGCGGTCTTAGAAAATTTACCGTACTTACCAGCCTTGGCTCCTTCGTAATAAGCCTCGATAGGATGCCTGTCGTCGGCTAACATGTGGTAGTCGTACAGATAATAATTGAGATGAAGGAAATCCGCATTGGGGCGCATAGCCATTATATCTCCCCAGACCTCTTCATCAAGAAAACCAGAGAAAAGATATTCTGATCTAAGAAAGTCTGGCCTGTAATCCTTGTCTATTAAAAAGCGACCTAATTTTTTATGAATCTCATCTAAGATATCACCGACTTCAAGGAAAACCTTGTGTGGTAAATCCGCCGTGGGATAGATATTGGATTTCGCGTACAAGGGATTGATATTCCCCTCTTCATCCATAAAATTTACTTTATTATCAGCTAAGATACGCATTCTTGCATCACTAACGGCTTGCTGATTTCTAACGATTTTTTTCTTTCCTAAATATTTATAGAAGCTTTCTACATTTTGTAAGAAAAGTGAAACGGTTTCGTAGTCTGCTGGACGCCCACCGATATTTCTTGCAATCCAGGCCACACAATCAACGAAGTTTTCGCGATTCATGTTCCCCAAATAATTTTCAGAGTTGCCCAAATAAACGATAAAGAATGTCAGGTCATCCCAAATCTGGTGCATTTCTTTCTCGGACTTACCACTCCAAGCAAGCTCTCGAATGAAACCCTCTGCCCAAGCTTTGTCAACAACCTCGTTCCAATCTGGGTCCTGTTCATATAATTCACCAATACTGTCGTAAATATTTTTCATTCTTATCCTCTCTCTTATCTTCGAGGTAATTGTACAAGCAATTTATGTCAAAAGTATGTTTTTAACATAAAGTTTGGGAAAATTCTAAATATTTTTCCAAAATATTTCCGAACCGATTCCTAATTCTCCTTAAACGCCTCATTATAAACAACATTGAATGGTACGTTATTTCTTTGTGCAACCTCACTTACGGATGCGTATTCGGGGTAGGAACGAGTTTTGTTACCGATGACTACGTTTTTAACTTCTACCTCACCGTAAGAAGTTGTCACGCTTCCTTGCGAGCGAGTTAAAATGCTGCGTTCACACAAGATTTTACGTACGCCGATAGTCGTAGTCTCTTCGAAAATAATCTTAACCATTTCATCAACTTGTTCTTCCTTGCAAAGTACAGCAAGCTCGTAAGCCGGACGATTCTTTTTCATGAAAATTGGCATGTAGTGAACATCCCTTGCACCCTGCGCGAAGAGTCTGTCCATAACATAGCCCAAGGCCTCACCAGTGCAATCGTCAATATCACTTTCTAATTTAACAATTGTATCCTTATCAGCTTGTTCTTCTGTTTCGATAAGCATAGCACGCAGAATACTCGGTCTTTCGTAAGTTCTCTTGCCTGCTCCCAAACCTATTTTAGAAATTTTATAATGCTCAGGCAATTTATCAGAGGTAATCAAGGCTGCAGCAGCTGCCGCCCCAGTCGGAGTTACAAATTCACCTTGCACGTTCATAATTTCTAAATTTAAATTATGAGCTGCAACAATATTAGCTGTTGCCGGAACAGGTACAGAAAGAATACCATGTTGGCAACGAATCGTACCAGTACCCTCGCAAAGCTTAGGAATAATTACTTCATCAATGCCAAGATTATCAAAGCAAACGGCAATCGCAATGACATCCACAATGGAATCAATTGCACCAACCTCGTGAAAATGCACTTGGTCCTTCGGAGCTGCGTGAGCCTTGCTCTCAGCATCAGCAACGATGTCAAAAATTTTCGTAGCAAGCTCTTTAGCATTATCGGTAATGTTAGATCGATTAATTACATCCAGCACCTCGTTTAAGCCTCTGTGTTCGTGGTGGTGATGATGTTCGTGATGATCACCATGCATATGAATTTCGTGAGTGTGCTCGTGGTCATGTTCATGTTCGTGGTAATGACCATGCTCGTGATCGTGAAGATGTTCGCCAGCTTCATGAACGTGCTCATGAGCATGACCTTCCCCATGAGAATGAGCAGCCACATGCTCGTGGTCATGCTCAGTCATATGTTCCTCCACATGACCGACAAATTCATGTTCCTCCTGCAATTGGTCGAGCTCAATATTTTGATAATTATGATGATGCTCATGCTTGTGTTCATGATGATGCTCAGGTTCGTGATGATGCTCGTGCTCATGACCCGCCCCATGTAAATATTCCATATCATGGTCGTGGTTTTCATGCTCTGCATCTAAAATAACATCAAAGTCGCAGCAGTCCACGCCAACCTTTTTGACGCGGCTAATTGCATACTTAAAACCTTGAGCCGGAATACTATCTAAAGCAGCCTTCAAAACATCTTGGTCCGCACCTAAGTCAATTAATGCGGCAACAAGCATGTCACCACTGATACCTGCGTTGCATTCTAAATATAATTTTTTCATGTTTACCTCTCAACTCATAACTCTCATTTATTTGCTTGCCAAACGATTTATCTGCGTCGCAATATATCCTGCTCCATAACCATTGTCAATGTTGACGACGGATACACAGTTGGCGCAGGAATTAATCATACATAAAAGTGCGGACAAGCCGTGAAAATTGGCTCCGTAGCCCACCGATGTAGGAACAGCGATAACAGGGTTTGAAACCAGGCCTCCGATTACAGATGCAAGAGCTCCTTCCATTCCGGCAACTGCCACAATACAATTGGCCTTTTGAATATTCTCCAGCTTGCTAAGCAGTCGATGTAAGCCGCTAACTCCTACGTCATAATGACGCACAACCTTAGAGCCAAAATATTCTGCTGTTTGAGCTGCCTCCTCGGCAACAGGAATATCTGCTGTACCAGCCGTACAAACGGCTACTAGACCCTTGCGAACCTTGTCAGGCTTTTCGTATTTCAAAATGCGAGCCACCTTGTCGTAGTAAATGCAAGGAATAACTTCCTTAACAATTTCGTATTGATGCTCACTTGCACGAGTTCCAAACACTTCCCCATCGGTCTCAAACATTTTCTTATAAATGTCAACCAAATAATCGTCAGGCTTGTTGGAACAAAAAATTACTTCTGGAAACCCGCTTCGAAGTGCCCTGTGTGTGTCAAGCTTGGCGAAGCCCAAATCTTCATAGGGAGCTCGCTTGAAAAAACCTTCCGCTTCCTCAATAGAAAGCTCGCCTTTTTTTACCTGCTCAAGAATTTCTTTTGCATTCATAAAACTTTTACCTTTGCTTCTCACAAACCGTTCAGAATAGATTAACTGCGCGAAAATCGAAGGAGTCGTACTAAAAGTACAGCGACTGAGACTAACAAAGCAGATGACCTGTTAGGGACGGTTTCAAAAATTTAAACTTATTTCCAAACTTATAAATTAAGCCCAGTATATACTGGGCCTAACTATTAATCTTTAACCAAGCTATCTAAGACAGTATTTTCCATATCAGCTGCTTTAATAACAACATCGTGGAGAATGGGTGCAGTTTCTAATTCCAACATACGTTGAGGAATTTCTTCACCAGTTTTATCTGCTAATTTATGTAGAATTTCAAAGGGTTCACCTTTAATTCTTTCACTTGTTTCCAAAGCACTGAGGACAGCGTCGGAGAATTTAAACGGACTTGCGGTTGAAAGCACAACTGAATATGCAGCATCGTTAGTTAACATACGATATTTTATCAAGGCACGATAACCAACTGATGTATGAGTATCCATTAAATATTTGTAGTCATCATACACACGTTTAATGCTTTCTTTAACTTCGATCTCGTCCACCCAAGCACCAAAGAAATCTTCTTGAATGGCATTTCTTTCTGCTTCCGTAATTTCGTAAATGCCGCTAGTTTTTAGAGCGTCCATGCGTTCTTTAGTCTTTACATCGTTTTCGTCGGAAACAAGATAGAGCAAGCGTTCCAAATTAGAAGAAACAAGAATATCCATGGAAGGAGAAGTTGTTTTGTAAAACTCGCGGTTCTTATCATATTTACCGGTGTTGATGAAATCGGTTAGAACATTATTGTTATTGGAGGCACAAATTAATTTACCAACTGGCAGGCCCATAAGCTTTGCATAATAACCTGCAAGGATGTCCCCAAAATTACCCGTAGGAACTACGAAATTAATTGCTTCGCCCAGGCGAATTTTCTTGGCCTTCACTGCATCCACATAGGCAGAGAAATAGTAAACGATTTGCGGTGCCAAGCGTCCCCAGTTCATGCTATTAGCCGAAGAGAAAATAAAACCGTTTTTGTGCAAGGTTTCGCGAATACTTGCCTTGGAGAAAATTTCTTTTACACCTGTTTGAGCATCGTCAAAATTACCTTCGATACCAAAAACATTTACGTTATTGCCCTCTTGGGTGATCATTTGACGTTTTTGAATATCACTGACACCCTCGGACGGATAGAAGACGATGATTTGCGTGCCTGCAACATTTGCAAAGCCTTCTAGAGCTGCCTTACCGGTATCGCCTGATGTAGCAACTAAAATAACAATTTTAGATGTTTCACCAGTTTTTGTGAGACTCATTGTCAAAAGATAAGGCAGAAGCTGGAGAGCCATATCCTTGAAGGCACTGGTTGGACCATGCCAAAGCTCCAGCACTGCCGTATTGTTGCCAAGCTGTACGAGGGGTACAGGAACCTCGCCGAACTTTTCTGGAGTATAAGCGCTAGTTACGGCTTGCTTTAATTCGTCTTCGGTAAAATCTGTCAGGAAACCAGAAAGCACCATAACTGCTCTGTCCAAGTAGGATTTATTGATCATGCTTTTAATTGTTTCAATGCTGAACTTAGGCGTACCTTGGGGAATGAAAAGTCCTCCGTCATTAGCTAAGCCATGAGTAATAGCTTGAGCAGCCGTCACCATATTCTTTTTATCACGAGTGCTGACGTACATCATGTTAATAGTCCTTCTTTCTTTATATCTTTACGTTAGTTGATTTCGAGTTATAATTACTAAGTTCATAGCGCTGAGTGGAGTGTTTTTGCTTCGCAAAAACTTTTGATTAAAACTCATGCGACTACTAAACCATGCTAAATTGTATCATAAACTCGGCTTTTACTCAACTTAGTTCGATAAGTATACACAAACGCAAGGTTAAGAGTTAAAATGTCAGCTGAGCAACGACTGCGTGCGTCGCACGAGCTAGGTCATCTGGGTTCGCGACGATTTGCATACCCCGTTGCCCTGCAGAGATTGCGATTTCATCCCAAAGAATCATGGTTTCATCCATGAATACCGGGTAATCCTTTTTAGCACCAAGAGGCGAACAACCACCACGAATATAACCGGTTAAAGGCAATACCTCTTTAAGATGAACCATCTCGCAGCTTTTATTTTTTGAAACGCGAGCTAAGGCTTTGAGATCAAGTTCTCCGTTACCAGGAATGACTGCAAAAATTACGCCTGTTTTATCTCCACGTACGCAAAGTGTTTTGAAAACCTGTTCAGGAGGCATGCCAACCTCTTGTGCCACATGTACTGCGTCGAGATGCTCTTCATCAACAGGATATTCCATTAGCTTATATGCTATTTTTAAATCATCTAAAATGCGAGCCGCATTAGTTTTTTTAATTGCTTTCATAAAACCTACCTCAAAATTTATAGAGAATTTTCTTTATCTCTGATATAATAAACTATGCATAAATTGATTGTCAAACTTAAATTCAATTAGTAATTAGCAATTAGCAATGAGCAATTGAGGATGATTTGCTTCGCAAATCTTTTGATAAAATCTGCTGAAGTTCAACCGACTCTAACAGATTTAATCCATCGAGCTTTAACTCGATACCTCAATTACGAATTACGAATTTGAAAAGCTGTTGGGGATGAGAAAAAAGTGAAGGTTAAAATTATTTGCGGACAGATGCCGGTCATCGCTGGCCGTCCGGACTTAAATTATAAAAAAATTATAGAGTTAATCGCTTCAGCTAAAGAGCAAGGTGCAGATATTCTATGCCTACCCGAGATGTGTGTGAGCGGTTATTTAATCGGTGATATCTGGGAAGAGCAAGCTTTCTTGGACGACGTCACCTACTACAATAACGAAATTATTAAAGCAAGCGATGATATGGCTATTTTATTTGGCACTGTCTGCTTCGAAAAAGGTAAATTAAACGAAGATGGTCGTGTTCGCATGTATAATGCAGCCTACGCAGCTCAGCACGGTAAAAGTGTGGGCGGTTATTTAGGTCGCAATTACATCATTAAAAATTCCCAGCCCAACTATCGTGAGTTCGACGATGCTCGTCATTTTTATAGCTTGCAAAAGCTTTGCGCTGAAGAATTTGCACCCGTACCAGAGACTCTCCAGCCCATGCAATTAACCTTTAAAGGCGCAAGTCTTGCTGTTGGTCTCATGCTTTGCGAGGACGGCTGGACGGAAAATTATTTTTATAATGTTCCCCAAACATTAGCAAGAAATGGTGCAGATGTTTTAGTCAATTTGTCCTGCTCGCCCTATGCCCTTGGCAAAAACAAAAAAAGAAATAGATTGTTCGGAGCTCAAGCTCGTGAGGCAGGCATTCCTTTAGTTTATTGCAATTGCGTTGGCATCCAAAACAATGGCAAGAACGTCTTCACTATGGACGGTTGCACATCTGTTTATCAAGGCAACGGCGAGCTAGCTACTGCAGCCGAGATGTATGGCGATACCGTGCTTCCCTTCTCTTATGAAGATGGTGAAATCATCCCCGAGTGCCCCGTTGCATATCCTGCGCAAGATACGGAGGCAATTTATAAGTCTTTACATTATGGTACGAAGCTTTTCCTCGAGCAATGCGGAATCAAGCGCATGACCATCGGTTTATCCGGAGGCATTGACAGTGCAGTGACTGCAGCCATGTATGTTGATATTCTCGGTCCGGAAAATGTTTTATTAATTAACATGCCTAGCCAATACAATTCCGAGGCTACAAAAAATATTGCGCAAGTCATGGCACAAAGGCTTGGCACGAATTACGCAATCATTCCTATTCAACATAGCTTTGAGCATACGGTTGAGCAATTAGAAAATACGCCCATAATTAATTACACAACAAATAAGGAAATACATCTTGAGCTGTCCGAGCTGGTGAAAGAAAATATTCAAGCTCGTGATCGCGGAGCTCGCATATTAGCAGCTGCATCCGCATCATTTGGTGGTGCGTTTAGTTGCAATTCTAACAAGAGCGAGATCACTGTCGGTTACGCAACATTTTATGGAGATATTTGTGGTGCTGTCGCAATGATTGGTGATTTGTGGAAGCATCAGGTTTATGCTCTTGGTCGTTATTTAAACGAAGTTGTGTTTAAGCGCGAGGTTCTCCCAGAAGAAATTTTTAACATTCGTCCTTCTGCCGAGCTGAATCCTAATCAAACCGTTGGTAAAGGTGGAGACCCACTTATCTATCCTTATCACGATTATCTTTTCAGCGCTTTCGTCGAAAACTGGCACAAGGCTACACCAGCCGATGTTTTGCGTTGGTATAAGGAAGGCACTCTTGCCAAAGAGCTTGGCTGTGACGCAAAAATTATTAAGAGCTCCTTCCCTACTCACGCAAGCTTTATTGCTGACCTCGAACGTTGGTGGAAGCTTTTTGCAGGGTTTTCCGTTGCTAAACGCATTCAAGCTCCGCCCATTATCTCTATGACAAAACGTTCGTACGGCTACGACCATAGAGAGGCGCAGCTGAGTCCGTACTTTAGCAGGGAGTACTACGAGCTTAAGGAAGAGCTGTTGAGGGAGCAGTTGAGAGTTGAGAGTTGAGAATTAAAATATTAAAAGCTGACTTGAAAGATTACAATCAAGTCAGCTTTTATTGTTTGTGATTATCCTCAAGTCATTGTCATTCACAAATCGCACAGGGATTTGCTTAACTCTTAACTTTTAGAAGTATTTCTTCAAATCAGCATCGATTTGTGTTTCAATTGCCTTTGCAGATTCTTTGTCTGCTGCAGATACGCTGATATATGTTTTTAGTTTAGGTTCGGTGCCAGAAGGACGAACTACTACTGAACAATTATCTTCCAGGATGTATTTGAGAACGTCGGCTTTCGGCAAACCGTCAATGCCTTCGTTATAATCGAGAGTCTTGATAACCTTCTTCGGACCAATTTGCGTAATACCTTTACGGAACTCGGCCATAATATCTTTCATCTTGGCAAAGCCTGCTGAACCTTCAAAGGTGTAAGAATACAAAGTGTTCAGGCAATAACCGAACTCTGCATAAAGTTGGTTCAAACGATCTAAAAGGCTAATGCCTCTAGTCTTATAGTAAGCAAACATTTCACAAATCAAGAAGGCTGCATCAACTGCATCCTTGTCGCGAACGTAAGAACCAGACAGATAACCATAGCTTTCTTCAAAGCCAAAGATGTAGGAAGAAGCCATGCCTTTTGCTTCGAGAAGAGCGATTTGTTCACCAATATACTTAAAGCCGGTGAGAACATTCTTAGTTGCAACACCGTATTTTGCTGCAATTCTATCAGCCATATCAATAGTAACGATGGTTTTTACGAGAACAGGTTCAGGAGGCATCATCTTATGTTTAGTTCTTTGCGCGCAAATATAATCTGTCAGGAGCATGCCTGTTTCGTTGCCGCTGAAGAGCTGCATATTGCCATTAGCATCCTTAACCGCAATACCAACACGGTCGGAATCAGGATCAGTTGCAAGAAGTAAATCGGCATCGTATTTAGCAGCATATTCCATGCCTAGAGCCATTGCTTCTTTAATCTCCGGATTAGGATAAGGACAGGTCGGGAAATTGCCGTCCGGTTGTTCTTGTTCTTTAACAACTGTGATATTTGTGAAACCGGATTCTTTTAAAGCACGAGTAACAGGCTTTAAGCCTGCGCCATTGAGCGGACTATAAACGATGGAAACGTTTTTGTCAATTTCGTCGCCGAAAAGCACGGATTGATTCTTAACTTCTTCAACAAAAGCAGTATAAACATCTTCACCAATGTAGGAAATCAAACCTTGAGCCATGCCTTCTTCGAAGTCCATCATCTTGGAATCCTCAAAAATATCGAGAGCTTCAATCTCGGCAAGAACTGCGTTAGCACCTTCAGATGTGATTTGACAACCATCAGAACCATAAACCTTATAACCATTGTATTTGGAAGGATTATGGGATGCAGTAACCATAATACCTACTGCACAACCAAGTGTACGCACTGCGTAGGATGCACAAGGAACGGGCATTAATTCAGGATAGATTGCAACCTTAATTCCATTAGCCGCAAATACACCGGCAGCTGTCTTCGCGAATAAATCAGATTTAATGCGAGAGTCAAAAGCGATAGCAATTTTACGAGCTTCAGGCGGGAAATTTTTCACAACATAATTTGCCAAGCCTTGAGAAGCTACAGCAGTGGTATAAACGTTCATACGGTTTGTACCTGCACCGATAACCCCGCGCAGACCTGCAGTACCAAATTCCAAGGTACGATAAAAAGCGTCTTCAATTTTGGCTTCGTCCCCAGCCATTTCTTTAAGTTCGAGAGCTAAGTCTTGATCAAGAACAGCCTTTTCGCACCATCTCTTGTATTCAGTCATGTAATCCATAATAGTTCCTCCCTTTAAATGTTTGTATGTGAATTTTATTTTGTGCGATGGAAGAGTTGAGAGTTATAAGTTAATTTTGAATGCTGAGTCTAATGCTAAGCGCTAAATTTCGGTATCGTGACTTTGTCTAGATAATTTAAAGATTTTAGCGAAGCCATTCACAAATCGTGCAGTAATTTGCATAAATCTTAACTTTTAGCTAATTAATTTTAATCATAGGCTTTTGCTTCGCGAAATCCTTCCCCAATTCCGAATTCCACTTTTTATTATACACCTTAAATAATTATCGTGCCAATAGAAGTAGTCAATTAAAGCATAGGAATTAGTTGTAATAAAATAAGCGAGACTTGCAAATTTTGTTCAAGTCTCGCCTTGTTTTGAATCCTAATCAGTTTTAATCCACAAAATTATTAACTAATTAATTTTAATCATAGGATTTTTGCTCCGCAAAATCCATCCTCTATTCCGAATTCCGAATTTTATTATTTTGTTTCCTGTAATTTCTGTAGCAAGTAAATATCTCCCGCTTCCTTAAGCACGGTAACGCTCTCTGGCAATTGATTCGTCTTTTGGAAACGTCTGAGTTCTAAGCCGCGAACCACGTAATAATTCCATCCTTCTTTTTGCAAAGCATTTTTGAAGTCATCAGTTTTCGGAAGCATCTCCTTGCCTGGAGCACGTGTGTACCACATAAAACCAGGACGAAGAAATTTGTCAACATGCACAGGCAGATGAGAATAACATTCCTGCTTGTAAAATGCAGCAATTGTTTTCATGCTAAAACGATCCGCAAGAACGGGCAGAACAAAAGTAAAGGCCACAACCATGGTAACGATACCAGTTGCCACGTGAATAAAGGAAGCGAGCTGAACGTCCTTGTAATAATAAATAGCAATGATGACCGCTGCCCCAAGAATTAAAGTTACAATTCCTAAGATGATAAGGCTAGCACTTACTTCGCTCAAGAATTTCGCGCCGACAATCCAACCTGCGCCTAAGAGCAAGTACATAATACCACTACCAAAAATCCAAGACCAAAGAACTTTATTATAACGCGTCTTGCTTTCTACCCAGGCGATATACCAACCAATGACCATTGCCATAGCCGGGAACATGGGCAGAATATAAGAAACCAATTTTGTCTTACATACGGTAAAGAAAAGGAAAACGAAGGCCCACCAGATATGCAAAAAGATAAGGTTACGCATATCATCCACGCGGCTTTCACCAATGGATGAACGAATCGATAAAACAAAAAGTCCTGTCCAAGGGAAGAGTCCCAGGATAACAACCGGGATATAATACCAGAAGGTTACGCGATTTGCGTGTTCAGGCGTAGTAAAACGCGTAACATTGTGGAAGCCTAAAAAAGTGTCAATGAATTCCATCCCATGGACCGTGTACATAGCGTAATACCAAGGAGCTGCAATTAAAAAATAAAGCAAAAGACCACGAATCACATGCATGCGTAAAATTTCATCAAGACGTCCCATGCAAAGGATGTAAAGGAAAATTATTGCCCCTGGGAAAACGATACCGATTGGTCCCTTAGTCAGTGTTGCCAGAGCCATGCAGATATACATGAGCCAATAACGTTTATGAATAAAGCTTAAGAGTGCACCCGTCATAAAGAAAAGCAAGGTCGTATCCGTAACTGCAGCCTTGCCCATATAGAAAAATTGAATACAGCTTGTCAACACCAAGGAAGCCCAAAAGCCTGCTCGCTCGTTAAATAATTTAGCACCTCCAACATAAACCATCACAGATGTCGCGCTAGCCATGAGGGCTGCAGGAAAACGAGCTGCGAATTCGTTGAAGCCAAAAATATATTGAGCGATAGCAACCAGCCAATAGTACATAGGCGGCTTGTCGTACCAATACTCGTTATAGATGCGAGGGGATAAAAAGTCCTTGAACTCGATCATCTCGCGAGCTGTCTCGGCGTAAACAGGTTCATCAGGATCTAAAAGGGGCACGCCCCATATCCCCCAGAACAAGGTTGCCACCGCAACACAAAATACAATTACTAAACTATTTTTTTCGATAATCTTCATAGTAAATAATTTCTCTCTATCCTATTTATGTATTAAATTGAGTGCATAGTTAAAAGTTATGAGCTGAGGATTTGCTTCGCAAAATCCATCCTCGATTACGAATTCCGCATTTGATTAGCTGCGAGCTAGCGATAAAACTTCCAACCTACGATTAACTCTGCTCTTCTTTGCTTCCAGCTTTCACTTGCGCCATATTGATAACGTTAGAACCGAAAGCACGAATAGTTACGGTCGCACCAAGTAAGAAGGGTAAATATTCTGCAGTAAAACGCCAAAGGACAGCCATAACGCCAACTGTACCAGGAGGCAAAAGCTTGGTAAAAAGCATGACGAAACCGGCTTCAGCAACACCTGAACCGCCTGGAGTCGGAGTAAAATATAAAACCAAGTTAATGAGAATCATACGTCCCATGACTTGTACTAAATCGAATTGAATATCTAAGCCAGTAAAATAGGCTGGGACAGTGCCATAAATAAAGAGCAAGGATAAACCTGACTCAACAAAGGCACGTAGCATTCTAAAGGGATGGTGCCCCATAATGATAAAAGCTTGCTTAAACTCGCCATACCAAATAAAACAGTTTTGACGAGTTTGGTAAGCAAATTTTTTCGTAAATCTATCGATCCACTTCTCAGGATATTCCGAGCGCATCAAAAAGAAAGCGATTACAGGCAAGGACGTAAAAGCCACAGACAAAAGTGTCAAGGCTGTCGGTGACATATTCGCGTGAATATCTGGGTCCACGTGCAACACAATAGGGACCAAAAGGATGAGGAAGAAAATAGACATAATGGTACGGACTAAAACTACAACTGTAGCTTTAGCCACTGGTACACCTGCCTTACGCATGAACATTACCTGAGCAACTGCCCCACCGCTTGCCCCTGGAGTCACAAGAGCAAGAAAGTAGTTGGACAAGACAACGTTCACAACCTGACGCAAGGTTAATTTTTCATCCGTAACATCAGCCAAGGTAATGAGGCGCAGTCCGTCAAAAAACAACCCCAGTCCCAAGGAAGCCAGTGCTAAAAAGATACACTTAGCCTCGAACATGCGAAGGTATTCGAAGGTCCTTATATCAAATGTAAAGTAAATTACCGCAGCTGAGATAGCTACTACAAAAATAAAGAGAGCAGCTAAACGCACGACTAATTTGTTGTTCATCAGTTAATCCAACCTGCCAAAATTTGTCAGGGTCACGTGATGCTCTTCTAAGAGCTTTTTATTTGCTTCTGCAAGACTTGCAGCTAGTTCATTTTCCCAATGAAGATCCCAAGGAAGTGCCTTAGCTAAAATGCTCTGGCTCAGCCCCGGATGAGTCATCATTTCATTAGTTCCTTCACCGAGAGACTTAATAATATTGCCCACAAGCTCTGTATTAAGATTACAGCCTGCAAGCATACCAAAGAAATGGTCCGTAGTTTTAAGTCCAGCCTTCTTGACCAAAGGACGAGCCAGGTCAGCGCAGAACGAAAGCCCTGCCCTGCCAATCTTACGACCTAAACCAACCTCATAGCCCCCGGTAAAAAAATAATCCTCTTTGGGTACACGCACCCTTTCTACATTATACTCTTTACAAAGTTTTATGACAAGAGTATTTATTCCAGGCAACATGTGTGTATGCTGATGAGAATCCACGTGAGTAATGTTAATTCCTGCAGCTAATGCTTTTTCAAATTGAGCTCTAAGCTCGGCTTCCAACTCAATGCGTTTGACCCCGCCCGTGTAAAACCTTTTGGCGAATTCTACGTAGCTAGGCAGAAAGTTTCCGTCCGCACCAAGTAAGCTAGTAACCTTGGACTTATCTAAGCATGAAGGTACGCAGGTGCACAGGGTTAAATGAATGCCGATACCAAGCTCGGGATTGTCTTTGGCTAAAGCAACTGCTTCTTCGAAAGCAGGAGCCGTCGGCATAATACTTGTGGATGTAATAATCCCCTCGCGATACCCTTTAATGATTCCTTTATTAATTTGTTCGTGTAAGCCGAAATCATCGGCATTGATAATAAGATACTTCATGATTTGTAGTTTAACAGATTATTCTTAAGTGAAACTTAATTGAATTACTAATCACTAATTTTTCCCGTATTCGCAAAATGTAGTTTGACGTAGTTCCTCAGTTCTCCCTCGCCGAATTTTTTTACGATGGCTCGGGCGTATTCCCGCACGTGCTCGCCGCCTCCTTTAGGTATGTCGCCCAGTCCTGCTCGCTCGCTGAGTTGTTTGATAGCACGAAGAAAGCGGGCGCGAGCAAGGACGGATGCAGCTGCGACTGCAAGGTCGGCTTCGGCTCGTGGAGTCTGACTGATTTTACAGTTCGGAAAACGTTGTTGTAGTACCCGAACGTTTTCTGATGAATTAGTGAATTGGTCTATCAAGGCTCGTTCGGTTTCTGGATGACGATTTAAAACCTGGGTAAGAGCCGCGATATGACCTAAACCTAGAAGTTGGTTGAGTTTGCCGCCTTGAGCTACCACCTGTTCGTAACGCATGTTATAAATATGGGGCTTCAGCTCTAAGACCGCAGCATCGACAACGTTTTGTAAAATTACGTCTTCAAGCTCCAAAATTTTTTTATCGCTTAATAATTTGCAATCCTTTACCCCTGCAGCAGATAATTTGCCAAAGGTATTTTTATCTACAATAACAGCAGCCACAACAAGAGGACCAAAATAATCGCCCTTGCCACTTTCATCACTGCCAGCCCAAACATTGGCATCACCATAGCGTTCCGTATGTTCTGCTGCAATATTAACCGGATGATTGCCAAGAACCTCCCGCACTTTTGCCTCTAAATTTTTGTCGCCAGCAAAAACCGGGTTTAAGCCTTTCTTCCCGTTATAAACGTTCAAGGTAAGTTTCGAGCCCCCGTCAGTGATTTGGAACTGATAACCGTAATCAATATTCTTTTCCTGAGATATACTAAACACGCCCTCAATTTGAGAGCGTGCATTAGCTAAATATAATTTAAAATCTTTGTCACTTAATTGATGACTCATGCTTTGACCTCATCGATGTTTTCGCCTAATTCGTGGTAATGTTTTGCTTTAAATTTTTCAAACTCTACGTAAATTAGCGGAATAATTACTAATGTCAGCATTGTTGATGTTGTCAGACCGCCAACTAAAACTACGCCCATGGATTGACGCAATTCTGCACCTTCACCGATACCAAGTGCGATAGGCATCATACCAAGAATAGTTGAGAATGTTGTCATGAAGATAGGACGAAGACGTAAGGAACATGCTTCCAGTACCGCTTTTTCCAAGGGAACTCCGTTATCTCTTTGTTGATTTGCATAGTCAACGAGTAAGATTGCGTTCTTAGTTACGAGACCCAAAAGCATTGTAAAGCCTATAAGACTCATCATATTTGCAGTTTGACCTACAACAAGAAGACCTAAAATTGCACCGACAATGGCAAAGGGTAAGGACGCCATAATGATAAGCGGTTGGGAGAAAGATTCAAATTGGGCAGCCAGCGTCATATATACGATAACAATCGCCAGAACTACAGCCTTGTAAATTTCTCTGAAGGCACGGTTCATGGTATCAACAGAACCAACCAGCTTGTAGGAATAACCATCAGCCATATTCATTTCCGGAATGAGGCGTTCAGTAATGGTGTTAATTAAATCGCCGGGAGTCGTACCAACTGCGTTAGCATAAACAACGATTTGGCGAGATTTATCTTCACGTTCGATACGAGTCGGACCAGAAGAATATTCAATGCTTGCGATATCGCCTAAACGAATGAAGCCACCACTCGTACCTGATACGCGTAAATTCATAACATCATTAATGCTCGTGCGTCGATTAGGAGCAGTTTGAATCAAAACGTTGTAGTCGTTTTTACCAATGGTATAAGAGTTAGATGTTGACTTACCCATGTAAGCCATTTCTACAACCTTGCCGACCTCCGTTGCGTCAAGTCCGTAAGCAGCTGCCTTGGTGTGATCGATCTTAATGAGAATTTCCGGTTCTTCATCGGAGTCAGAAATATCTACGTCAGTAGCGCCAGGAAGATGACGAATTTTTTCGGCTAATTCATTGGCGTAAGCCTTGATTTGCTTGATATCGTTACCACGCATACCGATTTGTACAGGACGAGAGTCACGACCGCCTACACCTTGACCAGAAAGAACTGCAACCTTCATACCTTCTACGTCTTTAAAATCTGCACGGAGCTCGTCCATGATTTGCATCATGGAACGAGTTCTTTCGTTAGACGGTTTAAGTCTTACGTCAAGCGTTCCCTTGTTAACAGGATCGCGGTAGTTACCAACTGTCATGGCAACAACCTCGAGCTCGGGCAGCTCTTGAATTGTTTTACGTAAGGGCTCGGCAAGCTCAACGGTTTTCTTTAAAGAAGTACCGGAGGGAGCTTGGAAGCTGACAGAGAATTCTCCAGAGTCATAGGTAGGTTGGAATTCTTTGCCAAGGAAAGGAATCAATGCTAAATTAATGGCAAGACTCAATACCGATACGGCAATAATTTTGCGAGGACGGGACATACACCAAAGCATTAGGTTATTGTAGATTTCACGAATGGATTGGAAGCCCTCTTCGAATTTGTCCAAGAATTTTTGCAAATATTTATTGCGATTAGCAGTCTTTTCGTCAACCTTTTTTAACCAATAAGCACTGACCATTGGTGTCATGGTAAAAGCTACTACAGTGGAGAAGAATACGGCAAAGGCAACAACGAGACCGAATTGCTTGAAATATTGACCGATAATTTCTCCCATAGAACCGATAGGTACGAATACAGCCATCAAGGTTAAGGATGTTGCAATAATTGCGAGAGTAAGCTCTTCTGTGGCCTCCTTCGCAGCCTGGAAGGGAGACTTACCCATTTCCATATGACGGAAAATGTTTTCGATAAGTACGATAGCATCGTCAATTAAAATACCAACAGCCAAGCTCATACCCATCAACGACATATTGTTAAAGGAAAAGTCCATGCCTTTAACAAGCCAGAAGGTTGCGATGATGGAGGTAGGAATACAAAGGCCGCCGATAATCGTTGCACGTAAATTTCTTAAGAATAAATAAGTAATGGCGAGAGCCAGGAAGCCGCCAAAAAGAATTGCGTTCCATACATCGGCAATGTTTTCGCGAATATATTTAGAACGGTCACGTACCTTAGAAACAGTAATATCAGGAGGCAGCACGGTCTTTTTTAACTCTTCCATGCGGTTATTAATATTATCTGTTACGTCTACGGTATTTGTTTTAGATTGCTTACGTACGAAACATAATACGGAAGGCTCACCATTGGCACTAGCAAAAGATGTTTCGTCTTCCCAATCGTCTTTTACTTCAGCAACGTCGGTAATAAAAATATTTTTGCCATTATAATTGCCAATAACAACTTTTTTTACATCGTCAATGGTTTGGTATTTACCAATGGTACGTACGGTGATCTCCATTTCCTTATTACGTACCTTACCACCAGGCGTATTATAGTTGTTGGCGTTCAGTTTAGTGCGAATCGTTTGGAAGGGCACATCGTATTCGGCTAATTTCTCTGGGTCAACAAGAATGCGGATAACACGTTTAGACGCACCAGCAACAGTTACCTCGGATACGCCGTCAACCATTTGCAATTCATCTTTAATATTGTCTTCAATAACACGACGAATTTCACTACGGCTACGTGTAGGAGAACTAAAGGACCAAGCAACAATTGCACGAGCATTTAAATCTACAGTTTGTGTAGAAGGTTCGTCAATATCATCGGGCAATGCTTTACGGACAGAGGATACTTTTTCACGAACCTCGGAAGCTTTTACTTGAGGGTCAACGCCCAGCTCGAATTCAAGTACTGTCTCGGAGAAGCCTTCCAGTACGGTGGAAGACAAGGTTTTAATACCAGAAACCTGACTTACGCGGTTTTCTATGGGCTTGGTAACAAGGGTCTCCATTTCCTCAGGAGATGCACCATCATATGTTACACGTACGGATACGATTGGCAGGTCAACGTCTGGGTTCATGTCGACGCCAATTTCCGGATAGCATTTAATACCGAATACTACCAAGAGTAAAATGAACATGGTAGTAAATACCGGTCGTCTAATAAATGTACCAATCATAATTATTTACCAGCCTCGTCCATTTTAATTTTGCTGCCTTCACGCAGTTTGTTTTGACCTTCAAGAACTACCTTATCGCCGTCCTTGAGACCAGCAAGAATTTCAATATGAGTTTCATCGGTGTAGCCAATGGCAAGCACCTTGCGAGTTACTACACCATTTTCATCGGGAACGAACGCAGTTTTTTGATCGTCACGCATAACAATTGCATGTTGAGGGATAACAAGCACGTTTTCTTTCGGCTCGCCTTTTAAGGTAACATTCGCATAAACACCTGCGCGTAAATTTTCTTTATTGTCAACAGATACCTCGGCTTCGAAGGTGTGACCTGGAATGGTTGCAACAGGTGCAATGCGAGAGATGGTGCCTTCGATTTTTTTATTGTTAAAGGCAGGCAAAACGATTTCGCAAGTATTACCAACGGCAACAGATGCCACATTACCTTCGGGAATGTCGATAACAGTTTTTAATTTAGATGTATCAGCTACAGAAAAAATTGCTGTACCAGCTTTTGCGTAATAACCTTCTTGGTAATAACGTTTAGCAATGATACCATCAACAGGAGCAACAAGGTCCGTTGCTTCTAATTTACTTACCATGCCTTCATAAGTACCTCTAGCAGACTCAACCTTGCTTTGACAAGCTTGCAAATTAAAATAATAAGTATCATACACAGCACGAGAAACTGCGTTTTGTTCGTACAAGGTTTGATAACGCTTAAAGTCAAGCTCTGCCTTCACAAGGTCTGACTTAGCATTATTGTAAGAACCTTTAGCTACAATCAAGGCTGCAGAATGATCGATTTTTTCTAAAGAAGCAAGAATTTGACCCTTCTTCACATGATCTCCCAATTGCACGTAAACCTTTTCAATACGCGCATCAACCTTCGGAGCTACATCAGCTTGTAAATCAGCATCAAGTGTGCCGGAAAATTTCATGGTCGGAATCATGGTCTTACGACTAACCTCGCACAAGGTAACAGGAATATCTCGCTTTTGCGACATACGTGCCGCACGAGCTTTATCATTTTGGACATTGCTATAAATACGATACGCAACAATAACACAAATTGCGATCAAAACTGCTAATAATATTTTTACCTTACGGTTTTGTAAATTCAAAACAAGTCCCCCATTCTCTATGTTTATTTGCAAATTGCAGACAATATTCCGTTTTTTATCTTACACGGTAAATATGTCAGAAGTATGGCAAATTTTTCGTAAACCCTTTTTCACGTCAATTGCAGTTAATTTAGGCAAACAAACCAACATTTTAATTATACAATAATTTAGCAGTCAAGAGCAATGGATACTCACAAGTATACTTATTAATTTAACTAAGGTTTTGCGAAGTCTTTGTTGATTGCAAAAAAATAGGGCAGCTCTTTCGAGCTGCCAGTTATTTTATTTCTTTTTGGCGATTTCTTTTTGAAGCATAGCAACAAAGTCTTCAAACTTCATTGCACCAATATCTCCTTCGCCACGACGACGAACATTTACAGTACCATCTGCAACTTCCTTGTCGCCAACAACCAAGGTATAAGGAACCTTTTGGATTTGCGCTTCACGAATCTTGTAGCCAAGCTTTTCGTTGCGGTCGTCCAATTTAGAACGAATACCAAGCTCGAAGAATTTTTCGTCCAGCTTGCGAGCATAATCTGCTTGCTTGTCGGTGATAGGCAGAACACGAACCTGGCAAGGAGCAAGCCATGCGGGGAATGCACCTGCATAGTTTTCGATCAAGATGCCGATGAAACGTTCGATAGAACCGTAAACTACGCGGTGAATCATAACCGGACGATGCTTGAGTCCGTCTTCACCGGTGTAGGTGAGTTCAAATTTTTCAGGCAATTGCATATCAAGTTGAATGGTACCACATTGCCAGGTACGACCGATGGAATCCTTCAGATGGAAGTCAATCTTCGGACCATAGAATGCACCATCGCCTTCGTTAATTACATAGTCGAGACCGCAATCCTCCAGAGCATCACGTAAGCCTTGAGTTGCCAGCTCCCAGGTAGCATCATCGCCCATAGAATTTTCCGGACGAGTGGAAAGCTCTGCATGATAAGTTAAACCAAAGGTTGCATAAACTTCGTCGAAGAGAGAAATTACGTTTTTAATTTCGCTACGAATTTGAGAAGGCATCATGAAGATGTGCGCATCGTCTTGAGTGAAGCAGCGTACACGGAAAAGGCCGTGGAGTGCACCGGATAATTCGTGACGATGAACGAGACCTAATTCGCCTGCGCGAATAGGAAGTTCTTTGTAGGAATGGGGATGCAATTTATAAACGAGCATACCACCCGGGCAGTTCATGGGTTTAACTGCATAATCCATCTCGTCGATTTCGGTGAAGTACATGTTTTCACGATAATGATCCCAGTGACCAGAACGTTCCCAGAGAGCACGGTTCAAAATCATCGGGGTTTTGATTTCTTCATAGCCATAACGACGATGAACCTCGCGCCAATAATTAATTAATTCGTTGCGGATAATCATGCCATTGGGCAGGAAGAAGGGGAAGCCAGGACCTTCATCCATCAGTGCGAAGATGTCGAGTTCCTTGCCTAATTTACGGTGATCGCGTTTAGCAGCCTCTTCCATCATGGTAATGTAAGCATCAAGCTCTTCTTTTGAAGGGAAAGCAGTGCCGTAAATACGTTGCAGCATTTTATTTTTTTCGTTACCTCTCCAATAAGCACCAGCGATGGATTGCAGCTTGAATGCTTTTACGCGACCAGTAGTCGGGCAGTGAGGACCTGCACAAAGATCGGTGAAATCGCCTTGGGTATAAGTGGAGATGATTGCATCTTCCGGTAAATCGTTGATGAGCTCAACTTTATATTTCTCGTCTTTAGCCGCAAACATTGCAAGAGCCTCGCTGCGAGGAATCTCACTGCGTACGAGAGGAATATTTTGTTTAACGATTTTAGCCATTTCTTTTTCGATAGCTAATAAATCTTCAGGAGTGAAAACGTGCTCGGAATCCAAGTCATAGTAGAAGCCTTTGTCAATTGCAGGTCCGATAGCAAATTTAACCTCTGGGAAGAGATGTTGAATTGCTTGAGCCATAACGTGAGCTGCAGTATGACGAATAGCATGGAGTCCTTCCGGGGTATCGGGCAGAACGAATTCAACTTTTGCATCATGGTCAAGAACGTCGGTTAAGTCCTTGTTCACACCATCTACAATAGCTAAGAGAGCTTGTTTGCCAAGCTTTTGGTTTAAGCCCTTAGCGATTTCCAGCAAGGTCGAGCCAGCAGCAAATTCTTTAACGCTGCCGTCTTTTAAGGTTACATTAATCATATTTATTCCTCCTAAATTTGTTTACAAAAAATAAAAAACCCCGATCCCAAACAAGGGACGGAGTAAACCGCGGTTCCACCCTAATTGATTACAAACGTGACCCACTCGGTATCGTTAACGCCGATAAGACGGGCTCACATACTTGCAGGATTGCTTTGAGTTTGCCAGTTTAAAGGTGGTGCGTTTTCTCTTACCTATATCGCTTCCAGCCTAGGCGATACTCTCTATGAGGCCAGCTTAGAAAACTTGTCCTTCGCATTACTTCTTGTATATTATGATTTCTATCTAACAATTATAACACACGCTAAAGGAAAGTCAATAGATTGTAGCAAAATCTAAAAATTTGTATTATAATATTATGGTACATTTTCAGAAGGGAGGACTATCAATGCAAATCAAAAACATTTTAGCCCTGGGCTTAGTGACTAATATTTTCTTTTTTAGTCCTGCCGAAGCAAAAGATTTACAAATTCTTTTTATCCCACTCGATAACAGACCTGTCTGCTCAAGCTATGTAAAAGAAAGCGTAGAAGGTGCGGGCATTAAGTTAATTATGCCTCCTGATAAATTTATCGCTACTCATCAGGTTAATGGCAACCCGGCTCAGCTTTTAAAATGGCTGCAGGAAAAAAGCAGTCAGGCTGATGCAGCAGTTATCTCCACGGACAGTTTAATTTACGGCGGGCTCGTGGCCTCACGAACTCACGAAGACAGCGCCGATATTTTAAATGCACGCGTAAATGCTTTAAGCGAGCTTGCTCGTGATAGTAAGATTAAGCTTTATGCTTTCTCTACGATTATGCGTACCCCACGTGCGTCTCGTGGTCGCGTTGAGCCCGACTATTATCCGGAGGTTGGTCCTAGTATTTTTGCTTACAGCGAGCTGCTTGATAAAAAAACTCAAAGCTCTTTAAGTATAACTGAGCAATTAACCTTACAAGCTCTTGAACGCAATCTTAAGAAGGATAATCTTGGCGATTGGCTGGAGCGTCGCAAAAAAAATTTTGAGGTAAATAAAAATCTCACTCGCCTCTCGCGTATGAACCGCTTCCATTATCTTGGCATTGGCAAGGACGATAATTCTCCCCACAGCGCTACCCATCTTGAAAGCTGCAAGCTGGCAAAAGAAACCTTTGACATGCCCAAGGATCGCTTGGCAATAATTGACGGCGTTGACCAGCTTGGTTTACTTTTAATCGCGCGTGCCTTTAACGAAGCGCGTAACCTTAAGCCTAACGTACAAATTCTCTACGCACCTGGCTCGGGGGCAAACACCCTGCCTCAATATAGTGACGCAATTCTCTACGATTCTGTGCCCGTACAAATCATGGCTGCGGGCGGAACGGTTGCCAGTGACACGGGCGATTTAATTTTAGCAATTAATAGTCCTGCAGATAGCATCGTCAAGGACTCTACGTTTAGCGATAACCTGCCTTTCCCCAATGTTGCTAATAGAAGCTTCATTGCCCAGCTGCAAAATTTGCTGGCTAATAATAAAAAAATTACTCTTGCAGATATTTCTTATTCTAACGGAGCGGACAATGGTTTTATGGAAACCCTTGCCAAAAATTGTGACCTTGGTCAATTGCGTGCATATAACGGTTGGAATACGGCGGACAATGCCATTGGTTATGCCATCGCCCAAGGCATGCTAGCCCAGCACATGAAAGATGCAAACCGCGAGAAGCTTTTGCGTCAGCGTTATATTGACGACTGGTTTTATCAAAGTAACGCAAGGCCCGTCATCTCTAAAGAATTAGAGCAAAAAAATCGTGAGGATTTAAAATACGATCTTGGCTCGGCGACGAATCAAATCCTCAAAAAGGTCAGCGATGACGCCCATGCTATGGCGAAAAAATATGCTTTCACCAAAACCTACGACTTCACGCTCTCCTTCCCTTGGAACCGCCTTTTCGAAGTCAACGTCACCCTCGCCAAAAAACCGAAGAAGTAAAATTAAAACGCAGGCCTCGCGGTCTGCGTTTTTTCGTTCTCACAACAGCTTTGTCATATAAAGAGGTAAGTAAAACGACATCAATTTTTACTTCTCAATCTCGATTTTCAACATCTTGCTCATATGTTCGAGCAACGGCTTGTCCTCACAGTAAATGTAACAACCCTTCTGCCCGCGAGAGAGCAAGGTTTTGTAGGTATTGCGAATCAATTTATCAGCTAATGCTTTATTCTTGCAGGCGCGAATACCAGATGTTTTATCGCTTTTGGCTTCTTGCGTTTGGTCAGTAATGACCTTGCCATTTTCAAATCGCAAATCCTTGCCGATAATTATCCCGCAATAATCGAACTCCAAGCCTTGAGTCGTATGAATGCACCCCACCTGGTCGAAGGAATCCGGGTCAATAGCAAAGAGTGTATTTTCGAAATTCCATTTCGCACGGAAATCGTCTTCCAAATTAATGTCAGAGACGAAGCCATAAGGATTTTTTTCTGATTCCCATTCGTAACAATAACCTGCAATCATGCGTGCTTTATTGTTAATTTTATTTTTTTCACGCAAGTCTTCCCGCATTTTACTCGGACTATTGAAGAGTCGAATCTCATAGTCATAGTCAAATTCCGTATTGGCATTCTCACCGATTCCTAACAAATTATTCAGGAAATTAAGATAACCGTCGCTACCGTTACAACGGAATTGGGAAACCAAATCTAGGTCCTTGCCCTCTAAAACTGCAGCATTATGAAACTTCGCCCATTTGCGAATCTCATCCTTGGTACCGATATCCTTGGTGGTAATCTGTTGGTCCTCGTCAATGAAGAAAACACTAACGCGAGCAGCATTAATTAATTCCTTGACTTGGTTTTCGCCATGGAAAATTTGTGATTTCTTTTTCAAGCGATGAGCTTCGTCAACGATGACGCAGTCCAAAAGATTCTTAGGCTTATCCCAGAAAAAGTCGGATGCCTTGAATAAACTTTTAATGTAGCTTTGTTTATATTTTTCTTGCTTTAATTTTTCAAAATAAACATTACGTGGAGCAGCGTTTTTTGTAACGTAGTTAGCGCTAAAGCCTTTGTTAATAAGGTCGCACAAGAGTTGAATTGCTACGACGGATTTTCCAGTTCCCGGTCCACCAGAGACGATGACAACGTATTTATCCTCGCCCTTCGTCGGATTATTAGCATCTCTTACGGCTCTTTCCACCAATTTTTTCACAGTCTCGTAAGCAACCTTTTGCTCGTCGATAAGATAAAACTCGTGGTTGCCCTTAATCATAGATGTCAAGGTATCCTGTAGTGCTTTAGCTGGTTTTAATTTTCCTTGCTCAATCTTCATCAAAAGGTCCAGACCATCTTTTTTCTTGACGAAGCTTTTGATAAATGTGCGCAACTTATCAACATCTTCTGCTAAAAACAGAGGAGCACTTGTGATAGCATCTTTGTATAAAGGATTGTCGATGTGTTCTCTATTTACCTCACGATAATTATGCAAAAAAGCACAAGGTTTTAAATGAATATCAAGTTCGCGGACTGTTTCATTAAAATTCTCGATGATTTTCGCATAGCTATAAGCCTGGTAGCATGGATGACAAACAGTTCTAGTAGCACCACCGGTAAAAGCTGTAACCACATCGGCACGTGATGTTATCCCACTATCCTCCCACTGCTTTAATTCTACAACCACAACATTACTAGAGCCAAAACCGTCTTCACCAGCGATGAGAAAATCCACACGTTTAGACGTGAGCGGGATTTGATATTCAACGGCTAATTGTACGTCATCTGCAATATCTTCATCGTCCAAGACATTACGCATGTACATCAGTGAATTGCCCCAAGATTTATATTCGGACTCATTGTGATGAAAAATATTACGTTTTTCGAAGGCTGCTTGCACCTTAGCGGCAATGTTTCCGTGACGAATATCATTGACAAAGCCACCCTTAGTATTTTCATAAATAATCATAATCCTACCCCATTAAAGCTCCGTATATTTTTTAGAACTACCATAAGATTTTTCTACAGGATATTTTTCGCAGTTCCTTGCTATTTTCTTCAGCATAATTTCTTTAACATCAAGCCCAGTGGCATCGGCCATCAGCAACGCATAAAGCATGACATCCGCAAGTTCTTCGGCAATTTTTTCTTTTTTACCTTGAGCACTCGTATCAGTACCGGACCATTGGAAAACCTCTAATAGCTCAGCTGCCTCTAGGGACAATGAAATTGCTAGATCCTTAGGATTGTGAAACTGCTGCCAATTTCTATCGTCCCTAAATTTTACAATTTTCTCTTGAATGCTCTCAATAGTTTCCATCTGGCTCCTCCTCTATCACTAACACACAAATCGATTGCTAGCTTTGTTTACCATTATACCACAACCAACCCCAATTAGCGAGTATTTCCCCCTGGATACTAAATAAGTTATGATCCCATAACTAATTAGGCTTCTTCCCTAAGTTTCTTTTCGCCTTCGGCGTTTCGCTAGCCTCAGTACAGCTCGCTTGCGCTCGCATAAAAAACGGACATCCAAATCAAAAAAATTTTAAAAAATATTTTGAAAGAAAATGTCCGTTTTTTTATGTTTTTTGTCTTATATAAGCGAGAGATAAAAAAGTTGGCAGCGGAGACGAACATAACGATTTTTGATTTAGGAAGGCAATTTTACAGTTCATATTGCTGAGGGCATATTTTAATTCGGAATTCGGAATGCGTGATTCCGAATTGTGGACGATTTGCTTGCGCAAATCTTTTGATTAAATCTGTAAAAGTTCAACGAACGCTAACAGTTTTTAATCAATCAAGCGCAAGCTTGATTCCGTCATTCATAATTCCATAATTCATAATTAATTTTTAATATGTAGATTTAATTTACGAAAAAAGAAATAAAGCCCAACCTTTTTAGGGCCAGGCTTTTTAACGAACTCAAATTTTTACACCAAACAGTTTTAATCCATCAAGCCTCCGGCTTGATTCCACAATTCCGAATTACGAATTCCGCATTCCGAATTGAATTAAGTTTCCTCTGCAAGAACTTCTTCCGACAGCTTTTGCACAACTTCTAAACTAAGACCAGAAGCACTTGCGATATCTTCAAGGGACAATTTACCTAATCTGATTAAATTTTTAGCAGTTGAAAGCTTGTTTTTTTCTATGCCTATAGCTTCACCTTTTGCTATGCCTATGGCTTCGCC
>JAUNIS010000043.1 GCA_030523325.1 Phascolarctobacterium sp.
GGTTCAAGTGAGTTAATTAATGCAAGTGTTCAATTTGGACTTGCAATTTACCAAAGATTTTACTTAAAACGTAGTCGGTATAAGCCACGGAGTCTAAATAATTAGGAATCAAATCGTATTTACCAGGCTTGCCGAATTTTGTGAAGGATTCGGGGAACCGATTTAAAAAGCTAAAATGATTGCCTTTCAGATGAACAACCAGCAAGTTGTTGATGTTAGGATCAATTTCAGCAAAAAAGTCTAGCAAAGTCTCATCATATTGCACCTTGTTTAATTCCTGCTTAGTCCATTTAGCAACGTCAGACGTTTCCGCTACCAAGGAAACAGGTGTATCTGCACAACCAAGATGGCCTTGATTGCTATACCAATGCACCTTGTACCCAAGCTTATGAGCAACATCAACGACAGAACATGATTCGTAGAACTTCTTATCATTATACTGATTCATTTCTGTTAAAGCATTGGAAAGCGCAATGACGGTATTGGCCATACAGGAATAAGCATGAGGAAAAAGAATACAGTTAGGCGATTTGCTTAATTTATCCATCCAAGGAGTTGTATCATATTCATAATTCGGAACGAAACAGCTCATATAATCTCTTGATTCCGATTCTCCGATGACTAAAACAAGGGTATGAGGTTTATTAATGGGCTGGCCTAATGCTTTAACTTGCAAATTTTGCATCCTTAACCCAGTATTCTCTTTATAATTCTTATTGGTCTCTCTATACTCTTTGACATCTAAATAAAATTCGCCAATACCCGTTCTAACAAAGACACCTCTCTTAGTCTTCCATAGGTAAATACTTAAGAATATGCATAAAATTCCGAGAATACCAGTCCCAAGCCAAGATATGTCCAAACCAGTTTGCAAAAATTGGTAATTAACCATAAAAAAGCCAACTGCACTTAAAATTGTTGCAACAAAGCCAAAAACATTTATTGAGACGGGCATTGCCTTAAAAAATTCAATGATTTCGTTGTAATGTGTCTCTTGAAGCATGAGCATGCCGTTTTCATTAATGCAAGCCTTATATAGAATATAGTAAATTATTTGCGCAAGCGGGATTAATAAAACTATTAATTCAACTGCAGTAACACCCGCAGCGACAAAAATATTGCAGAAGCTTGGCAACAAATGAGCTAGTAACAAGATGCAGGTAATCCAACTAACGAAATAATAACCGAAAACGGCTTCAAAATGAAATTCAAAATCCAGAGAAACCTTATGATTGGTCAGGTAATATAGACCCGGATAAGTAAAAATCCACAAAAAGGCGATGCTGAGCGCAGCTAAATAATAAGAAGAAAAAATTGGTTGTTGTGCTAAATACAGAGGAAGAACTGCCAAGATAGCACAAGGAATGTAGCGACGCATTTGTAAAAAAATCGCTTTCTTGCCAGCGCCACAAGCAGACACCACATAAAACAAGTATGATCCGATATATAAAATTATCCCTAATACGGTGTACTCTTTCAAATTACTTCACCCTCCAAGAAAATACGTCAATATTATATCACATCAGACCTATTCTTAGTAAGTAAAAATTTTGACTATCAATTTTTGAAGCATCTAGATTTGTATGCTATAATTTACACGACTAGATATAAATCGAGGAGAACATTATGAAATTTATTCGTAACAATATAAAATATCTATTCTTATTCATCATCGTTTATATTTTTCTTTTCGGAACCTACTATTTATTTTCCACAGGTCTACAGCCTCGCACTCTAGGTTTGTCTGCTCGTAGGTATATTCCTTGCGCCCTTGTAGTTGCTTTGGCGGTGAAATTGTGGGACTATACTAAGCAGCCATTGAAAAACTTGAGTATCCCTGCTTTAATTAGCATTGCCTGGGCGCTCATCTATCCTGCTTGCTTTTGGCTTGCATATCACGCAAGCACAAGCTTTATCGATAAACATTTTGATCACGCTTTTGCGGCTTATGCTTTTGCCTGCTTTGTTGCTTTGAGCTTGCTCCTAAAAAAAATTTTATCTGTAAAAATTTCTAGTGTCATTGCCACAATTGTGCAATTAGCTTTATTATTTGTTCCTTTACTACAATTACAATACTTCGGTCTTTACCAACTGCCCATTACAGAAGCAGGTGCCGTCGCTTTATTGCAAACCAATTTTAATGAAGCAAAAGAATACGCGATGCTTAATATTGGCTTTGTCGGTATCCTACTTACCGTTGTCGTAATACTTGCTTTAATTTACCTACTTTATAAAAATAACAGCCATGCTTTCTCGTATCCTGTTGCATTAAGCAAGACTGCTTTTATCTCTAGCCTCGTTCTTTTTGTTGCTACCGGCATATATTGTGCGAAAATTTTCCCGGCAACTGGCGTTATGGAAGCTTACGGCTTTGCCAAAGAATATTATCAAAAGTCTATGATTTTCCAAAGCAATCACGAGAAAAATTTTGCTGCCCTAGAAGTCTCACCAAATATTCCAAAATTTGCAAAGCCATCTACAATTATTATGGTCATTGGCGAATCCGCCAGCACTCATTTTATGAGTGCTTATAACAAAACGGAAAACAATACCACGCCTTGGCTCAAAGAAATGGTTGAGCAAGAACAATTCTACAAGGTTAAGCATGCTTATACGTCTTGGACGCAAACCGTTCCCTCGCTCGAGAGAGCACTAACCAACAAGGACCAGTATAATAATGTAGAATTTTTTGATTCCACAAGCATTCTTGACGTAGCAAAAAAAGCTGGTTACACAACCTATTGGTACAGTAACCAAGGTTCCATCAGCGATGCGGATACGCCCATCACACTTGTGGCTCAAACGGCTGACCATGCAAAATGGTTGTGCGATACTTCGGCTAATTCTAACAAGATGCTTTATGATGGCGAGCTACTGAAATTTTTAGAAGAAGTTGATCCAACAAAGAATAATTTTGTAGTCTTTCATGTTATGGGCAGTCATGACGATACGATTAATAGGTACCCACCTGAATTCGCCCGCTTTGAAAAGCCTGGCAAATTTAACACTATTGCCAACTACGACGATAGCCTTGCCTACACCGATGAATTTTTAAAGCAAACCTTTGCAATCGCTAAAGACAAATTGAACCTACAAGCCATGGTTTATTTTTCCGATCACGGGGGCGAACCAAGAATCAGACGCAGTCCTGACCCCAAAGGTTTTATTCCGAGACGAGTGCCTTTCGTGTTTTGGCTGAGCGACGAATACAAGTCTCTTTATCCGGAAACTGCAAGTCAAGCAAAAATTTCCGAGGACCGATACTTCACCAACGATTTAACTTTTGAAACTATTTGTAATATTTTACAGGTTAAAGCAAGTGCTTACGAGGAAACCGACAGCATCCTAAGTCCTACCTATAGGTATAACCGCGATAATTTGCTCACCGATTTAGGCAAAACAAAAATCAGTGAAGACACGGACGGTAAATAACACTCCATCTAAAAAGGGGATTGCCATTTTACGGCAGTCCCCTCGTTTTATTTGCTGTATTTTCTTGTATAGTCCCAACCCTTGAACTTGTTGATTAAATTGCATTGAAAGCAACCATGTCAGAATCATCTCTGAGAAGAATTTCAATGTTATCGTTTATTAATGACTCTGCAATATAATCATCGCTATCGACAAAGCAAATAAATTCGCCTGTCGCTATATTCAACGCAGCATTTCTTGCACTACTTTGACCAGCATTCCTTTGATGAATTACTTTTATTCTTTCATACTTTTGGGCATACTCGTCACAAATAGCACCACAATTATCAGGAGAACCATCATCCACAAGAATTATTTCTAAATTTTTATATTTTTGCTGAATGATTGAGTCGACGCAACGAGATAAATATTTTCAACTTTATAAACGGGAACTATTACAGTTACCAAGGGATTTTCTTGCATCATCAAGTTCTCCTAAGTAAAATTTAAGCATCACAAAATGCTATTCCAAAAATCTGCAAGTTTTAGTCTCCACAATGCTCGGGTCAAGGACTTACCTTTCATATTCCGACCAGGCTGGGGCATTGAAGCATCCTTAAAGGCAGTCAACGATAAATAATCGTAATATTCATTGTTAAAGCATGTTTGTTTAGCGAATTCCCAAGGCTTGTAACGACCAGCAAAATGCATGATACGCATGTCGCGTTTAGCTTTTAACGCTTTATCTCTAAATTTACTGCTCTTAAGTAACTTAAAGAACAAATTATAAACAGGAGGAATTACGTTCCAGCTAATGGGTAACTCTTGCCATTTGCCGTAAAAAACTTTGTTTAAAGCGTCCTGGTCGTGATGAGGTAAATCACCAGAGGCGGCAAGTTCAATAACGGATTTCGCATATTCTCCCTTGCGCCAAGCCTCGACATCAATAATCAAGACGCCGGAATTAAAATAATTGTCCTCTGTTTTAATTCCTAAAATGTCGTGCTTTTGTTTCATTAAACGTGTAGAGCTCATAATTCCTAGGTCAGGAACTGCCGCCAAGGGTTTGCCCTGCATATCAAAGCTCCACAACTCTTCGATATCACCACGCACAACAAGATCAACGTCCGTATAAATTATTTTTTTCACGGAAGCACTAACAAGATTGGCAATGTCTAAGCGAAAATAAGCTGCCTTGCTTATGTGACCACTGGTAAAAAGGTCGTCGAACAATGACAAACCCGAAAGTTCGATAATTTCTACTTGGGCACCAAAGCTTGAAGCCGTAGTTTGAATTTTTTCTTTTTTATCTTCATCAATACCGTCACTCAGCAAATAAAAGCAAACATTTCGCGCCGCGGTATTTTTCATTACGGAAGCAATGACAACCGCCACATGTTGCACGTAATTGCTGTCAGCAGCAAGTGCAATATTTATTGTCTCAGTCATATTCACAAAAACCTTTGCAATTTATTTATTCGCAGAATTATGTAAAGCTTGCAGCTTTACATATTTAGTCATAGTGTAAAATACATGAATGAAAGAAAGTACGATGCCAAGCCAACCATCTAAAATGCCACCTTTTAAGATTAGCATCTTAATGAATCCAAAAAACATTCTTAAGCAAATGCCGATAGGACTGATTGTTTTTCCTTGTTCATAGGCGTTCTCGGCCCAGATTGTTGTGTAGTGATTGAACTTCGTAAAATATTGTTCCCAGGACGTGTAAGTGTAATGACGCACAAAGCCTTTAAGTTGAACTATTGCGTCCTTGCATTCCGGACGCTCGTGCACCTTATTAACCCAATGTACACGTTCCCTCTTGAACATGCGTGCAACCTTGTCGGGACGCAGCACACCGTAATTAAATTCTTGACCAAATGCTACTGACTTACGTTTAAAGCTATATTGCTTGTCTGTATTTTTTTGTACCTGAAGCTTCACGTCTGCAACCAATTCGTCATTTAATCTTTCGTCAGCATCAAGGTACAAAACCCAATCGGCATCGGTCTGTGTAAGGCCAAAATTTCTTTGAGCAGAAAAATCATTATCCCAAGCACGAAAAACAACACGAGCACCATACTTTTCGGCAAGCTCACATGTTTTATCAGTGCTTCCAGAGTCTATGATTAAAACATCATCCGTAACCTGCTTGGAATTTTTTACAACATCTACAATATTTTGTTCTTCGTTCTTCGTTAAAACGATGACAGTTAACTTCGCCATGAAGCGTCTCCTAAAACTTATTTAATTGCATTACCCCAAATTATTCTTTGAACGGCCAATCCATACAAAGCTGTTACACTTTTGTAATTTGTCAAATCATTTATGCGTAAATATAAATGCAGCTTGCCATAATGTAAAAACAAGACGTCAATACAGGAATGCTTTTAGCTCTTGTAGGTTGCCGAATAATTTATTGAAAGTCATTTACTCATAGTATCCAAAGCACCAGCAACGCTCGCGTCTATATTATCGAGCATTTCAAATCTTCTCCTGTGTTGCGCTCTCTTACTCGGTTTCAGTTCAGACATATCCTTTCTGTATTCAGCGACAGGCATAACATAAAACCGTTTATCATCTTCGCAGGGCACGCCCTCGCATTCTTTCCAGAAATCAGAAAAATCTACTTTTAATTTTCTGTCTGTACGAATACCTGTCATTGCGAAATAACCTTCGCTAGTAACAGCATAAATTTTATTCATACCGAGAACCTTTGCGAAGCTACGCAAACCGTAGAAGACTAAATTTTTCGGACGATAGCCAAAGCATTTCTTGGTAAGCAGTTTAATTTCCTCGTTCATATTTTGCGGGCCTTGGAGAGCACCAACAAAGAGAGCAGGCTTGCCTTCTTTATCTTTAGCAGCCCAGAACATAATTTGATACAAATATTCTTCGCCGTATCTTACCACTAAAGCTAGGCAGCCTTCCTTACGTTGGCCCGGATGAAATTCAAGGCACATGGACAAATTCTTTTCTTCCGTATCCATCTCCCAAAGTTTAATACTCCGTCCTGACTGAGCAGGTTCATAAATTGCCTCGAAGAAAGCATTGTTGAATTTACCTTCTAGGATCTCCACATGTTCTTGGACTAACTTAATTCTCTCGTCCAATTTAGAATTTTTGTAGAAGAAGCTTCTCGTAACCTGCTCGATAAAAGATGGGTTGCCCATCATCAAAGTTTTTCTCTCCGGAGTTGCTTCAAAAAAGGCAACAAACTTTTCCATCTTGCTTGAGTTCAGCTTTACCCGTGCTCTAAATACTACGTATCTTTTATATTCCTTAATGATATCCAGGTGGTATAAGCTTTCACCTACATATCTTAACAATTTACTATCCATATATTTATAATCCTTTACAAATACTATTTTTTATATGATTGCTCGGAAATTATTAATTCTTACACATATCCCATCATATTTTATCACCAATGGTGCTTTCAAGCAAATACACTTTAACGATTATCCTCGCCTGCTAAAAGTATTATCTCATATAATAAAATTATAGAACCATTACTATAATACAAAACGCATTAGTTTCTTAACTACCAAGCAATGAAATTTTTTGTATATTTTCAAGGAATAATGTAAAAAACAACGCGTTGTTTATTCGCTTTACTGTAAAAAACAACGCGTTGTTTATTCGTTTTTTATATTTTAAGATGCTCGTTCAGTGATTATTTCTTATTGATTCTTCCCCAGCATCTCCAAAAAAGTTGTTTCGTCAATAATTTCTACGCCCAGCTCACGCGCCTTGTCCAATTTCGAGCCAGCCTCTTCACCAGCAATGACGTAATTCGTTTTTTTACTAACACTGCCGCTCACCTTCGCACCCACATCCTGAGCCATGGTTTTGGCTTCGGCACGACCGAGAGTTGGCAATGTGCCTGTGAAAACAAGAGTTTTACCAAAGAAGGGGTTGGTCGTGCTAGTCTCTGGTGCGGTGAAAGTCATTTTGAGTCCAGCTGCCTTCAAGCGGTCGATTAAATCAATGTTCGTGGGCGTGCCGAGCCAGGTTACTACGGATTCAGCAATGATTCCGCCAATATCACGAACCTTCGCTAGTTCTTCTGGTCGAGCCGCAAATAATTTATTAATATCGCCATAGGTCAGAGCCAGAGTGCGAGCAACCTTTGCGCCCACATGACGAATACCCAAAGCAAAAAGCAATTTGTCTAATTCGTTTTCCTTAGAAGCGTTGATAGCTGCCAAGAGATTATCGCAAGATTTTTCTCCCATACGGTCGAGCTGGAGCAAATCTTCTTTTTGTAAAGTAAACAAATCTGCCGCATCACGTACTAGGCCTGCATCCATCAGCGCGTTGATAACACTAGGACCACAGCCTTCAATATTCATAGCGTCTCGACTAGCAAAATGAATCAGACCTTCACGACCTAGAGCAGGGCAATGTGGATTGGTACAACGAATGGCTGCTTCAGCACCTTGACGTTCGACGATCCAGCCACATTCCGGACACTTCGTAGGAATCTCCACTATTTTTTCTTCACCGGTGCGAGCATTTAATTCTACTCGCAAAACCTCAGGAATAATTTCCCCGGCTTTATTAATGACAACCTTGTCACCAATACGAATATCTTTTGCTTTAATGAAGTCTTCATTATGCAAGGTAGCGCGGCTAATGACACTGCCGGATAATTTAACGGGAGTCAAGACCGCAGTAGGTGTCAACACACCCGTGCGACCAACTCGCCAGTCAATATCTTCCAGAGTAGTCGTTGCTTGTTCAGGAGGATACTTAAAGGCGATAGCCCAGCGAGGATCCTTACCCGTTGCCCCGAGAATTCTTTGTTGATAAATGGCGTTGACCTTGAGAACTGCGCCATCCGTATCATAAGCGAGACCTTGACGCAGCTCGTTAAATTGATTAATGAAAGCAATTGCTCCCTCGATATCAGGAACAACTTGATAATTTTCACTTACGGCAAAGCCATATTTTTTTAGGAGAGCCAGTGAATCACTATGCTTTGCTTGTGCTCCCTCGCCCACGAGATAATAAGCGAAGAACGCAAGATTTCTTTGGGCAGTAACATTGGGATCCAGCTGCCTAAGTGAACCAGCTGCCGCGTTACGTGGGTTAGCAAATTCACTTTCCCCTCGCTCCGCCCTTTGCTCGTTCAAACGCATGAAGGCTTGACGCGGCATATAAACCTCACCGCGAACGTCAAGGAGCTCGGGCACTGTCTCTCCCTCAGGAACTTTTAAAACTAAAGGAATGGAACGAATCGTACGAACGTTGGCAGTAACATTTTCACCAATGACACCGTCACCGCGAGTCGCTGCCCGCACGAGTTTGCCGTTTTCGTAAATCAAAGAGCAAGCAAGACCATCAATTTTCGGTTCCATAACATATTCGATTTTGGTATCAGCAGGCAAGCCCTGCTTCACCCGTTCGTCAAAGGCTCTCAGCTCCGCATCGCTAAAAGCATTACCAAGACTGAGCATAGCCTCTAAATGCTTGACTTCGGTAAATTGGCCGCTAGCTCTGCCGCCTACACGTTGAGTCGGACTATCCTTAGGAACTTCTTCCGGATAGTGAGCTTCAATCTCACGCAGAGCAACCATTAAACGATCGTATTCTGCGTCCGTAATCTCAGGAGCGTCCAAGACGTAGTAACAATACTCGTGATGACGCAGTTCTTTACGCAAACGATCCGCTTCAGCTAAATCCTGCTGTCTTTCATCAGCAAATAAATCAAATTCTTCCATAACTTAATGTAAATCGCTCGGCGATTTTTCCTCCACTCATCAATTAGCTTGATGAATTGTTTATTATAATTTTTCTAGTTTGGCAAGTCTTGTCAGCAAAGCACGAATACCCCCGCCTGCAAAAGCAATTGATACTTCTTGTCCGTCTTCAACTGACTTAGCAGCAACAACGGTGCCAATGCCAAATTTTTTATGCTGCACTCTATCCCCTGGCTTAAAGATTTGCGACGCAGAATTTTCCTTAGGCACAAAGCTTTGAGTTGGAGCTTCCTGATACCAATTGTTTTTTGGCTTGGTAATTTCTCGTTTTATTGGAGACTCTACGCGTTTAGTTTGCCCCTGCATGCCAGCATCACGCTTATAAATACGAATAAGATTACGAGGAATCTCTTGTAAGAAACGAGAAACGGGATGATATTCTGTGCGACCAAAAAGCATGCGAGTCTTCGCATTAGTTAAAAACAGACGACTCATCGCACGAGTAATGCCTACATAACACAGCCTGCGTTCCTCTTCGATTTCTTCGTCATCCATCAGAGTACGTGCGTGAGGGAACACGCCCTCTTCCATGCCAACTAAAAAGACGATGGGAAATTCAAGTCCCTTAGCGCTATGCAAGGTCATAAGTGTAACACTATCTTCTTTTAAATCGGTGTCATCGATATCGGCTACAAGAGCCACGTGAGCAAGAAAATCCTCCAAGGTTTGCTGGTCAGGATTTTCTTTAGCAAATTCTTCGGCAACGGATAAAAATTCGTCGATATTTTCAATGCGGCTCGCGTCTTGAGGGTCGCCACTTGCACGTAGCTCTGCAAGATAACCACTCTTATTAACTATTGCCTCGATAAGATCTCGAATAGTAATTTCTTCTTGCATCCCCATCATTTCAAAAATAAAAGAAGCAAAAGCCTCAAGCTTTTCCGCAGTTTTTTGGTTGATGGTCAGCACTGAGCTTGCACTAGATACTACGTCAAAAAGCGTCATGTCATTTTCAGCAGCAAATGCTTGCAGCTTACCAATGGTCGTCTCACCAATGCCACGCTTCGGGCGGTTAATGATGCGCAAGAGACTTAAACTATCATTAGGATTAAAAACTGTACGCAAGTAACAAAGAATATCTTTAATCTCTTGTCTTGCATAGAATTTTACACCCCCAACCATGCTATAGCTCATACCGGATTTGATAAGCATTTCTTCAAGCACGCGGGACTGTGCATTAGTACGATAAAGGATGGCAAATTCTCCAAGGCGAACATGCTCTTTAGCAACTATCTCCTGCATCCGTTCGATGCAATAACGAGCCTCATCGTGTTCGTCACTAGCCAGATAATAAACAATTTCACTGCCATTACCCTTGTCAGTCCAAAGATTTTTTGCCTTGCGACCCTTATTATTTTTAATGACGCCATTAGCCGCATCCAGAATTACCTGGGTGCTGCGATAATTTTGTTCTAGCTTAACAACCTTCGCATTAGGATAATCCTTTTCAAAGTCAAGGATATTGCTCATATCAGCACCACGCCAAGCATAAATACTCTGGTCTGCATCACCTACTACACAAATATTCTGATGCTTTGCAGCCAAAATTTTCGTCAGCATATATTGCACATGGTTGGTATCTTGATATTCGTCAACCATAAGATAGTCAAATTTATTTTGGTATTTGTTGCGAACCTCTTCATTTTCTTGAAATAGTTGTAAGGTTAAGAGCAGAAGATCGTCAAAATCTACTGCGTTATTTTTATGTAGCTTCTCACTGTAAGCCCAATAAACCTCGGCGACCTTGCGTTCGAAAAAGTCTCCTATTTGCTCCTCGTATTCCTTAGGGCCGAGCATTTGATTTTTGGCATCACTAATACGAGCTTGAATAGCTGCTGGAGTAAAACGTTTGTCATCAAGATTCATTTCTTTTAAAGCTTGCTTGATGAGGTTACGGGAATCGTCTTGGTCGTAAATAGCTAAATTTTTAGTGTAAAAACCAAGCTTATCAATTTCACGACGCAACACTCGTACGCAAAAAGCATGGAAGGTAAAGAGCCAAACGTCCTTGGCCGCGTCACCTACCATGGAATTAACACGGCTACGCATCTCTGCAGCAGCCTTGTTCGTAAAAGTAATCGCTAAAATTCTATAGGGCAGCACACCTTGTCTTAAAAGATAAGCAATTCTACAGGTTAAAACCTTCGTTTTGCCGGATCCCGCTCCGGCGACGATGAGCATCGGCCCATTACTTATCGTAACTGCGTCCATTTGCTGGGGATTGAGATTTTCGAGTGAGTCCATTTATCCTCCGGATTTTATCTAAAATTTAAAAATTACACAGTAAACCTATCCTATTAATTATACCATAAAAGGTATATAATATTAAGCACAGCAAAAAGATAAAAGAGGATAAATTTATGAGTAAAAATATTCCTTTCGTACCAGCAGAGCCTTTAGGAAAATTGTGGCGCTGTTTAATAGAATTCGATATGCTCCAGCCCAACGATAAAATTATGATTGGTTTATCAGGCGGTAAGGATAGCATGCTTTTAACAGTTATGTTGGCGGAAATTAAAAAATTTTCTCCCATTCCCTTTGAGATCGCCTGCTTTACGATGAACGGAATGTTCTCCTCGGACTTTCCTAAAGAAAAACTCGAAGCCTTCTGCAATAAATATAACGTACCCTTTTATACGGAAGAGGTTGATATCCCTAAAGCTCACGCGCAAAAAGGTGGCAGTCCTTGCTTTACCTGCGCGTATTTTCGTAGAGCAGCCACAAATCGCAAGGCAAAAGAGTTAGGCTTCAACAAAATCGCTCTCGCTCATCATAACGATGATGCCGTGGAAACTTTTTTTATGAATCTTATGACTACAGGTCAATTAAAAACTTTTTTGCCCGTTACTTATTTATCGCGCATGGATTTAACCGTCCTGCGTCCTCTCCTTTATTATCGCGAAGAAGAAATTCGTGAGCTCGGCAAACAAATTGGTCTCGAGCCCATCAAAAATCCCTGTCCCTATGACGGTCACACCATGAGACAAGATGTCAAGGAACACATCGCAAGCCTGAACGAAAAATATCCCGAGGTTTACGAACATCTTGCCGCAGCCATGCGTCTTCCTGAAGAACCGGAGCTTTGGCCTAGCAAATTAAATCAAAAAGAGATGGTTGCCAAGTTCCGTACTTTTTGGCAAAAGGGACCAAAGAAATGATTTGCTTTTCATTAAAAAAAATTATATAATTTTAGGTTGAAGAAATGCTAATTTTATGTGATAATAATGCGTATTATTATATAAGAAGTTTGTTTTTCGGCTTACCCTGTAAGTTAATACCTAGTATGCGAAACAAATTTTGGTGAGTCAATTATGAATTAAGGAGAAAGGGAGTTTCCTATGACAATCGATTTAACAAAATACGGTATCACTGGTACAACAGAAATTGTTTATAATCCATCTTACGAACAACTTTTTGAGGAAGAGACTAAACCCGAGCTGGAAGGCTATGACGTTGGCACTGTTACTGAGCTTGGCGCAGTTAATGTAATGACCGGTATTTATACTGGTCGTTCTCCTAAAGACAAATACATCGTTATGGATGAAAATTCTAAAGACACCGTTTGGTGGACATCTAAAGAATATCCTAACGATAACCATCCTATGAGCCAAGAAGTATGGAATGAGCTCAAGGCTCTCTCTCAAAAAGCTCTTTCTAATAAGAGAGTATTTGTTGTCGATGCTTTCTGCGGCGCTAACAAAGACACCCGCATGGCGATTCGTTTCATCGTAGAAGTTGCTTGGCAAGCTCATTTTGTTAAAAACATGTTCATCCAACCAACTGCTGAGGAATTGGCAAGCTTTGAGCCTGACTTCGTTATTTACAACGCCTCCAAAGCCAAAGTTGAAAATTACAAAGAACTTGGTTTGAACTCCGAGACTGCTGTAGCATTTAACATTACTAGCCGTGAACAAGTTATCATCAACACCTGGTATGGCGGAGAAATGAAAAAAGGCATGTTCTCCATGATGAACTACTACCTGCCTCTTAAAGGCATTGCAGCAATGCACTGCTCCGCTAATGCCGACATGAATGGTGAAAACACTGCCATTTTCTTCGGCCTGTCTGGTACTGGTAAGACAACTCTTTCTACCGATCCGAAACGTCTCCTTATCGGTGATGACGAACATGGTTGGGACGACAACGGCGTGTTCAACTTCGAAGGTGGTTGCTATGCAAAAGTAATCAACCTGGATAAAGATTCCGAGCCTGATATTTATAACGCAATCAAACGCGACGCGCTGCTTGAAAACGTTACCGTTGATGCCGCAGGCAAGATTGATTTTGCAGATAAGAGCTTAACCGAAAATACTCGCGTATCTTATCCTATCAACCACATCGAGAATATCGTTCGTCCCATTTCTGCTGCACCCGCCGCTCAAAATGTTATCTTCTTATCCGCAGATGCATTTGGTGTGCTTCCTCCTGTTTCCATTCTGACTCCGGAACAAACCCAATATTATTTCCTCTCCGGCTTTACTGCAAAGCTTGCTGGTACCGAACGTGGTATCACCGAGCCGACTCCGACCTTCTCAGCTTGCTTTGGTCAAGCATTCCTTGAATTACATCCTACAAAATATGCTGAAGAGCTCGTTAAGAGAATGAAGATGAGTGGTGCAAAGGCTTATCTTGTTAATACTGGTTGGAATGGCAGCGGCAAACGTATCTCCATTAAAGATACTCGCGGAATTATCGATGCAATCTTAAATGGCGACATCAAAAATTGCCCCACCAAAAAGATTCCTATTTTCAATTTTGAAGTTCCTACCGAGCTTAATGGTGTTGCTACAAACATCCTTGACCCTCGTGACACTTACGCAGATGTAAAAGATTGGGAAGTAAAGGCTCGCGATCTTGCTGGACGCTTCAACAAAAACTTTGCAAAATATACTACCAATCCTGCCGGTCAAGCGTTAATCCCTGCCGGTCCTCAACTGCAATTCATTCTTGAAAAGGTTGGTACCAACCCGGAAGACATGGACTAATCGAAATTCGGAATTAAAAAACTGACTTAAAAGATTGCTCTTTTAAGTCAGTTTTTTTGTAAAAATTTTTATTCTTAAATTGTAAAATGAAATTGAACAACTAAACAAAAAATTGACCCA
>JAUNIS010000044.1:0-2837 GCA_030523325.1 Phascolarctobacterium sp.
TGGTAGCCAAGGTCATAAGTCAAAAGTGGTCTTTTGACGCCTGTGTGGGCTACGCCAAGAGAAATAGTCCTTGCTATAAAGAGCGTTTTGGCATATAATCTATTACGAAAAAAGTTGCAAAGTCAATGTTTTTCGTAATAGGAGGCACATCATGGTTATCCAGCGAGATTTATATCTACAAAAGTTGATTGACAGAAAGCAAAATGGTTCTATAAAAGTAATTACCGGCATAAGGCGCTGTGGCAAATCGTATTTATTGTTTAAGCTTTATTATGATTATCTGGTGCAAAGTGGTGTTCCTGCTGATCACATTATTAAAATCGCCTTAGATGATGAAGAGCACGAGGAACTTTTGCAGAGCAAGGCTTTGGGCTCCTACGTTAGAAGCTTAATAGTGGATGATGGGGAGTATTATATTTTCCTAGACGAGGTGCAGTTTGTTCAAGGCTTTGAAAAGGTGCTCAATGGTCTCAACAGGAACGAGCAGCTGGATATTTATGTAACAGGTAGCAATTCTAAATTTCTTTCCTCTGATATATTGACAGAATTTAGAGGTCGTGGCGACGAGGTGCGCGTTTATCCGTTGTCCTTTACGGAATATGTTAGTGCTTATGAGGGCAGTATTGATGATGCTTGGCGTGATTATTTTACTTATGGTGGTTTGCCTTTAATTTTATCGAGAAAAACCGATGAACAGAAGGCTAATTATTTGAGTAATCTTTTTCGCAAGGTATACATCGATGATATTATTGAGCGGAATAATTTGCGTGACGACAACGTTATGGAAAGCCTAGTGAGCATTTTAGCTTCTAGTGTTGGTTCTTTGACCAATCCGCTCAAGCTGGCCAATACCTTTGCGAGCAAAGGAATGGGCAAGGTGACTGATAAAACCATAAGCTCCTATATTAATTATCTTCTCGATGCTTTTCTTATCGCTAAGGTTGAGCGATATGATGTTAAAGGGAAAAAGTATATTGCCTCACCCTTTAAATATTATTTTACGGATTTAGGTCTCAGAAATGCCCGCTTAAACTTTAGACAGCAGGAAGAAAATCATATTATGGAAAATATTATTTATAACGAGCTGTTGACTCGGGGCTTTAATGTTGATGTGGGTGTAGTGGAGCGAATGGAGAAGGACGAGACCAATAAAAGAGTGCTGAAAAGGTATGAGATAGATTTTGTCTGCAACCAGGGTAGCCAAAGATATTATATACAGTCTGCCTTCGCTATGCCCGATGCAGAAAAGATGGAACAGGAGCAGCGTTCATTAAAATATACAGATGACTTTTTTAAGAAAATCATTATTGTCAAGGATAATATTAAGCCATGGCATAACGAAAGCGGTATCTTGATTGTAGGAATTAAGGATTTTCTTTTACATAAGAATAGCTTGGAAATGTGATTGCAATGTTATGAGGAATTGCTATGGCGTTTATACGCTAACAGACAATTTTCACAAATGCTATTACGAAAAAAGTTGCAAAGTCAATGTTTTTCGTAATAGCATGATTTTCTATACCGCTCTAATGATTAATTTTGTCTGGTAATGCATGCTGTGCAACATGCCACAAAGCACCGTCAATACTTGCAGCAATATAATAAATCCATCGTTTTAACTTTCAAGATAAAGCTAAAACGATGGATTTGGTTCACATATTTCTCTCAATAAATTCCTTAAATCTTGGCAACGTAAATTCCAGATGACCATAACTCGTCGCTACGACGATACCTTTCTTCAGAAGTCTTTTTCTGTAAATACTAAAATTACTTGAAGCCATGCCTAATACGTCTCGAATATCTTCGACCTTAGTATTAATTGTCTGAGCCATGGCGATTAATACTTTTCTGTCCTGTTCGGAAAGCCCGACCCAAATTTTTTCGTAGACGAAATCCTCTAGATAAGCATCGAATTCGTGTATAACCTGGTCATAGGTGGCGTTATTTTTAAAACATAAATATCCAAGCACTTGATAAGCGAAAGGATAACCCTGAGTTATTTTCGCCATCTTCAACGCCTCATCATCCGCTAGGTTAAAAATCTTTTGATAGTTATGCATGATTAAAGAAAGATTTAGCGGCTGCATTTCGATTTTGGGAGCACGGTATAAAAAGGTTAATGTTTTTTCGTTTTCCAATTCGTAAATATTTTCATACAAACCTGTCATTAAAAGAAAAACGTTATAATTTTTGCGTAGAAAGATTTGGAATTGTGCAACAAACTCTTTAATGTTTTGATTAGAACTTACTTCATCAATAGTAATTAAAAGTTTTTTCTTGTTTTCGGTGAGTTTGTTGAGTAGTTTATCTAAAATGGTTACAACATCTGTAAAAGGTGCTTGTTTGTTTACTTCAATTTCAAAGCCAAGCGCAGAAATGCTAACCTTAGTATTTTGAAAAATATTGCTGAGTTTTTCTTTATCGCATAATTCTGACGTCAAAGACTCTAGGAGCTTTCGTTCTTGGTTTAATTCAATAACAATCCAGTCTTTGTGTTTTTTGAACTCGTTGGATATGGTTGTTAAGCTTACGGTTTTACCGGAGCCTCTTACTCCAGTTAGCATGCAAACTTGATAGGCTGGGTTGGGCGACAAAAAACTATCGATGATTTCCGTATTTTGTTTATATTGATCGATAAAACTAAACGGTTCCTTGCCAAAGGTTAAGGAAAAAGGATTTTCTTTAGCCGTAAGTTTGCTTTCATAACTTTTCATAACTTTCTGAATTGACATCGGAAGCACTGAAATGCACAGGTTATGAACAGCCAGCAAACAGGATTATTTTCTTGATTCCAGCTTTATCTGGGTTTCAAGCTTCTCTATGACGTTGTTTATGTC
>JAUNIS010000044.1:2847-13817 GCA_030523325.1 Phascolarctobacterium sp.
TAACTTTTATTTTATTATATAACTTTTCATAACTTTTGCAATAGAGAAAAGGAAAATCGCAAATGGTTTTATGCTCCGCAGGAAAAAATGTGAGGAATTTTTATTATTGGCAACAGCAAAAATTTTCTTATTTTTGTTCAATGATTACACTTTTTGGCTAAATTACGCCGCTGCTAACAATGATATCACCAAGCATATTTTTTTCTCTGAAATGAGTCCTCATAATTCCACAATAAATATGTTTTAATATACTTGTCAGGGGAAATTCCTTGGCAAGTATATTTGTATGTGTTCAATCTGACGTGTGGATGTAAAATTAAGAAAAGCATTCGAATGGGACTGTACGACAATATGGATTATGGCTCAGCTAAAGTAGAAGTCATAGCCGTAACTAATAATATAAATTAAAGGGGGACAACAGTGACGATTCTAGCACAATCATGGAAAACTCTAGACAAGATTTTAGATGTGGGCAGACCGATAACAAGAAGAAAATGTAAGAAGCCAAAGCTAAAGAAATACAATATTACAAGGACAACCCTGAAGCCGCCAAGCAGGAAATCGCTCGCTTGAAAAAGCGTGCAGAATAATTTCCTGAATATGCAGCACATTGTTTGGGCAAGGCAGCAGAGCTTAATGAATTAATTAAAAGCTGCTGAACAATGCTGGTGATGTTAATAATTTGCTGCAATGAAATGGATCTGGGGATACCATAAGGAGAGCACCTATGAAACTTAGAGATTGGTTAAAAGAACATAAGAATATTTCATATGCTGAGTACAAATCCTTGCCTGATATGGATCGCTGGGGGATGGAAGGAGAATTCCAATCCTTTAATCGTAAGCAAATCTTAATTAAACAAGCCAAAGAAAGAATGCAACGTGAAGGTGTCACTACTCGTAAAATGACTGATGAAGAGTATCAAGCATTTCTTATTCGTGGAGAAAAGGAACGCAAACGCTACGAGGATAGTCGTAGAATCGGTGGCATAGATGAACGTGGCAATTATACAGCTCTTCATCACAGATGGGATGAGCATAGAAGATAGTTTAATGATCAAAATTGGAATCAATATATTTTGCTTAGCAACATTTTGTTATAGACTGATTTTTCGGAGATTTGAATGTCATATATAGATTTTTTCGAAGAAGATACGCAAAGACGTCCATATAAGGGACGAAGTATTTTGAAAATTCCCAATGAATATATCGTGCTTGACTTAGAAACTACTGGCTTTAGCCCGGAAAGCTGCGAGATTATTGAATTTGGCGGAATAAAAGTTATTAACGGCAAGGAGATTGAGTCATTATCCGTGCTTATTTGCCCTAAACATGGCATTAGCCAAGAGATTACAAACATTACAGGTATAGACAATAAAATTGTTAAGAATGCTCCTTCGCTTGAAGCTGTTCTTCCTGAGATTTTGGCATATATTGGAGATAGTATAATTGTTGGACATAACGTTAACTTTGATATTAATTTCCTATACGAGGCATCTATGCAGATTATGGGGAAACCATTAACCAATGATTTTCTCGATACCATGAGATTGAGCAAAAAACTATATCCGGATATGAAACATCACAGGTTGTCAGATTTAGTTAAAAAATTTCAAGTGGGTGATTATGTTGAGCATAGAGCACTAGACGATGCAAGACAGACCTTGGCATGCTTGAAACGGATGAAAGCAGACATGGAAGACAACGGTATAAGAATTAAAAAGTAGAAAAGCTAGACGCCTGTTAAAAATAAAACTCCGATGAAAACGACATCGCAATGTCATTTTTATCGGAGTCTTTTTGCATTTACAAATTAGACGATTTTAGCACCGTCGTATTTTTCGCCGTCATTGTTGGGGAGCAAGCCGTAACGTTCAGCCCAAAGAGATTTGTATTTAATAGCTTGAGCATGAGTTGCATCGGTGTTTTCCGGCAATTTTTTGATTATCTTTGCAGGAATACCAGCTACTAAAGAGTAGGGAGGAACGATGGTATTTTTAGTTACAACTGCACCAGCTGCAACGATGGAGCCATGACCGATTACAGCACCGTCTAAAACGGTGGAGCTCATACCGATAAGGCAATGATCTTCAACAGTGCAAGCATGCAGCAAAGCTTTGTGACCAACAGTTACGTAATCACCAATGATGCAAGCAAATTTATCTGCAACGTGCAGTACGGAGCCGTCTTGAACGTTAGTGTAGCGGCCAACCTCGATACGATTTACGTCGCCACGAACAACAACGCCAGGCCAAATGCTAGCATATTCTTTAATCTCAACGTCGCCAATAACGGTTGCAGCATTGAAAACATAAGCTTTTTCGTCAATTTGAGGTCTGATACCTTCGAATTTAAAAATCATAATTTTCCTCCAACTCTCAAACAATTTGTAATGAATTCGACGTAGATAATTATGCGATGAAAACATAAAAAAGTCAACGACATTAAGACATTACTGTTTATAAAATTATTTTATTTTGCAATTTTTAGCAAATTTAAAAACAGCTAAACAATGAACTCCTCTACGAATTTTGGTCATAAATATTGCCTAACCTCCTAAAAATAATATATAATAAAAAATTAAGAAAGGAATTCTCATGAAGAAGAAAACTTTTAACTTAATCATCAAGGTCTTGGCGTATTTTATCTGTCTTGGCGGAATTATTTACGCGCTCTACATTTCCCCTTATAATCCTCATCCTAAGAATGCAGAAGATATTCGTTTGTGGGTTAGTGGTTTCGGAGTGTGGGCACCTTTAATTTATATAACCATATACACAATTCGTCCCTTGTTATTTTTCCCCACGCTCATCTTGAATCTAGCAGCGGGCGTTTTATTTGGTCCGTATTTAGGCATTGTCTTTTTGCTTATGGGTGGGTTTGGCTGTGCGACATTTTGTTATCTCCTGGGTAGGTTCGGAGGCGGCAAATGGTTTTTGGAAAATTTTAGTGGCAGCTGGGGCGATAAACTAAAAAATTATCTCGTGGGCTCGGGCTCGTTAGAAAAAATGCTTTGGCTTCGGACGGTGCCAATTTTCCCTTACGATCCTGTCAGTGTTATTGCAGGTAGCGTCAAGCTTCCTTATAAAATATACGCGCTGGCAACCTTTCTCGGCATGCTTCCAGGAGCTATCGCTTATAATTTTTTAGCAGATTCCTTTGGAACACCGAAATTTTATTTAGCAATATTTGTAACTATTTTGGCTTTTGGCGTGCCCCTCGTTTGGTGGCGCATAAAGGGAAGCCATAAAGAATTAACCGAGCTCGGCAAGAGCAAAGGATGTGCAGAAGATGAAAAATAAAGAAATCGAACTCAAATTATTAATTTCTCGTGCGGATTTACGCAAGCTTTTAAACGCAAATTTTATGCAAGAAGAAATTGTCAAGGGATCTAAAGCGAAACACAATTTGGTATCCTCTTATTACGATACCGAGGATTTATATTTTAAAAAGAATGGCATTGCCTACCGTGTGCGTGACAAGGGCGATGGCAGCTTTGAAGCAACAGTTAAGACTGGCAAGAAAAATCAAGGTGGCATAACCGAAAGAATTGAGATTAACATTCCTCTCGATAAGGATGAAGCTGTTCTTGAAGGCTTTGGAGCATTAGGATTGGGCTACGAATTAACCGAGCTTGCACCAGACGGAGTGACCAGACTTTTCACCGTGGATGTAGAGCGTACAACCTACGATTTAAAATTTCATGGCTCAACCTTTGAGCTAGCAGTGGACAAGGGTAAGATTACTTCCGAGCTCACCAAAAATAAAGCTAAAATTGACGAGATGGAAATCGAAATTAAGGAAGGCTCCGTGAAGGACCTCCTGCAGCTTGCTGCCCTTATCTCTCAAACAGTACCGGTTTTCGTTGAACCGCGCAGCAAATTTGCTCGCGGTCTTGCACTAATAGGCGAGGATGCAACCTATCCAGTTGTTAAAAGAAAAATGGGTGATGCGTCTGTACGCAACGAGCTTTTGGAAACCTTCACTCAAAAAGGCAACGCAGCACTCTTAGCGCAAAGTGTTGTGATGCAAGACGATTTAAGCGATAGTGCACTAAAAAATCTTGCTAAACAAAGCGAATACATGTTGTCCTTAATGCTTTTTGCATCCGAGCTTGATAGCAAAGGCCTTTTCGAAGAATATATTGACATGGCCAAGGAGATTTTACACGTTATCTATCGCGTGCTTGATTTACGTGAGATGCATGCTCTTTGGCGCAGCGTGGACGTGCAAGGCAAAGCCTTTAGCAAAACTATTATGTCCATAACCCTCAATGACAATATTGCTAAAGCAGAAGCAGTACTCGTAGAACATTTAAAGCTTGGCAAATTAACGGCTGTTTTCTACGGCGTACAAAGTGCGCTTGCTTCTAGCGAGTGGGATAACGAAGAATATATGGAAGCAGCGTCCATCGCCCGTAACGTTCTCAAAAAATGGCAAGAAGCTTTTGAGAGTGAAAAGAATCCTGAAGCTGCACTTTCCTTGGCAGATAAAATTATCTATCTTGCTCGCTCTGTGGAGGCAAAATTTGCTGATAAGCTTGCAGGTAATCTCAAGAAGAAACGTAATTCTTTAATTAGCAAAGCCTTGGATAAACGCATGGAACAGGAAATTATTCGCATGCTGCAATTAACAAATAGCAAATATATTTATAGGGACGCAGGTGTGCTCTTAGGCATGCTCATCGCAAAGAAAAAATGAATGCAATAAAAATTGTCGAACGTAAGAAAAATCAAAAAAATCCTAGCTTTGATGTAAGTGCTTATGGAGTAGCTAAGGCGAAAAACATTGAGGCCTTTCACGCAAGCTTTCCTGAATATGAGCCTACTCCCTTGGTCGAGCTCAAGGGCTTAGCCAAACTTCTTGGCGTTAAAGCGATTTACGTGAAGGACGAAAGCTATCGCTTTGGCTTAAACGCATTTAAGGTATTAGGTGGAAGCTATGCTATTGGCTCCTACCTTGCTCGTAAAAACAATCTTGACGATAATCATTTAACTTTCAATTTACTTCAAGAATTGGCCGAGCAAGGCAAAAAGGAAACCTTTGTTACGGCAACGGATGGTAATCATGGTAGGGGTATTGCCTGGACCTGTAATCGTCTCAAACAAAAAGCCGTCGTATTAATGCCCCACGGAAGTTCCTTAGAACGACTTACTAATATTCAAAAGCTTGGGGCAGACGCAAGCATTACCGATTTAAATTACGATGATGCGGTACGTCTTGCCTATAAATATAGTGAGGAAAATGGTTGGGTTATGGTGCAGGACACCGCCTGGGAAGGCTACGAAAAAATTCCCCAAACCATTATGCAAGGTTATACGACCATGGCTTATGAAGCTGTGCAGCAATTAGGTGATGAGCTACCTACCCACGTCTTTTTACAAGCTGGCGTAGGAGCTATGAGCGGTGCTGCTGTTGGTTTACTTGCCGATTTTTACCAAGAAAAGCTACCCATTATTACGATTGTGGAGCCTGATAAGGCGGATTGTCTTTACCAAACTGCCTTGGCAAATGATGGTAATTTGCATTTCGTAGGTGGCAAGCTCGATTCCATTATGGCAGGTTTATGCTGCGGCGAGCCCTGCACTCTCGGCTGGGAAGTGCTAGCAAGCTATGCCGATTTCTTTGTCAGCATGCCTGATGAAATTGCGGCCGAGGGCATGCGCTTGCTAGCGAGCCAAACGGATGGGGACCCTAAAATTATTTCTGGAGAAAGCGGGGCTGCGGGTGCAGGACTCGCCCTATGCGTCTTAAGATATCAAGAGCTTGCGTCACTTAAAGTGAAACTTGGGCTGGACGAAAATTCCGTATTACTTTTCTTTTCTACAGAAGGGGACACGGACCAAGAAAATTATCAGCGCATCGTGAAAGAAAATGCTTGGAGCGTGAATTTTAAGTGAATTGTAAAATGAAAAAAATTTTTGGCTTGAGTCTTTGCGTTTGCGCTGCACTTGGAATATTTGTCAAGCTTGACTACGACAAGTTCTGTCAATCTGGCGGCTTTGTCTTGGAATATCACGGGGTCGGCTTTGAGCCTTGGGGTAAAACATTGGTCATGACTCCGGAAATTTTTGAAAGCCATCTCCAATACTTGCAGGACAAGGGCTACAAGATGGTGACAGTCAAAGAATTGATGGGGGATCTTCGCGCGGGCAATGATGTTTCCCGAAAAATTGCTCTCAGCTTTGACGACGGTTACAAAAATAATTATACATATGCCTTGCCTTTAATGAAAAAATATGGGGCTCACGGAACCTTCCATATCATTAACAATCGCATTGGTACAGATACAATATATATGAACGAAGGGGAAATACATGCAATGCTTGCCGCTGGCATGGAGATTGGCTCCCATACCTTCAGCCACAATCCTCTTGGGGATATCGAAGAAAAATATTACGATTGGGAAACCGGCGTTTCCAAATATGACCTAGAGCGAAGATTTCCTGGTTTAATAGTTGAGACCATGGCTTATCCTAACGGTAGCTACAATCCGAAAATTATTGCCAAGCTTAAAGAACATGGCTTTAAGCAGGGGCTAACAGGTAGCTTGTATCTCGTTGATAAAAAAATGGTTGAAAATAATCCTATGGAAACGGCTCGCGTTATCATCGAGGATGATGGCTCGCAGCCTGGAAGATTTCCTTGGCTTATTCAAAGGGCTTATAAAAAATCGTATTTGCGTGCTCGCGGCATTGACGTGGGAGATTAGGAGAAAAAGATGAGACTTTATACTGCGTATATCAACAAGAAAGAAGAAATTTTAGTTGCCTTTTATGATGATGGCTGTGCTTATGTGATGAGTAAATTAGCCAAATTATCTAGCGAATTAAATTTCTCGGACATGAACGACCTTATTGATAAATTGGATGCTGAAAAAATTACCATTTTAAAAGCAGTTGCTAAAAACGTTGACAGCCTCAGCGGTGCAGAAGTAAAGCTTTCCGAAGTAAAGCTCTGTGCTCCCATCGTACATCCTCGTCAAGATGTAATTTGCCTAGGAATTAATTATCGAGATCATCAAAAGGAAGCAACGAGATTTAGTGCCGAAAGCTTCGACGTAAAAAAGGACGATGCCATTTATTTTTCCAAACGCGTAAATCGTGCTACTGCACCTGGGGAAGCAATTCCCGCCTACGAAGGCTACGTAGATAGCTTGGACTATGAGTCTGAGCTTGGCGTTATCATTGGTAAGGAAACAAAAAATGCAACTGTCGAAAATGCTTTGGCAAATGTTTTTGGTTATACGGTTATTAATGATGTAAGTGCGAGAAATATTCAAAGAAGACACCAACAATGGTATTTGGGTAAAAGCTTGGATGGCTTTACTCCTATTGGTCCCTGCATCGTTACGGCTGATGGCATTGAGGACGTGCAAAACCTTGATGTTAAGAGCTATGTTAATGGCGAGCTACGTCAAAGCTCCAACACTCGTTATATGATTACCACTGTAGCCGAGGCCATTGCCGACCTTTCCCAAGGCATGACACTTTTGCCTGGTACGATTATTGCTACAGGTACTCCGGCTGGCGTAGGGATGGGCATGCAACCGCCTGTGTGGATGAAAAAGGGCGACGTGGTTGTTTGTGAAATCGAGGGCATTGGACGACTTGAGAACAGCGTTGAATAGTTTAAAAGAATTAGCAATTAGCAAAGAGCAATGAGCAATTGAGGATGGATTTTGCTGCGCAAAATCCAACGATTAAAATTAGTCAGATTATTTTATTTTTTTCTTGCATAAATGGTGATGTTTGTTTAAAATATAATTAGTACCGTTATATAATAAGGAGGGCTTCTATTATGGGCAAATTTGTTATCAGCCCCACAAAAAATGGTGGCGTTAAATTCAATCTGAAAGCTGGCAACGGTGAAATCATTGCTGTTTCCCAAGTTTACAAAGACGAAAAATATTGCCGTCAAGGTATCGCTAGCGTTATGAAAAATGCACCTATCGCTGAGATCGAAGACCAAACCGTTGAAGGCTTCGAAAAGGTTAAACATCCGAAATTCGAGGTTTACAAGGACAAAGCCGGTGAGTTCCGTTTCCGCCTGAAAGCTACTAACGGCCAAATCATTGCTACCGGTGAAGGCTACAAAGCTCTTGCAAGCTGCAAAAATGGTATTGCTTCCATTAAAAAGAACGCACCGGACGCAAAGATCGTTGTTGAAGAAGAAAAATAAAATATTATCAGACCATTTAATCTAAACGTTTTGTCTGATTTTTTATAATAACAAATGATAAATAGCTCAGGTCTCTTGGCCTGAGCTTATTTTAACTGGAGAAATATAACATGAAAAAAGTTGCGGTTTTAAGATGTCTCAAAACATCCGCATCCTGTGCGGCAACAGGTTGCTTTAAGGCTTTTAATAATAAGGCAAATGCTTTTGAACGTTATCAAGGCGAAGACGTGCAAATGATTGCTATGTGGACCTGTAACGGTTGTGGCGATTCTATGCTAGAGAATCAAGAAGGCATTCAAAAGAAAATTGAACGCATGAAATTGGCCGAGCTTGATGTTTTGCATCTTTCTGCTTGCACAAGCAAAAAGAACGAAGCCGGTGAAAAAGTAAAATGCCCGACAATCGCGAAGATTGCTGCCGAGCTTGCGGCTGCTGGCATTGAGATTGTGGATGGCACTCATCATTAATAAAAAACTCCTCGCTTTAATTTGTCCGTTTTACAAGACAGATAAAAGATGCGAGGAGTTTTTTTATGTGAGACTTAATAATGCATCATATAAGGAGTTTGAGGATGATTGTAGCTTGTGTTGGGCAAAGCATAAACGCAGAAATCACGAGAGCATAATCCTTCGTTATTAAAGGTATCTCCATAAAGAAATGTATTACCGTTGTACAAGGGATAACAAAATCTACAATAGATATCCTTGCATCTTTTTGGTTTTCTTGTTCTTAAAGCAAAATTAATCATGTTTACCTCCTTGATTATATAATTTTCATAGGTTTTCAAACTTTTTTATATTGCTTAAGATTTGTGTATATTATATAATGCTTCTAGGAAAAAGTACAATATATGTTAATTATGTTAATATAATTACTAGTTATATTGCAGGAGGATAAGATGGATATCAGGGATTTATTATATTTTAAAGCTATTGTAGAAAGTAAAACTTTAGCAGAGGCTAGCGCTAAAATAAGAATTTCTCAACCAGGCTTAACCTATGCGGTGAAAAGATTGGAAAATGAATTAAAAATCGAGCTTTTTGATCGCGTAGGTAATGTTCGCAAATTAAACCAAGCGGGAGAAATTTTGTACAAGCATGCCAATGCAATTATCGAAGAACAGGATATGTGCTATGGGGAGTTAAAGGATTATACCAACAGAGACAGAATCTTTCGTATGAGTGCTTGCGATCCTGGACCTCGTTGGTATTTTGCGCAAAAATTTACTATTAATTATCCGCAATTGGAATTAGATTCCCATACATATACTGATCTTGATTATGCTTTCCGTATGTTAAGAGGGAATAGATATGATATGCTTATTACTGATACGCCTATAAAAGAAGAAGGGATTATTTGTAAGTTTTTTGCCGAAGATAAAATTATGCTTTCCGTACATCCTGAGGATAAACGTTTTGCTCAAGATAAAGAAATATCTTTGCACGATCCACGTGTGAAGGACTTGGTATGTTATCACATCGAAGGAAGCTTTTCTCAAAAATTATTAAAGATATATAAAGAGATTGGTGAAGATACCAACCTTCGCCTAGAAAATGATTTATATATCTTTAATACGATTCTTAAATCGAGAAAAATCTTGACCCTGAATACGAGAATTGTTTCTACCTATCGTCTCGACGGAAATAATCGTCAATTAATTCCCGTCATTGATGAGGGCTCAAGCATTAATTATTATATTGTTTATAAAAAACAGGATAAAGAGAGACTGAAATATCTTCTGGAAACTATTGACGAATGCATAGAAGAATTCAGATAATGCACAATCCTGAAAATTATGTTAAAATATTACATAGTTTTTTAGGAGGCACATATGCATCAATATTTGTTTCACATTGGTAATTTTCCCGTCCGTATGTACGGATTAGTTTTATGTATGGCTATTGCTCTGGCAACGGGCACAGCATATTTTTTGGCAAAGCAGGATGGACGTTGGCACGATCATGTTGTTGATATAGGTATTTATGGAGGTTTTGCTGGGCTCATCGGTGGCAGGCTATGGGACGTTTTCTTTTTTGATTGGGAGTATTATTCCGAGCATCTTCTAGAGATTCCTTACGTTTGGCAAGGTGGTATGGCAGTGCAAGGAGGTATGCTTGCAGGAGTTCTCGCAGGCATTGCCTATTGCAAGCTGCATGACATCGATTGGCTTGAGTTCGGAGACATTGTCATCCCTTCGCTTTTAATTGGGCAATCCATCGGACGCATGGCGAACCTTTTAAATGGCGATGCCTTCGGGACGCCAACGGGTGGAGACTTTGGAATTATTTATCCCGAAGGCACCTTGGCAAGGGCAACCTACGGAACGCAGCCTCTTTGGCCAGCAGAAGTTTGGGAAGGGCAGATAGACGTCATTCTTTTCGCTTTACTTTTGTTGTTCCGTACCACGAAGCACGCCAAAGGGCAAGCGGTTTGTCTTTATCCCATGCTTTATTCGATTTTACGTTTTGGTTTGGAAATGCTACGCGGGGATTATGCCGAACCTTGGGCTTTTGGACTTAAATCTGCCCAAGCAACAAGCATCGGGTTTTTCCTTTTGGGACTCATCGGATTTATATACTGCGGCTGGAAGGAAAAATACGAGCGTAAAGAAGCTTAAGCTCTTCGTAAAAAATGTATAAAATAATTTTAAATTTTTCTCGAAATATTTGTTGACAAAACTATTTCACTCGAGTATAATATGTTTGTTGCTTAAATCGGCAACGCAATCGGCCTCGTAGCTCAGCTGGATAGAGCGTTTGACTACGAATCAAAAGGTCGCAGGTTCGAGTC
>JAUNIS010000045.1 GCA_030523325.1 Phascolarctobacterium sp.
GCCTTTGAAAAAATAATCAAGACCTGTTGAAAACATTTTTAAGCCTCCAATTGCACAACCTTAACGATAATTCATCTTAATAATCATTAGTTACTTTATGTAGTATACTACCTTTATAGCATTAATGCAACATTGAGAAGTCTTTACTTTTACAAGAAATAAAAGCAATAAAAAAAATTTATGAAAACAAATGCCAAATCTAACTCGTAAGCTCAAAAACAAGAAACGCGCTAAGTCCATGTACACCCTAAAGAGTGCACCCCTCAAGACAAGGATTATACACAGAGCTTTCTAGTTCAAGAAAATTGTTAAACCATTTATAAAAATTGTAGTAGGATGACTGACGGAAGGAAAGCTATTTACATATAACTTGTAACGAGCCAACTGCATCAGCCCTGCAACGAGCACAATGCATCATTTGCCGAACATATTTTCTGCAACGCATTCTCAGTGTTTGAATCTGCTCTTTTGCTGGCTCAGACAAATTACCAAATGCTGAACCAGCGACAGGAAGCATCGGTATGATATTTTGCAATTCACAACCTAATTCACCAACAGTTTGAGCAACATTGACAATTTCCTCAAGATTAATACCAGGAATAGCTACTGAATTAATTTTGACGCAAATACCTGCTGCAACCAATTTCTTTATGCCCTCTCTTTGCCTATCCCAAAGTAGTTTTGCAGCTTCCTCACCTTTTAAAATTTTTGTGCCGTCATTAATAAAGGAATAAATTTTTGTACCGATACGAGGATCAATCGCATTAACCGTAACGGTAACAAACTCGACACCGGTGCCTAACAAATCATCTACGTAATCGGGCAAGAGCAATCCGTTTGTTGATAAACAAAATTGTACACTTCTATCGTAAGTCCGAATTAACTCTAAAGTACGTTTTGTTTGAGACCAATTCGCCAAACTATCTCCAGGACCTGCTATGCCGACTACTGTAAGCATAGGAGTTTGTGCTTGCATGTCCTTATACCAAAGCAAAGCTTCCTCTGGACTCATAACCTTAACCGTTACCCCAGGTCTATTTTCGTTGGCACAAGAAAACTTGCGAACACAATAATTACATTGCATATTGCACGCAGGTGCCACCGGCAAATGAATTCTTGCGTAATTACTGCAGCAACTACTAAAGCACGGATGCGTTTCAATATTCATCAGTACACTCCTTGCGAATATGCGGGAATAACGAATTTTTCTTATAGTCCATTTGTAGACTCGCATTAATTATTTTTTCGAGAAGATGCGCAAATCCCCTTGCTCCTAAATAACCTGTATAATTAAGACTTACCTCATCTACCACTGGATAAGCAATTCGAAGTAAAGGAACCTGGCGTTCCCTGGCCAAATCACTAACAAAGGAGGATGCACAAATTAATGCAGGAACGTTTTTCGATACTTCTTCCATAAGTTCGTTCAAGTCTGTTTGCTCAGTTGTTTTAGCAAAGGTAACATACATTCCCAACTCTTCTTGCAAAAACTTTTTCAAACCAGAAAATCTAACTCTGTCCACAACAAGCATTGCTGGAAGCTGATAAATATTTTCTAGATAATCAACTGCCCTACGCGCAAGCTCCTCTCCTTGGAAATTAAGCCTAGCTATTTCTTTTTGAAAACCAATGCCAAGTTTTTCACCCACAATCGTGAGAAACTCAACCATCCCATTAATGCCATAAGGATAATCGCAACAAATATATTCCGTACCAAACTTGTTTTGTAACTCTCGGGCAAGAGCTTCACCGCAACCTAGACAAATATTTAAATGAACTCTCCCCATATCTTCGATATCATTCATAGACGAAAAACATGTATTGAAATTAACAGCTACCTTTCCTCCAAAAGCATCTTCAAGGGCAAGCATATCACCCAAAGCCTCTGGATCATCCGGAAAAATGCCAAAAATATTTACACTCGGTTCGGTGAATCTTGGCTGTTCTTTAACAAGCTTGGCTAATGCTACAAGCGCAACCTCGCTACCTTCTTCCATAGTTCCACTGTAACCAGGAGCACTGACGTGGATAACTTTTTTATTAATTGGATTATCGGCAATAATACCTTCAATATCATCACCAATCAGGTTGGGAACGCACCCGCTAATTACAAAAACTGTTTTAATATTTTTATATAATGTATCTGCCTCATGTAATCCTTTAGCCAAAATTTCAGCACCGCCGCAAATAACATTTTCTTCATAAACGATGGTGCTAGCTTGACGAATATTATTCATCCTTGTAGGATAGCGAAAACTTAAAGTACCATAATTGCAGCCAGCAACAGAATGTTGAAGAATGATGGCATCGGTAATTCCCGCAAGAACTCTCGTTGCACCAAACAACGCACAGCTCGTCAATGCTTTCATAATCTTCTTTTCCTCCACATTCTTGCATACATCTCTCTAGAAGCATGTGTGTTTTCATCATTTGCTTCCAAAGGGAAAAAAACTTTGTCAAAGGTTAATCTATTTAAAAGTAAATGTTCACCGACAACTTCTGGAGCATCAATAATCTTGGCAAAGCTTTTCATATTTTCTACAAAGCTTGCATAATCAAAGACAGAACTATCTAAGTAGAGAGGCAAAATAGTTTTGCCGTACTTTCCTTTATCTGCATCACTACCAGTGATAATAAAATCACAGCTTGCTACAGCCTTCTTAATTTCTTCACCCGTGGGATTCAGCAAAATATCTGCTTGGCTACCAATATATTTTTTTGCGTCATCCAGTTTTGCATAAAGCAGCTGCATAAATTTATCATCCAAGCCGCATTCCTTTTGAAAGCCAGGATTGAGTGTAATGCAAATCTTTTTCAAAGAAAAGCCGTAATCCATCTCTAAAGCCTTCATCATATCGGGAAGTCCTGCAAGCATTCCCGTAAATAAACAGAAGTTCTTGCTTGCAAATTTGTTTCTATATTCTTCATATAGCTCTTCAATATTCTTTCGTTCTACAGCAAGAAGCTGTCGAACCTTCTCTTCAATGCCCAGTGCCTTGCCAATTTGCAAATAAAATTCAGTAATACCATTCAAGCCGTGCCATTCCATCATATCCATGATATGCAAGTAAGGTGTACCGAATTTTTCTTGCATTTTATCCGCCCAGTTCTTGCGACGAACAATATTCAGCGCGGCCCTTGGAGCCTGCTTAATATCCTCCAAAGAGCAGGCTGGAAGTAAAACATTTATTTTAATGCCAAGCTTTGCAAACATTTTTTTCATGCAGGCAAGCTTATGGTTACCACCAAAGCCCCAAATAAAGCTTTCAACATTTATTGTCAGAGGCTCAACCTCTTGAGGTTCCATCACGAAATCAACTAATGCTTCCATAACTTCTACGTAACCACATCCCTTGTAATCAACTCCCGACTTTTTACTTGGAGCACCACAACCTTGAGCAGCTTTTTCTTTAAGACGTTTAGTTGCATTAGTCTTATCCATATGAGAAAAAACTTGTGACCTAACGGGAATTATTTTTGCCTTCAGTTCTTTTTGCATCTCCAAGACAACGCCTTCTAAATCGTCATTGATTACGTCAGAAACAACAGAAGGCAGAACAAAAATAATTTCTGGCTTTTGCTCTTGATCAATATGTCTTAATAATTTTTTTAGTTTCGCTTCACTGCCAAAGATAACATCTTCATTATTCATATTCACGCATTCAAGTTCTGAGAAAGAAGTGTTCCGACTTCTTGCACTATTACGATAATGAAAACCGCAACCAATAGGACTAACAATAACCGGCACAGCGTTTTCAATTTCATGAATCGCAGCTAAATTCCCAGAAATTTTACCATTGACACTAAAGCGATGTACGCCTGCTAAAGGTTTCATTCCTAATATCATATTGTCACGAATAAAATCTTGCATTTAAAATTCCTCTGTTAAAACAAAAGCCATGATAAGGACTCCCGGCACAAGACCGGGAGTCCAATAGAGAGAGTCGATGAGTAATAAATTTTTAATTAGATATCGAAGGTTGCAGAGAGTGCGAAGGTTCTAGGCATGGACAAACCGAATGTCGTAGAGCCACCACGGCCTAGCCAGTAATCCTTGTTGGTCAAGTTGTAACACATTGCGCTCAATCTTACTGGTACGGTATTAATCTTTGTCTTATAGTTTACGCCGAGATCGAATGTGGTATAACCAGAAATTTGAGTCTTGCCACCTGCTGCACTAGAATCAATATAGCACTTATCAATCATATTCACACGGCCAACGATTCCCCAAGCATCAGTGGGTTTATATTCGGCACCAATTACTGCACTCCATTTTGGAACTCCATTTACGTGCCAACCATCTTTTGAACCGCCTGCAGTTTTATCGCGTTGAGCATTCAACCAGGTGACACCACCTGTCAAGGTCAATTTAGCACCCAATTGTCCGTTGATAGTATATTCAAGCCCTCTATATTTATTTTTGCCGTCGTCAACATACCAATTAAAGGAACTATCTTTATATCTGTTTGCTTCTTCAATGTCAAAGTATGCTAAGGTATGTAAAATTTTACCAGATTTATATTTTACGCCAATTTCGTTTTGTTTGCTCTTAACTGGATCCATGGTTTCACCATAGTTACCACAAGTTTTATCTGTTACAACAAATCCTCTAGACATACTTTCAGAGTGGCCAGCATATACTGAGATGTTCTTCGTAGGCATATAACTTAATCCATAAGAAGGAGCCCAATTATTATTTTGAATATGTTGTCCATTTAAAAGATTGGTGAAATCTTCATGTTTTCTGTTAACTGCAAAAAATAGATTTGCTTTGCCAAATTCCATAGAGTCAGCGATTGTTATACCTACGTTGGTCTCTTGCCAAGACGGAGCTGCATAACGCATGGTAGGCAGAGCTGGGTGAGTATGAATAACACCGGTGTACAAATTACCCAAAATAGAACCTGCGTAATCATTATGTGAGTCATTCCAATATTTTGACCATGCTCTATCTACAGCCAAAGACAGATTATGTTTCACCTTGCCGGTCTTAACGTCGCCTTTAAGACCAAATTGGACATAAGTATTTTTACCTGCTTCGTTCTGCGCGTTCAGTGTATTTGAACTCATGAAATTTCCTAAATCATCAAATCTCAAAGCGGAACTAGAATTATATTTGTTACCACTTCTTTGATTGATGCCAGCATTAAAGAACCACGCACTGTGATCATTCATTTTTTGTTCATGATTGATGGTAGCCAGCCAACCATGTACCCATTTCGTTGTTCCGTCATAATCGTAATTATTTTTTGAATCAGGAGCTGAAGGCATAACATCTTTTTTGCCACCAAATGTAAACCATTTTTGAGCATTATTTACTCGTAAATCAAAATGGCCGCCAAAAATATTGGTAGTACTCTTATTGCCTCTGTGGTCGATATTAACGAAAATATTTTTTTCTTCCTTTTCACCACCACGAACAGCTAAGCCGCCGTCCATATATTCACCCATGACTCTAACGCCCCATTGGTTATTTTTACCGAAGCGTTTGCCAATGTCAATGAATTCACCTTTGTTACTACGGCCAGAGAATGTTTGCGTGTAACGAATAACCGGTTTATCAGGTGCTTTTTTAGTAGTAACATTGATTGTGCCAGGAGCAGGAGTTGCACCACTATTAACACCATTATTAGACATGCTAACACCATTTAAGCTGCCACTCGGACCGCTCATAATATCAATACGATCGATAATATGAGTAGGCGGAGTAGTAAATTGGTAAAATAAGCTTGGAACACCATTCAATAACATATGGTTACCATTCATACAAACTCCGCGCATAGCAAAATCGGTGTACATAGGAGAAGTTGTACCAGTACGAATAGAAGGATTATTTGTCAACAGATTACATAAAGGTTGAGATGCATCCGCAAAAGTTTCGATTGATTTTTGCGTCATTGTCATTTGGGAATAAGGGATTTCCATAATATTTTTATTGCCCAAGATACCCATTCTAGCGTTATCCGCTACCATTCCACCTGGTAAAATATCACTTTGTCCCTCAACAGTAATGCTATCCAGTGTGTGGGATTGCAACTCTTCTGCGCTTGCGCTCATCACAAAGCCAACACTTGCAATTGTTGCCAAAAGACTGAGAGCTAAAGTTTTCTTTTTCATCATAACACCTCTTTAAAAAATATATTTTTTTAATTTCTCGACTCGCAAAAATCATCCCGTTGCCGAAAAAATTCAAAACTAAACCACGCGACCGTTCTTAAGTAAAATTGTTCTGTCGCACATATAATTCACAACATCCTTGTCGTGAGAAATTAACAGATAAGAAATCCCCTTAGTTTGATGAATATCCTTGAGCACGGATAAAACCTGAGCCTGCACGGACACGTCTAGCATAGCAGTTGGTTCATCCAAAACTAAAAGCTTTGGTTCGAGCAATAATGCTCTGGCTATTGATAGACGTTGAATTTCTCCGCCGCTCACTTGATGAGGATAACGACTGAGCAAACCCTCATGCAATTGCACAGAATCCAAAGCCTCAGATATTTTTTCTTGGCTAAGCTTTAAGCCGAAGATATCCAAAGGCTCCTTCAAGCTCTGCCCAAGAGTAAAGAGCGGATCAAAAAAATTTTCTGGTCTTTGCGAAACGAATTGTACGTGTCGGCGAAAATTTCGCAAATTTTTTCCTGTTGATATTTCCTGACCTTCAAATAAAACTTTTCCCTCATCCGCTTCGATAAGTTTTAAGACGATGCGAGCAAGCGTACTCTTGCCACTGCCACTTGTCCCCATCAAGCCAAGGACTTCTTGCTCAGCGATTTGGACGCTTACATTATCGAGGACAGTTCGATGCGTACCACTTTGTCTATCGTAAAAAGTTTTCTTGATATTTAAAGCTTTAAGCATGATGACACCTCACTTCCCCATGAGGTGAAATTTTTGTTTCCGGAACAGCTTGCCTGCAAATTTCACTCGCAAACATGCAACGTGGGGCAAATTTACAACCTTGCAAAGCGTCGCTTAAATTTGGTGCTCGTCCCCAAAGCGGTTTAAAACCGTTTTCAGGCAATGCTTGCATGTAACTTTTTGTATAGGGATGGACTGGCGTATTAAAAACATCCGTTCCTTGTTCCACCATTTGTCCGGCGTACATCACGCATGTCTTATCACAAACGTTACGAGCCAATTTAACATCATGCGTGATGATAACCATGCTGACGCTTCCCAATTCTTTAATTTTTAATAAATTTTCCAAGACGATACTGCAGGTTTCTTCGTCCAATCCTTTAGTAGGCTCATCCGCTAAAATCCATTTAGGTTCTAAGGACATAGCAAGGGCACAAAGAAATCTTTGTTGCATGCCACCACTTAATTCGTCAGGATAGGAAACTAAAACTCTGTCCGCGTCATCTAAAGCAAAGAAATGTAACCAATGTTTTTTTATGCTGTCGTCCTTGTCGAACACTCCATGTGCTTCAAGCAAGTCGTCGAACTGTTTTTTTAGTTTACGTGTAGGATTAAGAGAGGCTGACGGGTTTTGCGGCACTATACCTAGTTCACGACCGTAGATTTTGTTTTGTAAAAAAACTTCAGCAGAAGCTTTTAAGTTGCCATAAAGAACACTACCTTGGAGAACTACGTAATTCGGCAGCATTCCCATCAGGGCTTGCCCTAACACCGACTTTCCACAACCTGATTCACCGATAATCGCCGTAAATTTTCCTTCTTGAAAAACAACACTTACGTCGTCAACGGCTTGCACAACACCTTGCTTAGTTGGGAACCCAACTGATAAATTTTTTACAACGATATTTTTTACCATTTGCGCACCTCGCTAAATTGCACATCTAAACGATCGCGCATTTCATCTCCTAAAGTGTTGATGGAATAAATTAAAAGAAAAATAAATAATCCAGGAATGATAATTAAATGTGGGCTTGAACGATAATAAAGCATAGCATCATTAATCATAACACTCCAGTCTGGAGTAGGAGGTTGGATACCTAAACCAATGAAGGACAGTCCTGCAACGGAAAGAATTCCCCTGCCTAATCTAATGGTAAAAAGAACTAACAATTTATTAAAAATATTGGGCACTATATGACGAGTAATAATGCGCCAATTACTGCAGCCTAAAGAACGTAAGCCCTCCATAAATGCTTCTTCTTTAAGGGCCAGGACCTGAGCTCTTACAATACGGGAAAAAGCTGCCCAACTCGTTACAACTAAAGCAAAAACTAGACTCTCGATGCCAGCTCCTAAAACACCTACAATCGCAATCATAAAGCAGCTACCTGGAATGCCTTGAAAGATATTGGTGATTACTGTAATGACTGCGTCTAATTTACCACCGTAAAATCCAGCTAGAATACCGATTAACATGCCGAGCACTAAACTTAAGACTGCCGCCAACATAGACAGCAGCATAGAAGCCCTGCCTCCGTAGAGAATGCGACTAAACATATCCCTGCCAAGATTATCTGTGCCAAAGATATGACTCATGCAAGGACTCATTAAACGTTCAGCCATGTTGGGTTCAAAAGGATTATGCGTTGCAAGAAGAGGTGCTAATACACTGGCAGCTATTATTAAAGAGATTACGGTAAGCGCCAGATAAAGCTTTATATTTTTCATAACCGCTCACCAAACCTAATTTTAGGATTCAAATAAGCGATGAGCAGGTCAACGCCCAATGTAACTAAAACTAAAATCCATCCACTCACAAGCACGTATGCTTGCAAAACTGGGTAATCGCGCATGCGAATAGCCTCGAGGGCCATGCTTCCCATACCCGGGATGGCAAAAATACTCTCCACGATAGCCGAGCCACCCAAAACTCCTGCGAAATAATTACCAAGTAGCGCAATTACAGGAATCAAAGCGTTTGGTAAAGCATAAGCAAAAAGCAATTTACTTTTTGCTAAACCACGTACTTTGGCAACCAAATAATATTGTTTGGAAAATTCTTCTAGCATGGCTCCCCGCATAAACCTACAAATGGTCCCCATTGTAGCAAACGATAAAACAATGCTCGGTAAAATAAAATTGACAAATCCATCACTCCCACTCGTAGGAAGCACTCGCAATTTCTCACAGAAAACAAGAATCAAAACTAATGCCAACCAAAAGCCAGGAACAGAAAGCATAATATTGGTAAGAGATTTTACAAAGCCATCCACCTTGCTTCCTTCTTTTTCAGCACAAACCACACCGGTTGTGAGACCAATGCAAACAGTCAGCACTAAAGAAAAAATTGCAAGAGTAAGAGTCAGAGGTAAACGAAGCATGATTTCACTACCTATATTACGTCCTGTCACATAGCTTTCACCTAAATTTCCTTGCACAAGACCAAGGAACCAATTCCAGTAACGAATATAGGCGGGCACGTTTAAGCCTAATTCTTCACGCATGGCTACTAGCTCGGCCTCGGTCGGAGTTGTAAGTCCATTTTGACTGAGAACAAATTCTGCTGGATCACCAGGACTTAAAAGCCCAAGCACAAACGCAAGCATACTAATGCCTAATAATACAGGTATAGCACTCAGTATTTTTTTACCAGCGTAACGTAGCATTATTTCACCAACTCAATCTCTTCTAGCTTCACACCATAAATCAAAGCTTTGTAATTTTTAAGCTTCTTGTTATAAGCGACCAATGTTTTATCGTTATACAGCGGGCACATCGGCACCTCTTGAATGGAAATCTCTTGCAGACGATTATAGATTTCGTGTCTTCTGTTCTCATCAACCGTATGCTTGACCTCTTCCATCAGACGCACAACCTCATCACTTTTATAGCCCGCACTTGCACTAATATTGCGAGCGCCGTCAGGCATCATAAACGTATAGATAATACTGTACGGATCGCCATTGGGCAGTCCCTGTTGAGTACGAGCAATATTATATTCACCCTTACGCATAGCTGCACTCATAGTTCCATATTCCATAGATTTTATAGTAACGTCTAAACCAATATCTTTTAACCAATAAGCTATGAGCTCTGCTTCGCCCTTTTGCAATGGATCCGCTCCGTTAATTATATAGGTAATATCGCAACGTTTTTCTCCTAAAACTTGTTTAGATAGTTCTTTAGCTTTAGCCAAATCATAAACGACCGGAAATTCTTTAAAATAAGGACTAGTATAATTTAAAACGTTTTGCGTTGGATAAGCATAACCCAAATACAAACCATTAACCAAATTATTTCTATCAATGGCATAGCTCACGGCTTGTCGCATTCTTATATCGTTAAAGGGGAACCTCTTGCCATTTAAATTTAAAAATCTCGTCATCGTAGATTTATTCACATGTAAATCTAAATTAGGGTCCTTCAAAACCTCTGGAGCGAGAAAGGGTGGCATAGCATTAATATCTAATACGCCCCAAATTTCTCCAGCCTTTAAAGCTGCATAACGAACTTCTGCACTTGGAATACTCCGGATTATGTATTCTTTTATATGAGCTTTTTCTCCATAATAATTTTCGTTTTTTACAAGACGAACATATTTATTTAAAACGTTTTCCTTGATGATATAGGGACCTGTTCCTATGGCGATACCATTAAAGTGACCGTCTTGATCCAAGCATTCAGGAGCAAACATAGGTGAACCAAAATCCATCATCTTATAAAGTTGATTGATGTTCGGCTCTGCAAAAGTAAGTCTAAAGGTATAATCATCAAGCTTTTCGTATTTTTTCAAGGTCGGATAATAAACATTTAGATTCAGTCCATAAAAATTACTACGTTTATAACCTTTTTTCATCCGGTCAAAGTTAGCAATTACTGAATCAGCTGTAAAATGTGTACCATTATGAAAATAAACATTCCTGCGTAAATTAAAAGTCCATTCCTTGCCACCATCTCGCATCTCCCAGCTCTCGACCAAACAAGGTTTTGGCGTGCCATCATCATTATGAGTAATCAACGGCTCCCAAACGTCAAGAATTTTACTGCAATACATACCGTCCTTTGGTCCTGGAGCAAGATGTCGAGGAGCTGCAAGAACGACAGTGTCTTGTGAAATATTTATTTTTTCATTAACAGTATTTGCTTTTTTACCTTGTGCACAGCCTCCAAGCATTAATGCTAAAAGTAAAACAGCAAACAAAAATATTTTTTTCATGACAAATTAATTAAAATTAAAGCGGGTAAAAAAGAATTTACCCGCTTTAACTTTTTCAAAGAACAAAAATTTTAGATTTCGAATGTTGCACTGAGGAAGAATGTTCTTGGAGCAGATGTATAAATTTGGTCGCCGCGAGATACCATCCAGTAATCCTTATCAAACAAGTTATAGCACATAGCCATCAATTTAACGGGCACACTATTAATCTTAGTATTATAAGCAACACCCAAGTCATAAACCATGAAAGGTTTAGCGGACAAATGAAGGCTGTTAGCGGTTGCCGTACTGGTTTTGTTTGTTACAGTATAGAACGGAGTAGAACCAGTATAAGTAGCACGAGCCATTACTTTAAATCTTTCATCTGCTTCATACTCAAGAGCTGCAGAACCGCGCCATCTCGGTTGACCGGTTTCTTGTGCACCATTTTTGAAAGGAGTAGAAGTTTTTTCATATTTAGCATCCATCCATGCAAGAGCTAAGTTGCCGTTCCATTTCTTTGCTAATTTACCTGAATATGATAATTCCACGCCTTTATGGTTGATTTTGCCGTCTGCAGCATAGAAATTAGCATCATTTGTCATATAGCTTGTTTGATCAATATCAAAGTAAGCAACGGTCAAAAGATTTCCGTGATTGCTATATTTGAAACCAATTTCGTTTTGCTTAGTCTTAGCAGGATCTACGATTTGATATTCGTTGGCAGTTCCTTGAGGCGCGGTTGCACCAAGGTTAAAGTTTTCAGAATGGTTGCCGTAGATTAACCATTTATCACTGGGCTTATAACCTAAAGAATAGGTCGGGCAAGTGCCAGAAGATTTTACGGATTTCCAGGAGTCGGTAGCATATGTATAGCTACGAGCGTTACCTTCATGCTTATGAACGCCAATCATTGCATTCCATTTGCCAAATTCAAGATTATCTAAAATGGAAGCACCCCAAACAGAAGTCCTGTTGTTGTGACGGAATCCACCGTATTTAACATCTCTTGCAGAAGTCAGTTGGTTAAGAATATGAGTATAAATATTACCAACACCAACTGTCTTATTACCTGTTAAGTTAGGAGCTGTTTCTCTATTTCTCCATTCTTTATCAAGGGATGTAATAAGAGTATGTTTTACAGAACCAGTTTTGAATTTATTTTTAGAACCAATTTGACTATAATAAATTCTTTGTGGAGTTACGCTGTTAGTTTGCAAGAGATCGTAGTCACCTGCGTCATTCTTAATCCAATAAGAACTCATATACGGAGAAACGTTTTGATTCAATAATTGTCTGCTGTAACCTGCATTTGCAAACATCGTCCAATTCTTGTTAATATTTTGTTCATGGTTCAAGGTTGCAAACCAGCCATAACCAGCCTTCCAGGTACCATTAGCAGAATAATTTTTGCTACCATCTACGGAACTAGGAACATGAGTAACACCACCGGTAACAAGTTTGAACCATCTTACGCCATTATAAACGTCTTTATCCGTATAAGTTGCAAATAAATTAGTATTGCTCTTGCTACCTTTATGGTCAATATTTAAAGCGATGCCTTTGGATTTAACTCTTGCCTCATCCATAGCAGTTTCGCCGTTAAGATTTTCTGCATTAATACGAATGCCCCATTCTTTATTTTTGCCAAGACGATGGCTTACATCAATATATTCACCAAATGCGCCCTTGCCAGAGAAGGTTTGTTTGTATCTGATAAAATCTTTTTCGCCAGCACGTTTGGTGCGCATGTTAATCAAGCCGCCAGCTGTATCGCCTTCGTAAACAACCATGGAAGTGCCAAGCATAGAGTTAGGACCAGAGACAATATCGATGCTTTCAATTGCGAATGTAGGAACATTAAATTGAGTCATCATACCGTTAACGCCATTTACATAAAATGCGTTACCGTTAGTACGGAAGCCACGAATATTAAAGTCACCGTGCAAAACAGAGCCGGAGGGATTAATAGACGGTACATTTGCCAAAGCTCTATCAAGAGGTTCACTAGAACCAATAAAAGTTTCCAAATATTTGTTACTTACGTTATAGGTAGAAAAATCAGTGTCCATTACCTTTTGCTCGCCCAAAAGACCGACAGTACCACTGGAATTCAGTAAACCGCCAGGTAACGTTTCTGCTCTACCTTCTACGGTAAGAGTATCAAGATTGTGACTTTGCACTTCTTCTGCGCTGGCGCTCATAACGAAGCCTACACTTGCAACTGCAGC